>NZ_JBBEXD010000003.1:0-628519 GCF_037782385.1 Ascidiimonas meishanensis
AATTGAATCCACCTTTTTTGCCCCAAATCTTACCATGAACTTAACCTACTTATGCTATGGTGAGTTAAAAGTACACTATTACAATATATGTTTAATAATAAATCGGATGAAATGCACTTTTAAACGATGAAATACATAAAATTTAATAAGCCCTTTCTTTCTTGCCTTCATAAAAATTCATAAAAGCCCTATTTACTACCCTATTACCACCAGGGGTAGGATAGTCACCAGTAAAGTACCAATCGCCAAGATTCTTAGGACAGGCGATATGAAGATTTTTAACAGGTTGAAATATTACTTTTACAGCGGCTTTTAAATCTTCTGGACTCAATAGTTCAGCAATTTTATCAGAGAGCTGTTGATCTGTAAATGGATTGTATACTTCATTTACAAAATTTATAATTCTACTATCTTCAAGATTGGACTGACTTTTACATTTTTTATAAATTTCATCAATAACATCATAGGTGTTATTGTCTTTATGTAGTGCTAATGCAGCTCTAAATGCGACCAAATCTTCAAGTCTTGCCATATCAATTCCATAACAATCAGGAAAACGAATTTGAGGTGCAGAAGATACTACCACAATGGTTTTAGGATGAAGCCTATCCATCATTTTAAGAATACTCTTTTTTAGTGTGGTACCCCTAACAATACTATCGTCAATAATTACTAAATTATCACTTTCTTTAACAGATCCATAGGTCACATCATAAACATGTGCTACCAGATCATCACGGCTACTGTCTTCGGTAATAAAGGTTCTTAGTTTCGCATCTTTAATAGCTACTTTTTCAATTCTAGGACGAATATCTAAAATTTCATGCAACCTTTCTTTAGTAATATTGCTTCCTTCTCCTAGAATAAGTTCTTCTTTTTTCCGATTAAGGTAGTCTTGGGCCTCCTTTACCATCCCAAAGAAGCAGGTTTCAGCGGTATTAGGAATATATGAGAATACCGTGTTTTGTATGTCTGATGAAATAGCTTTCAGTATTTCAGGAAATAATAATCTCCCCAAATTTTTACGCTCTTTATAAATCTCCACATCACTACCCCTTGAAAAATAGATACGTTCAAATGAACATGCTTTTCTGGGTAAAGGTTTTAATATTTCTTTGAGTTTTAAACTTCCATCTTTTTTTATGATAATTGCTTTTCCAGGATCTAATTCTTTTATGTCGTTAAATTCTACATTAAAAACAGTTTGAATTGCGGGTCTTTCTGATGCAACTACCACTACTTCATCATCCTTATAGAAGTATGCAGGCCTTATGCCCGCGGGATCTCTTAATACAAATGCATCTCCATGACCTATCATTCCAGCCATAGCATATCCGCCATCCCAGTTTTTTGCAGCTTTTCTAAGAATTTTAGCAAGATTTAAACGTGCTGCAATTAATGGAGATGCTTCATGCTTACTATATCCTTCATGTTTAATTTCTTTGTAAAGCTTGGCCACTGCATCGTCCAGAAAATGTCCTATTTTTTCCATCACAGTAATAGTATCTGTTTTATCTTTTGGATGCTGACCCAATTGTATTAAGTTGTCAAATAGTTCATTAACATTGGTCATATTAAAGTTGCCTGCAACAATTAGATTTCTATGCATCCAATTATTTTGCCTTAGAAATGGATGTACACTTTCAATACTATTTTTACCAAAAGTACCATAACGAACATGACCCAAATATACTTCTCCCAAATAAGGAATATCTCTTTTTTGTTCGCTTACATTAGTGTGTAAATTTGAATTCGCTGTTAATTCTGTGTTGATTCGCTCGTTTATTTGAGCAAAGATATCCTGTATGGGTTGTGATTTATTTGATCTTACGCGACTAATATAACGTTCACCTGGCTTCATATTAAGTTTAATACTTGCAAACCCGGCACCGTCTTGCCCACGATTGTGCTGTTTTTCCATCATAAGATACATCTTATTGATGCCATAGAAAGCACTTCCGTACTTTTCTTTGTAATACTCTAATGGCTTTAGAAGCCTAATCATAGCAATACCACATTCGTGTTTAATAGCGTCGCTCATTGTTTTTTAAAATTAAAAATGCCCCGAAAAAACAGGGCATAATTTTTAAATTAATTCTATATCGAATTGTGTTAAATGCTTAAATTGTTGTAAGCGTTTGTTTACCTCTACTTTGGACAAATTTTCAAATCGTTCTGTACCAAATTTTTCTACACAAAATGAAGCGAGATTAGATCCATAAATAATAGCATTTTTCATATTTTCAAATGAAATATTCTTAGTTCCTGCTAAATAACCAGCAAAACCCCCGGCAAAAGTGTCGCCTGCTCCAGTAGGATCAAAGACCTCTTCTAAAGGAAGTGCAGGGGCAAAGAAAATTTCACCATTATGAAATAATAAGGCGCCGTGCTCTCCTTTTTTAATAACTACATAGGAAGGACCCATTTGATGTATTTTTTGTGCCGCTTTCACAAGTGAATATTCGTTGGTTAGCTGCCTAGCTTCTTCATCATTAATAGTAATCACGTCTACTTTCGTAATTACCTCCAATAACATATCCCAAGAATTGTCCATCCAGAAGTTCATAGTATCTAATACAATAAGCTTAGGTTCTTTCTCCATCTGATTGATGACATCTAATTGAATGCCTGGATGCAAATTACCTAACATAACTACATCTGCGTCTTTGTAATTTTCAGGAACAATAGGTTTAAAATCAGCAAGTACATTTAGTTGAGTTTCTAAGGTGTCTCTTGAGTTAAGATCGTTATGGTATTTGCCGCTCCAAAAGAATGTTTTCCCTCCTTTGACCACTTCAATTCCTGAAATATCTATATTCCTGTCCTTAAGTTTGTTTAGATATGCTTCGGGAAAATCTTCACCTACAACGGAAACAATGGCAGAATCTACCTCAAAATACGACGCAGAAAGCCCAATAAAAGTTCCTGCTCCTCCTAAAATTTTATCGGTTTTACCAAATGGAGTTTCTATCGCATCAAATGCAACCGTACCAATTATTAGTAATTTGCCCATTTATTTATTTTTTTTGCAAATATAAGGTTACTTTTCAAGAAGTTCCTTTAAGTCGCAAAAAGAATGAAAAGGAGCTGTTGTTAATATAGAATTCAGTAGCCAAGAAGGTAAAGAACCTTCTGGATCTCCATAAAGTTGTTGTGTAATTTGAACTTTTCTGCCTTTTTGAATAATAGACCAATAACCCTTAAAGTTGGTGACCCTTACAGTGCTATTCTCTTTGGGCACTAGGTCTGAAGCTGCTGGGAGTATCTCAATCCAATAACCATTGGAAATTTTTTGAACTTTCACATGAGATATGTTATCTCTGTTTTTGATTGGCCAAGGCAAATCATTTTTCATCCAAAAGATAAATTCTGTTTCCGATATTTGGCTTACAAGCTTACTTTCTGAAGTTTTGTGATTCCATTTCCAGAGATTGTTACCATCTGTAATTACTTTTAATGCTTTTTCTACCGTAGTATTAGTTAATACTACTGCCTTATATTCATTAATTTTTGTTGAATCAAGTGCTCTTGAATATACCTTGACACTATTTTTATCCTTTTTCAATTCCCATTTTTGGGCATATAATGATGAGTAAGCACTTAAAATAAAACAAACAAGCCAAAATATTCTCATAACTATAAGAGGGCCAAATTTTTTTGCTTGCAAAGCTACAAATTTTAAGATTATCTTTTTTTAATAAGGTTTCTTAAGAATTTTCAAACCCAGTGTCTTCTAGTAAATTTGATTTTTTGTAGGCGGCAACAGCCAATTGATCGCAGCGATCATTTTGTGGATGATTGTTATGACCTTTAATCCAATGCAAGCTTACAGAGTGCTTTCTATATTCTTTTAAAAAGGCCTGCCACAAATCTGCATTTTTCTTGCCGTTAAAATGAGTTCGCTCCCAACGAAAAACCCATCCCTTTTCAACGGCATCCACCACATATTTAGAATCAGTAAAGACTTTTACCTGAACCCCCTGTTTTTTTAATTTTTTTAACGCAACAATAACAGCCATTAATTCCATTCGATTGTTGGTGGTGCGCAAAAATCCTTGAGAAAATTCTTTTTTATATGGTTTTCCAACCCATTCCATCACAATCCCATATCCTCCTGGCCCAGGATTTCCGCTTGAGCCGCCATCTGTGTAAATGTGGACATCAAACTTCTCCATGTAGTATTTTTTCTATTATCTGAGGAAAATAAGTATATTCAAGAGAATGAACTTTTCTAGCAACATCATCTGGTGAATCACTAGGATCTATATTGACAGTCTTTTGAAATATTATGGCACCTTCATCGTAATGTTCATTTACATAGTGAATAGTAATTCCAGTTTCTTGCTCTTTATTTTTTACAATAGCGTTATGAACGTGCATCCCATACATTCCTTTTCCTCCATACTTAGGGAGTAATGCAGGATGTATGTTTATAATTTTATCTGGAAAAACCTTTATGATATGAGCTGGAAACTTCCATAAAAAACCAGCAAGTACAATGAGATCAGGATTTATGCTTTTGAGGATTCCCAAAATACAATCAGAATCTTCTAATGCTTTTTTATTAAAAGCAATTGTAGGGATTTTAAGGCGATTAGCCCTTGCTAAAACCATGGCATCATTTTTATTAGAAAATACAGCTGATACAGTAACATTCTGGTTGTCAGAAAAATAATTTATAATGTTTTCAGCATTGCTGCCATTGCCAGAAGCAAAAATTACGATTCGCATTTATGTGTATACATTTACTGAATTATGGTTACAAAAAAAAGAATAATTATTCACAAAGCAACTGCTAATTGTAAAACCTTGTTTTAAAATTTAGTAAATTAGGAGCACATTTTAAATGTAAATCGTTGTTTTCTATTAAAGTTTTTTATTTTTGCCAACAATTTAAATTTTAAAACTAAAAGATTATGTCAGACATTGCATCACGAGTAAAAGCGATTATCGTAGACAAATTAGGTGTTGATGAGAACGAGGTAGTGCCAGAAGCTAGCTTTACTAACGATTTAGGCGCAGACTCATTAGACACTGTGGAATTGATCATGGAATTCGAAAAAGAATTTGATATCCAGATTCCTGATGATCAAGCTGAAAACATTGCCACTGTTGGCCAAGCAATTCAGTATATAGAAGGAGCAAAATAAATATATATGAAATTAAGGCGAGTTGTTGTCACAGGTTTGGGGGCACTTACACCCATTGGTAACAATATAAATGAGTATTGGGAAGGTTTGAGCACTGGAAAAAGTGGCGCTGCTCCAATTACTCATTTTGATGTTTCCAAATTTAAAACACAATTTGCTTGTGAAGTCAAAAACTTTGAAGTAACTGATTATCTGGATCGTAAAGAAGCTAGAAAGATGGATAAATTCTGTCAGTATGCAATGGTGGCTTCGGCCGAAGCTATTGAGGATGCTGGAATGAATCTGGAAGCACTTGATCCTGATAGAATTGGAGTCATCTGGGGAGCAGGTATTGGAGGGATTCAAACATTTCAAGAAGAAGTAATTAATTTTGCTACAGGAGATGGAACCCCTCGTTTTAATCCTTTCTTTATTCCTAAAATGATTGCAGATATTGCCCCTGGGCTTATCTCTATTAAATATGGATTCAGAGGCCCTAATTTTGCAACTGTTTCAGCTTGCGCTTCTTCTGCAAATGCAATGATTGATGCCCTAAATTATATAAGATTAGGTTATGCAGATATTATTGTTTCTGGAGGATCTGAAGCAGCGGTAACTGCATCCGGGATGGGTGGATTTAACGCAATGCATGCATTATCTACTAGAAATGACAGTGCACAAACGGCTTCCAGACCATTTGATAAAACCCGTGATGGTTTTGTTTTAGGAGAAGGAGCAGGAGCACTTATACTGGAAGAATATGAACATGCGAAAGCAAGAGGCGCCAAAATTTATGCTGAGTTGGCAGGTGGCGGACTATCTGCGGATGCACATCATATGACAGCTCCACATCCAGAAGGATTAGGTGCAAAAAAGGTTATGCTCAACTGTCTTGAAGATGCAGGTCTCAAACCAGAACAGGTAGATGCAATTAATATGCATGGTACCTCAACCCCATTAGGAGACCTTGCAGAATCTAAGGCAATAAAAGAAGTTTTTGGTGAGCATGCTTACGAGCTTAATATTAATTCAACTAAGTCAATGACTGGGCATTTGCTCGGGGCAGCAGGAGCAATTGAAGCTATAGCTTCAATATTGGCAATTAAAAATTCCTTAGTTCCTCCTACCATTAATCATGAAACTCATGATGAAAATATTGACCCAAAATTGAATCTCACCCTAAACAAAGCTCAAAAACGCGAAGTAAGTGTAGCGATGAGTAATACTTTTGGATTTGGCGGACACAATGCATGTGTATTGTTTAAGAAATTAGATGATTAAATATATACATGAGCATTTTTAGCAAAATACTAAATTCCCGTTCCCAAGAGGACGGGAATTTTTTTATCATGCTAACAAGAATACTTGGCTTTAAGCCGCGTAATATTGCCATATACTTAAAAGCATTTACGCATAGATCTGCTAATAAAAAAGACCTAATAGGCAATCCTTTAAATTATGAGCGTCTAGAATTTTTAGGGGATGCGATGCTTGGTGCGGTTATTTCAAAACATCTTTATGACGAAGTACCTTCAGGAGATGAAGGATATCTTACTAAAATGAGATCTAAAGTGGTGAGTAGAGAACATCTTAACGAATTAGGCAGAGATCTTAACCTTATTCAATTTTTAGAAAGCAGAATATCTCGTAATCATTTTGGAGATAATATTCATGGCAATATGTTTGAAGCTTTGGTAGGGGCTATTTACATGGATAGAGGATTCGTATATTGCGAAAAATTTATTAATAAGAGAGTTATAGAACCTTACGTAGATATTGAGAAACTAGAGGGAAAGGTAATAAGCTATAAAAGCCTTTTGATTGAGTGGTGCCAAAAAGAAAAACATATTTTTAAGTTTGAGATTTATGAAGATAATGGGAACGATGCGGTCAAGCATTTTGCTGTCAAATTGTATATAGATAAGAAGATAATTGCGAAGGCAAGAGCCACCTCTAAAAAGAAAGCAGAAGAAAAAGCAGCAAAACGTGCCTATTTTGCATTACAAGAAATAATTAACAACAGTAAATAGCGAAAAATGCACTTTAACGTTTTCGTTTCTTAATTAGTGGGAAACAAGCATTTAAAAGTTGTACAGTCTTTATTAGAATTATATATTTACATTTCCATGTAAATGTATATATGGCTGTCTACAAAATACTAGATGATTTCTATGAACCCACCTTTGCAATTATTGCCATTCATAGTTATTTGGAAGATTATAAGTTAGCATATTTCCTAAACTTGCATCTAAGAAGCAAACTTAAAAGGTTATCCTTTAATATTGATTTTAAGGATACAACCTCATTTTCATTATATGAATGGGAAGATAAATACCAAGATACTGTTTGGAATTTGATTTCAAACAAATCTCATATGGATTATGAAATAAGTGAAGAGGTAATAAGTTTGTTTAATAGTAATTACAGAACGTTGACGCGATTTCTAATACCAGAACGAAGCAAAGTAGATTTTTTTTTAAAAATTGATAATGGATTAGAAGTTAACGGACTTAAAAAAATTGTAGATAAGATAAATCAGATCACCGCTGTAAGTACAGCATACAGCATAAATATAGAAGCACTAAAATCAAGAAATAACTTAATTTTTTAAGGAATGCCAAATAATAAAAAAACTAAAATTGTAGCTACTCTAGGACCTGCTACCAGTAAGAAAGAGATTTTGAAAGAAATGATGGAGGCAGGGGTTAATGTGTTTCGTATCAATTTTTCACATGCAGATTATGAGGATGTAAAGGAAAGAATTGATATGATTCGTTCACTCAACAAAGAGTTTGGATATACTACTGCCATTCTTGGAGACCTTCAAGGGCCTAAGCTACGAGTAGGTGTTATGGCGGAAGAGGTTGTTGTAAATAAAGGAGATGAGATTACATTTGTTACCGGAGATCCTTTTGAAGGAAATGCAGAACGTGTATACATGAACTATAAAGCGTTTCCAAAAGATGTTCAGCCGGGGGAGCGTGTTTTGTTAGATGATGGAAAACTTATTTTTGAGGTAGTTACTACAGATAAAAAGAAGCATGTAAAAGCCAGAGTAGTGCAAGGCGGGCCTCTTAAATCTAAAAAGGGTGTAAACCTTCCAAATACAAAGGTGTCATTACCAGCGCTTACAAAAAAAGATATTAAAGATGCTATTTTTGCAATCAAGCAAGAAGTAGATTGGATTGCGTTGTCTTTTGTTAGAAACAGCCAGGATCTTATAGATCTTCAAAATTTGATCAAAGAACATACAGACGAAAAAATACCCATAGTTGCTAAAATCGAAAAACCTGAAGCAGTAGAGAATATTGATAAGATTGTGGCTTATTGTGACGGACTTATGGTGGCAAGGGGCGACCTTGGCGTAGAAGTACCCGCACAAGAGGTTCCTTTAATTCAGAAGTTATTGGTACAACGTGCAAAAAGAGCGCGTATTCCTGTAATTATTGCAACGCAAATGATGGAAACTATGATCACTAGCCTTACTCCAACCAGAGCAGAGGTAAATGATGTAGCAAATTCTGTAATGGATGGGGCAGATGCAGTAATGCTATCTGGTGAAACTTCCGTAGGGAAATATCCAGTGCAGGTAATAGAAAAAATGGCCAGTATTATAAATACTGTAGAACATTCATCATTAATTAAAGTACCACAAGAACCACCACATATTCGCACCAAAAGATACATCACTAAATCTGTATGTTATCACGCAGCACTCATGGCAAATGAAATAAAAGCAAAAGCTATTTCTACGCTAACAAACAGTGGTTATACTGCTTTTCAAATTTCTGCATGGAGACCACAAGCGCATATTTTAGTATTTACTTCCAACAAGCGTATACTTACTCAATTAAGTTTACTTTGGGGAGTAAAAGCCTTTTACTATGATAAGTTTGTTAGTACAGATGAAACTATTGAAGACGTAAACCGTATTTCTTGTGAAAAAGGATTTCTTGAAGTAGGAGATATGTTGGTAAGTCTTGCAGCAATGCCTATTCAAGAAAAAGGAATGGTAAATACCTTACGAGTTACAGAGATTGATAGTTGTTATATCTAAGATAGATGGTATTGAAATGGAAGCCTGGAATTAAACTTTTTCAGGCTTTTTTTGGTGATAAATCTATTAAAAAGCAAACTTCAATTGCACTGATACTATCTTCTTTGCGGTAGTTTTAACCGAATCTGTATTTAGATTGGCAAGGGAAATTCCTAATAGGCGAACAGAATTTTCTAATTTTTCTTGGTATAAAAGCTCTTTAGCAGTTTGGAGAATGAGGCTTTTATCTGCTACATAATAATCTAGCGTTTTACTTCTGGTTTGCAAGCTAAAATCACTATATTTAATTTTAAGGGTTACTGTTTTTCCGGCAATCTTACTTTTTTTAAGTCGTTTGTCCAGCTCACCAGCAATATGTTCTAACTTTTCAAGCATAAAAATTTCACTGCTTAAGTTCTCATTAAAGGTTCTTTCTGCACCTACAGATTTAGGAATGCGATTGGGTTTCACTTCGCTATGGTGAATTCCACGAACTACATGGTAGTAGAAGCTTCCACTTTTACCAAAATGTTTTTCTAAAAAAGCCAAAGATTTAGTTTTTAAATCCAACCCAGTAAAAATACCCAGTTGATACATTTTTTCTGCGGTTACCTTTCCAACCCCATAAAACTTACGAATTTCTAATCCCTCTAGAAAAAGAATCACTTCTTCTGGATTCACTGTTTTTTGTCCGTTAGGTTTATTAATATCACTGGCAACCTTTGCGATAAATTTATTGATGGAAATACCTGCCGAAGCGGTGAGACCTGTTTCTTCAAATATTCGTTTTCTAATTTCTTGTGCAATTAATGTAGCGGATGGATTGCCTTTTTTGTTTTGCGTGACATCTAAATAAGCTTCATCAAGTGATAAAGGTTCTACTAAGTCTGTATAATCAAGAAAAATAGCCCGAATTTGTTTTGAGATTTCTTTATAGCGGTCAAAACGATGCTTTACAAAAATAAGATCTGGGCAACGTTTCACAGCGATGACACCACTCATCGCACTTCTAACTCCATATTTTCGTGCTTCGTAACTGGCTGCTGCGACCACACCTCTAGAACCTCCACCACCAACAGCAATAGGCCTACCCTTTAACGCTGGATTGTCTAATTGTTCTACCGAAGCATAAAATGCATCCATATCTACATGAATTATTTTCCGTAAGGGCACTTCTGTCTCCATAACGTAAAATTAGTATATTTAATCTACGGAAATTAATTATGGGTAAAACAGCCATTATTTTAGGCGCTACAGGACTTACTGGGGGTATTTTATTAAATAAATTGCTCTTAGATGAACGATATACGAGTATAAAAGTGTTTGGCAGGAGTTCCACAGGTAAAAAACATAAAAAACTAAGCGAATTTATTTGCGATCTTTTAGACCCAGAGACTTATCAAAATGATTTTATGGGAGATGAAGTGTATTGTTGTATTGGTACAACTGCCTCTAAAACGCCCAATAAAGAGCTTTATAGAAAGATAGATTATGGGATACCTGTGAGTGTAGCAAAACTTTGCCATAAAAAAGGAATAGACACTTTGCTAGTTGTTTCTGCTATGGGAGCCAATAAAAACAGTACTGTTTTTTACAACCGTATTAAAGGAGAAATGGAGCAGGATGTTTTAAAGCAAAAAGTGAAAAGAACGTACCTTATTCAACCTGCATTGATTGGAGGTGAACGAGATGAAAAGCGAATTTTAGAATGGATTTTTAAAAAGTTGTTTACCGTCTTAAATTTTATATTAGTAGGCTCTCTAAAAAAGTACCGATCTATAGAGCCCACAGTAATTGCAAATGCAATGATCAAACTAGCCAATAGTGATAAAAAGACCAGAAGAATCCCATCAGATTTATTAGCAGAAATAGGAAAATAATGAATCTGAATCAGGTAACGGTAGCTAGCATAAATGTAGAAAGGTCTGTTGATTTTTACAAAAAATTGGGCTTGTTACTTATTGTAGAAGCGTTACGATATTATGCACGTTTTGAATGCCAGGAAGGCAATAGCACTTTTTCCGTGCACTTGGTAGATAAATTGAAAGAAGGCGAAGGGGTCTATGTATATTTTGAAGCAAAAGACCTAGATGAAAAAGTGAAAGTTTTACAAGAAGCCGGAATCGTATTTGATGAAATGCCTAAAGATCGTAAATGGCTTTGGCGTGAAGCGCGTTTAAAAGATCTGGATGGAAACCAACTCATTTTGTATTTTGCAGGTGATAATCGAAAAAATCCGCCTTGGCGAATTAATTAGTAATGATAGAAACAGAACGTAAATTCTTGGTGAATTCAAGCGATTATAGAAAAGAGGCCACCTCAAAAAAAAGAATCGTACAGGGTTTTTTAAATACAGATCCTAAACGAACTGTGCGGGTGCGAATAAAAGGAAATAAAGGATATCTTACTATTAAAGGAATTTCAAATGCTTCTGGTACAACCCGATTTGAGTGGGAAAAAGAAATCCCGATAAATGAAGCAGAGGCATTAATGAAACTCTGTGAGGGTACAGTAATAGACAAAGTACGTTTTGAAGTTCCAATAGCCAATCATTTATTTGAGATTGATGAGTTTGATGGGGATAATAAAGGATTAGTTATAGCCGAGGTAGAGCTAAGTACAGAGGATGAAGCTTTTGAAAAGCCAATTTGGTTAGGTAAAGAAGTAACTGGGGATAAACGCTATTACAATTCTCAATTAAGTATCAAACCATTTATAAAATGGAAAACAGCATTTTAAAAATGAAGAAATATATTCTAATTATGCTAGCAAGCTTAGGATTGATTTCCTGTAATACAGAACTTTCTGATGAAAAAACAGCTGAGAAAAAAGAAATTCTTCCAAAGAATTCATCAGATACGGATTCTTTGACCATTGATCACGAAACTTTTTCTTATAAAGAAGGTGATACCACCTATGTAATGCAGAAGTATTTTATGGTTTTTCTCAAAAAAGGTGCTATTCGTAATCAAGATTCTATAGCAAGAATTAAACTACAGACGGCTCATCAGGCACATTTGGAAAAATTGCATTTAATGGGTAAAATATGTATTGCAGGACCTTTTGATGATGAAAGCACTGTCTCAGGAGTTGTAATTTATAATACTCCTACCTTTAAAGAAGCAGATAGCCTCGCAAAGAGTGATCCTGCTGTAAAGGCAGGAATGTTAACTGTAGAAACACATCCTTGGTGGGCTGCTAAAGGCAGTGTTTTAAAATAGGTTATTTTACAATGGTTATTTTGTAGTTAAAAGGAATTTCTTCTAAAGATTGATTTACTGCATTGTAGCTTACTTCATCTACCCTAAAAACAGCAAAGAAACAAGGGCTTCCAGTAGTGGTTCTGGTAAGAGCTACTTTTAAAATATCTGTTTCTACAGAACTTAGTATTACTTGTGCTTCTTTATTATCTAAAGCATCAGATAATAATACATTTAATACAGTCCCATCTTCTTGTTCAACAATCCTTGAAACCTTCGTATCGTTAATAATGACTTTTATTTCATCTTTATCATAAGTTCCATTATCAATGAGGTTGATGCCATTGGAGTCTATAAATTCTATAATTAACCCTGGAATTGCATAATCTATAGCAGCACATTGCACTAGCAGATCATCATTATTTGAGCAGGAAAAATTTCCTAAAACTAACAAAAAACAGCAGCAATATTTAAGTATTTTCATGTTTGGATTTATTTTACAACTATAATTTTTTGAATTTGAACTTCATTATCTAGGGTAATATTTTGCTGAAACCCGTTATAGATAGCTTCAGTAACAGTTAGAATGGTAAATCCACAATCTCCGGGTTCCCCTTCAAGAACACTAAGGGTAAGCTTATCAGTTTCAGTAACACTAAGCATCACATCGGCAATAACCTTATCTCCTCCCAATAGCAGTTCTAAAACAATATAGTTGGTTGGAAGCGCGGTATCTGGAACCCCTCCAATTATATTCCCATTAAGTAACACTTGAATATCAGATCTATTGTAAATGTTGTTTTCAATAAGATTATTTCCATCAGCGTCCACTAATTCAATACTAAAAAATTGAGTATTTGGTTCTACGTTTGCACATGGGTCATTGTCATTAGTATTGCAGCTATTTATAAAAAGAAGGATACACATACTAGAACATAGCCATTGAAGTTTATGTGTCATTTGGTAAGGTTTGTTTTAATTGAGATGTCAAAAACTTGTTAAGGTTGCGTTAGCGTATTTCAATTTGGCGTTTAAGCTCGTTTCCCAATTCATCAACTACGGTGATTAGGTGTGTACCTTTTTGAGGTTTTAGCGCAATTTCATGAAAGGTACTGGTTTGTCCAATAAATTCATTATCCAGATACCAAAACACGACTGTTTTAGGTTTGCTGTGAGCCAGTTTTAAAATAAGGGATGTTGTTTCTCCGTTAAAATCAACTGGAAGCGTGACAATTCCATGTTGTTTTGGATAGATAAAATCCATAACAGGTTGATTTGTTACTTTGCAATCTTCTCTAAACTTGGGTAATGGTTGGTAGGTTGTATTAGTGGCTTTAAAGTAATATTCCATAAGAGGGGGTAATACAAACCAGGGAATGGTGACAATTTCTGATACTGATTCACAAGAGGAATTTACTTGGTAGGTCTTAGATTTGTTTAAATGAATTAATGGGTGATAGAAACAGGCAGCAGACTTGGTGCCACTTGTTGGAATCCAAGTTTTACTTGATGGGCAGTAATCCCCAGCAATAAACCCGCTATGTACACAAATAGTTGCTTCTGTTAGTGCATCATATGGTTTTTCAAACCAAGTGGCTTGGGGTAAAATATCAAATGCGTCAAACATAATAGGAGCTGCTGCCGTTAAACCGGTCATATTGGGGCGCCCTTCTCCGTCTGCATTGCCTACCCAAACCCCTACTACATAATTTTTGGTAACTCCAATGGCCCATGCATCTCTATTTCCAAAACTGGTTCCGGTTTTCCAAGCTACTTCTTTAGACGAATCAAAAAATTCCCAGGATTCTTCTCCCTCAGGTCTATTTACCTCTTTCATAGCTTCAAAAGTGAGGTAGATGCTTCCTGCATCAAAAATGGGTTTTTCAAAGCTTAGTGTACCATGTTTTAAAGAATCTTTGGATTTAATTATAGGTTCGCTAAATTCCTTATCAAAGTATCTGGACGAATTTTTTGTATAGTTTTTTAAGGTTGCCGCCATGGATGCGTATGATTTACATAGATCCCAAAGATTGCTTTCTGCTCCTCCAAGAATTAAAGTGAGTCCATAATGATCTGCCGATTTATTGATGTCTTTTAGTTTTAAGTTTTCAATCTGGTCACGAAAGCGTTGTAATCCATATTCCTGTAATAACCTAACTGCTGGAACATTGAGCGAGCGTGAGAGCGCTCTTTTTGCCCGCACTGCACCATCGTATTGTTCATCAAAATTCTCTGGTTGATAGTCTGCAATTTGTGTAGGAATATCGGCTACCAGTTGTTCTGGTAGCAGCTCACCCGCATCTAGCATGGCTGCATATAAAAAAGGCTTTAAAATGCTTCCGGTACTTCTTGGAGCATGAATAAGGTCAACGTCTTTTTGATGTTTTACTTGGGTAGGAGTATTACCTACATAAGCAACTATTTTTCTAGTATCTACGTCCATGATTAACATTGCGGCATTATGAACTCCGTTTTGACGTAGTACCTCATAATGTTGTTTAATAATAGTGTTAGCTTGTCGCTGCACTACAGGATCTATAGTTGTTTGAATTCTGTTTCCTTTTTCTGTGCGTGCTAAAAAGTCAAGTAAATGAGGTGCTTCTCTAGGTAGCGCAAATGGTTTTTTAGGTAATGGTTCTACAATTGCCAATTTATAAGTAAGAGAATCAAGAATGGAAGCATCCCGTAATTTTTTCAACAATCTATTTCGCTTTGCCCTTAATTGCTCTTGATTCTTTCCGGGATAAATAAGAGAAGGCGCATTAGGCAATACAGCAAGAGTAGCACTTTCTGCCCAGCTTAGTTGTTGTGATTTTACTCCAAAATAACGCCAAGAAGCCATATCAATGCCCACTACATTACCTCCAAAAGGTGCATGAGAAGCATACAATTGTAAAATTTTGTCTTTAGAGTATCGCAGTTCAAGTCTGGTGGCAAGTATGAGTTCTATAAGTTTTTCTGAATAGGTACGTTTTTTACCTTTTCTTGATAAGCGTATCACTTGTTGGGTAAGTGTGCTACCCCCTCTAATTGTTTTGCCGGCTTTTATATTTTGTATCAGTGATTTTACAATAGAAATGGGGTTAAAGCCTAGATGTTGATAAAAATATTGATCTTCAAATTGTAATATACACTTCTTAAATTTTAGGGGGACTTCTGTTGTTTCAGGAAAACGCCATTGCCCATCTGTAGCTATTTTAGCTCCAAGTAATTCATGATTCTTGGCCTCGATTACTGTAGACGTAGGATCTGTAAAAATAGGAGTAGGAAGACAAAAATAGTAGGCTACTAAAAGAATTAGAAGTATTCCGTAGCGAATTTTTCGTTGTTGAATATGTTTAAGAAGCCTTTTCAATACCAGCGATTTACTAATGGAAAAGTATCGCTTTTTATTGTAACTGAAAAACTATTCTTAGATGAGAATACCTTCTATGTTCATCACCGGAAGCATAATGGTATTTTCTTCTTTGATGGAGTGTTTTTCAAATACAAACTTCTTTTCGTAAAGTTTGTTGTCTGCAAAAAAGCTAAGATAAAATTCATTATTTAGCACTAGGATTTCTTCCTGTAACAATTCAATTTTTACGAATTCTTTAGCCCCTAGAGTACCCAATCCATGCCTCATTGTGGAGGTTTTTATATCTCCATCATATCCTTTACTAACTACAATAGCCATCTCAATGGCATCAGCACGGTTATTAATTAGGTATGAATTCCAGTCTTGTGAAAGAAACTCTTCATTCCATTCTCTCACAATGGCAACGTGAACATCTTTTACGATAGGTATTTCAATATCTTTTTTCAAAATGATATAGAATTAAAAAGACACTTAGATGCTTGATTTGAATTGTTCTAGAAAGCGTACATCATTTTCACTTAATAAGCGAATGTCTGGTATTTGATAAAGCAGCAAGGCAATACGATCTATACCCATTCCAAATGCGAATCCGGAATATTCTTTTGAATCAATTCCACAGTTTTCTAAGACATTTGGATCTACCATTCCGCATCCCATAATTTCTAACCATCCGGTTCCTTTGGTCATTTTGTAATCGGTTTCCGTTTCCAGACCCCAGTAGACATCTACCTCTGCACTAGGCTCGGTAAATGGAAAGTACGAAGGGCGTAATCTTATTTTGGATTTTCCAAACAGCTCTGTGGTAAAGTATTGAAGTGTTTGTTTCAGGTCTGCAAAAGAAACTCCTTTATCTATATATAAACCTTCTACCTGATGAAAAAAACAATGTGATCTTGCTGAAATAGCTTCGTTTCTATACACCCTACCCGGAGAAATGGTACGAATAGGAGGTTTGTTATTTTCCATATACCTTACTTGTACAGATGAGGTATGTGTGCGTAAAAGAATATCAGGATTGGTTTGCACGAAGAAGGTATCTTGCATATCTCTTGCAGGATGATACTCTGGTAAATTTAATGCAGAGAAGTTATGCCAATCGTCTTCAATTTCAGGACCTTCCGAAACATTAAAACCAATACGCGAAAAGATGTCAATAATTTGATTTTTAACAATAGAGATAGGATGTCTGGCACCTAATGGCATTGGTTCACCGGGACGCGTAAGATCACCGTATTTTCCTTTATCTTCTATTTTGCTTTCTAGTTCTTCTCGTAATTGATTTACCTTTTCTGTGGCGGTATCTCTTAATTGATTAATAGTTTGTCCGAATTCTTTTTTGAGCTCGTTGGGCACATTTTTAAACTCGGCAAAAAAACCATTGAGAAGTCCTTTTTTACCAAGGTATTTAATACGAAATTCTTCTACAGCTTCCTTAGTGTCAGCTTTAAATTTCGATACTTCTTCAATATGTTCTTTAATTTTATCAATCATTGTATAAAATTTTGAACGGCAAATTTAAACAATTATACCCGTATGCCCTTCCTATGAAGGTTTAATTATAGCTGTTTTTGTTTCAGTGAAGAAAACAAACGCAATTAGAAAATGAGCGGTTATGCCTCCAAATAAATGCCATAACCAATGCGTACCCATATAAAATAGTTCTGTGTTTACCTCTAAATCGATACTTCTAAAAGTAATAGCAATGAGAAAGAAAAGTATCGCAGACATCGCATAATACCGCTGTTCAAAGGCATGTTTTCTCATAAATTGTAAAATAGGATACATAATAACGGTGGCAATGGTAATATAGCCAATTAAACTTCTAAGGTGTGGGTCTATAGGCACTTTTTGAAGTGTAAAGGCAGAAATAAACGGGAGAATGCTCACTAAGGTAATCATAACTTTGCCCGCCTGTAGTTTTATGAAAAAATGAATAGAGGCAGCTAAGCAAAGTAACATGATAGGCACCCAATCCATTAACAACCATATTTCATGACTTCGTGTACCATGAAATAGCGTACCACCAATATATCCAACTAATAAAAGAGGCAAAGCAAATTTTAGAAAAGTATGTTTATGAGGGCTTTTATAAATGCGAAAAGACCAATAGATTAAAATAATTAGAAATATAAGATTACTTGCTGTGTTCCATGGTTCTGCTGGAAAACCTCTTTCAATAGTTTCGCGGTATATGGGTCCGCTGTCGTTAGGAAATCTCATGCTTCAATAAGTTCTTTTTCTATAAAATACATTACAATTGCTTCTTTCATTAAAACGGACTGTTCTCCTGCTTTAAGCGATGGGAGGGCTTCTTTTATAGTGTAATGAGGCCAACCATCATCGTCAAAGTAATCAAACTCATAGTAGCCATAGGGCTCTAGCAAACGGCAAATAGCTATATGCATGAGGTTTATTTTCTCATCTTTTTTATAAGTACGGTGTAATTGCCCTAGTTCCTGTACTCCAATGAGATAAATAATGGCATCTAAATCCAGTACATCACCCTCTGCAAATTGTTGAGAGAGTTTTGTCACTACAATATCCCATTGTTCTTTAAGTTTTTTATCTCTTGCCATGACTTCAATATTCGCGCAAAGATACAAACCTAAAGAATTGTGAAACTTATATTTGCAAAGTTTTATATTTGCCTAAAATATTTTGAATGAGTTTTTTTGATATGATACTTGGAGGTATCTTATTATTTGGGATAATTAGAGGATTGTTAAGAGGGCTATTTGTAGAAATAGCAGCCTTGTTTGCCGTTACCTTTGGGATATATGGGGCTATTCATTTTTCGTATTTTTTAGGAGATTATCTTGCAGATATAGTTGATTGGAAAGAGAAGTATATAAACCTTACTGCTTTCTCTGTCACCTTCACTATCATTGTTTTTGCAGTAGCCTACTCTGGAAAGCTACTCACTAAAGTGGCAGATTTTGCATCATTAGGTTTTTTAAATAAGCTTTTGGGAGCTTTATTTGGAGGGCTCAAGTTGGCTGTTATTGCAGGAGCGGTATTAGTATTTTTTGATAAAACCAATAATACTATTGAATTCGTAGACAAAGAAACCACCGATAAATCTATATTGTATGAGCCAGTTAAAGAGTTGGGCTCATTTGTGTTTTCTTGGGTACTCAAAGAAAAGAGGAAAGAAGAGGATAGGAAAGATGAGAATCTCAATATGGATGCCCCCATCGCTGATTAGGTTTTTTAATCGTTGGGAAATACAAAAAATAAAAGAGTATCAAAATGCTTTCTATAGACCTCTTCTGTTTTGCTGATGCAATACGCGGGTGAAATTGGCTGTTTTCTTCATAGATATCAAGATAGAAATAAAAAGTCTAATTTCTCGACCAAATTTTAAAAAACACTCAATAAAGTCTGTAAAAATCCAACTAGTAAAAAAACCTAGAAAGGGGAGGCCTCATTCAGGATTTCTTTTTTAGAAGCAATAATAGCGGTAATAAAAGCAGCGCTAACAACGGTCATAGGGGCGGTGGGAAGGTTAATTAGTGTGGGTGTGCCACCAAATAGCGCCAAAATTCCATTAAACATGGCTCCGTAAATTCTCGCTCCGGTTCCAAGACCAGATTGTATAGCAGATGCATTTTCTTTAGTATGGGAAAACAATGTTTTCACCAACCCATAATTTAATTAAAGACATCTAATCAAAGATTATAGTAATTTATTTCTCTGGAAATTTAAAAGCTTAGTAACCTCTTTTAGGTGTTTTGTACAATTGAGAAGTAGATAGGCATTCCTACAGTGATATTAAATGGAAATGTTACAGCCAAGGCCATAGGTAAAAAAAGCCCTGGATTGGCTTTGGGAACTGTTATTTTCATAGCGGCAGGAACGGCAATGTAAGATGCGCTTGCAGCTAAAATAGAAAATATGAATCTATTGGAAACATCGGGTGTTATCCAACCGCTTATTACGGCAACTATGCAACCATTAATTAAAGGAATAAGAATGGCAAAGGCAAAAGGAAACCAACCCTTAGCCACAAGAGCGTTTAATTTGCGACCACTAATAATCCCCATATCTAAAAGAAAAATAGCTAGAAATCCTTTAAAAATATCATTGGTAAAAGGTTTTATGCCTTCTGCCTGCTCCGCACTTGCCATAAATCCAATCACCAGACTTCCCATAATTAAAAGTACACTACCATTTACTAAAGAATGCTTAAATGCCGTACGTTTTTTTATACTGGTTTCGGCATCTTTGTTGTAAATGGAAATTAGAATAAGCCCACCAATAATAGCCGGTGATTCCATTAGTGCCATAATGGCTACCATATGGCCGTGAAGTTCTAGGTTTTGTACTTCAAGATACGAAACTGCTGTTACAAAGGTTACAGCACTAACGGAACCATAGGCAGCTGCAATGGCACCCGCATCAAATATATTTAGCTTTTTTCTTAGTATAAAAAAAGAATACAGAGGTATTAAAAGGGCAATAAAAATACCAAAAAGCATAGACCAAACAATTTCAGCTGTAAAGCCTCCGTGAGATAATTCCTGACCTCCTTTGAAACCAATGGAAAATAAAAGATAAAGAGAAATAAACTTTGAAGAATTAGGAGGAATTTCTAGATCGCTTTTAACTAAAACTGCAATAATTCCAAGGATAAAAAAGAGTAGAGCAGGGTTTGTTAGATTATCAATTAATAAATCTAAATTCATAATACTTTTTGGACTAAGTTATAGGCATCCAAACTGAATAAGAAGTGAATAGTTTCAATGCCATAAGGGCGGGCTATCTATTCTGATGCCCGCCCTTTGGATAAGTAGACCTCTAAAAAGAATGAAGGTTCTTATGAAGCCAGACCAACTATAATAATTTTAACACTTAATCTTTAGTTTCAATTTTGATGACTGAATTAATAACTAATTTTTTATTTTCTTTTTCAGAGTTTTTAATGAGGTCAATCAAGTCATCGCGCATTGCGTTTAGTTGTTTTACCTTCATTGCAGAATGTTTATCCTTTTTACCTGAAATCTCTTCGTTGGCAAAACATTTCAGGTTATGAAATTGTATTTTATGACCAAAAAGATTCAAAAGTATTTCTTTAGCTTCTGCTGGAGAAAACTCCCCTTCTATTAATTGAAAATTATCCATTTATAGTTTGTATTTTTTTAATAAATAGTACGCAAAGAACAATGGTGAGTGCAATTAACAATCTTTGTGTAATTAGGTTATCCGTATGCATGAATAAATAAACTAAAGTGGGTAGAGTCATAGCTGAAATAGTAACAATTCCTTTCTGAATAAAAGAAGAGATAAAATCTTGCTTTTTACTATTTTCTTTATTTAATCTCATTTCCGGACTATTATTTTGAATTCTTTCCATAACACTTTTTTTATTTACATTTCTTTTACAAAGATCAGAAATATAATTCATAAATTTTTATTTATGTTTGTAATGAAATGCATTAATAATATTTATGAATTATACCTTAAACCAATTACGAGTCTTTTTAAAGATAACTCAGGAAAAGAGTGTTACCAAGGCTGCAGAGGAGCTGCATCTTACACAACCGGCAGTATCTATTCAGTTGAAGAACTTTCAGGATCAATTTGAAATTCCTTTAACAGAAGTAGTAGGAAGAAAGATTTACATAACAGATTTTGGGATGGAAATTGCTCAGGCTGCTGAAGCTATCTTAGACCAAGTTAATGCCATTAATTATAAAACAATGGCGTATAAAGGTCAGTTAACAGGTAAATTAAAGCTATCTGTGGTCTCCACAGGAAAATATGTGATGCCCTATTTTCTTACTGATTTTATGAAAAAACATCCTGGAATAGAATTGGTAATGGACGTAACTAATAAAAATCGTGTGATTAAAAGTTTAGAAAAAAATGAGGTAGATTTTTCTTTGGTTTCTATTTTACCGCAAACACCCAAAGTAGAGAAGTTAGATTTGTTGCAAAACAAATTATATCTCATAGGTAATAAGCCTTATGGGTTAAAAAAAGCAATGAAAGCGAAAGTTAAATTTAAGGAGCTTCCGTTCATCTTCAGGGAAGAAGGATCTGGTACGCGTCAAACAATGGAAAATTTTATAACACTTAATAAGATAGCGGTGTTAAAAAAAATGGAGCTAACCTCTAATGAAGCAGTTAAACAGGCTGTACTTGCGGGGCTAGGCTATTCTATTATGCCTCTTATTGGGATAAAAAACGAATTACTTAATAAATCCTTACATATTATACCAGTAGAAGGATTACCAATTACTACTACATGGAGTTTAATTTGGCTGAAGGAAAAAAAACATGCGCCCGCTGCCAGCTCATTTCTAGAATTTCTTAATGAAGAGAAAATGAATATTTCTAAACATCATTTTAGTTGGTATGAGGAATGATGAGTTTTAAACAAGTAGAAGGTACTTCATGTTTTACATAAAGTACCCTTTGTATGTGACTTTTTACTAGAAATCAAATTTAAAGACTTTGTCCAAGCTATCTGCATTAGACATAGATACATTTAAATCTTTAACAAGTCCATTATGAAGTTCGTATACCCAACCGTGAAGCTGCAAGTCTTGTCCGTTTTTCCATGCTCTCTGAATAATAGAAGTCTTTGCAAGATCATGTACTTGCTCTTTCACATTTAGTTCAACCATTCTATCAAAACGTGCTTTTTCGTCACTTATAGCATTCAATTCTTCCTGATTCATTTTATACACATCTTTAATATGACGTACCCAATTATTAATGAGTCCTAAAGATTTATTGCTCATAGCAGCTTGTACGCCCCCACATCCATAGTGTCCGCAAATAATAATATGCTTTACTTGTAATGCGCCCACAGCATAATCTAAGACACTCAACATATTCATATCTGTATGTATTACCATATTGGCAATATTTCTATGTACAAAAACTTCTCCGGGTTTTGTTCCTGTAATTTGATTTGCAGGAACGCGGCTATCTGCACAACCAATCCATAATAGTGGTGGATTTTGCCCTTTTGCTAAGTTGGTGAAGAATTCTGGATCTTGAGCGGTTTGTTTTGCAACCCATTCTTTGTTATTGTCAATTAGTTTTCTGTAAAATTCTTTAGACATTTCTTTTCAATTAATCGTTAATGGTTTGTTTAGTTAGCAGGGCGAAGCCTGAAAAATTCAATGTAACTTGGCGGATTTTCTACGACACCTAGTTCTGAAATAAGCTTAATATTAATGTTTCTATTCTTGGCTTTTTCAGAGAAATCTTCAAGAATTTCAACAATATCATGATCTAGATAACGAGTGCTTCTTACATCTAATTCAAGATACGTATTTTCAGGAAGATTATCCAACACCTTCAAAATTGTTGCTTTATTAAAAAAGGTAACTTCTTCTGCTAGGCGCATTTTTATTTTATGTACACCATTACTCACATCTTCAATGTGCAAAAAATGAGTGTTTTGATAGCTTTTGATAAGAATGACAACAATAGCAACACCTAACCCTAAACCAATTCCCACTAAAAGATCGGTAAAAACAATGCCCGTTACAGTTACGGTAAATGGAATAAATTGTTTCCACCCTAATTGATACATCTTTTTGAATAATGCCGGTTTTGCTAGTTTATACCCAACAATGAATAAAATGGCTGCCAAAACCGAAAGAGGAATCATATTAAGCAAGCGCGGAATCAAAATAACTGAGATAAGCAGTAGAAACCCGTGAATAATTGCTGAAAGCTTGGTTTTTCCTCCCGATTGTATGTTAGCCGAACTACGAACAATTACTTGAGTTATGGGTAAGCCACCTATCATACCTGAAATAATGTTACCTGTGCCTTGTGCTAGCAGTTCCTTATTAGTGGGAGTCACTCTTTTTTCCGGATCTAATTTATCTGTAGCTTCTACACACAATAAGGTTTCTAAACTGGCTACCAAAGCAATCGTAAAAGCTGTAATCCAGATTTCTGGATTTGTAATAGCACTAAAATTTGGAAAACTAAATTGCCCTAAAAAGGAATCAATACCTTCAGGAATAGGAACACTCACTAAATGGTCTTGAGAAATACCAAGCGTCTCTGAATCTTTCGTTACAAAAAAGTAGATGATCCCTACAACAACTGCTACCAATGGTCCCTGAATAAGTCTAAATATTTTCGATTTTTTAGTCAGTACTTTGTCCCACAAAATTAAAATTGCGAGCCCTATAACCGCAATAATTGTTGCACCAGGGCTTATATAATTTATAGAGTTGAATATTTCAGAGAATGTATTTTCACCATCTACTTGAAAAAAAGCAAAATCGCCTTCAGGATCTACATCATAGCCAAAAAAGTGTGGTATTTGTTTAAGAATGATGATGATACCTATTCCTGTGAGCATTCCTTTAATAACGGAAGAAGGGAAGTAGTAACCAATAACACCTGCTTTTAGAAAACCAAAAATTATTTGAATTATACCACCTAAAACAACAGCTAGTAAGAAGTTTTGATAACCTCCTAAAGTACCTATAGCCACTAAAACAATAGCAGCAAGTCCGGCTGCTGGACCGCTTACACCTATTTGAGAACCACTAAGTGATCCCACAATAATTCCACCAACAATACCAGCAATAAGGCCTGAAAATAAGGGTGCTCCACTGGCTAAAGCGATACCAAGGCATAAAGGTAGTGCCACAAAAAACACCACTATACTCGCCGGAAAATCGGCTTTAATACTTTTAAACATAATAGAATGAAATTAAGGATCGTTTGTGTAAACGATCGAGTTGAAATTGAGAATTTTCTTAGATTAAAAGATTAACTCAATAATTCTGGAGGAGGTAAATAAATCTCTGGAAACAAGTATGCATATTTTTCAGGAGCATCTATCCATATGGATGTTAGTAAATATGAAGAACTAGTAATAACACTCAGCACAGTATCAAAAACAATCTTTTCTTTCTCCAATTCTTTTTCTTGTTTCTCTTGCTTTTCTTCTTCAGAAAGATCAAAAACTAAAACAGCATCTTGATCTACCAAATTGATAATAGATGGTAATAGCATTGCTGTCATTAGCGTAAAAGAAAATAATATGGTGAAATAAGAACGCATCATTTCACTAATATACAAAAATAAAAGAGTTACTATTAATTAATGAAATAAGAATTACTAAAAGTCTTTAATTTCTTTAATAACCGAAGATTTTAACCAGCCAATCTTTCCATCAGCAAGGCGGATTTTTTTCCATCCCTCATAAGATTCCTCTACTTGTACTTTGGTGCCTTCATGCAAGGTAAAAACAGATGCGCTACCTTCATTGGGTTCAGCCTTTACAATAGTTTCTTCTGCAAATACAATTGCGGGGCGTTTATTTTGAATAGCGTTGTATTCGTAAAAGGCCATGCTTATAGCAAAAATACCAAGCCCCAAAAATAAAAAACTGGCTATAAAAGCAATCCGTTTTAAACGCTGCCGATAAAGAAAGTAGTAAGTTAGAAAAAGTCCTGTGAATAAGAATACACTCACGATAGCTAGAATAGCCCAATTATGATAGGATAATTTACCAATACTACGTTCTATGAGTTTAGAAAATCCGGTGGGTGGTAGAGGTTCAATAACATCAATTGCCATATTTCTAGCAAATGAAATGTTGTTTAAAACATCTTCATCAGTAGGACTAAGTAGTAATGCCTTTTCATAGTAGAAAATACTTGGAGCAATATGATTAAGTTTGTAATGCGCATTTCCAAGATTATAATATAATGCTGCAGAATGCTTTTTATCTGCAAGAATAGCTTCATAAGCTACAATAGCTTCTTCAAATTTCCCATCATTATAGAGAGCTGTTGCCTTGTTAAAGGTTTCATTATTCTGGCCAAAAGAAAAAAGAGGCAGCAATAGGACAATAAGAAATATTTTTTTCATAATGGCCTAAATTTGTTTATCAATTTGTGAGATCACATCTACAGCACGTTCATAATCTTGTTGCATGGTAACCTCTGATGCAGGTGAGTAACGGGCGAATTCACAACTTTTAAGCAGATTAATAAAACTGGCTACATCATCCTCATTTACCCTTTTGGAGATAAGCAATTCCTTTATTTTATCCTTACTGAATTCTGAGGTTTCTATGTGTAATTTTGCTTTTAAATAATTATGAAGTGCACGTTCAAGGGATTCATAAAAGATCTCTTTGGCACCCAAATTCTTTTTAGCTTCGGAAAGATATTTTCTTGCTAGTTTATTTGCCTTTCTAATTTTGTTTCCTTTCACATCACTGTCAAGAGCTTTTTTCTTTTTGCCAATACTAATTGCTAAAGGAATTAACAAAAGCGGACTAAGTAACAATGAATAAAATAGGGTTGATTTGAAAAATTGAGGTTCAGACATTAGGTGTAAGTTAGGTTTTAGTTTTAAAAACCTAAACTGGTTCCCTACCTCAACAACGGGCTGCTTATAGCTGTTAATAGAACTCACTTTGGAGTTCTTGTTACCCGAATTTACAGGACCTTCATAGACATTGATAGAAAATTCTTGAGAAGAGAGCGTTTTATAGGTCTGTTTCTCTGGGTCAAAATAGGAAAAGTTAATACCTGGAATTGGATATTTACCCCTAAATTGGGGAACGATGGTATAATTATCAGATACTTTACCTTTATTACCATTCATGGAAGTACTAACATTTTCTTCAAATTCTGGATCATAAACTTCTAACGCGCCAGGAAGTTTTAATTTTGGCAGGTCAAATAGTTTGAGGTTTCCTTTACCCGTAACTTCTACTTTTGCTTGCAATGATTCTGTAGCTTTAAGATCGGTCTTACTGGGAATTACGTTAAAATCAAAAGAACCTACAGCACCAGTAAAACTTTCAGGTTTTCCTTTTTCTGGCAGTGCTTTTACATTAATGGTTCTGTTACCTGCAGCAACCGTTTTGTGAGTTTGGGTATAGATTCTACCCCCAAAAAAATCTCTCCGGTTGGTAGGAACATCTACGGTAACATCTAAGGAAAGTGGCTCTAATGTAAGTTTTCCTGACTTTTGAGCATAAAGAACAACACGTTTAAGAATAACATATCTGTAACTTTTACCTTTGTAAGTGCCATTTTGAACTTTCCAGTCTTTCACCGGAATATCTTGACTCCAAAAATTATTGTACTTGGGGTTGTCTAAAGGTTTAAAATCGCGAACATTAATATTTGGACTTACATACAATTTATAAACAACACTTACTGCTTCATTTAAATAGGGACTTGTTTTGGAGACTTCTGCTACTAGATGTAAATTTTCGCTGGCAACATCTTGTGCGCTTGGCGGAGCATTAGGGTTATCTACAGCAGCAGTGATTTGAACTCTTATAGGTACCGTTTTATAGGTTTTACCTTCAATCTCTACAGATGCCTGTTTGATGGTAAAAATCCCTCTGGATAGGGGTCTAAGAATGTAGGAATACGTTTTTGTATAAGATTTCTTGCCATTTACCCAAGAATTACTAATGGATTGACTCGGGCCATTTACCTGAAAACCGTTAAAATTTGGTGGAACAAAATTATCACCATCTCTATTCATAACAAAATCAACCCGTAGCCGCTCATTAATGCCTAACTTTTCTTTGCTAACCTTTGCCTCAAAGCTTATCTCATCCTGAGAAGAGACTGCCAGACTGCTTAAGAATACCACAAGTATGATTAAATATTTTATTTTCATGTGTTGCAAAGATATTTATTATTTAAAACCTGCAAATAATGTTATTTACCAGTCTTTTTCTGTTCTACGAGGCTTTCCTTTTATTTTATTAGCATTTAGTTTTTCCTGTACCTTTTTCTCTTCGTTTGCCATGGCTTCCAAAATATTTTTCACCTGTTGAGGAGATAATTGGTTGGGTCTTGGTTTAGGTTTACCCTTTTCATCTTTAGGTTCACCTTGCTTTTTCTTTTGATCTTTTTTGTTATTTTCTTCCCCATTTTTATTTGGATCTGGCTCTTTTTTGTCTTCCTTATCTCCTTCTTTTTTCTTTTCTTCTTCTCCCTTGTCTTTATTTTCGTCTTTTTTATCTTCCTTCTTCTGCTCTTCTTTCTTTTTATCCTTCTCGTCTTTCTTCTCGTCTTTCTTGTCTTCGTTCTTGTTTTTGTCTTTATTTTGATTTTGCTGTTTTTTCAGCATTTCTTTTGCAAGTGCCAGATTGTATCTTGTTTCATCATCAGTAGGATTGTTTCTCAAGGCTTCTTTATAGGCTGCTACCGCTTTTTCATAAGCTTTTTCATTCATAAAGACATTTCCCATATTATGATAGGCTTTATGTTTTTGCGCTTTGGTTTCTGCCACTTCTCCTGCTTGCTTATATCTTGTAAAAGCTTCGCTGTAACTTTCATTTTCGTAATAAGCATTCCCAAGATTGTATTTGGCATGTGCATTCTCACCGCTTTTGGCAATTGCCTTTCTGTAAGTGGTCTCTGCTTCTATAAATTTATTTTCATTAAGTTCTTCATTGGCTTCTGCCACAAGATTGTCAGATGCTTTAAGTTCTTTTTGTTTCTTTACTTCTTGTTCACTTTTTTGTGAAAAAGTAAAAAAGAAACTTAGCAACATCAAACTAAATAATATGAGCTTTTTCATAATTCCTTTTCATTGAATAAGTTTAACTTTTCTAGCCATGCGGTTTTCCTTTCCAATAAGAAAATATCTAAGAATAGGAGTAATATTGCAGCACCTAAGAACCATTGAAACTGATCTTTAAAATCAGCATATTGTTTGGCTTCAAACTGTTTCTTATCCATTTGTGCGAGCATATCAACTACAAATGAAACGGTTTCCTCTGTATCTTTACCGTTGATATAAGCTCCATTGCCTTCTTTTGCAATCTCCTGTAAAATACTTTCATTTAATTTAGTGATTACCACTTCACCGCTCATGGTTTTTTTGTAACTATTAACAATACCATTTATTTTTTCGGGTATTACTCCTCCTTTAGGAGTTCCTACCCCAATAGTAAATATTTTGATACCTTCATTGACTGCATCTTCTACGGCATTTACGGCCCCATCTGAATGATCTTCTCCATCTGAAATAATAAACAGCACTCTGTTGGTTTGTTCCTCATCATTATAATAGGTTTTGGCAAGGTCTATGGCTTCATCTATAGCAGTACCTTGTGAAGAAAGCATATCTGTATTTAAACTTTGCAAAAACATTTTAGCTGCAGCGTAATCAGTCGTAATTGGTAGTTGTGGCACTGCTTGGGCAGCATACGCAATAATACCTATGCGGTCACTTCCCAACTTCCCAATAATTTCTGAAACTAGTCTTTTTGATTTTTCAAGACGATTAGGTGCAATATCTTCGGCAAGCATACTTTTAGAAACATCTACCGCAAATACAACATCAACCCCTTCACGTTTTATAGTTTCAAGTTTGGTACCTATTCTTGGATTAACTAATGCAATGGAAATGAAAGCAATACTAAGACAAATAATAACAATTTTTAATACCGATTTAAAAACCGAATAAGAAGGGGTTAATTTTCGAAGTAATTTAGCACTGGCAAAATGCCTTTGCGTTTTGCGTTTCCAGATTTGTAGCATTATAAATGCCACTATTATTATAGGAATAACAAACAGTAGATTAAAAAATATTTTTTCTTCTAATTGCATAGTACTAAATAAAACTTCTAAATATTGTAAAGCGTAATAATAACTCTATAGTGATTAACAATAAAGCTATAATCAGATAAATTCTAAATTTTTCTTCGTAATTGGTATATTTAAATTCTTCTATTTCTGTTTTTTCTAATTTGTTAATTTCATCATAGATGTCTGCAAGATCTTCATTATTCGCGGCTCTATAATATTTGCCTCCAGTAGCTTTTGCGACGCTTCTAAGCAATTTTTCGTCAATTTCTACTTTCTGATAACCAAACCTAAAGGTTCCATCCAGTTTGTAAGCAACAGGTGTAAGTGCCATACCATTGCTACCTATACCTATGGTATACGTTTTAATGCCAAATTCAACTGCCAAATCTGCCGCAGTTTGTGGTTCAATAAAGCCTGTATTATTAACCCCGTCTGTTAATAATATAATTACTTTACTTAGGGCTTTGCTATCTTTTAAACGATTCACAGCAGTGGTAAGTCCCATTCCAATAGCTGTACCATCTTTTAATTGGCCAAATACAATATCATCAAGTGCGCGAAGTACTATGGACTTATCGCTGGTTATAGGTGTTTTTGTAAAACTCTCACCAGAATAGACTACCAGACCTATACGGTCATTAGGGCGGTCTTTAATAAAATCTTTTGCCACTTTTTTAAGTGCTGTAAGTCGGTCTGGTTTCAGATCTTTTGCAAGCATACTAGAAGAGACATCTATAGCCATGACAATATCAATTCCTTTTGTAGTTTTTATTTTAGAAGATACTTCTTTAGTTTGTGGTCTTGCCATAGCAGTTATTAAAGCAGCTAGCGCAAGGAGTCTTAAGACAAAAAGAAGTGGTTTTAACTTTGGCAACATAGAATCTCCAGCTTTAAACCCTTTAATACTTGAGATTTTAACACTGGCATTCATTCTATTTCGTTTGAAAAAATACCACACCGCAGCTACTGGCAGCAATACTAGCAGCCAGAAAAATAATGGGTTGGCAAATTCAATTCCTTCAAACATAATTATTCTGTTTTTACTTCAACAGAACGAAGTACTCGTTCTACAATTTCATCTGCATAAGAATCATCTTCTTTCCATGTAATGATTACATTTTGTTGAAAATTTTTCCCTCCAAATACCAATAATACATATTTTCCTTTCAGCATTTCTCCGGTTTCAGGGACCTTAAATTTTCCACTACCAAAGGTCTTAATACCTTTAATACCGTTTGCTGTTACAAATTCTTCTTGTTTGGTTACTAGGTTAGTAGCTCCCCCTTTTTCCATATTTTGCAGTGCTCCATCAATGGCTCCTTGCATATTTAATTCTACACCATCATTATAAGTAGTAGAACCTACCGCTATAGAAAAGAGACCAATTCTACTCTGATATGCAAAAAACTGCATTTCTTTAAGCATGGCTTTAGCTTCAGGAGGTATAGGAATGGACTGTCTTACCAAAACCTTTGGAGTATTTACAGATACAATTGGAAAACCATAATCGCTAGCAATCCATTCACCCTCTAATAATTCTTTTGTAGGATGTCCAAGAACAGTATCTTTTACATAGGCAAATCCATAATAGGCTGAAAAAATTCCAGCCGAAATAAAAATAAGACATGCACCTAAAATGGAAACAATTAAAATCTTTTTACGTTTTTTCTTTCGTTCTAATTCTTCTTGGTATTCCTGCGTTTGTTGCAACTCTTCTTCTGTAGGCTCGGGAATAGCTTCCTTTGTTTTTATAACAATTTCTTCAATCGCTTTTCTATCTGCATCAGCAGTTTTCATCTCCGGTTTTGATCGTGCAAATTTTACTAAATCAGCCGTTTGTAGAATTCTTTTAAATGAGTTGATAGTATCATCTTCAATTTTAAGATTTCCAGAGTCTTTGAGGAGTTCTATTTTGGTAATAAGTTCATCAGTGGTGCTTTCCAGTGCAGAAATATGAACATCTTCCTCTAGATATGCCCTTACAATCTCAGTAAGCTCAGAATAATATTGTTTATATTCTGATTGAATAAGATATTTAGATTCTTCCAGTTTTTTAAGTTCCATCATAGCCCTATCAAAAGGAGGTAACAGGGCAACTTTCTCCTCTTCAGACATGGGTTTTTTTCTAAAAACAAACCAGTAAATAAGTGCACCCACTATACCTAAAAAAGCTAAAATCCCCAACACGTACTTCCACCAATCGCTATAGCTTTTTGTTACTTTTACGATGGGTTTTATATCATACATCTTTTGTTGGGTAGTATCAACGGCAATATCATTTACCCTTACCGTTAAGGAGTCAGTGAGATAGGTTTTATTGTTGATGAGTACTTTTAATTTTGGAATGGTGTAATTACCAGAATCAAACTGAGTAAGACCGTATTTTTTTATCAATCGGTATTTATCTAACCCAGGAATTGTATCTGTTTCAAAAGATTCAATAACTTCTAAAGCACCAAAGAGTTTTGTTTCTGGGAAAACTACTTGTGCAGTGGTATCTATCTCAACATTAATTTGATAGTTTATTTGTTCTCCTATTTTAATAGTAGTAGAATCAATACTTGTTTTAATGCGTGGCGTTATTTGGGCAATACTGATGCTGCCGATCAGAAAAAAGAACATGAAAAAAGTTACTTTTTTGCAAGCATTCATTACAAGTGTATATTTTTCTAAATATCTATCCACGTCTTTTAAAATAACCTAGTAACTTTTTAACATAGCTTTCATCTACTCTAGAATGAATAGCGCCCGCTCCGCTTCGCGAAAAAGTATCCTTAAAATATTCTGTACGCTCTTGGTAATATTGCGCATACTTTTTTCTCACGTTTGGGGACTGAGTGTTTACCAATTTAACTTCTCCCGTTTCTGCATCTTCCATTTGAACCATACCAAGATTAGGAATTTTTTCTTCTCTTTTATCGTATATACGAATACCGGTTAGGTCATGTTTTTTTCCGGCAATTTTTAGTGTATGCTCATATGCATCATCTGCCATAAAATCAGAAAGCATAAAAACAATCGCTTTCTTTTTCATTACATTGGAAAGAAACCTCAATGCTTCAGAAATATTAGTATTTCTGTTTTTCGGTTCAAATTCAATAAGTTCCCTAATAATTCTCAATACATGTGATCTTCCTTTTTTGGGAGGAATATAAAGCTCTACGATATCAGTAAATAAAATGAGCCCAATCTTATCATTATTTTGAGTGGCAGAAAAGGCCAAGGTAGCAGAGATTTCTGTAATCACTTCTTTTTTGAATTGGTCACTTGTACCAAACATTTCTGAACCACTCACATCTACCATAAGCATCATGGTAAGTTCCCGCTCTTCTTCAAAAACTTTTACATAAGGTTCACTATACTTTGCAGTAACGTTCCAGTCAATACTTCTCACATCGTCTCCGTATTGATACTGCCGTACTTCACTAAAGGTCATACCTCTCCCTTTAAATGTAGAGTGGTATTCTCCACCAAAAATATGGTCGCTAAGGCGACGCGTTTTGATTTCGATCTTTCGAACCTTCTTGAGTAATTCCTTTGTATTCATTGTTTCGGTAAACAGTTACTGTTTGAGTATTCAACTATTTTGAAACTACTAAGGCACTTCAATTTCGTTTACAATTTTGCTAATAATATCTTCGGTAGTAACATTTTCGGCTTCTGCTTCGTAGGTAATTCCTATACGATGGCGAAGAACGTCGTAAACAACAGCTCTAACATCTTCTGGAATCACATAACCTCTGCGCTTTATAAAAGCATAGCACTTTGCCGCAGTTGCCAGATTGATACTACCCCTAGGGGAAGCACCAAAGTTTATTAATGGCTTTAAGTCTGCCAGTTTATATTTTTCTGGATAACGAGTTGCAAAAACAATATCCAGAATATATTTTTCTATTTTCTCATCCATATAGACTTCCTTCACAGCCTCTTGTGCTCTCAAAATCTGTTCTACGCTAACTACTGGATTTACCTTTTCAAAACTACCTTTAAGATTGGCTCTAATAATCAATTGCTCTTCATCCATCTTTGGGTAATCAATCACCGTTTTTAACATAAAACGGTCAACCTGTGCTTCCGGAAGCGGATACGTACCTTCCTGTTCTACTGGGTTTTGAGTTGCCATGACCAGGAAAGGTTTGTCAAGAATAAAAGTCTCGTCACCAATGGTAACTTGCTTTTCCTGCATAGCTTCCAGTAAGGCAGATTGTACTTTTGCAGGTGCTCTGTTAATCTCATCTGCTAATACAAAATTGGCAAAAATAGGTCCTTTTTTTATGGAAAAGTCATTCAGTTTCATATTGTAAATAAGTGTACCTACCACATCTGCAGGCAACAAATCTGGAGTAAACTGAATTCGGCTAAAAGAACCATGAACTGCCTTTGCCAACGTATTTATAGCAAGCGTCTTTGCGAGACCAGGAACACCTTCCAATAAAATATGTCCTCTACCAAGCAATCCTATAAGCAATCTTTCTATCATGTGTTTTTGACCCACAATAACTTTGTTCATTTCTAAAGTAAGCAAGTCTACGAATGCACTTTCTTTTGCAATTTTCTCATTGATTAAGCCAATGTCTATCGTACTATTTTCTTCCATAAATATTTATTTTCCGCCGGTGAATTTAACAATCCTTATCCTATCATGCAAATTGATAAAAATTCTATAATGATCGCTGTTAATAATAGGTTAAAAGTTCAAAAGCAGCGCTATAATGCACTGCTTTTAATAAAAATTTATGATTATGAAGGCTTAATCCAATGTTATAAGGCCAACATCTGTAGTTTCTCCGTTGGTTATTTCAATACCATCAATCACTTTTGGAAGAAGCTGCGAAGCTTCTTCAGGCGTTAGAGTTAACGTATAAGTTCCTTCAGGTATGCCAAAAAGCACAAAATTACCTTCGTTATCGGCATAAGCGCTAATAGTTTCTTCTCCTACACTTACGGAAGCCACAACCTGAAAATCGGTTATATTTACGCTTCCCATTAAAATACCCGTGGTAGTTTTGGTAGTTACCCGCAGTACGGGTTTTAAATTTATATTACCTGAATTTCCGGCAACCACAATTGATTTGTCTACATCAAAATCAATTAAAAAGTCATAAGAGAACCCGGGTTCTAAAGTTTCATTTACCTGTAATTTCAATCCGGCTTGCTGTCCGCTAGGAGTTTTTAATGCATATTCTGTACCCTCCATCAGCACGGTATTATTCTCGCCCAGCAAAAGCCTTATTTGCTTTATAGCTCCTGCAGGTACTTCATTATCTGCCAGAACTACATTAATACCTCCGGTAAGTTCCAGAAGATCATACACTCCCGCATTAATATTGCCAATACTTTCCCAGGTGGTTTTATCATTTGCTTCATCGGTTCTTTGAATCAGAACATCCTGAATATCGATATTGACTGCTTCAAAATCGCCGGGAGCATCGGTTAAGCGTACGCTTATATTAGCTGTAGAACCGGTAACTCCGGAGTCTTCATCACTACAGCTTTGAATTAAGAATATACATAAAACAAATGCACAAAAGATACTTAAAGATTTAACTTGTTTTTTCATAGTGGCGTGGTCTTAATGTTTGGAATTGTTATATATACGATTTAAAACCGTATTTTGGATTATAAAATTTCTTTAAATGAGTTATTCTAAAATTATTGCAGGCACCATGACCTGGGGACTATGGGGCAGGAAACTGGATCAAACTGGAATGCAGCATTTAATGCATCACTGCCTCGAAAATAACATCACCACCTTTGATCATGCTGATATTTACGGAGGGTATACCACCGAGGCGGAATTTGGGATTGCTTTTGCGGAGAGCGGTATTCGCCGGGAGGACATACAGCTAATTTCAAAGTGTGGTATTCAGCTAATATGCGAGAATCACCCAGATAATATGGTAAAACATTACAATTATGATGCTTCGTACATCGTCTGGTCTGCAGAACAATCGCTGAAAAACCTGCAAACCGATTATCTTGACCTCTTGCTGCTGCACCGCCCTAGTGCTTTAATGCAACCTGTTGAGGTAGCGAAAGCATTTGAACAGCTTAAAAGCCAGGGTAAGGTAAAAGCTTTTGGGGTTTCTAATTTTACCCCATCGCAGGCAGAACTAATTGCAAGTGCCGCTGAGGTAACCGTAAACCAGATAGAATTTTCACTTACCCAACACGAGGCCATGCACAATGGCAGTCTGGACCAGATGCTGTTAAAAAATATCACTCCTATGGCCTGGAGTCCGTTAGGCAGTGTTTTCAGAGAGCAAAACGAGCAGACAAAACGGGTTCAGCAACAATTGTTTGACCTTATTGCCAAATACAATGCTACGGCAGACCAGCTGTTACTGGCATGGATCTTAAAACATCCGGCAGGCATTCATCCTGTAATTGGTACCACCTCACCCCAGCGCATAACCAATTCTGTAAAAGCGATGGATATTGAACTGGAGCTGCAAGACTGGTTTTTAATGCTTACTACTTCTACTGGGCATGAAGTGCCCTAGCTTCTCTACGTATAAATGTCGCTATTTTTTAACACATCTTTAAATTCATACTACGCAGAAGGGAAAGCGTACTAGGAAGCATTTTGGAAACTGAAATAAAGAGATCCTATAATGTAAGATAGAAAGTACCTCCTTCTCGGCAGTGTAGAGAACACTTGCCATTAAGAAGCACTGAATTTTGAGAGAGATTTAGAGAATTATCTGGATTTTTTGTTTGTTTTTGCTTGTCCCAAAACAAACGGAAAAAAGACACCTTCTACTATGTATTTCCAATATGCAGTGGCTATTGGAATCAATTTAGAGAAGCTAAAATAGCTCCAAGGTTTCGCTATTTTTTGACGCATCTTTAAATTTATACTACGCAGAAGGGAAAGCGTACTAGGAAGCTTTTTGGAAACTGAAATAAAGAGATCCTATAATGTAAGATAGAAAGTACCTCCTTCTCGGCAGTGTAGAGAATACTTGCCGTTAAGAAGCACTGAATTTTGAGAGAGATTTAGAGAATTATCTTTATTTCTTGTTTGTTTTTGCTTGTCCAAAAACAAACGGAAAAAGGACACCTTCTGCTATGTATTTCCAATATGCAGTGGCTATTGGAATCAATTTAAAGAAGCTAAAATAGCTCCAAGGTTTCGCTATTTTTTAACGCATCTTTAAATTTATACTACGCAGAAGGGAAAGCGTACTAGGAAGCATTTTGGAAACTGAAATAAAGAGATCCTATAATGTAAGATAGAAAGTACCTCCTTCTCGGCAGTGTCTTTTTTGTGCAACTTTTTGGGCAAGCAAAAAGATGCGAAGCGCAAGCAATTGTAAAATTACATTTGGTTTAGATTCAACGATAAACTCAAAATTACACCCCTAGTTTTCATTCGTAAATAAGTATATTTGAGAGACCTTATTTCACTAGCAAACACAAATTCACCGTAAAATGACCGATATAGAAATTGCCCAAAGCGTTAAAGAAATCCATATTCGTGAAATCGCCAAAAAGTTTCATATAGATGAGGTGAATTTGGAATATTACGGCGCTAATAAGGCGAAACTTCCTCTTCATCTTATTGATGAACAAAAGATAAATAAGAGCAATTTAATTTTGGTAACTGCTATCACACCCACACCAGCCGGAGAGGGAAAAACCACTACTTCTATTGGCTTGGGAGATGCGCTGAATAGTATTGGTAAGAAAACTGCGGTAGTGCTTAGAGAGCCTAGTTTGGGGCCAGTATTTGGTATAAAAGGAGGTGCTGCAGGAGGTGGTTGGAGTCAGGTAATTCCAATGGTAGACATCAATTTACATTTTACGGGAGATTTTCACGCTATTGAAAAGGCAAATAATTTATTGGCAGCTCTTATTGATAATAACATTCAGAGCAAAACGGGAAATTTGGGAATTGACCCCAGAACGGTACTCTGGAAACGCTGTATGGATATGAATGACCGCGGACTCCGAAATATTATCGCTGGGCTAGGTGGGAAAGCAGGCGGAATTGCAAGAGAAACCGGATTCAATATTACAGCAGCCTCTGAAATCATGGCGATTTTATGTCTGAGCAATAGTTTTGAGGACTTGCAGGAGAAATGTGGAAATATCTATGTAGGGAATACCTGGAATGGAACCCCCATTTATGCCCGAGATCTCAAAGCCCAAGGAGCAATGGCGGTTTTGTTAAAAGATGCTGTCAAACCTAATTTAGTGCAAACACTAGAGGGAAATCCAGCCATTATTCACGGAGGGCCTTTTGCAAATATCGCGCAGGGGACTAATTCTATACTCGCTACTAAAACCGGATTGAGTCTGGCAGATTATGTAGTTACGGAGGCTGGTTTTGGAGCAGATTTAGGCGCAGAAAAATTTCTCAATATTAAATGCCGACAAGCAGGACTGTCTCCCAAAGCTATTGTGCTGGTAGCCACTATCCGAGCTTTAAAGTACCACGGGGGAAAAGCCTTAAACGAATTAACACAAGAAGATGTAACAGCGCTAAAAGCCGGATTCCCCAATTTAGAAAGACATCTTCACAGCCTTCGCAGTTTTGGGATTCCTGTGGTAGTCTCTGTAAATGCTTTTAGTAGTGATACTGAAGCGGAAAAACAAGCCTTGCTAACACATTGTGAAAAAATGGGAATTCCGGTGGCGTTGAGTTACGGTTGGGCAGAAGGTGGTAAAGGCTGTATAGACCTTGCAAAGAAAGTGGCAGAGGCTTCTGATAGCTGTACCCAGAAATTCACGCCCACCTATCAGTTAGAAGATTCCATCAGAACCAAAATAGAAAAGATCTGCCGTACCATTTACGGTGCCGAAAATGTCATACTTTCTAACAAAGCCAAAGCCCAGTTACGCCGATTTGAAAAAATGGGGTATACACATCTTCCTGTATGCATTGCCAAAACACAAAAGAGCCTAAGTGACGATGAAAAACAGCTGGGCAGACCAGAGAATTTTGACATTCACATCCGCGAATTTGAGATTGCAACTGGTGCCGGATTCATCATACCTATTGCTGGAAACATGCTTCGTATGCCCGGTCTCCCCGCTAAACCCGCCTCCGAAAATATAAGTATTGATAAAGACGGTAATATTAAAGGTTTGTTTTAATAAAGTGTGCTATTATACTATTAAAGCTAAGAAATACAGTCATTTCGAAGAAGCAAAGCGACTGAGAAATCTGCCTGATGATTGGTAAAATCCTTCCTAGGAAACCTCAAACAAATGGCTAGCAAAAAAGCTTTTATCTCATTTTACAACCCAGTGACAACCTTTACGGATTTCCCTAAATTTTTTTAGGTAACTCTTTCTTATCTTACTCATGAATAAGAAATCGTTGTATTTTGCATTAATTTCTTGCGAATAAATAGGTGTTTGAACCGGTATTATAAGAAAAATCATGGATTTATACTAAGTTTGATTGGTTGAAATCAATAAAATACATTTAAAATTTCCGACTAATATTGTTGATTATATCAGATCTTTTGATAATATTTTCACAACGAATTACGACAGGAATATTGAACTAGCAACCGGTAAAAACGTGTTATACTTACACGGGGCATTTCATGTACTTGCACCAGTTTATGATCCTAATAGTTTAAGAAATCGATTATCTGATAAACCTGCCGAAAAAATGCCTGTAATTAAAGGATATGAACATGCATTTTCAAATGCGATAACTGGTAGTTCTGGTGCATTTAAACTATTCGCTGCAAATCAACCAGAATTAGCAAATTCATTCATAGACAAATTTGCTAAAGTAATACTAGAAAAGCCAGAGATTAAATCTCAAATGAAGGAATCAGACAATGAAATAGTAAAAAACCTATATGAAGCGGTTACATTAAAAACACAAGAACCCGATTTAGAATTTTCAATTGATTACTCAGTGAATAAACTAAAAGCAGTAGAAGGGAAAATAACTTTTATTGGTTTATCCCCAAACAATGATTCGCATATTATGAAAATTATTCTAGAAAATACAAAAGTGGATACTATTGAATTCTACTATTTTAATGAACAAGAGTCTGTAGATATCAAATTGTTTTTTAATAACAAAAAAGTAATGACCGAAAGTATTATTGAATTCTGGAATAGAAAAGCCAGCCTATAACATGGCAAATGTTGGATAAGCCACTAATTTCTGGAAAAACAAACTTATTTAAACCAGATTAAGGGGTTTTACCTACTTAGGCAATGATTTTATATTTTAAATCAAGGCTTTTAAAAATAGAATAATAGGCATCTTGAAAGATTCTTTTCAGATTAAAAATTAAAATAGGCTTTGGTATCAATTAGCCGTCTTGCTTCATCACTTTTTACCTTTATTGCGTTTCAGAAATTTTTTTTGACTTGCCCTAAATAGATGGTAAAAAGATAGGCAATTACAAACTTGCAAACATTTATTAGCTTGCCTTATATTATACTTATGGTCTTGATTTTTGCTAGCGCCATAAACAGATTCACCATACTTTTACTTTAGATTTTTATCTATGGGGCAGGGTAAAGAAGCGTCTTATATAAAGCTAAAGAATCATAGGATATTTTTCTAGATTAATAGAACAATAAAATCAAATTTTATTCTTTTTTAATATTTTATTATTGTTTAACAATAATTTATTATAGATTTGCAATAATAAAATTGGATTAAAATGAAAAATCAAACAAAAAAAACAGACAAAGGAATTAAAGCGTTTAATTTCATTTACATTATTGGAATAGCTTTCGCAATTGGAAAACTCATAGATTATTTACAATGGACTTTTCAGCTTATAAAAAAATGGAGTATCCCAGATGAACCATTCTTCTCAAAAGTTAATTTAATGAATAGTGATGCAGAAATCTCTGTAGTAGCCTATTTGTTATTTGCAATAGCCTATTGTTTAGTATTTGGATTTATTATTCTAGGTTTATACCAGTTAAACCAAACCACAAAACTATTTGCTCAAAAAAAGATTTTTCAAACGGAGGTAGGTTTGGCTTTTAGAAAAGCGGGTAAATCATTTCTTGCTTTCGCTTATGGAACTTTTAGTATTGATGTTGCTTTTCTTGCTTGGGCGAAAACTTCAAATAGAATTATTGATCTTTTGTCTACAGAATTATTAGTGTTTTTTATTTTAGGATATTTAATGTTTTTTTTATCGGATATCTTTAAAGAGGGCATTGCTATGAAAGAAGAAAACGAACTAACTATTTAAAGATGGCTATAATAGTTAATTTAGATGTAATGCTGGCAAAAAGAAAAATGCAATCTAAAGAATTGGTTGAAATTCTAGGAATTACTCCAGCTAATCTATCAATCTTAAAAACAGGAAAAGCAAAGGCAATTAGATTTACAACATTAGAAGCCATTTGTGAAGCATTAGAATGTCAACCAGGTGATATTTTAGAATATAAAAAGGAATAAAATCAAACTTCTACCATTTCACAACGGCTAGCAATTTCAACTGGATATATCAATCCTTAAACCCAAGCATATCTATTTATAAAAGAGCAGCATCCATTTAAAATTTCACCTACAGCTAAATAATTCTCTTTACAAGATAAAAAAGTACTAGTCCTGTTTCATTTATTTAAACGGGAGCTATGCAATTGAAAAAGACACTATTATTCACAAATTGCCGCTACCAAAGCGGCTACTATCTTAGCTTACTAATAATATTGTCAATGAGTTAAATTAAATTAGAAAGGCTAAAAAAGGCTTTAGATTGGGTTCTGCAAATAAAACGGTATGCTATTCTAATTGTTTAGTCCCAGATGTTATGTGCTTAGATTTGATTATATTCTAATTTAAACCTATACTGTTGATAATTTCCCACTGGCTACTAATTTTTAGAACAAAAAAACCTCCATTTGGAGGTTTTTAATTTCTTAAACACTTTATTTTTAATTGTTTGGCCAATTACCCCAATTACTGCAGTGCCCTGCTTTATCAGTTTTCTCAACCACTCTGTTTACACCAGAATATCCTGCATTCATTAACGCTCTAGGAGAAAAATGAATCTTTCCATTGCTTGGTGTTATAGATACCGTTCCAAAGTGTGCCTGACTTAAGGCATGCCCTGTTTCATGTAGGGCTACTGTCTCAAAATCAAATCCAGTACCAGTGGCAACTCTGTCTTGCCAGTTAAAAGCATCGTTATAATATATTTCTTTAATGGCTACATCACGAACTCCATCTTCATTAATATCTTCTGTCCATACAAGTGTAAAGGTAACCCCTAAGATAGAATTACCGCCACCCAAAAGATCAAAGAAACCTTGTGGTAAAACACCAGCCTGAACGATCACACCAGGGAAAAATCCAGCAGAGCCACCGTAACCAAAAAATACATTTGAAACAAAGCCAAGGTCAAAATTAGAAATACCAGCATTAGGGATTGTTAATCCATCAGAGCAAGTAACTGCATCCCAAGAATTTCTTACGGTTTCAAGAGATGGTAAAATGTTTAATCCTGAAGCGGTTATTGCCTGTGTGCCATCAACAATATAAGGTACGGTTTCTCCACCCAGATTTCGCGGATCATTAGGGACATAGTCTGAACTTAATTGCTTGTTCCCTCTGTCATCAAAGAAAACGGTTCTACCAACGCTATCAGCAGAGAAATACTCCATTTTTTCCAATTCAATTCCATAAGGTTCGAGTAATACGTTTAATTCAGAAGCCATGCTCTGCAAATCTTCATCACTTCTACTTGTCATGTCAGATAATTTGATCTTTGAAAAGTTGCTCATGTCTACTTTTGTCATAGAAAGGGTAACTTCATTTTGAGTTTGAACTGCCTGAACATCTTCTGTTTCCTGAGTATCACAACTGGCGAATAGCCCTAAAATTGCAAGGGATGCTAAAAATTTGTTTTTCATTTTGAAAAATGTTTTTGGTTTTAATAAAATTTTGGATAAATCAATTGAATGTAAATAATTATTGTGAATTTAACAAGTATTAACTTAAATTATTATAATTATTTCATTTATTATAGTTAATTCTTTTCTTTCTATCAATAGATGACTAATAGAAATTCTAAGAGCAAATTACAAACATCTCTTTTTCATAGTTGAGAAGATGTATATACGTAGTTTGTCTGGAGACTAAGCAAGTAATTTTTGTTCGCAAAAAGCTTTCTACACTTTGGAAAAAGATAAAATCCTATATAAATACGCGCTCTTTTTATATTGAAGGCAGGTTTTATAAAAACAAACCAACTTCTGTATCTTTGAAAGTAAAAAGTGTGTTCCTATATTTTGGTAATATTCCCTAAGAGTAAGAGCGTCCACCAAGAGAAAAAATGAATTCTGATGGAGATCAGGATACAAAAGAAAACATAACAAATGACAAAAACAGCATTTATTACCGGAGCTACCAGTGGTATTGGGAGAGCAACGGCCAGAGAATTTGCCAAACAAGGAATTCATTTAATTCTTTGCGGACGAAGAAAAGACCGACTGGAAAACTTGCAAATAGAACTAGGCCTACAAACCAAAGTGCATACCTTACAATTTGATGTTCGGGACAAGGAGGCGGTAGCCAATGCAGTAGCTAATTTGCCAGAAGCATTTTCGCAAATAGATATTCTGGTCAATAATGCAGGAAACGCACACGGGCTGGACCCTGTACAAACAGGTTCTACAGAAGATTGGGATGCCATGATAGACATCAATGTAAAAGGACTTTTGTATGTGTCTAAAGCCATTATTCCACAAATGGTAGCAAGGCAATCTGGGCATATCATCAATATTGGTTCGCTGGCTGGGAAAGAAGCCTACCCAAATGGCACTGTATATTGCGGGAGTAAGCATGCGGTAGATGCTATTAATAAAGGAATGCGTATGGATTTAAATGCCTACGGAATTAAAGTCGGTGCCGTTAATCCGGGTTTGGTAGAAACCGAATTTAGCAATGTTAGATTTAAAGGAGATCAAGATAGGGCAGATGGTGTTTATAAAGGATTTGATCCGTTAACTCCAGAAGATGTAGCAGAAGTAATTTGGTTTATGGTATCGCGCCCAAAACATGTAAATATTGCAGATTTGCTATTGTTACCCAACGCACAGGCTTCCAGCACACAGGTAAAAAAAGAACTTTAGTTTTATGTATTTTTAAGCTCTTTAAAAACGAATAATTATGAGCGTAACCAACAGACCTAATGGGAGTTTGTATACTGAAATTTCTAATGGCGTAGCTTCCTTAGAATTTGGGCACCCAGCTAGTAATTCTTTTCCATCAGAACTGCTGGAACGGCTCACGAATGAACTTTATAAGCTTTCAGAAAATAAAACAGTTTCAGTGATTGTTTTGAAGTCTGAAGGAGAACGTGCTTTTTGTGCAGGAGCTTCTTTTGATGAATTAGTAGCCGTTACAAACCTAGAAGAAGGCAAGGCATTTTTTAGCGGATTTGCTAATGTGATTAATGCCATGCGGAGCTGTTCTAAGCTTATTATAGGAAGAATACAAGGAAAAGCCGTTGGCGGGGGTGTAGGCCTTGCTGCTGCTTGTGATTATGTATTGGCAACAGAGGCAGCTGCTATTAAATTATCTGAGTTTACTATTGGTATTGGTCCTTTTGTAATTGCCCCAGTGGTAGAACGAAAAATGGGAAAAGCTGCGCTAGCAGAACTTACCTTGGCGGCAGATGAATGGAAAAGTGCCTATTGGGCAAAGGAAAAAGGCCTGTATGCAAAAGTATTTGAGAAAATAGGGGAGCTAGATGAAGAGGTAGCAGTACTGGCTAGAAAATTAGCATCCTATAACCCCGAAGCTTTGCATCAAATGAAAAAGGCATTGTGGGAAGGAACAGTACATTGGCATGAATTGCTTTCTGAAAGAGCAAAAATTTCTGGAGAATTGGTTTTATCTCCTTTCACCAAAAGGGCCTTGAGCAAGTTTAAAAAATAGTTATTTTTAAGACCAAACAAGCTGTATTAAAAGTTTGATCAGGCAATTTCATTCCGGAGAATTATACATTTTTATATTCTGAAGTTTTGGATTTTTATTCTTTACAAATCTTACCTTCTTGGGTAATCACCTCCCCATCTAGTTTGGTGAGGGTGGCTTTATAAATCATACACCTTCCTTCAATCTTTATTTTTTCTACTACAATACCGTTATTATCATTGATAAATCGTTTTTGTTCATCGGTTTCCGCATCAGCTTCTTCATACGTCATTCTATACGTGCAGTCATCTATCCACTCCAGATTTACAAATTGAGGTTCGCTTTCCTCTATACCACCTTTAAATTCCATTTGTGTATTTGATTCTCTGATAACTTCCAAGGCATTAGGTTCTCCTTTTTCACCAGGGATACTAAAAGTACCTTCTTTAAAATCGGTACATTGAAGCTTTTGAGAAAAACCGTGTAAAGAACACATAAAAAAAATGAGAAGATAAAGAAAGTGGTTTTTAAAGATCATAATTATCAGAATTTGCTGCTATTTATAATAGCTAACTTTAAATGTAGGCTTTTATTTTGTTCTGCTAAAAATATCAATTCCATAACACATATTAAGACGTATAGCTTTTATTTAACCACTATTTCTAAATTCTTTTTGTATTTTTAAAAAAATCCTTTGCAATGCCTTCTACTGACCAATGCAAAAACTGTGAGAAAACTTTTGACGCAGCTTTTGATTATTGTCCGTATTGCGGACAGGAGACTGCCGATAACCTAACTTTTGGGGTACTTTTTAGCAATACCATTAGTAATTACTTTTCTATAGACGCCCGATTTTTTAGAAGTTTTGTACCCTTGCTAACAAAACCAGGCGTTCTGGCAAGACGTTTTGTAGACGGTAAAAGGCTCACCTATTTGCATCCGGCACAATTTTATTTATTTATTTCTGTAATTTTCTTTTTTGTGTTTTCATTTTCCGTAAGAAAAGCAGATACAGCTATGTCTGAAGCTTTAAAAAAAGGATTTGACAGGGAAATTACCATAGATACCCTCAGTATAGAAAAAGATTCCATTGCCATAGAACAAGCAAAAAAGGTACTAAGAGATAATCAGAAGTATACCGGAATGTCTGAGGAAGAATTAAAAACAATAGATTCTGTGATGGAAGCAGACGAAGTACCTGTAAACCTATCTTTTACATTTAAACGAAAAGTTTTAGACTCCCTTATAAAATCAAAAGCACCAAAAGAGGAGCAGTTGGCAGCTATGGGAATGGCTGAAGATGCAGGTGTTTTTACAAGAAAAATGTATGGACAAATACTTAAGTTTTATAAACAAAAGGGAGGCGGTATTTTGAAAACGCTTTATGACACAGTCCCTATTGCGATGTTTTTCATGCTTCCGTTATTTGCTTTTTTACTTAAAATCTTTTATTGGAAAAGGGCCACTTTTGCACATCATATGGTCTTTGGTTTTTACTTTTTCACCTTTATTTTTTCCTCATTTTGTGTGTTATTACTAGCAAAAGAATTTCTGGAAATACCTATTTGGATTCAGGTACTCTTCTATTTATCCTTTATTCTTTACCTCTTGTTGGCACTTCGTAACTTTTATAAAAGCAGTTGGTTAGGAGCCATCATAAAAGCCAATCTCATTTCTTTTATTTACATGCTTTTTGTGGTGCCTGTGGCAGTATTTGGAATTATGTTTGTTACTATCCTGTTGTACTAATTAGTTTTAGTAACCTATGCCTTCTGCAGTCTAATCGCCTTGAAGAGAGTTCTTGTTTATGCATGCCAAAGTTATATCTGCCTTTGCTATATATGGAAGCGTATTAAGGGCATCAAGTATTGTTATCAATGCCCCCAACCTATTCATATAAAGGGTTTCCGCTTGATATGAAAATCTTAATTTGCAAGGATCATTTATTCCTACATCTTAAAACATTCTTTTTTATAATAGTTTCAAAAAATCATACTTCCTGAGAACTCAATGTACAACGATTACTAAAGTTTAAAATTAGGACCACCTGGCTTTCTTTTGATACTATTTTTAGTGGGAGTACCCATTTTCTGTTTGCTTTTTTGAGCTAAATTTTTTGGTGTAAAAAATTTGGCTAAATTTAAATCATTTTGATTTTTATTACTAACATCGGATAAAATAATACCAATTCCTCTCTCTAATTCTTTAAGAAAAAGTTCAGCATGAGCGCTAAGCTTCTCTTTAAAAATTTCATTAGACTCGTCTTTAAATTTTGAGATAATTTCTAGTTCATGTGCCAAGATAGATACTTGTTTTTGGGAATCAAAAAGTGGAGATTCTAATGCTAGCGTTGGAATAGCAGCCCTACTAATAAGTGCATCTATTTTTGATTTGGACTCATGTAAGATTTCAGCATAGGGGGTATCTAAACATACATCCTCTCCCATTCTATCTTCTTTTTTAGAAGCAATTCCTTTTGCGGCGTCCATTTCCTCTGGGAAAGTAGCTAGTGGATTTCCATCTACTTCAAGAACTTCTAAAGTATCAATTTTAGCTATTGATTCGGGAAGTGTGCTAATTCTGTTATCGTCTAGTACAAGTTTTTGTAAACGCTTCAATTTTCCAATCTCAGGTGTAACATTCTCTATTAAATTTCCCCATAGGTTAAGTTGTTCTAAACTCTTCAAATTGGAGAATTCATCAGGAATAGCGTTCAATAGATTTCTTTCGGCTCTAAGCGCTACGAGCTGTCTTAATTGAGCTATTTCTTCTGGAAAAGACCTTAGCTGGTTATAGCTGATCATTAGGGAATTCAATTTTTTCAACTTACCAATACTTGCAGGAAGTTCTCTGATCTGATTTCCCCATAATTTTAGTGTTTTAAGGCTTTTTAAATCTCCAATTTCTTCTGGGAGGGTTTTCAACTGGTTTCTGTCTGCTTCCAGAACTTGTAAACTTGGTAGGCTTCCAATACTTATAGGTAATTCCTCAAATGAATTTTGTCCTAAGAGAAGTTCTTCTAAGCTAACGAGGCCATCCATTTTTTCAAGCAATGCTATCAACCTATTGTTTTCTAAGTTAAGACTTTCTAAAGATGATAATTGATTGAACTCTTCTGGGACTCTTGTAAAATCGTTATCGCTTAAGTCTAGGTGCCTCAGGCTCTCTAAAGATAAGAGATGTGGTGTAAGCTCTTCCAGATCGCTATTTTGCAAGCCAAATCCTGATAATTTTAATGAATCAATTTTAGGTTCATGGATAAATTCATCAACTCTAAATTTGTTTTCACTCATATAATTTACATTTCGCTGCAATGACTCAATGACAGACATTGCGCGTAAAAGCGGGGGGACAATTCTCATTAGATTTTAATATTATTTAGGAGGGTTAAATTTTTTGGAAATATTCCAAAGTCAATTGTGAATAAAATATATAAATACCCCCAACAGCAAGCTCAAAGATTTTTATGCTAAAAACATATTGTTTTCTATATCAGACTACTGAAGAAAAAATAAAATGTTTTGTGAAATGATAGAATTCTATTTCCATGTTTTTTTGGAGTATCGTTAAATAGACTTTTACAAAACCAGAGTAATAGTATTTTAAATGAGGACGTTCATGGTTCATCAAAATCGGGAAAGCCAGATAGCCTTTCTGGAAATAGAAGGATGTAAAAAGTATATTACTTCAAGTGAAGTAACCTGCAAAAGGCCATTGATTTTATGCTATAGACAAACTATACAGCCTTAGATAATTCCTTGCAATGAGAAGGGCGAAAACCTAGAATTAATAAATAGAGGATAAAACAAAGTACAAAAATACCGTTTTGTAGAAATAGCAGAAAGGATACACTTTGTGCTGCCAATTGTAAAGCCCCTCCTGCAAAAACAATGAGAGAAGCAATTATTCCCCAAATAGCAAGCCATTGATGAACTAGTTTTGTTTTGAAAAAGAAAAAATATAGAACCATTCCTCCAACAGCATAGAGTATTAGCATTATAAAATGAATCCAGTAATACGCTTCGTAAAGCATGCTGGAAAGAATTGTATAGTCTTCTGGGTTACTACCGCCGCCCATTTCAAACTCTGAAGCTACAGTGAGTAAAGAAATATGAATCACGTTGCTAAGGGTAATAATAGTAAAGTTTATGAAAGCAATTCCGGTATAAGCTAGTGCCATACGAGTACTGAATTTTTTAATAAACGGATACAAAAAGATAGCTATGGCAACACCCAATGCACTCCCAAACATATCCAAATAAATAGCTTGTTTCATTTGAGAACTACTCTTAATAAGCTCTAAAAGAAAATCTACTGTATTGGCATCAATGCCACTTAAACCTCTTAGTGCTGTTCCGGCACCTCCGGTTATTACGCTAACTAAAAAGAGCAAGCCAAGAAGCCTCCCTGAATTTTTGGTGAGTTTCATATAAATTGGTTTTTTGATTGATGATGCTTGATTAGTAACAATTTAAGCGTATTTGTTACATTAAATTACCATAAAGTAGGTAAAACTTGATGTTTTTTTCAAGTTATTTTATGTTGAGCAGAACTAAGTATTTGATGGATGTTTTTTTCAAATATATATTTGCGTAACCAAATGATTACATATATATTTGTAATCAATTAGTTACACATTTTATGAGAAGAGATGTTTTTCAGGCAATTGCAGACCCTATTAGACGAGAAATTATACAGCTTCTAGCTACGGAAACTTTAAGCGTGAATGAGGTGGCAGAAAAATTTGATATCAGTAGACCTGCCATCTCAAAACATCTAAAAATATTAAACGAATGCGGGATCATTCATTTTAACCAAATAGGAAGAGAACGTTTATGTTTAATTCAACCACAAGAATTGATTCCGGCTTTTCTATGGATACGACAATACCATAAACTATGGGAAGATAGAATAGATTCTTTTGAAAATTATGTTAATCAAATTCAAATCCAAAACAATAAAGATGAGTGATTTAGCAAACAGAACAATAACAATTAAAAAAACCTTAAATGCCCCGTTAAAATTAGTTTGGGATGCATGGACACAAGAAGCACAAATCCTCAAATGGTGGGCACCCAATGGAATGGATATGAAAGTTACTGAACATAACTTTAAAGTAGGTGGAAAGTGGAAATATTCCATGCCTATGCCAAATGGAAAAGAATTTATATCAGAAGGAACTTATAAAGAGATTGTTGATCTACAAAAAATTATCACCTCCGCCGATTTTAAACCAATGACAGAAGGAGTAGAGTTACAAATCTATTTTGAAGCAGATGGTGCGCAAACAAAATTTACTTTTAGTGTAATTCACACTACCTCCGAATACTGTAAACAACAAGAAGAAATGGGAATTTATAATGGTTGGGGTGCTGCTTTTGAACGATTAAGAACTGTTTTGGAAACAGGCTCAAGCAATTAAATTAGTACTAAAACTAAAAAAACTGCTAGCGAATACCCGTTTGAAATTAGAAGGAGTTATTTCCCTTTTAACATAATTAAATGAAAAATTCTTATTTTTAGTACGTATCTTGATATGTTGAAATACAGCTGTTTACAGGTTTATTAAAACAAACAAGCATAAAAATCTTTGGAAAATGAAAAAACTACCGCTCTTTCTCTTCTTACTTCTTTTGTATGCTCATAACGTATCTGGTCAATCTGTATTTGAATTGAGCCCATCACAAAGTATGTCAATTACGGGTAAAGGGTCTGGTAAAGATGCTGCCCTAAATCCATATTCTAATGATGATAGGAGTATTGCAATTATTGAAAACATTGGTGAAAATGATGTTGTTATAAGAATTCAAGAAAAAGGAAAAGTGATAGAAAGGAGCATTCTAAAACCAGCAGAGATCAAAAAAATGGACTTATTAAAAGAACAAGAACTCTATTTAGACAGCGAATTAAAATCAAAGGCTAGCGTTGATTTTCAGGCAAAAGCTGAATAAAAAGCTTATCGGTAAGATGCTTCGCTAATGGGTGTTTTGTTTTTGTAACTTCATTTTCTGGTATGCAAAAAATCACAAGTATCTATTTCTATTACTGGTATTGCGATAAAGGTATCTGTGACTTATGTTGAGACTTTTATTTTTTGTCTCAGAATTAAAACGTACTAGCATATCAGACAATGTTTGTTTTTCAACGCAATCGATTTCATTAAAAAACAGTCTCATTCTTCTGTAAGGATAAAGTTTTGTATTTTTAGCATCACCACAAGCACATTTACTAGTACATTATAAATGCATCACTCCCTGAAAATTAAAAATATTGTTCTTCAACAGAACAAATGGTGCCATACTGCAAATTTCTTTTCTGTTTACCATTCATATAACTAACTAGCCACTAATTAGAACTACAAATGACATCTTACACTGTAACCCAAATCAACGACCTTATAAAAGGTGAATTAATAGGAGATACCACTCATAAAATTGAAAGTCCTGAAGAAATAAAAAAAGCGAATGAAACTCAAATTACGTTTATTGGAAGCAGTAAGTATGTAAAGTTTTGGGCAGACTCTAAAGCATCTGTTGCTTTTGTAAATGAACATGTAAAGATAGCACCTGGTGACAATCGCGCGTTTATTAAGGTAAAAAATGTAGATTTAGCCATGGCTCAAATATTAGAGCTTTTTAATCCGGCTCCCCCTGTTTTTGATATAGACATTCACCCCACTGCGGTAATACATGAAACCGCAAAAATTGGGAGTGGCTGTAAAATTGGTGCCAACTGCTATATAGGTAAAGATGTGGAGTTAGGGAACAGTGTAACTTTATACCCCAATGTTTGTGTCTTTGATGAAACCATGATAGGCGATCATACGACCGTTTGGTCTGGAACCGTAATTCGGGAGCGCTGTATTATTGGCAGTCATTGTATTTTTCATACCAATGTAAGTATTGGAGCAGATGGTTTTGGCTATAGACCTAGTGAAGATGGCAGGCAACTCGTAAAAATACCACAGATAGGAAATGTTATTATAGGGCATTATGTAGAAATTGGTGCCAATTCTTGTGTTGATAGAGCAAAATTCAGCTCTACTATTGTAGGCGATGGCTGTAAAATTGATAACCTGGTACAAGTAGCACATAACAGTATTATGGGACGCTCTTGTATTATGGCAGGGCACAGCGGACTTGCAGGTTCGGTTACCTTAGGTGATGGCGTCATTATTGGGGGAAGTGCTTCTATTAAAGACCACACAACCATACATTCTGGTGCCACTGTAGGTGCGGGATCTGGAGTTATGAATGATGTAGAAGCTGGAAAAACCGTGTTAGGATATCCGGCACAAGACGCTAGAGATATGCTAAAACAGTGGGTAGCGATAAAACGTTTTATGAAAAATCAATAGTGTTTTCTATTGTTGACGAGGATAGCAGTGAATGAATAGCCAGTAAAATTAACGAACTATCTATTCCAGTTTTGGTTTTGTTCTAGGATAAAAATTTAAGTGTAAGGGGGTGCATTGAGCGGGAGTGGAACTGGAAGGCAATCCCAACCACTTCATTTATAAAAAAACGGTCATTTTGAAGAAGCATAGCGACTGAGAAATCTGCTTGATGGTTAGCACAATGCTTTATAGCAAACCAAAAACAAACTGTTAGCAAAAAAAAGAGCTGCCACTATTCTTAAACCAACTCCAAGCCCTACGGATTCCCGTAAGTTTATTAAACACCGCTGTTTTATCTTGCCTTTAAATAAGAAATCTTTGTGTTCAGCATTATTTTCTTACGAATAAATACGTGTTTCGAGCTATTTTATAAGAAAAACCATTAGTTTTTGGTAAGTTTGGTTGGTACTCTAAGGTATCTCTAATCGTTTTTTACACATCACTGTTAGGCTGAACATAGATAAAACTTTGTTATATGGATATTCAAATTGTTTCACTAATATTAGGGTCTTCATTAGTCTCTGGCATTGTAGTCACTCTTATTAATCATGTTTTGATAAAAATAAGACTCATGCAGAAACAAAGCTTTTACTTGCTCAGGCACAAAAATCTGAAAACGAAGCAGAAAAGCTTCGAACCGAGTTAAGTATTCAATCAAAAACACTTCAAGAACAAATTGAAAAACTTTATTACCCTGGAAAATACTACGATGATTATCGATTAGCATTTCCTGCTCTAGAAAAATGCGTTGAAGAATATATATATGACCATTCGAAATCATATCAGAGTAATGTAGAAGTACCATTAAAATTATTAGCGGTTGCAATGACTTTTTCTTGGAAAAACTTTATTTGTCATTCAATTCCAATATTGTTAAGAAAATATCCAAGCATTAAAATTCAATTACAAGTTTTATTCGTTTCTCCTGAATATTTGGAAAAATTATCTCTTTCAAAACATGAGACAAATTGGATTAAGGAATCAAATGATAGAATACTTGACATTGATGACTATTGCAAAACTACGGTAAAAGATTTTAAAGAAAGATTTGAGTTTATTGCGAGAACTTATGAGAACTTACCACATTGGCATGGATGGATGGTTGGAGAAGATCATTTATTTCTTGGTAGAACTAAATGGTATTTTGATAATGAATTGCCTAGACTTAGTGTTGGTCAAAATGAGTATAGATACTTTAATTCAAGTGAAAAACAGGGCAGAGAACGAATTGAACTTTATAATTCTTGGTACCAATTTTACCAAGATCATTTTTCTAAGAATATTTCATGCGGCGAATGATAAAACTACTACCGTCAATACACAATCGTCCATACCCCACCAGTTTGCAACTGCTGACATCGCAATGGTAAAGTCTCCCTCAGCCCCTCTTTTCAAGATCATTCTTATGATAATTTCGTAGGTGTAAACCTAAAGCATCATTCTGGATTCTTTTGTTTCGTTATTTGAATCCTGAGCAAACATTATAAGATAAAATCAACACTTTATATACCATAGCGATGCCCATTAATAGAGGCAACCAAAACGGTTGCAAAATTACTAACGCAACGTTTTGCGTTTTATAGCATCTTTAAAAAAAGACTTCATGAAAAAACTTAACGTATTTATAAGAATTTTTATCGGACTACTTATTTTTTCTTGCGTTTCAGACGACGATAATTCACAACCAATTTCTGAAGCGAATAAAAAAAGGCTCATTAAACTAACTAAAGAAAGTGATTACCAAAACAATGAACGATATTTTTTTTACGATTCGGATAATAATGTTACCAATATTAAGACTTTTAGTCCATTAGATCAATCCACCCCAGATGTATTTAATATTATTTTTAACTATGAAAATAATTTAATTATATCTTCTTCCGTTTACAAAAATCAAGCACTAATCAGAACTATTGAATATAATTATTTGAATGATAATTTAACCGAAATGGTATTTTATGATGCTAACGGGATAAAAGATGATAAATTAGATTTCCTCTATAATTCTGAGAATAGAGTTGATAGCATTTATAGCCATAGTAGTTATATTGAAAACGATTCACAACGGGCTGATAATTTCACTTATAACACTAATGGTAACATTGTAATAGCAGAAGGTTATTTTCATCGCCAATTTCAATACGACACAAACCCAACCCCAAGTAATAACTTTACGAATGCAAATAAAATTATTTTTGCAGCTGATTCTTTTACTAATACTTTTTGTGAAAACAATCAAATAAAATGTACATTAACCACTTATCGTGAAGGGCATGATCCATATATAAGACATATCAACACTTCTATAATTTATGATGCTGATGATTACCCAATACACAAAACTATCTTTCAAACCAAAGATGATGGAACTGTTATGAGCACTGAAACAATGACATTTGAATACGAATAAAAACAGTTGGTAGCTTTAGTCAAATAATCCTATGCTCACACCAGTTTCCAACTTGGTCGTATTTCCCATAGTAAACCCCAACCCTATTTATTTCCAAAATAAAAGCAGTTTTTTTAAAGTTTTGCTAGTGCTATTTCATAAATTTTAAAAATAATAGTATTTACAGCGGGGAGCCATTTTTTTAAGAAGCTCAAAAACACTTACAATTCTAGGAAAAAAGCGTAGAAAAGTAATTCTAGGCTTTATATATAGACTATGTTTAAATATTGATTTTTTCTCACATTCATAAACGATATATATTTATAGCAAATTTTGATAGGTTTTAGACAAACTGCCGTTGGTAGTAATTAAAACAAACAAACTTGCGAATTCAAAATCCAAATACTTCCTATCGATATAGACAACTAGGAAATTCGTGGGTGAATACTTTGATCGAACTTAGTATGTTATGGTTTTCCAAATAAGAAGGATTAAGTGGTTTTTTCGATGGCTTAGGCTATTCTTTTCAATACGATAAAGTATTAAAACACGATGAACAAATTCTTCGATTACAAAATATTTGGAGTGTTGCTTGTTTTACGATTAAATGGGATAATCCTACAATGTGATCACATTGCGCTAATGATTATTCAGGAATATTTTTGGGCTATTATAAGGTAGAGCAAGACAATGACATAAATAAAAATAATTCAGAATATAAATCATCCGGCTTATTCAATCCAGGGTGATTTTTGGAAACCAATTAATTATGACATCGATATACCTCAAATATTTAGGACAGAGGAAGAACCTTTAACAATTAAAAACAGTCATTGACAATATGAAGATGAATGGAGACTTGGATTATTAGAATCTTATGATAAAATAAATTACAAATGTTGTAGGCACTACTTCAAAAATGCATTATCTGAAATAATTTATATTGAGAAATTGAAAATGAATGAATTTCATACAATTATAAAAAATAATGAAAGAATCTAATCTCGATATAAAGTTTTGTAAAGTTAAGATTGGGAAAAGAATACGAATTACGAAAATAGAAGTAGTAAAGTAATATTAACTACAACCAGCAAATTACGAGTATAATCAATGCGCTTCTATATATTTATTCCTAGGGAACAAATCCATAAGCACATTGATTAACTTTTCTTAATTGGTATATACATAACATCAATAAAACTAAAGATAAACGAAGTATTAGCTCCAGTTAGAAAGGATAATGTTTGGATACATAATTTAAGAGCAGCTTGCTATTGATGGCAAGTCTTTATTTTATCTTTCCGTAGCCGTTGGTTGGGCAAAAATCTATTGCAGATCACCAACAAAAAAATAATTAGTCGCACCACCATGATCTCGACACCAACGATCGCCTCCTTGAATCACTGAATCCATTGATTCTGCTGAAGCACTAAATGTAGCTCCATCTGCACAAGTGACTGTACCTGAACCAGATCCTTGAATTTTTGATAATGATTTCCTGTCGATTCTGTATTCTGAAAAAATTTTTGAAAACATAAAATGTAAGTTTAAGTTGTTATTATTGTAGGAATATACAAATAATTTTTTATTTCTAGCTAGATAGGGATAAAAGATTGTTAATTGTTGAATATTGGTGTGTATAGTTACTTTGAGTATCCCCTCCCGCCAGTTTTCAAATACTAGCATTACCAATAGTAAAACCCAACCCTATTTATTTTCAAAATAACAGCATCCTTCCTAAAGTTTTGTCTGCTGTGAAACAACAATTTCAAACAATTTATTTAAAAAAAGTATGTGAAAAGTAAAATCTTCACATGGTAAACTATACTCTACATGCTTTTGTTGTCTTAGTTTCCAAATATCTTTTAAAGTCGTTATAGCTCAAATCTTTTTTAAAGTATCGCAGCTTTTACCCAAAACCCCCGCAGGTTTGCCTTCAATGTTGCGGAGGTTTGGGTCTAAACATGCGGAGGTTTTCACTCTTTCCTCCGCATGTTTCACTTAAAAGACTTAAAAAAAGGTTTTTGAGGTGCTTTTGTGGGGGTAGTTTGCTTTGCGTGTAAAGTATAGTTTACATTAATAGGTGTGGTTTATGGGTAAATAAGATATTTAGAAGTGAATTCTTTTTTTTCCTTAAGAATAAATTTAAAGAAACCATATAGAGACTATGCAAATAAGAAAGATTCCTGAAACGGTTGGTGCTTATCTATCTCTTTGGTCTTTTTTGCTTCTCCAAAAAAGAAACAAAAAAAGAGGCCCACCAACTCTATACAACATAATCATAAAGACGTATCAAAAAGTACGTAGAGAAGCATGAGCTGAGGTGCTCGAAGCCCCGTTTTAAAATAGCGAGATCTCATGAACCATTTAGAACACTTCGCAGTGCATCGCAACGTAAGATTGCAAAAAAGCTGGCACTAAAAGTATAAACTCTTAATGCCAGTAGTTATTATTTCAATAGTATGCGCTACCGCACTACCTCAACCCATTGCCCTTTGGTGCGCACCAAATAATCATTATCATACATGGCTTCGCATTGTACACCGGGTAAATAATAGGTGCCTAAATAAGACGCATTGAGCAATACTTTTACGGTTTTACTTTCATAGCCTTTTAAGTCAAAGTAGAAATTGGCACGGTCATCTCTTAAGTCGGTATACGTAACTTTATTAGCTGCAAAGTTTCCAAAGTCTGTAAAGCGTGTGTTTACAATTTCCCAACCGCTAGGGAAGATCTCCGCCAGCGCAATATCTCTTACCTTTTCTCCTTTTTTATTGGTAATGGTTACTTCGGCTACAAAATCTGTACCCTGTGAGAGTTTGGAAATATCTATGGTTTGTCCGTCACGGTTTTTAAACTTCATCAAAGCCGTCAAATTACGTTGCTCCACTTGCTCTTCGCCTACTGGAAGGATGCCAGAATTGACAACTCTTATAAATAAGGTGCTTTCGCGGTTATTGGTAAAGCTGAGTTCATTTGTGCCTTTTTTAACCGTTAGGGTTCTTCCGGCCAATGCTTTTTTACTACTCAAGGTTTCCGTTTTCCCATTTATGGTATAGCTCACATTCAATTCTTTTCCGCCTACCAGCTTTGCAAATTTTGCGATGGCCAATAAACTATAAGAGGTACTTTGGGTACTCATCCATTGGTTACTGCTCAAGGTATTGGCTACGGATTTTGCTAACTCCTGTGCCTTGGTTTTATCTTCTAAAATAGTATAGGTCTCTAATGCCATGGCACGGTTTCTTTCTGGGGAACCATAGGTTAAATAGCTATAGCGTACTGGTTGAAAATCAATATTAGTATTGGCTAAGATCTCTTTGGCAGCACCTTTTTGCCCTATTAAAGCATAGGCAGCGGCAAGGCGATGCTTTCCTTCATTAGAGATTCCCGGGGTTTCTCGCAGTCGGTTCATAGAAGACACATCTGGGTTTCCGGCAAGTGCCAGCGTGTATAATCTATACGCTTGCATTAAGTCGGAATTATTATTGGTTTTACGCCATTGTTTAGCGGCTTGCTGCTGATAGTTCACCCAGCTATTTTTAAAGCCAATAGGCACTACATAGCCTCTTTTTTTGGCTTCTAATAAGAAATGACCTGCGTAGCTGCTTCCCCAGTCGTTGGCATAATTTTGCCCGTTCCAATAAGAGAATCCGCCGTTAGGCAATTGATAACTGCCCAGACGTTTAATTGCGGAGCTCACATTTGCCTGTATTTTCTTTTTCTTATCTAGGGTAAGATCAAAAATATCTCCCAAGAATAATTGTGGAAATGCCGCTGAGGTGGTTTGTTCTACGCAGCCATGCGGATACCGGATAAGGTACTGCAAGCGAGAGGTGAAATCCATAGGTGGTAAAGTAGAAAGTTCTATCTCTGCTGTGTTGCTTCCGGCAATACCAAAGGTTTCTAAGGAAAGTGTTTGCGTAGCCTTGGCATCTGCGGTGAGGTCTGAGACTTTGGAGGTTACCGGATTAGGATTCACTACATCTATCTCTACTTCATAGGAGGCTTTTTCTCCGTTTCCGGAGGCTTCTACAATTACTTTTCCGATGCCGGAGAAATCTGCTACTTCCAATTCAAAATACGCCATTTTCTCATCTGGCTGTGCAAAGGAAAGTTGTTGCGTTGCTTCGCCATTTACCTTAAATGAAGGGTCTGGTTTGATGCGGATGCTTACATTTTTCACCTTTTTTTCCATCGCAAAAACAGTCACTGGAAGGGTTACTTTTTCACCGGGAGTAATCTTTCTTGGTAAAGATGCTAATACCATCAACGGCTTACGCACGGGAGTGGCTTTTTCTGCATTGCCATAGGCGCCTGTACTTTCGTTTCCGGCAATCACCATGGTTCTTACAGAACCTATGTATTTAGGAATGTCAATTTTATGGGTTTTGGTTTCTCCTTTCTTTAAACTAAAGGGTCCTAGATAGACTACCATAGGTTTAAAGCGATTGGCTTTTTTGTTTTTGGCACCCGCAGCATCTTCATCACCACCAATAGCAAATACTTGATCTATGCGTCCGCCAAAAGCGCCAATCACATCATCATACACATCCCAGGTTTTTACGCCTAGAGCTTCGCGTGCATAAAAGGTATTCCACGGGTCTGGTGTTCTAAACCGGGTAAGGTCTAATAAGCCTTCATCTACCACGGCTACCGTATACGTCATTGCCTTCCCTTTTTCCTCACTTACTTTTACGGTAACGGTTTCTTCTGGGCGTAACACATCTGGCATCGCAATTTTTGGCGCTAGCCTGGTTGCAGGGTCTTCTACCATAATGGGTACTACACCATACAAACGTATGGGCAGATCATTAGCAGTAGAGGCATGCGGTTGCAGTAGACTAATATGAATATACACATTGGGTGTGTATAAGGAGGTAATGGGTATTTCAAACTTGGTTTCGTCTTTGGTAGGGGTTACCCATAGAGATTCTAGTACTTCACTACCGTTTTCTACGGTTACTAATGCACGCCCTACCGCACTACTTGGGAAGGTAACAATGGCTTTTTCGCCTACATTATAGGTTTTTTTATCGGTAGAAAAGACCAACATGGTGGCGGCAGAAGGATCATTCTTTCTGGATTTTCCTGCCCAGCCCGGCCAATCAATATATATGGTTTTTCCGGTGGTATGCCCTCCATTTGGGTCTTCTACTCTTACCAGATATCGCCCCCAATTAGGATAGTCTAACTGAAACTCAAAATCGGCTTTGCCATTGCTTCCTGTGTTGATAGTTTTTTCAAATACTTTATCGCGGTACTGACTCCCGCTATAGGAAGAAATATTATCTGCGGAAGTATCCCACCACCATCTCCAGCTTACTTTGTAAATAGACACTTTAAGATTCTTAGCTGCTTTGGGGTTGCCTTCTTCATCTACACTCACCACTTCAAAACGGTGTTTGGTATCTGTAAGTAACATGCCTCTTGCTTTGTCTCCTTTAGGTGCATTTAGCCCTATATAAGTGCCGTAAGGCGAATAGGTTTTGGTAAAAACATCGGTGCTAAAATCGCCCCCATTTTCATAGACCTTGGTAATAAAGGAAGCTTTGAGCATACCCGGTGCCTTGCCGTATAATTGCGGTTTTAGGGTAAAGCTGGCTTTTCCTTCTTCATTTAAGCGTCCGTTAAAGACTTGCTGCTCTTCGGTATTAAAACTTCTGGAAGGGTCATCAAAAGTATAACCGGGAAATTGTTTAAACGAGGTTGTTTTGGCACTAAACTTTGCTTGTACATCTGCTTTGAGGTTACGGGCAATAGCACCGTGTAACCAAGCTACTTCCAGATTGCCCTCTACGGGTTTTACAGAGGAGATAATTTCTGCCTTAAAGTCGGCTTTTATTTTTAAGCGATTAGGTTTAATGGTTTCAATCTTGATGGTTTTATTAAACTCGGCGCCTCCAACAGCTACTTTTGCTTGCCAGTTTCCGGTGGGTGCATTTTCATTTGTGGGGATGGTAAAATTGTAAAAATTGTTAAGGCTATAGGTACGCACCTCGCGGCTGATGATCTTGCCATAAGGGTCTTTTAATTCAAATTTTACCGGATGCGTATCTGGTAAATCATTGGCTTTGTCATTGAGAATAAAAGAGAGGAAAAGCGTATCGCCAGGTCTCCAAACTCCTCTTTCCCCATAGAGGTAACCTTTGAGTCCTTTTTGTAATCTCGCTCCAGCAACATCAAATTTACTAATGGAAAGTGCGTTCCCATCATTGAGTCTCACGTAGCCTTTTTGTTTTCCTTTTTTGGCTATGGCAAAAAAGGCGGGTTTATCGGCATCAAAAATAGTGGTACCGTCTACATCCGTGAGTTTACTCCCCATTTCCTGCTGCTGGTAGTTGTAGAAAGTTACTCTTACACCTTGCATAGGGTCTGTAGACACAATATCATTCACACTTATAAAGTAAGATTCGTTCACACCTTTCTTTACAGTAATTCCAAAATCTGAAGCCAATACATTGGTAGCTACTTTTTTATTGCGGTAATAACTGGTATGACATGGGTTTTCACGCTCATTCCAGTTGTAATCATAGTCATAGTAATAATCGTCATAATAATAATTCTCATAACTATCCCAGTTGCTGGTCTCTAGTTCTTCCTCATCGTAATTAGTTTCTTCTTCCTCCTTAAAATTATTACTGTCACAGCGGTAACTGCTGTAGGCAGGTCTAAAGTCAAATTCTACTCTGTAAATAGCACCTTTTTCTGGACTAATAAGTTCTTTAAGGTCTAGCGCATAGGCTTTCCACTTGGTGGTATTGGTAGAAAGATTGTTTTGTAGCGTGATGGTTTTCTTTGCTATAGGCCTTGCTACCCTGCGAAGGTTTCCGGTTCCTGAGAGGTTATTTTGTTGTAAAAATTGCAGCACATTGTTCTCAAAAATGCGTACAACAGTTACGTCTACTTTCTTAAGATTTACGGCTTCAAAATTAATTTTCAGGTTGTTTGAGGAAGGAAGAATAGTTCCACTTTGCAGCAAACGCACTTCGGGTTTAATCTGTTCAAAAGCGATGAGTTCTGAAAAAGGACTCTTTAATTTATAACCATCTGTGCTGGAAATTCCCTGAAAGATCTCTAGTGTTGCTGTTCCTTTAATTTCTTTGTTGGGATAGGCTTTGAGGATGTTATTTTCTACACTAAATTTTAAATTGTTGACGCCTTGAAGTGTTATAAGACCATCAAAGTTCTGTTTCTTTTTAAGCGGATCTGAAAAGTTGATCTCTACGTATTGAGTATCTCCATCAAAAACGGAAACATCTACTACGGTAAAATTATTTTTCCCTGGAATCTTGATAGTAGCCTCTCCTTTGGTTTCAATTGAAAAGGGCGCCCCATCCCAGCTTATGTCTAACTGAGAATCTTCTTCAAAACGTTGTATGCTATCTATTTTAAAGTAAAATTGTGTTCCTTTAGCGGTGGCTTCATCTAGCTTTACCGCTACTGTTTTCCCTTTCTGATTTACTTTAATAAGTTTTTTTGCCGTTTCTAGAGAAAGAATGTCACTACTGCGCAAAGTACCTTCTATATATTGCCAGTCTTTTGAATAAGACTGTAACCTATCTGTATGAACATTAAACTGTTGTTTGAGTGTTTTTACTTTAAAGGTAAAGTTGTCAAAACCTTTAGGAAGCTCTTGAATAATATCTTCTAATGCAAGGGTGAATTCGTATTCCTGATTACTTTTAAATCCGTTTTCTGGAATAAAAGCAATGGTTTGGTTGTTCAAGGCTACTACTTTTCCGCTTACTTTGGGCGATACTTTAAATAGGTTGCTATTAACCTCCTGATTGTCTTCCCAGCCTGCAACGGGATTTCTTAACACCACCCTAATATCTGATTGCGCAGAGACGAGTCCTTGAGAAACTTCGGTGACGTATTCCCGGTATTTAAAAAGATTATCTATTTGTTCTTGAATTTCTTCTTCCTTGTTTTTACAGGAGAAAGCCGTCATGAAAAGGAAGGCAAAAAGCAGCAGTTTTTGAATACGCATTTTGAAGAGGGTGTTAGTTATAAGGGTTAGGCTAATATACAGGGTTTATTTTTCATTGTCTTTATAAATACCAATGGTAAGTTCGCCGTCTTTGTTCATATGTGCCCGGTACATGCCGGCAGTATTAAATTCCATAGCAATATTTCCATACCCATCAATGGCTACAATACCACCATCGCCTCCTAAATCAGGTACTTTTTTCTGGATCACTTCTCTCGCTGCTTCTTGTAAAGAGATACCTTTGTATTCCATTAAAGCAGAAATATCATAGGCTACAACACGCCTAATAAAATATTCTCCCCATCCGGTAGCAGAAACCGCACAGGTGTTGTTATTGGCATAGGTTCCGGCGCCAATAATAGGTGCATCACCTACACGCCCCCAGCGTTTGTTAGTCATTCCTCCAGTGGAAGTACCAGCAGCAAGGTTTCCATCTTTATCTAAAGCAGCACAACCTACGGTTCCAAATTTGGTATTTTTAAGTATCGGGTCAAAAAAGAGTGCTTGACCATCGTGATCTAGTTCAACTTTTTCTCGTTCTATAGCACGTTGTAAAGACTTCCATCTATTTTCAGTATAAAAGTAGGAAGTATCTACTATTTCCAGTCCTTGTTGTCTTGCAAAATATTCTGCTCCCGGGCCTGAAAGCATTACATGTGCTGATTTATCCATCACGGCTCTTGCCAAATCTATAGGATTTTTAACCGTAGTAACTCCTGCTACTGCTCCCGCATTTAATGTTTTACCATCCATAAAAGAAGCATCTAATTCATTTTTACCCGCATTTGTAAATACGGCTCCTTTGCCTGCGTTGAATAGAGGTGAATCTTCCATAATATTAATAGTAGCTTCAACTGCATCACTACTGCTACCTCCTTTGCTTAATAACTGATAACCAGCACGTATGGCCTCTTCTAATTTGTCTTTATACGCTTTTTCAAGTTCGGGGGTCATATTTTTTTTGAGGATGGTTCCAGCACCTCCATGGATAACGATCCCAAAATTTCCAGGTATTTTTTCAGGTTTTGAGGGTATTTTTGAAATTTCTGCAGGATTTTTTTCAGTGGATTTTGGCTGACAACCAAGGATTAAAATAAAAATGGAGAGTAATAGAAGATGTATAAATTTCATGTTTATTTTTTTACAGATCAATAAAAATAAGAAAAATAAGTAGCCTGTTCTGCTGAATTCTAAAATTTTGAGTAAATGAACCTTATTAAGAGTGTGGTATTTCTTACTATTTTCTAACCTAAAAATAACATTTATACCTTTGAACAGCGTGAATTGTAGCTTAAAAAACTCCTCATACTCAACGGGAATCCGTAATTTTAACAAAATTTCAATATATGTCTGTACCAAAACCTTTCAACCTCAATCAGTGGATTGAAGAAAACAGGGATCTATTAAAACCTCCGGTAGGGAATAAAAATTTGTATAAAGAAGCAGCTGATTATATTGTGATGGTGGTAGCTGGGCCAAATGCAAGAAAGGATTACCATTACAACGAAACAGAAGAATTATTTTATCAGTTAGAGGGGTCTATTAAAGTAATTATTCAGGAAGATGGGCAACGAAAAGAAATGGAACTCCATGCAGGAGATATGTATCTGCATCCAGCAAAAGTACCGCATTCTCCTGTGAGGGCTGAAGGTTCTATTGGGTTGGTGATTGAGCGTAAACGGGCAGGCAAAGGTTTTACAGATGGCTTGCTTTGGTTTTGTGACAATTGCAACCATAAGCTACATGATGTTTACTTTGAACTGCATGATATAGAAAAAGATTTTTTACCTCATTTTCAGGACTTTTACGGTTCTAAAGATTTGCGTACTTGTACTAATTGTGGTGCCGTTATGACCGCAGATGAAAGGTTTACGAAAAAACAATAATCTTTAATAAGTGCTGCTATATGAACTTACCTTTAAAATCTTCAGGTACAATTACTCAGTTCTTTATTAAAAAAGGCATCCTTACTATTGAATCTGTCTTAAAATGGGTACAGGATTTACCTTATGCCAGAAATGAAGATCGCTCAGATTTTATACAAGTGCTAATAGACGACAGAGGAACTTGTAGCACCAAACACGCCTTAGTTAGAGCTTTGGCAATTGAAAACAATATAGAAAGTATTCAGTTATTAATGTGTATTTATAGAATGGGTATTAATAATACATCAAATATTGATGTTATTCTCAATACTTTTCAACTTCCTTATATACCAGAAGCACATTGTTACCTATGCGTTAATGGCACTAAAATAGATATCACCAATAAGCAAAGTAGTTTTTGTAAGATTGAACATGATATTATAGAAGAACAAATTATTCAACCCTGCGAAATAGGTGATTACAAAACTGAATACCATCAAACCTATATCAAGAATTGGATTCGTGAAAAATCAATACCTTACTCATTTGATGAGATCTGGAAAATTAGAGAATTATGTATTAAAGCATTAATTTTTAACTCCTAAAAATAGTTTTAAAAATTAGAATACGTCTCTCCCCTTTTTAAAAGATGTGTCACAAATAGCACATTACTTTCGCTTGGCTTTTTCATTTGCGCTCTCCGTTTTAAAGTTATAAATTTAAACACGTAATCACTTACCTTGTTTATTTTATGGGCAAAGAATACATTATTTCACTAGATCAAGGTACTACCAGTTCACGAGCTTTACTTATTACCCAAGAGGGAAAAATTGCAGGAATAGCACAGCAGGAATTTGAGCAGATTTTTCCAAAATCTGGATGGGTAGAGCATGATCCCATGGCCATTCTTGAGAGTCAGTTAGCAGTTTTCAAAGAAGTAATGCAAACACAGAAGGTAAAAGCAGAAGAAATTAGGGGTATTGGAATTACCAATCAACGTGAAACAGCGGTTGTTTGGAATAAAACTACAGGAAAACCAGTTTATAATGCAATAGTTTGGCAAGACAAACGCACGGCACCTATTTGTGAAGATTTAAAGAGAAAAGGGCTGGCAACATATGTAAAGAAACATACCGGATTGGTTATTGATTCTTATTTTTCTGGCACTAAAATAAAATGGATTTTAGATGAAATTGAGGGGGCACGGGAATTGGCATTAAAAGGCGACTTACTCTTTGGAACTATAGATACCTGGCTGGTTTGGAATCTTACCAAAGGAAAGGTACATGCTACTGATTATTCTAATGCCTCCAGAACCTTATTATACAATATTCATAGCTTAGAATGGGACCAAAAAATGCTGGCAGCACTAGAGATTCCTGCTACGATGCTTCCAGATGTAAAACCCTCGGCTTTTCATTATGGTGATTATGAATTAGGGGGTGTTAATATTCCTATTGGAGGCATTGCCGGAGATCAACAAGCCGCTTTATTTGGGCAGGGATGTTTTAAAAAGGGAACCGCTAAAAACACCTATGGTACCGGTTGTTTTTTATTGATGAATACAGGGGAGCAACCGCAAAAATCTGAAAATGGCCTGCTAACAACCATTGCTTGGGGGTTGAATGGAAAAGTAACCTATGCGCTAGAAGGGAGCATTTTTATTGCAGGTGCTGCAATACAATGGTTGCGTGACGGATTAGAACTGATTGAATCTGCTGAGGAAACACAGGGATTAGCGGAATCCGTTAGCGGAGAAAACCCAGTGTATGTAGTTCCTGCTTTTGCCGGGTTGGGAGCGCCTTATTGGGATATGTATGCAAGAGGAGCTGTCTTTGGTTTGACACGGGATACAGGCAAAGCTCATCTTACCCGTGCTACCCTAGAGAGTCTTGCGTACCAGACAAAAGATATTCTAGATGCCATGCAGGAAGATTCAGGGATTAAACTTTCAAATTTAAAAGTAGATGGAGGTGCCGCTGCCAATGATTTCTTAATGCAATTTCAAGCAGATATTTTAGGAACTGAAGTACATCGCCCCGCAGTAATTGAATCTACAGCAATGGGTGCGGCTTTTTTAGCGGGGATTACGGTGGGTATGTGGACGCAGTCTGAAATAAATCAACAAAGAGAACTAAATCGCATTTTTACTGCAACATTTGATCAAAAAAAGAGAAAAAGACTATACAAAGGATGGCAAAAGGCCATTGAAAGAACTAAAAATTGGTATGAAGAAGATTAAGTTTTCAAATTTAGAAAGAGACAAAACAGTTAATAAACTTAAAAAAACGGTCTTTGATCTAGTGGTGATAGGCGGTGGAATTACGGGTGCTGGCATCCTGTTAGACGCCGCTTCTAGAGGCATGAAAGTAGCGCTGGTAGAGAAAAATGATTACGCCTCTGGAACCAGTAGCAAGTCTACCAAACTTATTCATGGAGGATTGCGATACCTGAAACAATTTGATTTCTGGCTGGTAAAGGAAGTAGGTTCAGAAAGAGCAATTGTGCATAAATTGGCACCACATTTAGTAATACCCGAAAAAATGCTATTACCGCTTATTGAGAATGGCTCTTATGGAAAATGGCTTACTTCAATTGGGTTGAAAGTATATGATATTTTAGCACAGGTAGAAGGAGATGATCAGCGTAAAATGTTAGAGAAAAAAGAAGCCTTAAAACTAGAGCCTTTACTGCCTAAAAAAATATTGAAAGGAGCAGGGTATTATGCTGAGTATCGCACAGACGATGCAAGACTTACTACTGAAAATATCAAAACTGCACTACAATATGGAGGGATTCCTATTAATTACACTAAGGTAACCAACTTTGTTTATGAAAATGAATCGGTAGCAGGACTCAAAGTAAAGGATGCCCTTACCGGAGAAGCGTATGAAATTAAAAGCAAATATGTCATCAGTGCAGCAGGCCCTTGGGTAGACGAATTACGTGAAGTAAATAACTCTAAGAAAGGAAAACAATTGCATTTAACCAAAGGGGTACATTTGGTATTTCCATATGAAAAACTTCCGGTAAAGCAATCTGTTTATTTTGATATCCCAGACGGACGAATGATGTTTGCTATTCCAAGAGGTAAAATAACCTATGTTGGTACTACAGATACCAACTACAACGAAAACAAAGACAACGTTCAGGTAGATCTGGCAGATGCTATTTACCTGATCTCCGCCGTAAATAATATGTTTCCTGATATCAATTTGGAAATGGAAGATATTATTTCAACCTGGGCAGGCTTGCGTCCTTTGATTCATGAGGAAGGAAAATCGGCATCAGAACTCTCTAGAAAAGATGAAATATTCACCTCTGATACCGGACTTATAAGTATTGCTGGTGGGAAACTTACCGGATATAGAAAGATGGCAGAACGAGTGGTGAATAGAGTGGCTAAAAAATTGGAGGAGGATTATGAAATAGAAACCAAAAAATGCTTTACTGATGAAATTCCATTAATTGGAAATGATGGATTTACTTCTTATAAGGATGTAAAAATATATATTAAAGATCTTTATAGCCGTATGCGGGAAGATGGTTTTGAAGAATATGATGCCTGGTTTCTGGTAAGTAATTATGGAAAACAATCAGAAACTATTTTAGCTATTTATGCTACGTTGGTAGGAGGTAGCATTCATGAACGTTTGGCAAGAGCAGAATATAGATTTGGAGTAGCTTATGAACAGGTGCGTTACCCTATGGACTTTTTTATAAGGCGTACGGGGCGTTTGTACTTTGATATTGATGGTCTCAGAAATTTACTAGAGCCCATTCTAAAAGAACATATGTTACTTTTTAAAAAAGACACAGAGGAAGCTATTGAAAAATATAGAAGTATTCTCCATAAAGAAATAGAAACACATTCAGATTTTAGTTTTGATAGAGTCTAGTTTTGCATAAAGACTTATTTTTATTTAATTCGTAATTATAATAGGTTTCGTTTTTAAAAAACAGGTACAAATACGCATATGCAGTTGTTTATTAATTAATATCTTGAAAGTTACTATTCTGCCTATTGATTATGAAAGACCCGGTTCGTAAAAATCCTATAAGCCAAGCACCTTCTAATACTGTTTCCGCACCTCTTAAAGCAGCTTTAGATACTAAAAAACAGGGTTTTCCAGATGGCAGACCCGAAGCTATCTTACAGGGTAAATTCCAACAAATGGCAAATACCAGCGCTCAGGTACATCAATTGGGAAGCATCCAAGCCATGGCTAATTCTTATTTAGATCAAAACATGTTTCAGCAAAGTGAAATAGTTCAAAGACAAGTAATTCTTCAGGATGGATCTGATTCCCTAGCTTTTGAGAAAGCATTTGGCATTTTTATGAATGCGCTAAAAAGTCAGGGAGGGGAGATTGGCAATTATCTTCGTTTTGTAAATGATAAAAAAAATCATCATAATTTAATCTTCAGAACTATTCCTGCCAAACCTAAAACATCAAAAGACAAAGGAGATTTGCATGGAGTTACTAATGTAGTTTTTAGTGGTACTTCAGAAGATATTCTCAAACATATGTTTGATGAAAATATAGATCCAGATACCCGTATTGAGGAAATTATGGGGAGAATAGATCCGGTAGAGGTAATGAAGGGGGTTGATATTCTTATTGAGATTGTGGTTTCCCCAGAAATGACAGAGCCCATTTTTCTGGAAACACTTAACCATGAGTTTACCGTGCATGCTATTAAATGGCATCAATTTATACAAACCACTTTTGCTAAGGATAAGTCTGGTGCTATGGCAGCATTGCAAAGACGTATTGGCACTATGCGTAATGATCATGATGAATTTGGAAGTGATCAAAATCAACTTTATAAGAATGTAAGAAAGACTATTTTAGAAGCCATTAAAGAAGAAAGAGAACCCGAATTGGATGTTTTTGGTTTACCTGAAACTCAGGCAGACGAATTAATGCGGATTTCAAGGGACGCAATTCATTCTCACAGACCGAGAGCAATGGTTCAAAGAGAAATGGATGATCTTTTTCAAAGAGTTAGTGACTTAGATAATATAAGACAACCGCTCATTTTTAAGAAAAAGAAAACGCCACCACCTAAAAAAAACAGGTGCTGTTATATTACTACTGCTTGCGTTGAAGCCAGGGGACTTCCAGATGATTGCGAAGAATTAACACTCTTGAGAGACTTTAGAGATACCTACCTTATGCAAAAACCCAATGGGGAGCAACTTATTAAAATCTACTATAAGCACTCTCCTTATATTGTTCACTGTATAAGGCAAAGAGAAGATGAGGAAGAGATCTTAAACGGTTTATACAAAATCATTAAGTACTGTGCAGAAGCTATTAAAAGAGGAGATTTTGAACTTGCTTATCAAATCTATTGTGAAATGGTGCTGAAATTAAAAGAGTTGTTTATTCCTGAATTGGAATGTGAAATTCCTGCCATTTAGGAAAAATAGGATGTTTCTATTTATCTTTAAATAAAAATTCACTCTATAGATTATATAATTTATTTAGCAATAATTAGTTCTTATGAGATGAATAATAGCATTAGTATTTTGAATACTTAAAATTTAGGAACCTTCAATAAGCCCCAAAAATTATTAATAAACATGATCAATTTCTTCAAATCTCAAATTATAACTCTGTTTGAAAAGTTTGGTTTTGTACGTAAAAGAATTGTGCAAAAAGCCATACTTGACAAGACCTATAAAGTGTATAAGGGTACCATAAGTGACCGAATTGATAATGATGATGCCTGGTTGTTTGCTTTAAGTGGCCGGTCTGAGCACATTTTTGATATTGGTTCTAATATTGGCCAGTCTGCCATGATGATGTTTTACCACGATCAAATAAAAAATATAATTTTGGTAGACCCAAATCCCAATGCTTTAAGCAAGGCTGCTGAAAATGTTATTCTAAATAATTTTGCCCATAAAGCACGATTTATAAATGCCTTTTTATCAGAGAAAAATGGAGAAATGGTTGATTTTTACACGGTGGGTTCTGGAGCCGCTGGAAGCAAATTTCAGAGTTTTGCCAAAACCGCAGCGCGCACCAATTCTCATTACAAAGTGCATACCCTATCCATAGATTATCTGGTAAACCATACAGGAATCACTCCAGATTTGGTGAAAGTAGATGTGGAGGGAGCAGAGGGTGAAGTATTAAAAGGAGCCATCTCACTAGCTCAAAAAGGAACTGCTTCTTTCTTTGTAGAAATGCATTCTGGAGAAGAACTCTCTATTACAGAAAATACCCAACGAATTCTTGACTGGTGTAAAGAACATGCATACACTGCCTGGTATTTAAATAAAAAAGCCCCTTTAACTACGGAGGCTGTTAAAACCAGAGGAAGGTATCATGCGTTACTTTTACCAAAAGATAAAGCGTTTCCAGAATACCTAAAATCAATCCAAGAAAAGGAGGCTATTGCTAGAATTACGGATTAAGATGGCTTTTCTTTTAAGAGTCTCTTTTAGTTATTTCTTTAAACTCTCCATATCAATTACAAACCTGTATTTTACATCGTTGCTAGTTACTCGCTCATATGCTTTATTAATATGCTGCATATCAATTAGCTCAATATCACTAACAATATTGTGTTCCCCACAAAAATCAAGCATTTCTTGCGTTTCCTTTATACCTCCAATTAAAGAACCTGCAACGCGTTTTCTCCCCATAATAAGGTTTCCTCCATTCATGGGCTCTAGTGGTTCAATAGCACCTACCATAACCATGGTAGCGTCAATTTTCAATAATTGTAAATAGGGGTTTATATCATGCTTAACAGGTACTGTATTTAGCAAAAAATCGAAGGTATTATTGTGCTTTGCCATATCTTCTTCATTCTTGGAAATAATTACTGCATCTGCGCCTAGTCTTTTGGCGTCTTCCGCTTTGTCCGGACTTGTGGTAATCATAAAGGTTTCTGCGCCCATGGCGTGTGCAAATTTGATTCCCATATGTCCTAATCCGCCTAAACCAATAACCCCTACTTTATCTCCCTTTTTAATTTTCCAATGACTCAAAGGAGAATAGGTAGTGATTCCTGCGCATAACAAGGGTGCAGCGGCTGCGGGATCTATATTTTCTGGCACTCTTAAAACAAATTGTTTGTCTACCGTTACGGAGGTTGAATACCCTCCATAAGTACGTTGCCCGGCTATATGTTTGTCTTCACTATTGTAGGTGAAAGTAGCTCCATTTGTACAAAATTGTTCCAAATCATCATTACAAGCAGCGCAACTATGGCAGGAATCTACCATACACCCAACCCCTACTAAATCATCTTTTTTGAAATTAGAAACTTTGGCTCCTACTCCTACTACACGGCCAATAATTTCATGCCCCGGTACTACTGGATATTGAGATCCTTTCCAATCGTTTCTAACGGTGTGTATATCACTGTGGCAAACACCACAGTAGAGAATTTCAATTTTAACATCATTTTCTCCTATCGTTCTTCTTTTTATATCTAAAGGAACCAAATCATCTGTTGCTGATTTTGCTCCGTATGCTTTTACAGTCGTCATTTATTATGTATTTAAGAGGTTAATTTTTAGTTGAATATCTGTTTTGAGAAGCTTTGAAATGGGACATACTTCCTTGGCTTTGTGCGTAATTTGCTGAAATTGTTCGGCATCAATATCAGGTACTTTCCCTTCCAGATTAAGTACAATATTGGTGATGCTTCCATCTTCAAAAGTCACAGTAGCGGTTACATCTAAACTGTCCGCTGTAAAACCTTCTTCACCTAATAAAAAGCTCAATTGCATGGCAAAACATCCAGCATGTGCGGCACCAACCAGTTCTTCTGGATTGGTACCATTGTTACCATCTTCAAACCTTGTATGGAATGAGTAGGCTGTTTTGTCTAACACCCCACTAGCGGTGGTCAATATTCCTTTTCCATCTTTTCCAGAACCTTTCCATTGCGCTTCTGCTTTTCTTGTAAATGTCATTTTTTATGCTTTTCTAGGTGAATTAATTTATGCGTTTTGCGTTTTTTTTAACATAGGGTAATCTGTATATCCTTCTTTCCCTGTAGTATAGAAAGTATCTTTATCCCAATCTGCTAATTCCAAATTATTTTCAAATCTTTCTACTAAATCCGGATTGGAGATATACAATTTTCCAAATGCAACTAAATCGGCATTTCCAGAGGCTATCACCTTATTACCAGATTCTTGATCAAATTCAGAATTAATCATTAAGGTACCATTGTATAAGGGTCTAAAATGCTTTGCAATTTCTGTTACAGCATATGGAACCTCAGAAACATCGTTAAATGGCTCGGAAAGATGTATGTAAGCCAAATTGTAATCATTCAATTTTTTAATAATATATTCAAAAGTTGGAATGGTTTCTTCATCCATAGTCATTCCAAAAATTCCGTCTAGAGATGGATTGAATCGTGCGCCTATTTTCTCTTCTGGCATCACTTCTTTTATCGCATCTAATACTTCAAAGAAAAACCGTGCTCTATTTTCTATAGTTCCTCCATAATTGTCGGTTCTTTTATTGGATGTTCCATTAAAGAATTGATGAAAAAGATATCCGTTAGAAGAATGAATTTCCACGCCATCAAAACCTGCTTCTACTGCATTTTTTGCTGCATTTTGAAAGTCTTTCACTGTAGTTTTGATGTCATCCAAAGTCATTGCTTTTGGAGTCACCGTATCTTTAAATCCTTGTGGTGTATATGATTTTGCATTGGGATTGATTGCAGAGGGAGCTAAGGGTAATTTACCATTGTGAAAGTCTGGATGGGACATTCTACCTACGTGCCATAGTTGAATAAAAATTTTACCTCCTTTTGCATGTACACGTTGCGTTACATGCTTCCAACCTTCTGTTTGTGCTTTTGAATAAATACCTGGTGTATTAATATAGCCAACGGCTTGCTGCGATACCTGTGCACCTTCTGTAATTATTAAACCTGCCGTTGCACGCTGCTCGTAATACAGGCCATGAAGCTCATCTGTAGGTGCATGATCTTCATTATTGGCACGACTACGTGTCATAGGTGCCATCACAACCCTATTATTTAAATTAATATTTTTGTTATATGGAATTAATAAATGTTGCTTACTCATTTTTTACTGTAATTTTTTAATTAATAATTGGGCTACTTTTTCTGAAGATGCTGGATTTTGTCCGGTAATAAGGAGTCCGTCTTCTACCGCATAGGGTTCCCAATCCCCAATTTTGGAATAGTCTCCACCATTCTTTTTCAGCATATCTTCTAAAAGAAAAGGCACCACATCTGTGAGTGCTACAGCCGCTTCTTCCTCATTGGTAAATCCGGTTACTTTTTTTCCTTTTACCAAAGGTTCATTATTGGCATCTTTCACATTTTTAAGGACTGCCGGAGCGTGACAGACAAAGGCTATAGGCTTGTCATTTTGATAGAAAGATTCTATAAGGTGAATGGAAGTCTTACTTTCTACCAAATCCCATAAAACACCATGACCTCCCGGATAAAATACAGCATCATAATCACTAGCATTAATGTTTTCTAACATGGTAGTGTTGGCTAGTTTTTCTTGGGTAGTTTTATCCTCCTTGAATCTATCTGTAGCTTTAGTAGCAGCGTCCTCAGATTCACTATTAGGGTCTATAGGAGGATGACCTCCTTTTGGAGATGCGAGTGTTACACTATGGCCAGCATCTGTTAATTTGTAGTACGGTGCTGCGAATTCTTCCACCCAAAAACCAGTTTTTTTTCCGGTATCTCCTAAGGAATCATTGCTTGTTAGTACAAAAAGTATATTTTTCATATTTGTATCGATTTTTAAATTCGATATAAAATTAAGGGATTAAAAAGCCAATCTTATTGACCTATATCAATTAGGAAAGTTTTAACTTCTTAATTTTCGTCGTATTCGGCTTATACTTTCAGCAGAAACGCCCAGATAATTTGCTATCTGATAATTAGGTACGCGGTCTTCAATATTGGGGTAATTCTCACAAAACTCTAGATAACGTACCTCAATAGTTTTGCCTAAAGATGAGATAATACGTTTGCGCATGGAAATAAAAGCAGCTGTTACCAGTATTCTAAAATAGCGTTCAAATATTGGGGCTTGTTTAAGCGTATCTTGTAAATTATGGTAATTGATAGCCAATAATTTTGAGTCTTCAATGGCTTCAATATACAATTTGGAGGGCAGGTGGTTGTAGAAGGCATCAAAATCACCAACCCACCAATTTTCAATGGCAAATTGAATGATATTTCTGTTGCCTTTAGCGTCAAGATAGTACGCCTTTAAACAACCGCTGATAACAAAATATTCGTGTTTTACGTGGGTGCCTGGTTGCAATAAAAACTTCCCTTTGGCAACAGAGATTTCGTTTAACTTGGAAGTAAATAGCTGCAAATCTTCTTGCCTTGGATCTACATATTTTTTAATGTGGTTAACTATAGGCTCATGCATTTTACAAAGATGAGATAATAGTCTTAAATTTTAAAATACCCTTCTTTTTAAGGTCATTAATACTTGTAAAAGAATACAAAATCCACTTCGTATTTAAGCTGGTGTGATATGCGTATTACCAATTATTACCGCCATTCGCCTTTTATTACTTACTAATCTGTTACTTAATGTTAATTAATTACCTTAATAATTCAGAAATAAGATTTTATGGTAAATTTGCCGCTTGTTTAAGATTTTAAAGATTTAATTTAAAAACAAAAGATATTCTTGTCATAAAATTAGATTGATAATTAAAGCTCACTATAAATATATTAAAGAATAATGCAAAACACGTTATATAGTAATATTAGTAAACGATTAGTATTACTAAATCGCTATTTTAAAATAACTAGGTTTTATGAATTTCTAAAAAGCACCGCTTATAGAGCAGGCGTTGTTGTTGTTATATTTATTTTAATACTGCTGGGGATTGACTTTTTTGTATTGGATATTAATTCTTTGCTTAATAATCTGGTGGAAACCTATCCACCAAAAGTGATATTTTCGTTTTTTCTAATTTCAGAGACTATTTTAGGGATTATTCCTCCTGAAATATTTATTGCTTGGTCATCAAAATCTGTTTCTCCATGGTTGTTTTTGTTTGTGTTGGCAACCATGTCTTACCTTGGCGGAATTATTGCATACTTTATTGGGGGACGTCTTTTTCTAATAGGTTCTATTAAGAATCATATAGAACATAAAATAGCAAAGCACATTGCTAACCTCCGTAAATGGGGAGGGATTTTTGTTCTTTTGGGTGCGCTCACTCCCATTCCCCATTCCATAGTAAGTTTAGCATCTGGTTTAATTAAGTACAACTTTAAACAATATTTGTTGTGGTCACTTTTTAGATATGTGCGATTTGTTATTTACGCGCTCGTTATTTTTCAAGTATTTGTTGCACCCTAATGGTAAAGTGTTTCTATAGATTTCCAATAAATTTATAAAAAAGGACGGGGCAGAGGTATAACATAATGGAATTGTATTTTTCAGTATTCATTATTTTCAAATTCATCTTTGGGTTGATTATGCTGCCTAAAAACTGCCTAAAATCTTTTTCAAAACTTTCAATGAATGATTAATAAATGTGAGTTCAATCTAATTTTTAGTTTTATATTTTAATCTTAAATAGGGTTTTTGAATTATTAAAAACACGGTATATGCGTCACTTAGGTTCATTTTCTTTGCCTGTCCACCCTACGACTTCGCTATTAGTTTAGTGTTTTATATATATTTTCTGCGGAACTGTAGCACCAACACCCCAGCTCTAATTAACATCCAGACTCCAAAAGCTAACCAGATTCCGTGCAGTTTCCAGTCCAAAAAATCAGTGATCAATAAAACAGGAGTAAAGCCCAGAAAGGTAGCAGCAAGTAATGAATTTCTTAGATAGACCGCTTCACCCAGACCCTTAAAAATTCCGTCAAACATAAATGCTACTGCATTTAAAGGTTGCATTAGTAAAACAATCCAGAAAACCGCAGAGAATAAGGTAAGCACTTCGGTTTCTTTGGTAAATATGAGTCCTATATGGTTATAAATCAACAAGCAGCTTCCTGCTAAAATTAAAGAAATTATAACGGCATACTTGCTAATATCTTTACTCAACCGCCATAATTTTTTGTACTCTTTAGCCCCTAGTAATTTACCGGAAATAGCATTTCCTGCATTGGCATAACCATCTACAAAAAAGGAAAAGAATAACCATATGTTCATCAAAATACTTTGAGCTGCTATATAATTTTTACCATAGTCTGTTGCGTATGCATTAGCCAGATAGATTGCAAAATTGAGTGCTGCCGTTCTCAAAAATAAATTAGCACTCATTAGGAGCATCGCTTTTATATTGGGGTTGATGACACGACTTATTCTAAGGGTGAAATTTGTTTTTACCAAGAAAAACCTCAGAGCCATTAGAAGCATAACCCCTTGGGCAAATACACTAGCCCAGGCAGCCCCAGTTAAGTGCATGGAGGGAATAAAACCTTCCACCCCATATACAAATATATAGGTAAGTACCACATTTATTGTAGCGCCTGTTAAACTACACTTCATAGCCCACAGGGTATTCTGAATTCCCCTAAAAACTCCAAATAAAGCAAAGGTTACCAGAGTAAGCGGATATCCTAATGCTCTGATTTGATAATAACCAGATGTGTATTCCAGAATAAGGCCTTCTGCATTATAGGCTTTAAAAATGGCCTGTGCAAAAACAGCCGTGGTAGCATAAATAACCAGACTAAACAAAAAATTAAATAGAATGGCCTGCGGGATTAGAGTTCTAACTGCGTGCAGTCTTCCAGCGCCATAGTGTTGTGAAACCAGCGCAGAGATGGCAGTTTTGGTTTGTGCTACTATCCAAATGATGGCAGAAAGAAAAGAACCAGCTATTCCGGCGGCGGCCAAAGCTTCCACAGGGTTTTCTTGTACATTACCAATAATGGCAATATCTGTCAAAGAAATTAAAGGCTCTGCTATTCCGGCGATGATGGCGGGAACGGCCAAACGATTTATTTCTTTAAAAGATACTTTTGCTGGCAATCTTAAAACTGTTTTGACGCTGCAAAGGTATAGCTATCTGTTAAAATTTAAGACAATGGTTTTTTAAGGATCAATAAAATTTTGATAGTGATCATATCGTTGAAAGATCTGCCTTACATAAGTATGGGGTTCGCTCCCTCTTACATACCCGTATTTTACAATCTCTTTTTTGTAGTTTTCTGGGTAGCTGAGTTCCAGAATCATTTTTTCAACATGCGCATCCCATTGGTTTTTGTCGAATCCTTTGAGCTCCGCAAGACGCTGCGCATCTAACACATGATAATAGCCACAATTGTAAGAAGCGAGGGTAAATTTAATGCGTTGTATGGAGTCTGTTACTCCTTCAAAATCTTCATAAATTTGTTGTAGATAAGAAGTGCCTGCCCTAATATTTTCCATAGGATTATACAAATTGGTTACCCCTAATTCGGCAGCGGTAGCTGGCATTAATTGCATGAGTCCGCCAGCGCCCACCCAAGAGGACGCTTGGGCATCAAATTGTGATTCTTGATAAATTAAAGAGGCTAGTAAACGCCAATCCCAGCCAATTTCTTCTGCATGTTTTTTTATGGTTTCATCATAGGCACTAATTTGATTATTATTCAGGCTGTAAAATTCGCTTTTAATGCGTTTGCGAAAGTTGCGCTTGTTTTTAAAGTACTTATTATAGATTACATAATAATCTAGTGTCTTTCTTTCCTTTGTTACCCATTCATTTACCGCTTTTAATAGCTTGGGAGCATTAGGGCGTACCGCCCAGGCAGCACGTTGCGAAAAACTAATGGGAACTTCAATATCTAAGATAGGTTTATAGGAAGCATTTATCTTAGCGAGATTAGCATCTGCCACCGTATATTTTATTTTTCCATTAGCTACCATTTCAATAATACGATCTGTAGAATAGTTTCCTTTTAAAGTATCTATATATATGTTGCCTCCAATCTCTTTTGATAGATTTTCAATGCGCTTAAAGTAAGAGCTTTTTTGTCTAACAGAAATGGTTTCTCCAATGAGTTCTATCGCATCTTTTATGATAGATTTTTGAAGAGAAGCCCAGCCCATACTTCTCCAATTGTCAGGTTTCTTTTGTACCAAAACTTGATGTGTAAGGTATAGATAATCGGTAAAATGTACCAGTTTTTTACGGTCTGCCGTAACGGCAAGTCCGTGTGCAATAATATCTACATCACCACGTCTAAGTTGCTTAAAAATAGAATCAAGATTATTAGATACCGTAATTTCTAGTTCAAGGGATAAGTCTTTAGCTAGTCTTTTGAGCAATTCATATTCATAGCCCATGGGTTTCCCTTTGTACAGAAAATAGCTGGTACTACTATTGATGATAAGTGCTTTTAATTTCCCGTTTTTTTGAATGACTTCCAGATCTCTATCTATACTAATTTGTTGGGCGTCTGCATCTGTTACTTCTCCAGTGTTTCTTTTTTTACAGGCGTAAAAAATGAGGATTAATGTAAAAAAGAGTGGAAATATTTTTTTCATAAACAGGATTAAAAAACAGACAATTTTGACTATTGAACATCGAAAATTAGCTATAAAAGATAGTAAAAAAATAATAAGTTGTACAGATAATGAATGGTAGCATCTTGAGATGTATACTCCAGAAGATAATTACCTACTTTCTCTCTCAATTATTGTACTTTTGTGATTAATTAAACATTATACGCTTAAAAAGTTACAAAATGAATCATACAACTATAGATTTTGGGATGAAAGAAGCACTGGAAACCTTAGGGGTAAAGGCAATTAATCAAGGTACTTCTACAGGGAATAAATGGTTTTCTTCAGGAGAAGAATTAGCTTCTTATTCTCCTGCGGATGGTGAATTAATTGGAAAAGTTACTACTACTACCAAAGAAGATTATGAAAAGGTAATAGCATCAGCACAAGCAGCTTTTAAGATCTGGCGAATAATGCCTGCACCGCAAAGAGGAGAGATTGTTCGTCAATTTGGAGAACGTTTACGAAAATATAAAGAACCTCTTGGAAAACTGGTTTCTTATGAAATGGGAAAATCATATCAAGAAGGTTTAGGAGAAGTTCAGGAAATGATTGATATCTGTGATTTTGCAGTTGGTCTTTCACGCCAGTTACACGGGTTTACCATGCATTCAGAGCGTCCAGGCCATAGAATGTATGAACAATACCATCCGTTGGGAATTGTGGGTATTATTTCAGCTTTTAATTTTCCCGTTGCCGTATGGAGTTGGAATACCGCATTGGCATGGATTTGTGGTGATGTTTGTGTGTGGAAACCATCAGAAAAAACACCAATGTGTGGGGTTGCCTGCCAGAATATTATTGCAGAGGTACTCAAAGAAAATAACTTACCGGAAGGAATTAGCGGGCTTATCAATGGAGATTACAAAGTAGGTGAATTTATGACCACAGATAAGCGTATTCCGTTAGTATCTGCTACGGGGTCTACTCGAATGGGAAAAATAGTAGCTAAAACAGTGGGAGAACGTCTGGGGAAATCTCTTTTAGAACTTGGAGGAAACAATGCTATTATAGTTACACCAGATGCAGATATTAAAATGACGGTGATAGGTGCTGTTTTTGGAGCTGTAGGTACTTGCGGCCAACGCTGCACATCTACACGAAGATTGATTATTCATGAAAGTATGTATGATAAAGTAAAAGACGCTATCGTAAATGCGTATGGTCAATTACGCATTGGGAATCCGTTAGATGAAAATAACCATGTAGGTCCTCTAATAGATACAGATGCGGTTGAGATGTATAAAAATGCGCTAGCGCAAGTAGTAGCCGAAGGCGGAAAGGTAATTGTTGAAGGAGGCGTGTTAGAAGGAGAGGGATATGAAAGTGGTTGTTATGTAAAACCAGCAATTGCAGAAGCAAAGCCAGAATATAAAATAGTGCAGCATGAAACCTTTGCTCCTGTATTGTATTTATTAAAATACAGTGGAGACGTAGAAAATGCCATTGAAATTCAAAATGGAGTAGCGCAAGGACTTTCTTCTGCTATTATGACCAATAATTTACGAGAAGCAGAACGTTTTTTAAGCCATGCAGGGTCTGATTGTGGAATTGCCAATGTAAATATTGGTACTTCTGGTGCTGAGATTGGCGGGGCTTTTGGTGGTGAGAAAGAAACCGGTGGTGGCAGAGAATCAGGTTCAGATGCATGGAAAATATACATGCGTCGTCAAACTAATACCATTAATTATACGACAGAGCTGCCGTTAGCTCAGGGCATCAAGTTTGATTTATAATAGTCAATTTTTGAAATAGAGCTTAAAAAAGACTCCCGTTTGGTTTTGCCGGCGGGAGTCTTTTTTATGAGGTATAAGTCATAAGTTTTTAGAACCATGAAAGCGCATTATCTGTTCAGGAATGAATATAAAATTAAAAGTGGGATTCATAGTTTTATTACGAAAATTCATTCAGTTTTTTTATACCGATTTTAAGAATTGATAATAGTGTTAAAAAAAGATGATTTTTTTAACACTATTATAACAAAAAACTCGTTAAACGAGCTTTGTTTACATAAAAACCTTATTCTTTTTAAGTTAAATTTGTAGGAAATACTAAACACTCATACAATGAAAACAACTTTACGCTTGAACTTCAAGCTGTTGGTTACGTTGTGTTTATCGGTATTTTTTCTAGTACCGATTTTCGCTCAGCAGCCAACTATTGAAGAAGACCCTAGTCAGAATCCGCAAAAAGGTCACAAACTCTACAAACAATCTAAAATCTACGATAGTAAGACTGGGGCTATTGAAAGTAAACCTAAAGCGGTAGGAGACAAAGCACAGGATAGAATGGAGTATGAATTCAACATGCTTAAGAATCCGTACACAGGAGAAATTCCTGCAAATATTAGAAACAAAGAACTCAAATTTGCATCAGGTATTGAATTAGCACCCACAGATGATAACGCTATGTCAAGAGGTAATTTTTCCAATTGGAAAAGTAGGGGGCCTTTTAATGTAGGCGGAAGAACGCGGGCATTGGCAATTGATGTAACAAACGAGAATGTAATTCTTGCTGGAGGTGTTTCTGGTGGCTTGTATCGCTCTACAAATGGCGGACAAACATGGAGAGAAGCTACCAATGATAGACAGGCACCAAGTATTAGTGCGATTGCTCAGGATACTCGAAGAAACAAAACAAATACCTGGTATTACGCTACTGGTGAGCGAATAGGAAACTCTGCGAGTGCTGGGGGTGCTTTCTATACAGGTACTGGAGTATATAAGTCTATGAATGGTGGTAGAACTTGGAGACTTTTAGAATCTACTAGTGACAATGATATTCGTTTTGCCTCTCCTTTTGATATAGTAAGTAGTATTGCAGTGCATCCAATAAATGGAGACGTGTATTTGGGAACTATTGACGGGATCTGGAGATCGCAAGATGGAGGAGATACTTTTGAAGAGGTACTAGAAGGAGGTTTTGATAATTTTACTGAGGTAATGATTACACCTTCAGGTAGAATTTATGCCACTATCGCAGCAGGGGGTACCCCTAATGCGGGCTGGTTTACGTCTACCAACGGAGATACCTGGACGAATATCACTCCAGCCGGACTTCCTCCAACCTATAGCAGAACCGTTTTGACTTATGATCCTTCAGATGAAAATACGATTTGGTTCTTTGCTAGAAACCTCTCTCCCTTTTCAGAAGCCTTTTTATGGAAGTATGATGCAGATGCTGCGACTGAAGCAGAACTATGGGCAGATCTTTCTGTAAACTTACCAACGAGTATAGGTGGTCCTGTTGGGAATTTAAATCTGCAAACCGGGTATAATATGATAGTGAAAGTACACCCTACCAACTCAGATATGGTATTTGTAGCTGGCACAAACTTATATCGCTCTATGGACGGCTTCAGTACTCAGGTAGGTCAGGAAAGCTGGATAGGAGGGTATTCACCAATTAATAACGTATCTGTGTATCCTGATAATCACCCAGATCAACACGTGCTACTATTTTTCCCTTCCAATCCAAACAAAGCTTTGAACGGAACAGACGGGGGGGTTCATATTACAGAAGATATTACTACTTCTTTAAGTGCTGCAGTACCTGTAGAGTGGACAGACCTGAATAACGGGTATCTTTCAACACAGCCTTATGCAGTGGCATTTGATCCAGAGGCAAATAGTGACGATTTAGTAGCAGGTTTTCAAGATAACGGTACCTGGTTTACCAATTCTACTGCAAGCAATGCAATTTGGGAAGAAGATTTTGGAGGTGATGGAGCTTATAATGCGATTGCTGATGGAGGACTTACACGTTATGTATCTTCACAACGAGGTAATTTGTATCGCTTAAACTTTGATGAAGATGGAGAATTTATTTCTTTTACCAGAGTAAGACCTTCCATTGTTAATACCTTCTCATTTATTACCCCATTTGTGCTAGATCCTAATAATGATAATGTTATGTATCTTCCTTCTGGTAATCAGATGCTAAGAAATAATAATTTAGATGAAATTCCATTATTTTCAAATTCTGCAACTCCGGTAAATTGGGTGATTTTAGGTCAAACAGCAACTCCTGATGGAAGTACAATAACTTCTTTAGATGTATCTACCTATCCGGTAGCTAACCGACTTTATTACGGAACCAATTCCGGTGGAATATATAGAATGGATAATGCAAATCTGGATAACCAGCCAGTAGTTGATATTTCAACTGGAAAAGGCTTGCCTATTGGTAACGTAAATAATGTTTATGTAGACCCCTCTAATGCAGATCGTGTATTTGCAGTATTTTCTAATTATACTATTCCTAGTATTTTTATGAGTACAGATGCCGGAGAAACCTGGACTGATATCAGTGGAAATTTAGAAGAGAATCCTGATGGTTCTGGAAACGGACCTTCAGTGAGATGGATTGCAGTGAAAGGTAAAGATGAAGGTTTATATGCAGCAACTAGCACAGGTCTGTACACTACATCCCGTATTAACGGAAGTAATACAAGGTGGAATCAAGAACGTGTTCAAATAGGTAATGCAGTAGTTGCCCAAGTTAGAACTAGAAAAGATGGTTTTGTGGCAGCAGCTTCTCATGGGAATGGTTTGTATAGTGCACGTTTCCCTGTACGCGAACGTCCTGAGTTATCATTAACAGCTAATTTCCTGCTTAGTGACACATTAGTTCCTTTAAACAGTGAAGATGTAGTAGTTGATATTACTGGACTTTTCTCAGGAGGACCCGCACCAATTACTGTAGAACTTACAAATTCAAACCCTTCTTTGGTAACTGCTACTTTGAGTGGCAATACACTTACTTTAAGCTATACTGCAGATGCAGAGGGAAGTGCAACTATTGGTTTAATAGCTACCTCTGGAGAAGAGCAGGTAGCAGAAGGATTCACTACAACGGTAACGGAGTTTGCTATTTATGAGCAAATTGATCCGCGTATAAGCTCTTCACCATCTCAGTTATTCGTGGATTTTGGAGGGGCATTGGTTCAATCTTCTGATGATTTTGTGATACCTTCAGGAAATACCTGGACTATTGATAAGGTACTTGCTGCTGGTGGAGCAAATGGAGCTCCAACATTTACAAGTGCAACAGTAGTAATTTATGCAGATGCAGGAGGATTACCAGGTGCAGAGATTTATAACAGCGGCGCATTGGTGCCTGCATCAGCCGCAACAGATACTAATTTAACCTTAGAATTACCAGAGGCTCAAGTACTTGAAAGCGGTACATACTGGTTATCTGTATACGCTATATTACCTTTTAATCCAGGTGGAAGACAATGGTTTTGGAATACACAAAGCGCTGTTGTAGGTAATGAAGCAGCCTTTAGAGATCCTGTAAATTTGTTTGGAACAGGTGCACTAGACTGGACACCTCAATCTGGTGCCTTTACAACAAGACCCCCACGTGATCATATCTTTCAAATTTTTGGAGTAGTGGAAGAAGCAGGAACAACTGGAGGAGGAACAGAAAGTAATGATCCAGAATTGTTAGCTACTGTTGATGGTAATGCAAAAACATTGGTATGGCCTAATCCTTCTGGAAGCGATTTCAATTTCCGTTTAAATAGCAATACAGATTCAAATTTAACTGCACGTATTTATTCCATTACGGGTCAGTTAATTTATGAAAAAGCGAATTTAGCCCCTGGAACTTCCTTTAATTGGAATGCAGCAACTAATCCTGCAGGATTCTATATTGTAAATATAAGCGGTACTAATACCAATGAACAATTTAAAATAATAAAGCGTTAGATACTCTTTATCTTAGGAATTTAGAGGCCCGAAACAGCCATGTTTCGGGCTTTTTGTTTCACAAAGTTTTAATAATGTATTATAGAAAACAGTTGAAATAGCTATACCAATTCTATGAAATAATACTTTGTAATGTACTTCTACTAATTAGAATTTAGCACGTAATATGGCTAAACCCTTCTGGAAGTAATTTTAATTTCCGCTTAAATTTAAAATCAAGCGGCAATTTAATGGTTTGTCTACTATTTGATTTGGCAGTTGTTGGTCTATGAAAGGAAAAAATGTATTACCCAAGATACGTTTGAGTAGAATGCTGCATCTAGTCCTTCTGGATTTTGTGTTGTTACCATTACTAGCGATACTGTGAAAGAACAATTTAAGATTGCTAAACATTGATTGTTTAAATTTAAAGAAGCTTAGAAACCATTGTGTTTGGAGTCTTTTTTTTATCTTTAAGTATGAGATATATTTTAATACTACTGTTTGCCACGTCCTTCATAGGATGCAAGGCTGTGAAAGCACAAAATACCAAAGATACAACGCCCTCTAAGCCCGTATATAGAGGGGAAGACATAGGGATTGCTCCGGGCCAGATTAAGTTTAAGGCAAAGGTAATTTCTATAAATTCTGAGCCTGAAACGGATTGTGGAAATTCTTTTTCTAAGACGGTAGAACTTGAGATTATCCAGATTTATTTAACAGGTGCTGCTACCCGAAATATTCCAAATCTAAACTCTATTTACACCTTTCAATTGAATACTTCTGCTAAGTTGCCTAAGCCAAATACTATTATTGACGCAATGGCAAGAGAAATGGTATGCAAAGATGCAACCATGTCTTATTTTGTGCTAGATGATTTTATAGTATTGGAATAAGCATTAAAATCTAGTTTATAATTATCTTTTCTTTTGGTTCTTTTTTGAACCCTGAGCAAGCAAAGAAAATGAACGTGATTTACTTATACACCTTATTTTTAATAATTCAAAGGGCCTATTTAAGATTAAAATATAAAACTGAAATTAGATTGAAATCACTTTTAGCATGTACAGTAAACAAATGTCAAGAAATCTTAAATGGTGGAAGAGACAGATGTCGTATTCAGTATCTAGTCAACTGAGCTAAGATGGTTTATGAAAACAAATGGTGTGCACTCAAAAAGCTTCAGGAAGTCTTTAAAGAAGATCATAATAAGTAAAGGGGGTTTTTAATTTCCTGCAAATAAAGAAATGATTCCTATCACAATTAAAATAGCAATTACTAGTAAAAATATCTTCCAGAAAGAGTAAGGGCGTTCACCACTAATATTTCCATTTTGCCCATTGATGTAAAATTGATATTCTTTCCCTTTATATCTATAAGAACTGAGATATACCGGCAATAGAATATGTTTAAATGTTTCTTTACTCAATTTAATATCCGCATGATTTATTTTCTGAGTATCGCCTCCAATATCTCTACGAATCCAGTTGTAAGCGATGTCTTTTGCTTTTTGGTAAGAAGATTTATGACCGTCTTTTAAGGAAATAGTATATTTTTCGGTTACAAAACCTGCCAAGTATTTCTCATTAAAGGGAGCAAGTTCTTTTAAATTCCAAAAAGCAATTTTATGAGGGATTTCACGTCTTTTTTTCTCTGAGGCATTGATTAGAATATCATCTATAAAACCAGAAACTTGTCCAGATGCACTACGCCATCGTGTTTTGCGTACCTGTTGCTTTCTAGGGCCTTTTTTTGTTTGTATTGTTTTTGTCTCATAATAGTAATCACCTCTCTTACCTTGATAATTAGCAAGGAGATTGGCATCAAAAGTCCAATACGGTATATAAAGCCCGTGCAGCCCTTCTGGGTCCAAAGCCGCTTTCTTTAATTCATCAGGAGCAAACCAGAGTCCGTTTACCCATTTCATAAAAATTTGTCTTGCGCGTCTTTTATCAAATTCAAAAGGAGCTACAGCCCCTGGCAGTATCCAACCTTCTTGTTGCACATCTTCCAATATTAAAGGCTCTGCGCAGTACACACAATGTAAAGATTTATAGTTCTCTTCTATATGCTGATTGGCACCACAGTTTTTACATTGAATAAGGTCTATTTTATCTGTATAAACATTCTCGCCAACTAACTTGAGATAATGCTGTAATTCCAGCTCTTCAAAACTGGATTTTTGTTGTTCTATAAACTCTTCATACCCACAATACTCGCATTGCAATTGCTGTGAACCTGGTTTATAGCGCATTTCTGCACCGCAATTGGCACAGGCTTTTTTTGCTTCTGAATTTTTTATCTCCTGTTCTTCCATGAAGAATGGCTGGATGATTTAGAATAATTTCTGATTAGGCATTTGGCAACGGCGGCGGTGTGCTACCACCTAGAAAAGGTTTTAATTCTTCTACTTCCTTCAAAGCTATCCAATTTTCCATACCCTGTTTCCAAACCAATGTATCTCTGTTAACACTTCTTTTGGCAAAGAGATCTTTCAATACATCAAAAGAAACCGGTCCGGTTTGCTGTCCGTTAACCGCGTAATAATATTGAACCTGTAAAGGCATTGGAGGTGGTACAACCAAAGGGTTTTGTGCAGGTTGAGCAGTTGCTTGTCCAACTGCGGGATTCATCATATTACCCATTTGTTGAGCCAATACAAAGCCCATTCCCATGCCCATTCCTGCACCCGCAGTTCCACCTTCATTTTTTGCCGCGGCTTCCATTGCTTTCGCAGCTTTAAATTGAGAAAGCTTGGTCATATCTAGCTTATCCAGTCTGCTATACTCAAAAATTTCTTTTTTGAGCTCTTCAGGCATAGAAACATTTTCTATGTAGAATTTTTCCAATTCAATCCCAACACGGCCAAATTCTGGTTGCATTACCTCTTGGCAAGTTTCAGATAACTCCGTAGTATTTGCAGCGTATAATTCAATAGGAATTTTAGCCTCTCCTACTGTATCTGTAAATCTGGTAACAATTAAACTTTTAAGATGCTCATTAATTTCATAGCTGGTAAAATGACCATCGGTACCCACAATATCAATGATGAATTTACCGGGGTCTGAAATACGAAAACTAAAGGTTCCAAAAGCTCTTATTTCAACCAGTCCAAAGCGTTCATCATTGAGCATGATGGCGTTTTTAGTACCCCATTTTTCATCTGTAAACAAGCGGGTACTCACAAAATAAACTTCCGCTTTAAACGGACTGTCAAAACCATATTTCCATCCTTTTAAAGTGGTGAGGATAGGTAAGTTTTGTGTGTTAAGTGTATAGGTGCCAGGTTTAAAAACATCTGCTAATTGCCCTTCATTGATAAAGACCGCCATTTGTCCTTCGCGTACAATAAGCTTCGCATTGTTTTTTATTTCATTCTGATAACGCTCAAATCTATATACAAGTGTGTCATTGGTATTGTCTAACCACTCTATAATATCTATAAATTCATGACTGAGTTTTTTCTTAATCTCATCAAAAAGTCCCATGATTGTGTAATTTTAAAATTGGAAGGTTAAGTTACTAAAATTATTGATTTTTGGTAAGCGGTTACCAAATTAATTGCGCCCTTTTTCATCTGGATATAATAGGTAGACAGGATCACTCTGCCAATATTCTTTAGATGCAGTGTCCATTATAGTGAGTGGTTGTTCATAAGCAGCCCCTGTATCTACATTCCATATACCTGCGGCATGCACAGGCACTGATTCTCCAATACGAATAGTTGGGGTATGCCCAATAAAGATTTCTTTATAATGAGTAAGTCTCTTAGGGTATAGTTCATGTTTTGGCGTTAGCGAAGGATTCAAAGCAAGCGCCATTTCCCAAAGCGATCTATCCCAATAAACCATTTCAGAAAAATATTCCCGTTCAATGCCATGTACATTTGTAAAACCTGCGTGTACAAAAAGTTTGTTATCACTATCTAAATGATAATCATCTAAGTTCTCAAGAAAATTGATATGCTCTTCTTTTTCTTGAGCTTCAATTTGGTTATAGGCTGTAACAGTTGCCTTGCCTCCATGAAAAAGCCACATAGGATTGTCAAATCCATGTTTAAGCCATTTATAACAAAGCTCATCATGGTTTCCTCGTATAAAAATGCAGGAATGGGTTTTTTGAAGTGTTATTAAAAATTTAATAACTTGAGGAGATTCGCTCCATCCATCCACATAATCTCCTAAAAAAATAAGTTGATCATCCACCGTAATTTTGGCTCTCTCCAATACTTGGATTAGAGCTTTTAGGCCACCATGAATGTCACCTATAACAAGTTTTCTTTTAAACATCTCTTTTTTTTGTATTCGCCTTCTTAACAAATTTGAAAGCAAATTGTATCTTTAACCTCTGTTTCAAAAATATTCTATTAAAAAGAATTTTGAAATCAAAAACCCAAAAATAACGAAATTAGAAAGTTCTGTTTACTTTAACCACAGAAAGAAATATATCACAGAAGTACATATGAAGAACGTTTACTGTATTGGAGAAATGCTTATTGATTTTGTAGCGGAAAGACAAGGCAAAGACTTGACTCAAGCTTATCAGTTTACCCGAAAAGCAGGTGGAGCACCTGCAAATGTTGCTGCGGCCATTTCTAAATTAGGAGGTCAAAGTTATTTTGTAGGCGCAGTGGGTGAAGATCCTTTTGGTACTTTTTTAATAGAAGTAATGAAAAAACACAAGGTTTCTGTAGAATATGTTCAACAAATTTCCACTTTTACAACCCTTGCTTTTGTTTCTCTAGCAGAAGATGGAGAACGAGATTTTGTATTTAGCAGGGGAGCAGATAGGGAGCTTTCTTATGATGAAAATTTATCATCGCAATTTAACAATGAGATACTTCATTTTGGAGCTGCAACCGCTTTGTTGGGGGGTAGTTTACAAAAAGCATATACTCGCTATTTAGAAGATGCGATTTCACGAAATGCGTTTATTTCTTTTGACCCTAATTACCGTACAGATCTCTGGAAAGATAGAGATGCCGAGTTTATTGCCTTATGTAAACCTTTTATTTCAAAATGCCATTTGGCGAAATTTAGTTTGGAAGAAGCTTTTCTTTTATCTGGAAAAACAACTTTGCCAGAAGCTTGTACAGTACTGCATAATCTTGGGGCAAAAGCTATTTGTATTACCTTGGGTAAGGAAGGAACTTATGTGAGTACCAAGTCATATCAAACTACGGTTGGAAGTATTTCAGTTACCCCTTTAGATACTACAGGAGCAGGAGATGCTTTTATTGGATGTCTTTTAAAGCAACTCTCTCTGCAAGAGATACCAGAAAGTGTTATTGAGGATGAATCTTTATTTTTGAAAATGGTAAAAAGAGCAAATATATGTGGTGCAATTACTACTACTAATTACGGAGCCATTGCAGCTTTACCAGATGAAATGCAACTTAACTCATTGGCTTTATGAGTCAGGCTGGTCATCATCAATCCCTCTATTCTTTTTTAGAAAAGTATCAAAAGAAAATTACATTGCCTGAAAATAAAGGCTCTAAAGCTTTTGAACTGCGGTTGGCAAGTAATTTTCCTCTAATTAGAGAAATTTTCTTTTCCTTGTTTGATAAAAAAAGCCACCAACAAAACTTTGAACAGTTACTACTTTCCTTATATACAAATTTTAAAAATCGCCCGGAAGATCTTAAGGTTTTAGATATAGAAAGAGTTCAAAATCCGCAATGGTATCAAAGTGAAAAACAAGTTGGGATGCAGTTATATGTAGACTTGTTTAATAAAAACTTAAAAGGATTGATGGCTAAACTTCCCTATTTTGAGGATTTAGGAATCAATTTTTTACACCTAATGCCTTTAATGGAGCGTCCTAAAGGTGAAAATGATGGAGGGTATGCTGTAACCCATTACACAAAAGTAGCCTCCAGTTTTGGAACGAATACCGATTTAAAAAAGCTTACAGCCAAATTACGTAAAACAAATACGGTTTTGATGCTGGATTTTGTTGTGAATCATACCGCAGATAATCACGAATGGGCGTTAAAGGCAAAAGAAGGAGATCAAAAATATCAGAATTACTATTATACTTTTCCAGATAGAACTATTCCAGATAGGTTTGATAGAGACATGCTAGAAGTGTTTCCTGCTACTGCTCCGGGTAACTTCACCTACAGCAAAGAAATGGAACAGTGGGTGATGACTACTTTTAATACCTATCAATGGGATTTAAATTATACCAATCCTGAGGTGTTTGTTGAAATGCTCGGAAATCTTATTGCACTAGGAAATCTGGGAGTAGATATTATTAGATTTGATGCACTGGCTTTTTTATGGAAAAGGGAAGGAACTACTTCGCAAAACTTACCAGAAGCGCATATGCTTACTCAATTGTTCAGGTTGTGTACGCAAGTAATAGCACCAGGGATGGTTTATTTAGCGGAAGCGATAGTTGCTCCCAAAGAAATCGTAAAATATTTTGGAGAAGGTGCTATGAAGGGTAACGAATGTGAGATAGCCTATAATGCCACTTTAATGGCATTATTATGGGAGTCAATTGCTACCACTGAAACAAACCTTCTTTATAAAAGTATTGAAAATGTACCCCAAAAACCAGATAACTGCACGTGGATTAACTACGCAAGATGCCATGATGATATAGGTCTTGGCTTTGAAGATGGTCATATTAATGAATTAGGCAAAAACCCTTATTTGCACCGCCAATATATCTTAGACTATTACTGCCGAGGGTATAAAAATTCACCCGCCAAAGGAATGCTTTTTATGTATAATCCAGAGAATGGAGATGGCCGAATTACAGGTTCTTTGGCTTCACTCGCGGGCTTGGAAACTGCTATTGAAGAAGAAGATCATTATAAAATAAGATTAGCGGTCAACAAAATAAATATGTTGCATGCTATTATTTTAAGCTATGGTGGTATTCCTATGATTTATTCTGGTGACGAAATAGGAACCTTAAATGATTATTCTTTTTTGGAAGATGCGAATAAAAAGGATGATAATAGGTGGCTCAACAGGCCAAAAATGAATTGGGATGTAGTTTCAAAACTAACAGAAAAAGAGCATCCACAAGCTCTCATTTACCATCATTTAAAGAAACTAATAGGCTTGCGTAAAACGCTTCCAGTTTTTGCAGACACTAATAATTGTACTTTAGAGTATTGTCCAAACGGGCATATTTTTGCGTATACCAGATGGAGTCCTCAGTATGGTAATATTTTAGTGATCTGCAATTTCAATGCTACTTTAGAATTATTAGATGCATGGTGGCTTCATAAAATAAGTTTTAACATATCAAATGGTGTAACCAATTTAATTACGGGAAAAACGGTTAAATTAAAAGGAGCCTACTTGGTTGTTGATCCTTATGAATGCCTTTGGTTGAAAAGAGAAAAGTAACTTCGGGTTACAAGCCTATATGCTTATCTTTGCATAAAAAGCTATGACAAAATTGCAAGCGAAGCGGGTGATGCAACTCGCAGCCGTTTATAATATTCTATGGGGTGCCTGGGTGGTACTTTTTCCAGATCATTTTTTTAATTTAGTAGGTATGGAACCGCTTAACCATGCAATGGTTTGGCAGGGCATGGGCATGGTAATTGGCGTATATGGTCTTGGATATTGGTGGGCATCTTTTGACGCTATGAGACATTGGCCTATTATTGCGGTTGGGTTTCTCGGTAAAATATTTGGTCCGTTAGGCTTTGTATTTAATTATCTACAAGGCATCGTTCCTTTTGAATTTAGTTATACGTTGATTACAAACGATTTAATATGGTGGATTCCTTTCTTTTTGATTCTTCAAAAAGTACATGTAGAACATCAATGGAAGCTAAGTGATTAAAAAATTTTCTTTATATTTTTTAATTATTTTCTTGCTAACAGCAGGACTGTATCACTTTGTGAATCCGCAATTCTATTTACCGCTTATACCAGACTATTTGCCATACCCCAATGAGATCAATACACTAAGCGGTATGGTAGAGATTCTTTTTGCATTACTGCTTCTTTCTATAAAAACCCGAAAAATAGCTTCTTTAGGAATTATAATTTTATTAGTTGCTTTTATCCCCTCCCATGTTTATTTCATACAAACAGGAAGTTGTGCAGAAAATAGCCTTTGTGTAAGTCCTTGGATTGCTTATATACGATTACTCCTTATTCATCCGTTGTTAATATATTGGGCCTGGTTTGTAGGCACCATTAAAACCCTAAAATCATGAATCTAATTGAACTCTTGCGCCTTATGGTAGACTTTGGGTTAGTAGTTCTTATCTGGATGGTACAATTAATTATCTATCCGGGATTCCGCCATTATCAGGAGGCAAGACTACTGTATTGGCACCCAAAATATACCAGTCTTATTACCTTTGTAGTAGCTCCATTAATGTTAGGGCAATTATTTTTACACAGTTTACAACTTTTTGAGAATAACAATTGGTATACCCTTATCTCTTTTGTATTGGTTTTATTCACATGGATATTAACACTTACTCAAGCGGTTCCTCTGCATAAAAATTTAACAGATGGAACCCATATTCCTGAAAGTACAGAAAAATTAATTAGAACTAACTGGAATCGTACCGCTCTTTGGACGTTAATATTTCTATGTGGAGTGTATAAATCAATAATTTTAAATTCAGATCTAATCTATTTCTAATAAATGAGGATTCTTAAAAAACTTAAAAAGAAGTGCTTCCCGTTTCATTGGGATTAAGAATTATTTACGATATTGTCTGTAAATTACCTACAGATGAAACTAATACTTCCCCTAGTCCTCATTTTTACAATCATCACTATGAATGCACAGCAATTGCCAAAAGTTGCTTTTGGCGTTATTCAAAAATTTGATAGTCTTCCTTCTAAATATGTGGCTGCTAGAAATGTAGATGTTTGGCTTCCAGAAAATTATACAGTTGAGAAAAAGTACGATGTATTGTATATGCAAGATGGTCAAATGCTTTTTGATTCTACTACTACTTGGAATAAGCAAGAATGGGGTGTAGATGAGACCGTAAACCAATTAATTTCTGAAAAGAAAATAAGGGAGTGCATTGTGGTGGGCATATGGAACGGACAAAAACTTAGACATTTTGAATATTTTCCTCAGAAAGCCTTTGAAGCGATTCCGCAGCATAAAAGAGATTCTATTTATAACGATATCTTAAAAAATGATCGCGGATATAAAGGTGTGAAGATGCAGTCTGATAATTATCTTAGATTTTTAGTAGAAGAACTCAAACCACTAATTGATGAACGCTATGCAACCAGACCAGAGAAAGAGCATACCTTTATTGCGGGTTCCAGTATGGGCGCACTTATTTCTATGTACGCCATATGTGAATATCCAGAAGTGTTTGGTGGAGCTGCATGTATTTCAACACACTGGCCAGGTCTTTTTACTTTAGAGAATAATCCGGTACCGGAAGCTTTTATGACTTATTTATCAGAAGCTTTGCCAGATCCAAAAACACATAAGTTTTATTTTGATCATGGTACAGAAACACTGGATGCACTTTACCCATCTATCCAAAAGCAAGCAGATTCTATTTTAAAAAGTAAGGGTTTCACACGTAAGAACTGGATAACAAAGGTTTTTAAAGGCGATGATCACTCTGAAAATTCATGGAAGCAGCGTTTACATATTCCTTTAGAATTTTTATTGAAGAAAAAATAAAGGAATGCTATTTAGGAAATCGCAAAAGCATTCATGAAAAACAGATGTTATAAGTTTTAGCATCGTTACTTTTGCAAAATGAATACCTTTGTAAAAACAACCTAGAGCAAGTTTCTTTAAGCATATGAGTACCATTCGTATCACTAAGCAGTTTAATTTTGAAACAGGTCATGCCTTGTATGGTTATGATGGAAAATGTAGAAACGTCCATGGCCACAGCTATAAACTATCGGTTACGGTTATTGGAACACCCATTACAGATACTTCAAATGTGAAATATGGAATGGTGATTGATTTTGGCGATTTAAAAAAAATTGTCAAAGAAGATATTGTAGATGTTTTTGATCATGCCACCGTATTCAATAAAAATACTCCACATATTGAACTTGCAAAGGAACTTTCAGATCGCGGACATAATGTGATTCTAGCCAATTATCAGCCCACTAGTGAAAATATGGTGATTGATTTTGCTGAAAAAATTAAGAAGCGTTTGCCAGAAGCCGTTAAACTATATTCATTAAAACTTCAGGAAACAGAAACGTCTTTTGCAGAATGGTATGCTTCTGATAATACATAATGATTAAAAGTTTACGTTCAATTCTGTTATATTTACCTAACAATTTTAAGGAATGAAAATCCCTGAAGGTAAAAAAGTATATTTTGCTTCCGATAATCACCTAGGAGCGCCCACCCGTGAAAAGAGCTTTCCAAGAGAGCAAAAGTTTGTTCAATGGCTGGATGAGGTAAAGAAAGATGCAGCCGCTATTTTTTTACTAGGAGACCTTTTTGATTTTTGGTTTGAATATGGTACCGTAGTGCCTAAGGGCTTTACCAGAACGCTAGGCAAACTTGCAGAGATAACCGATAGTGGAATACCTGTTTACTATTTTGTAGGGAATCATGATTTATGGATGAATGGGTATTTTGAAGAAGAATTAAATATTCCAGTTTTTCATAAGCCACAGGAATTTACATTTAACCAAGCCAAATTTTTTATTGGGCATGGAGACGGGCTAGGCCCTGGAGATAAAGGGTATAAACGCATGAAAAAAGTATTTACCAATCCCATATCTAAATGGTTTTTTAGATGGTTGCATCCAGATCTAGGCGTAAGATTAGCCCAATACTTATCTGTAAAAAACAAGTTAATATCTGGTGATGATGATGTTAAATTTCTTGGTGAAGAAAATGAATGGCTAGTACAATACTGCAAACGTAAGTTAACCACACATTATTACGACTACTTTGTTTTTGGGCATAGACATCTGCCCATGGAAATAAAAGTAGGAGATACGTCTACCTATGTTAATTTGGGAGACTGGATAGGTTATTTTACCTATGGCGAATTTGATGGTACCCAATTGCATCTTAAGAAATATGAACAAAATACCATTTGAAAAAAGAAGCTACAAGATTGCGCAGGCATTAACGTATATTTTCTTCTTTCTCTTGTTAATTCCCTCTTGCATGCGTTTTAGAACATCTGATGCCAAAACGAAACGTTTTTTTGATAAAGCCGCAGTACATGCAGAAATAATTTATATACAAGATACGCTCAGTGGCAAGCAGCTTAGAGTGGTAAAAAGTAGTAGCGGTAAAAATCCTCAAAATGCCATCTTATTTATTCATGGAGCACCGGGTTCTGGAGATGCTTTTTACAAATATTTAAAAGATACTACGCTCTTAAAAAATGCGGTTTTATATACGATGGATCGTCCAGGATATGGCTATTCAGACTTTGGGAATTCAGTTACTTCCATTGAAGAACAGAGCAGGCTTACCAGTTTAATAATTGAAACCATTCCTGAAAATAAAATTGTGGTTGCCGGACACTCTTATGGAGGGCCTATAGCAGCCAATGTTTCCCTTCTATCTAAGAAAATAATAGGAATTCTTCTCATTTCCCCTGCCATTGATCCAGAAAATGAGAAAATTATAGGAATTGCCCATGTAGGAAGATGGAAAGCTACCCGATGGATGCTTCCTAAGGCGTGGCGTGTTTCTGCCGATGAAAAATTTAGCCATATCAAAGAACTGAAAAAACTGGACAAAAAGTGGAAAAAAATTACCGTCCCCATTATTATGATGCATGGTAAAAAAGACAAAATAGTACCCTTTGAAAATACCAAATACGCAAGCCTACAATTCTCTGAAACAGATTTTAAACTAATCACTTTTAAGAAAGAAAATCACTTTATTCCTTGGACGCAACAAGAAGCGGTAACCGCTCAATTATTGACATTGTTAAGCGAAAATTAAAAAGTCTATAAAATATCTTTAAGTCTTAATTGCAAAGAGTTATTTCCATTCCACTCGTTTTCCTCAATGGAAAATACTGCGCTAAATGTTTTTTGTTGGGTAGTAATTGAAAGCTTGTCGCCAAGATTAAATCCAATAGCTCCTAAAGGTGTTCCAGAATACCCCGCTTGCGTAAGGGTTAATTTAAGATGTGTTTTATCTTCTCCTACGGTCTTTCCATAACCTGTATCCTGAAGATTTTGAGCCATGAAAGTAGGAGACATATTTCCAGGACCAAAAGGGGCAAATTGTTTTAAAATTCGGTAGAATTTAGGAGTAATTTGATCAAGAGAGAGTTCTGCATCTATAAGAACCTCTGCGGTAAGCAGTTTTTTATCAATAGTTTGAGCAACTACTGTTTCAAATTTATCTTTAAAAGATTCATATTGTTCTTCTTTTAAGGTGAGTCCTGCAGCATATTTATGACCTCCAAATTGCTCCATACAATCCTTGCAGGCTTCCAATGCATTATACACGTCAAATCCTTTAACCGAACGTGCAGAAGCAGCCAGTTTTTCACCAGATTTTGTAAATACTAAGGTAGGGCGGTAATAGGTTTCCGTAAGTCTGGAGGCAACAATACCAATTACCCCTTTGTGCCAGTCTTCTTGGTAAACCACTGTAGTAAACCGTTCCTGTTCTTTATTTGTTTCAATTTGTGCAAGCGCCTGCTCCGTAATTTGTTGGTCTGCACTGCGCCTTTCTTGATTGTATTGCTCAATCTCAGCTGCAAATTCGGTAGCAATGTTGAAATCTGTTTCCGTCAATAAATTAACCGCATGTAGCCCATGCTTCATTCTTCCTGCTGCATTTATTCTGGGTGCCACAATAAATACCACATCGGTAATGGTAAGTTCCTTTTTTTTCAAAGGAGCCGTAATCGCAGCAATGCCTGGTCTGGGTGTGCTGTTAATTACTTTCATGCCGTAATACGCCAACACTCTGTTCTCTCCAGTAATGGGAACAATATCGGCAGCTATAGCAGTAGCAACCAAATCCAAGTAAGGTATTAACACTTTTATGCCTTCGCCTTTTTGGGAAGCCAATGCCTGAATCAATTTAAAACCTACACCACAACCGCATAATTCATCATAAGGGTAGGTGCAATCATCTTGTTTAGGATCCAGTACCGCAACTGCATCCGGTATCTGAGTGCCCGGTCTATGGTGATCGCAAATAATAAAATCAATTCCTTTTTCTTTTGCATACGCTACTTTTTCAATCGCTTTAATTCCGCAATCCAAGGCAATGATTAAAGTAATATCATTATCATGGGCATAATTAATTCCCTGATAGGAAACTCCATACCCTTCTTCATAACGATCTGGAATATACGTAGCAATATTTTCGTATCTCGTTTTTAGGTAAGAAGACATTAAAGATACTGCGGTAGTGCCATCTACATCATAATCGCCAAAAACAAGAATATTTTCATCATCTTCCATTGCTTTTTCTATACGTAAGACTGCTTTGTCCATATCCTTCATTAAAAAAGGATCGTGAAGATGGTCTAGCGACGGGCGAAAGAAATTTTTGGCTTCTTCAAAAGTTTCAATACCTCTTTGCATCAGCAAATGTGCAATAAGTAAATCAACCCCAAGTACTTTGGCAAGCTCCGTTGTTTTGTCTTCTGGCGGAATAGGTTTTATAGTCCATCGCTGTTTTATACTCATACTTCAAAAATACCTATTTATAGAGATTTCCCACAAAGGTTTAAAAAGCTTTTGTTAACACTTTTAGCTTACAGTGGTCTTTTCTTTTTTGTATTTTAGAGCAGAATCAACTATCGTATTAAAAACGGTTTATAGATAAACCAAGATCTCTACACTACGCTATAACGTATGATTAACAAGCGCCTTTTAGTGAAAAACCTACTAGCTCATAACGACGAGAATAGTTTTTATGACAAAAAGCGATTTATCAATATAGGAGAAAAAGAGGGGAAAGCTAAATTTTTAAAGCATGTATGCGCACTTGCCAATTCTAATCCAGAAAATAACTCTTATATAGTAGTAGGGGTAGAAGATGAAGATAACCAGATTACGGGCGTAGATTTTTTTGACGATAGTAAAATTCAGAATTTGGTAAATGCCTATTTAGACAATGCTCCTTTAATTAGTTATGAAAATATTCCGTTTCCTGATTTACCTGAGGGAAAGGTGGTAGGGTTGGTGACCATACGTTCTTCCGGAAAAATTTGTGCGCTGCGCAAAAACATTTGGAAATACTGGGGAGGTAGCGTCTTTTTAAGAGATGGAAGTATTAGCATGCCTAAGGTATTTGATATTAAAATTCAAGATACGAACAGTGATATTGTAGCGGCCATTGAACAGCATGCAAGAAATAATATTGAACTCACGCTAGATGGAGTGATTGATTTTATTAATAACAGGCACAAAGATCTTGAATCACATTACAAGGTTTTTAAAGAGCAGTTTGTAGTGTGTTGGGCAGGTAATGCAAAAAAGACGAAGCACGGAGTCTATTATTCCAGATTAGACATTGAACTGATTAATGAGCGGAAACAATTATTTTATTCTGCCTTAGATGAGGTAGAAATCACCTATGATGCGCATTCATTTACTACAACAGAGTATGTACAATTAGGCTTAAATAAGCAGCAAAAATATTATCCTTTAGAAAAAATGGAGATCACCTTTAATGATAATGGGACTTATAAGGTAGATTCACAACTTATTTTTGAACCACCACAGTTTGATAAAAAAATGCTGTTCCATTTATTTAACTCGAATAATGTATTGATGGATAAGCTTAAAAAGAAAACACCTTTTTCAAAGGCTGAGGTAAAAGACTTTAAAAATATGCCAGCTACCTATCTGATTTGCTATTTAAATGGTTTTGAAGGTGCTAAATTTATGCTAGAAGAGTACAGATGGCTGGTAAAAGAATATGATAAAAATATTTATGCTTCCTTAAAAGAAGCTTTGCGAGTGCTTAGAAAAGTAAGGTATACTTAAAAGGGCTCCCGACTTCCTTCGGGATTCTTTTGTTTTCCCCACGCCGCCTGGCTGCTTCACTAAAAACAGCTACTAGCTATTTTCTTTACGTTCGCCCTTGTGCGTGCAAAGAAAATGAAAGTAATAATCTAAAAATTTTGAAATTATATTTTGTATAGTACTCGCGTTAGGTTAGCTTTTTTAACTAAAGAAGTATGAGTTTGCCCTGTAAATTTAATTTTTTAAAACAACTTTTTTGTGTATTTTTAAAATGATCATCTGAATGGTAGATCACTATAGATTCATTTTAATAGAGAAATATTCTATTTGAACATACTTTAATTATTATGCAAAATTCTGAAGACACTTCATCAACAAATCCCGAAACACTCTCTCGAGAGCTATTAAATCAACCAAACGTTCAAGAAGTGTTTAGAGAGGCAATAGAGCAAGAAAATCCGGGTATTTTAGAAAACCTATTAACGGTAATCTCCCAAGGGATTGCAAACTTGACAAATCTTGATGCTCTCAATCCTAATAATCAATTGACAGAATTACCCGAAGGAATTGGTGACCTAAGAAATATTGGTGCACTGGATATTGATATTGCTGATAATCAATTGGCGCAATTACCCGAAGCGATTGAAGACCTAGTAGGTATTGATATTTTGGGTCCTAATGAACCATTTATAATGGACCTTCAGTTTGATTCTGATGTGCAAAAAAAATTGAACCCCGAGCAAAAACAGGAAATAAAAGAGGCTTATGATCAATTGACAGAAAAAAGAAACTTAAAAGAAGTTATAGCAGGATTAGAAGCCAATAGTAACGAAGGTATAGAATTTAAAGAAAAAGTTCTTGGTATAGTTTTAAGTGAACATTTTACACCAAAAAATAACAAGAGGATTTTATCTTCACCCAATAACCAAGGTCAGCAGAATGTTGCGCAAAATACGAGCGTAAATAATCCATCAATTGACGCCCTACAAACTCCTTTAAATATAAGTAAACGCAATGATACGGCACCTACGGCTGGGGCAAATGATTCTGATAAAAAGGAAATTAGTAAGAAGAATAAAAGAGGAAAAAGCCTTTGAAAAATGGAGTAACATCATCGGGGGCAATTTTAATAATGGGTATTTTGATCATAGCTACCAAACGTATAATAAGGAATTTTGATGGGCTCCTGTCTCCTTATTTGCTTAGAAGTAACCAGACCGTAAAAAGAAGCAGTAATAAACAAATACAAAAAGAAAATGAGTGTAAAAAGAATTGTTCTATAAGAATCAATCTAATTTTTCAGTGAGTTTTTTAAAAACTGTTTTCGCCTCCTTGCCTTCATATAAGACTTGGTAGACTGCATCAATAATAGGGGTCTTTGTTTTTCTCTTTTGTTTTTCGGTAATAAGATGTGCACTTTTAGTCGCATAATAACCTTCAGCCACCATATTCATTTCCATCATCGCACTTTTCACGGTATATCCTTTTCCTATCATATTGCCAAACATCCTATTTCGGCTAAAAACCGAATAACCTGTTACCAACAAATCACCCAAATAGGCAGAATTGTTGATATTACGTTTCATTTTATGAATCCGTTTTATAAAGCGCCTCATTTCACGAATGGCATTACTCATTAACACACTTTGAAAATTATCTCCATAACCAAGACCGTGCGCTATACCTGCGGCAATAGCATAAATATTCTTTAATACGGCGGCATATTCTGTGCCTATAATATCATCTGTAGTTTTTGTATTGATATAGTGGTTTTGAAGCCTGTCTGCCATAATTTGTGCCTTTTTATCATCTGCACAGGCAATCGTTAAATAAGACAAACGCTCTAACGCCACTTCTTCTGCATGGCAAGGTCCTGTAATAACCCCAATATTCTCCAAAGGAATATCGTATTGTTTATGGAAATACTCCCCCACAATGAGGCCGGTTTCTGGAATAATCCCTTTAATAGCAGAGAAAATCACCTTGTCTTGAATAGAAACCGTGAGTTTTTTTAATTCTTCATGTAAAAATGCAGAGGGAATGGCAAAAATTAAATAATCTGCCCATTCGGCAATTTCATTGATATCGTTACTGAGTTTTAACTGCTCTGTACGAAATTCTACCGAGCTTAAATAATTGGGATTGTGTTTGGCATTTAAAATATGTTCTTTCGCGTAAACACTTCGCATATACCAGCCAATTTCATCCAGATTAGAAGTGAGCATCTTAACAATGGCGGTAGCCCAGCTACCACCACCTACTACAGCAAATTTTAAAGGTGAACTCATAAAGTGTTTGTTGGTTTTTCAAAAGTAATCAAAAAATAGTCTAAAACATGGAGTGCTGATTATCAGCATTTTAAATTTTTGGCATGGTGCTTGTTTATAGATAATTGTAATTTAAAATGGTAGGCTTATGAAAGCACTTAGACTCTTATTCGGAACTTTAGTATTGGGAATGTTTTTAGTTTCCTGTGAAGCGGACATCATTATTGCAGATGATTTTATTGATGAACCCGGCCTTAGCCTGAATCAGTTATTAACCTCTCATGATGTATGGTATGTAGATATCAATCGTACTACCGGTAGTGGAGAGGTGCCTTTTTTACAAAAAGCGTTTACCGTGAGTTTTGACTTTGGGGTACTAACCGCAAACAATAATTTAGTAGGTTTTGGAAATACGGGCAATGGATTTGGAATAGATGTGGGTAATTATGATGCCTACGGAAGCACCTTAGATATAGATCACGATGCAGATGGTTTCTGGCGATTGGAAGTGATCCAGTTAAACTCAAGAGAAATAAGATTGTATCACAGAGCGTCTAATACCTCTTATTACCTAGAAGGGTATCAAATCAATAACTTTGATTACGACAGGTTGTTCTATGAAAACATTCAATATTTTTTACAAGAATACCAAGCATGGGAGAAAACCTATACCAGTGATTTTGGAGCCCTTAATGAATTTGATGAAGAAACATTTTTACAGTTCTTTTCTAATACCAATGCAGAGATATTTAGATCTTCTATAGATGAGAATGGCACGAGAATTGCTAATATAGTTTGGGACTATGAAGGGTTGTATGAGGTGTTTAATGTGCAGGGCGATAATACCGTAAAAACTTTAACACTAGATTATGACTTCCTAGGCAATGATTATTTTGAATTGACCGTTATAGATGACAGAACCATAGAATTGTTCCATCCAGATTCAGGAACCATCTATGAATTTAGAGGAAGAGGATATACTCAGTTCTTAAAAGGAGAGCAGCCTAAGAAACGTAAAAAGCAAGCATTGCGAACTATGAATGTGGAAAGAAAAAGCGAACGTAAAAGCGTAAAAATAAAATAAAGAAATAAAGATTTTTTGGTTGGTTATTTAGTTTGGAAACCGCCCTTAAGCGAAAGCGAGAGGGCGGTTTCTTTTTGAAGGCTTTTAAGGAATAGTAATTTGGTTGTAATGCAGCTTAAAAGAGGGAGGGGCATCAATCACTTTTTCATTTCTGGTTAAAATGAATAAAGATAGTAGCAGTAAAGGTTATATGACGTACCATACTGTATTGTTTTTATGTACGCAAATAGATTATATTTGAAAGAGAAATAAACACAATGAAGTGCGTATATTAAGTAGTTGTAAATAATTTAAAAAACGAAGAAAATTAATGTTTCCATTCCATTTTAAAAATTTTGTAGGAAATCTGGATATTCAATATCCAAATTATGATGGAATACCAAATGACAGTCCTGTATTCATATTTTACAAAGAAAATTCGGATTTAAGTAAACACGAAATATTGAGACGATTCTATAGAATTCTTCAAGACAACAATATTTCATATTTACGACCAGCTAAAAATTTAACAGGAGAATGGATATTTAATTTAAAAGAGTTTAGACATTCGTATGACTGTCTTAAAGATGTAGAATATTTACAAGGTTCAATAACCATCGAACCAGAATATTTCAGAAAAATAAACGACAGTGAATATGATGACGAGGACTTAATAGAAGAAACATCTATAAAAATATCGGTTTATAAGGAAGATTTGACATTATTAAAAAGTAATCAACCAACAATAAGTGATGAACTTTCTTTATCGTTAAAGAGGTTTAGAAAGGACTATCCAATTACAGAAAAATGTGGGTTTTTAATGATGAAATTTGAGGATTCAAAAATCCAAAAGGAAATAATAGATGTATTAAAATCTCATCTTTCTGAAAAGGGAATAACCTTGTTGAGAGCAGATGATAAATGGTATGCAGATGACCTTTTTGAAAATATAAAGACTTATATGCAAGGATGTTCTTTTGGGATTGCATTATTTGACAGAATAAACACAGATGAATTTAATCCAAATGTGTCGCTTGAAATTGGGTATATGATGGCTTTGAACAAACCAGTCTTATTACTAAAAGATAAAACCCTAAAATCATTACAAACTGATTTAGTTGGGAAATTATATCATCAATTTGATTTTCAATATCCAGAAAAAACAATTCCTATAGTATTGGATAAATGGATATCGGATAAAGAAATATAAAAAAACTGTGTACAACAAAGAACTGAGTTAAAAAACAAGCAGTTTTTTTATTTTAAACAGGTTTTGAGAGTGCAAAATTTAAGTCCATTAAAAGGAATGTATTTATAGGGTATAAAGTTGTTTTTCAGATTAAAATAAAAGCGGTACTTTTCGCCCTGCTTTTCACCTTATTTTGTGTGAACTTCAGATACTTCTTGAGACTTGCCCTGAGCATTTTGTCGAAAGGTTATAAGCAATTGCGGATAGGTACATACACTCATTAGCCTGCTGAATGTCCAGAGTGTTGATCTTATTTAACCCCATAAATTGGATTAAATTTCCAAAAACAGGTTTTACCTCGCTTTGTCGTTTCCCTTTCATATATCGCCTTTGCAACTACTCTTATATTGTTACGTTCATACCGCTCACGGGAATAGGTGACGCTAAACTTTTCTCCTGAGTACTCTTACCCAAACATTGAAGTTTTAAAGGGCAAATTAAAACCCTCAGAAAAATCTTTAGCAGCGTAAAAACTCTTCTAATTCCAGTAAAAAAAGGTAGAAAATCAATTCTTAGATTTTTTGAACCAAGACATATACAACCGCTAAAATTTAGCGTTTTCTCACAAGCAAAAGTAGAAATACGTATTTTTAATCCAAATTCAGGGTATTTTTGAGACCAACTGCCGTTATGCACAATATTAGAACTATGAGAATAAAACTCCTTTCGATAAGCATTATACTTCTATTTCATACCCATTTTCTTTTTGCCTTGCATCCTTTAACACATGATTCCTATAATGGTCAAGACATTTCAATACGCATTCTTACTAAAGACATTAAAGCTGGTCAAGCATTCCAAGTAAATGTAAATGGTGCGGCCAAGATGAATGAACGCGCTTGGCTAGGCATTTTCAAACCCAATTTGAATCAAAAAGATCCTTCTGGTTATAATTCTTATATATATGTGAGAGATCAAAAAAGTGATGAAATTGAAATGACTGCTCCGGTAGAATTAGGAGAATATGAATTAAGACTATATTCGGCCGACCCAGGAGATTTCGTGAAAGCTATAAAATTTAATGTGACAGCGGTAAAGCCCAATCAATACACAATTACAATCCTTACCGATAAAATAAAACCTTCTCAAGAATTTAAGGTCAATATTACAACAACATATAAAATGGATTCACGCTCATGGCTGGGAATATTTGAATCGGATAAAAACGTATCAAGTCCTAACGGTTATAATTCTTATGAATATATTACAGAACCATATAATAGCAACCTTACCTTTACAGCACCCGATACGCCTGGCAATTATACATTGAGGTTTTACTCAGCCGATCCTGGAGAGCTAATAACAGAAATACCATTTAGAACCGGTCAACCCAACTTACCTGGAATAGCTTTTACCTTAAATAAAAAAGCGTATGACCCAGAAGAAGAAATTATTGTAAACTATGTTGGTCATGAAGATTTAGCAGAAAGTGCATGGATAGGCTTGTTTAAGAATGAAAAAGAAATAAAAACATACACTAAGTATTTTGATTACCATTATCTACAACCAAAACTAAAAGGGCAATTAAAGTTTAGTGCTCCTTCTACCAAAGGACAATATCTAGCAAAAATGTTTTATGCCGAAACAGGGCCAGAACTACTAGTACCAATTTCATTTACTGTTACTTCATCTTTAGATAATGTAACTATCAAAAAATCCTTAAATAAAACAGGTAAAATTATACTTTATGGAATATATTTTGACACTAACAAAAGTAAAATTAAAGAAGAGTCCTATCCTTTAATAAAAGAAATTGCAAAAATGCTAAACGCTGACCCTTCCATTAAAATCCGTATAGAAGGTCATACTGATTCACAAGGGGATGATAATTACAACCAAAGTTTGTCGCAAGAAAGAGCTGAAGCAGTAGTAAAAGTACTCACCACGAATTATGGTGTAAAAAAAGTACAACTTGAATCTAGTGGGTATGGAGAAACTAAACCTATAGAGACCAATAATACTGTTGATGGAAGAGCAAAAAATAGACGAGTAGAATTAATAAAAATATAAAAAGTGTATAACAGTTTGTATAATGCGTATGCACCCTGCGGGATGCAAACGCAACATACAAGAGCCGTTAGGCGTTATTTAACAGAAAGCATGAAAAACAAAACTATTAAGGGAATAACTTTATTATTATTTTTTACACTAATCATTGTTTTTGTAATGTACAGAACTAGCTATTTTACAAATAAAGAGGCTGTCAATACAAATAGTTCAGACAGTCACACCGAAAATATCCAAACAGACACCATACTTCCTGTAGATTCAACATTAACGTATAAGCCTATTATTTCCAGCTCAAAATCTGTGATTATTTTTAACCCAGAAGTTTTTAATTCCACTGAAATAGATTCAACTCTATTAGATTCCATAAAACAATAATGACTGAAAATGAAATATTTAAAATAATGGAAGCTACGGTAGTTAGTTTTATTTTTCTAATGGCAGTTTTTGTCCCAATGGAAAAGGTGTTCCCTGCAAAAAAAAGTCAAAAATTTTTTAGATCAAAATGGGTACTGGATTTCTGTTTTTTTGTGGGACAATACCTTATTTGGAGTGGATTGATTTTATGGACACTCAATAATTTTGCAGACTTTTTAACATCAATTATTCCAAATTCATTTCAATCAAAAGTTGGGAATCAACCATACTTATTACAAGTTTTAGAAGTTTTAATTTTAAGTGACTTTCTAATTTATTGGGGACACAGGTTACAGCACCATGTTGATTTTTTATGGAGATTTCATAAAGTTCACCATAGTGCAGAAAGTTTAGATTGGTTAGCAGCACATAGAGAACATCCTATTGATTCAATCTACACTATTGGTCTAATAAATTTACCAGCATTTATAATGGGATTTCCACTAGAATCAATAGCCGGCATAATTGCTTTTCGTGGAATATGGGCAATTTATATTCATTCAAACGTAAGAGTGCCACATGGTCCTATAAAAATATTAATTGGAGCTCCTGAGCTGCACCATTGGCATCATGACTTAGATAGAAGAGCTGGTAATTATGCAAACATTTCTCCCATTATGGATGTGATATTTGGCACCTATAAATGTCCTGATAAAGAACCAGAAAAGTTTGGAATAAGAGAAGAAATACCCAGTTCATATCTGGGACAACTTTTGGAGCCATTATTGCCAAAACGAATTTGGAATAAATTAAAAACAAACGCCCCACAAAGTAGTGTGATAAAAAACGAGTAAACATCTCTTAATTTCAAGCTAAAGTATTTTTATAAGAATGATTATTTATGAATCCTGATTTGGCAATGGCAAAGGCCAGTTTTTTGCGCTTTCCTTGGGCTAGTATACGCTTATAAAGATTTCTATACCTTGTAGTATTTACAGGCGTTAAAACTACAGCTAATAACTAAATCCTTTATTTTATAAGGTATACTTTACACCCTTTTGTCTTCTTAGCTTCCAAATATCTTTAAGAACGCTTAGAAATCAAATTTGTAAAAAAGCACCGCAGCTTCTACTCAAAACCTCAAGAGGTTTGTATGCAAAGTTGCGGAGGTTTAGGTCTTGACATGCGGAGGTTTTCACTGTTACCTCCGCATGTTTCACCAAAAAGACCCAAAAAAGGAGTTTTTGAGTCGTTTTTGTAATGGTAGTTTGTTTTGTTTGTAAAGTATAGTTTACATTGAAAGTGTAGTTGATGGGCTTCGAGAGCCTCAGCCCGCAGCTTCAAGAATGTATTAGTGGCATTTCAGATTCTCAGCCCCCAGCTTACAGAATTCATTGGAGGCATTTAGTCCCTTGCTTTGAGAATACTTCAGTATACACAGGAGGCTGAGGTCCTTTAAGCCCTCTGTAGTTCTCCGTTCAATATAACTTTAGTAAATTAGAATCCCTGAGATACCTTTGCCTGTGAATTTTATAATACTAAAGTCAAAGACTAATTCCAAAACGTTACATCGCTACATAACTCCGCTTTTTTAAGTGATTCTAGTATCTTAGGAAATCAATTTGAATCTTCCACCGGCCATTTGCTGGCAAGCAAGATGGCATTATAGGCATTGAGAATTCGTCCGGATTTTGAGATCTCTTTAAAAGATGCTAGTTTTGGTTCTTCATCTCTCCCTGCGATGTTTACCTTAAGATCATAAGCCACCCCCGATTGCATCAAGATTTGTTTTACATCATTCCCTGATAAATGTGGGTAATACGATAAAATTAGTGCTGCCACGCCAGAAGTTAAAGCAGAAGCAAGGGAAGTGCCGCTGTTAAACAAGTATTTGTTTTCAGGATACGCTACATAAATACTATCACCCGGCGCAAAAACATCTACATCTATCGTTCCGTAATTAGAAAATCTAGATTTTAAGTTTTCATTCACTTGCCTTGAAGAAGAACCTACCAATAGAAAATTACCAGAAACCTCTTTTCCGTTATCCAGATTATCCATAAAGTAATAGTCATTCTCTTCATTGAGATTGTAGTTTGAATTTCCGGCAGAAGAGACAATGAGCACTCCATGTTCTTCGGCATATTTAAAAGCGTCAAATACCCAATCGCTGTGCAATGAAAACATCTTACCTAGGCTAATGTTAATAATTTTAGCTCCGTTATCTACGGCGTATTTAATGCCTACGGCAATGTCTTTGTCGTGTTCATTACCTTCTGTAGAAACACAAACAGGCATAATTTTAATAGTATCTGAAACGCCTTTAATCCCTAGATTGTTATTTCGGGTAGCTGCAACTACACTCGCCACTTGTGTAGCATGCTGAAAATATTCCAAATGCGTACCTACCTTGTTGTTTCCATAATAAATATCGGTTACATCTTCGGGATTGTCACCTATAATGGCGGTTCGTTCGTTGTAGTCTAAGTTCAGGGCTTTTGTAAACGCTGCTTCTGCACCCTCTTTGGTAATATCAAAATCTTTTCTGCTTTTATGTAAGTTAATCATATCAGACATAAACCTTACAGAAGATTTTAATTTGACATTACCACTATCAATGATAATTTTATTTAATTTTTCAATAGTAAAATCTCCGTCAGGAATGCGTTCAGTCAGAGTTGCAATAACAACAGGATACGCTGCAATTAGAAAATCTGCATATTTTAAACGTTTTTGCGCTTTTGTTTTTTGTTTTTCAAATTCGTTTTGAACTCTTTGATAATAGATAAATCCTTCACGTTTTTTTCCTTCGGTAAAATCATCAAGTGTGTTTCCCCTATAAAGGGACTCCAACTCCCGAAGAATTCTGACGGTTTCATTATTCATATAAATAACTTGCTCGCCTTTGGAGTTTCCAGTAAAATTCCATCCATTTACATCATCAATATACCCATTGTTATCGTCATCCTTACCATTTGCAGGAATTTCATTAGAGTTGATCCAAATTTGGGCTTTAAGATCTTCATGATCAATGTCTAGATGGTCGTCTAACAATGCTACGATTACCTCTTCTCCCTTTTTGTTTTTTAGCAATTCGGTATAGGCTCTTTCAAGGCTAATTCCGGGAAGAGAATCTTGTTGAATATCTTTTAATTGCCAGTTTTTGAGTTCAGTTGTAGACTTTATTTTAACTGAAAGGTTATTCTTGTTTGAGAACGTAATAAATGGCTTTTCTATTTTTTCCGAATAGCAACCACATAAGAATAGAATGGACAAAAAAGATAAAAATGGTAATTTGATTTTCATAACTTTGATTAACAACTGATCAAGGTAAAATCACATGAACTAGTCGCTTCGGTAGTTCCTGTTTCTCCATTGTCGGTAGACCCACCTAGCAGTACTCGCAAAGTTTTCAAATCACTAATTTTTACCTTATTGAAGATAAGTATTTTTTTTGTATTCCGTTTTTTCATTTTACTATTAAATTTTGTGAGTATAAATTTACGGTACTTAAGCTTATGAAATAAAAAATAAGGATTTCACTTGATAAGATTCATGAATATTTCTTAATTTTATTAAGTTCTTTCAAAAAAAAGGATGGCTGCATTTTGTGGTTTCGGTAGAAAGCTTTTGAGAACGATACTGTATTTTTAAAACCGGCCTCTGCTGCTATCGCCTTTATAGTGAATTTTTGAAGTATTTTATCCTCGAAGAGTCTTTTTGATATATGATTTATTCGTAAGTCATTAATAAAAGTATTGAAGTTTTTTCCATAAAAATGATTAATAAATTTGGAGAGATAGTTAGAGTTTGTTTGTAATTCTGTTGCCATAGAGGTAAGGCTAATCGAAGGACTCAAAAATTCCTTTTCATTAATAAATTTTTCAATTTTGATTTTAAGATCTTTAAGTATAATTTCAGGAATACTGATTTGTTTGTTTTCATTTTCTTTTATTAATAAAGTATTCTGAGAGGTATTAACCTGTTGAAGGATGATTTTAAATTTTTCTTTATATCTACTTTGAAGTTTATAATTTAAGAAGGCCCCTGTAAGGCTAAATAAGGTAAGTACTGAAAGAGCAATCATAATATTCTTGAAAAGATCTTTCTTTGCTCTAATTTTACCGATGATATTTTCTTTCTGGGATATCAAGATTCTTGTATCATAATCCTTTACAACCTTTTTAGCAAGGTATTTGTAATTACTTTGCAAAATACTGTCTAAACTCAAAAGCTTTTTGATATAATTTAGTTCTTGTTCTAAATTATTACGTTCTCGATAGTATTCTAGAATATATAGGTATCCTTCTCTGCCATCGGGATGTAAATCTTGTATAATATCAAAAATTGAGTCTGTTTTTTTTAAGTTAGAAATAGCTAATTCCTTTTCATTCATGAACCATTGTGCTTTTCCAATATAAGAATAAGCCAGAGCAATATTTGGAAGATCTTTTTCCCTTATCAAATGAGGCAATGCTTTATATATACTATCAATTGCTAGCCTAAACTCTGAATTGTCTAAATGAACAATACCTTGACTAAAACGAAAATAATTTGTCATTTCAAATTTGGAGTAGTGCCTAGATAGTTCAAAACCCTCTTTGTTTAAAATAGTTGCTGAATCTAAAATACCATTTCTTTGATAAGAATCAGAAAGACTATATAACGTATGAACGAATGAATAAGGATCTTTGTTGAGGTAATCATTTTTAACCATTTGTTGGTAACAGTTCCTAAAAATTTTTAATGCTTCTTTTTCGTTACCAATTCTACTTTTTATTAAACCAATAGTCCTAGCAGATAGATTTTTGATATAATTATTATCTGCTAATTCTGCTGATTTTTGTGCTTTCAAAGCGAGGTTTAAAGCTTCTTGAAAATTTCTTCTTTTATATAGAATGGTGGACTTAGAAAAATATGCTACACAAGGCTGGTCTTTATTGGGTTTTTCAATAGTAAACTGCAAAATACTATCCAGATAAATAATAGCAATTGAATCTGTTTTTATTCTTGAAAATAAAAAATATCCATCTGCAATTCGTTTTTTGTTATTTTCATTTTTCGCTTTTTTTAAAAATTTAGTTGCAATTTTTTTTGAAAACAAAGTATCCTCAGATTTTTTATAGAATGCTATTGTGAGCTCTCTATAACTAAGATTTTCATAATCCAAATCTTGAGCAGAGAGCATTGAATGCCATGAGATTAAAAGAAAAGTAAAGAGAAAATATCGAATCATTTAGTAGTGTAAAAGTGCTAAATTAAAGATTTATTAATACAATTAAAGCTAATCTTATTCTTTCAAATACTTATCAGTAAAGATTCATAAATCTTTGCCTTAAAATTCATAAATGCATGTAGTGAGTTCTTGTCCGCTTCATTTATCATCCTTTAATTTGGCCAATCCTTAAAACCAACATTTTTATTTAAAATTTAACATGAACCCTAGTTATTTGATTGTCAATTTGTACTAATTAATGTCTAATCAAAAGCTATTAAATAAGGCAGGAAACGAGGGAAAACCGTAACACTAAATCAAAAGCAACAATTATTTTTGATCTTACAAACCACTAAAATGAAACCCATATTTTTAACTCTTACAGGTGCTTTTCTGTGTATTTCTGTACAAGCTCAAACCAAACTTATCATTACCTATGATGCTTCCGGCAATCAATTAGAACGTTCCTACTGCAATGGTTGCAATAACCGTTCTGTAGCGCCTGCTCAAAATAAAGAGAAACAGCTCCCAGAAGCATCCAAAGAAGCAACGCCCACAGATCAAACAGATGCCATCTTGATACTCCCCAATCCCACAGAAGGAGAAGTAGTGCTAAGCTGGGAAGCCAACTTTGGAACGCAGATTGCACAGATAAAAATTGTAGGGTATCACACCCCTTATGAAAAAACAGTGCCTTACCAAAAAGGCATACAGGCCGTTGCCATAGATTTAAGTAAAGAACCCTCCAGTATTTATATCGTTCAGTTCTTTATGAATGATGGAACGCTTATCACCAAAAAGATCATTAAGCAATAACACATTTTATAGATGACCACATTTTTACGCTTTGCATGTATTTTAATCTTGTTTAGTCAGTTAAGTAGCGCCCAAACAGGGGCAGACGCAGGAAGTACCCCCGCTGCTTTTGACGTATCCCTCACTGGGGCTGCTACTTATACAGTGCCTTTTGCATTACCTCCCGGCATCAAAGATATTGTACCGCCCGTTTCTTTAACCTATAGCAGCCAGGCGGGAAACGGTATTGCTGGTTGGGGGTGGAATATCGCTGGGCTCTCTACCATCACCCGAATTCCTTCTACCAAACACCACGATGGAGAAATACATCCTATTGATTTTTCTGCCACAGACCGCTATGCTTTAGACGGGCAAAGATTGCTTCTAAAAAGTGGTAGTTATGGTTCCCCCGATTCCGAATACCAAACCGAGAACTACTCCAATCTCAAGATCAAAGCCATAGGCGTATCCCGTTATGGAGCTGGTTATGGACCGGCTTATTTTCTGGTATTGTACCCCGATGGTTCAAGAGCCTGGTATGGTAATGGAGGAACGTCTCATAACCGTTTGGAATGGTCTATCTACAAATGGCAGGATAATCAAGGCAATTACCTCCTGTATTCTTATAAAAATGTAAACAATCTACTGCGGTTAGAAAAGATTCGGTATGGTGCCAGAACCGGAAATACAGCACCTAATGAGATACTGTTTTATTATGGAAACAGATCAAGAGCAGAACAAACTTTTATAGGAGGAATAAATTTTACCAGAAAAGCATTGTTAACTCGTATTGAAGTAAGCACTTCAGGCTTGTTGTATAGAAAATATAGCTTAACACATGAAGCTTCTCCCACTTTAGCCTATGACAGACTAACCAAAATAGTAGAAACAAATAGTGCAGGGCAATCCAGACCCGCCATTAATTTAGACTATAATGATACTGCAGATAGTTTTATCAAAGTAAATCATACCATAGCATTAAACCCTGAGATTTCTGTAGAATCAGACCAAATGGCTTCCGGTGATTTTGATGGTGATGGGCGAATGGATTTTGCGACTTTTAAAAAAAATAATACAGGTACCGTAAGCGTGTTTACAAGAATTGGCGCGAATAGTGGAGCTATGGTTTCCCTAGAAGCCTATGGCAGCGATCCAGAACGTACAGCAACCTTTGCCTCTACAATTTTAACATCAGCGTCTAAAATACCTTCATGGCAGGCACTCACAACGGTTACCGAAAGCAGAAATACCAATTCAGTTACCTCTACAGTAAAATTCAGGCAAGCAAGATTCTTTATCAGTGCATTTAATAATGAATATGTGAGGGAGTGGACGCCTACTGCTTATGTTTATCAAAACTATTGTAATGACGGTACGCGTCGTGCCGTTCCAAAGGACTATATCTCTGGCGATTTTAATGGTGACGGATTGACCGATGTACTGGCCATAAACAAATCGTATAGCACCAAATATTGCCGAACTACCAGCACCGGTGGTGGTGGTGGAGGGCAACCAAGGTTACAAGGGTCTTCCTCTCAAGACAGTACCTTGTTAGCTCCTAAAAACAGCAATTATAAAGGAGGCACCAGTAGTTGTAGCTGTACCACAAATACCGTAAATAATGGGCAGGTAAACTTTATTGATCTCGATAGAAGAAAAACTACCAATTTTGCGAATACTGCTGGTTATCTCCATTCAACTGCCCCTTGGGCCTATGGAGATCGTTTTTATGCCATTGATTTTAATGGCGATGGTAAAACGGAACTATTACATATAAAAGATGGAAAGGTATTGGTGTATGAACTTACTGCTAATAATACCTTGAATCTTTTATACCAACATACAGATGCTTCCATTAAGCAAAATGAAGCTCTTCTGTTAGGTGATTTTAATGGGGATGGTAAAACAGACCTGTCTGCACCTACAGCAGCTGGAAGTACCAACTGGCGCTTTTTCCTTTCTACGGGGGTCACTTTTCAATCATTTACAAAAGACATTGAATTAGATTATCGCAGAAACGGTGTTTTTTCTTCTTCTTTTAACGGAAGCTCTTCCTTACAACAATCTTTATGGGAATATCATTATATCGCACAAGATTTTAACGGTGACGGAAAAACCGATATCCTAAAACATACAGTCATAACCTCTTTAGAAGATGAAAGTTTATCAAAAGAATACCTCTCTTTGTATGATAATAAACACAAAGCAAACGATAGCTATGTTGATTTTGAACGAAGTTTAAACCATGTGGAAGATAATACAGGTGTACGCAAGTTTGGCATTCCGGTATTTTTAGATTTGATTAAATCTAATGGCAATCTGGAATATGCCTATCTTGATAAAGATCGTATCTGGTCTTATACTTTTGAAAAAGACCATAGAGATGAAGTCTTATTGCGTGAAATAGATCATAACGGACTCAAGCAAGCTATTACCTATCACAATCTGGGGATCAAGGAAACCTCTGATACAGAGGCAACCTATATAGCTGCATCAGATCAAGTATATCCCTATGCGAACATTGCATTGGCTCCATCCTTTAGAGTAGTAAAAGAAGTGGAAGAAAGCGGTGAAGGTATTTCCAGACATCAGCTCTTTAAATATAGAAATGGGGTTTCCCATTTAGAAGGTTTAGGTTTTTTAGGTTTTACATTGGTACGAAAAACCAATGTACATGGAACCAATGTCCCCCGTTTGTGGAATGCCATACAAACCAATCCGCAATTGCGGGGGGCGGTCATCCATGAATGGGCTGCTGCGCAATTAACGCTGGATCCGCCAGACGGGAATACGCCTTCCGCATTTATTTCCAGAACCCAGTATACCTATGCTACCACGCTCACCGCAAACAAGGTTTTTATCAACCTCCCGCTACAGATTTTGCATCATGACGGTCTCACCAATACCCAAAAAACCGAAAGTTATGAATACGACCATCATAACAATGTTACCCGCTTGCAAACAGTGTATCAAGGTGGCTCACAGGAGGTAAATTATACCTACCAGCACAATCCTTCCTCTAACGATCAAGATTACCACATTGGAAGGGTGATAGAAAAAGTAGAAGCAACCACCTTGTTGGGGAATACGATGACCGCTACGGAACAGTTTAGTTACAACAACAACATCATTTCCCAAAGAAAATACAAGGGGCATCAGACCCATTGGGTGCAGGAAGATTTCACCTATGATCTCTATGGAAATCGAACCCAAAAAACCATTTCAGCCACCGGAATGAGCAGCCGTAGTGAACATTTTCAATATGACAATAGTGGTAGGTATATAACGCAAACCACCGATGCAGAAGGGCTTGTTGCTACCATGAGTTTTGATGCGTTAGGCAACCTGATCCAGTCAACAGATCCTTATGGAAGAACCACCACATTTACCTATGATGGATGGAATAGGCTCCTTGCAGAAACCAATTATTTAGGACAACCAACTTCCATTTCATACCAAGGAACAGCCTCAGGAGGACTCATGAAAACCATATATTCACCCGATGGAGGAATGAGTACCGAAACCTTTAACGCTTTTGGGTGGACCTTAGAAACCACTGGATTAAGTCTGCATCAAAAACAGATCAAGCAACAATTTAACTATGATATTCAAGGAAAAGTATTAGAAGAAAGTGAACCCTATTTTAGCAATGGAAGTGCCAGTCAATGGAACCGGAATACCTATGATTTGTATGGACGATTAATTTCCCATCAAAGCTATACCGGTAAAATAATAACCACTACCTATAATGAAAAAACGGTTACCGTAGATGATGGCACCAAAGTAAAAAGTACTACGGTAGACGCTATAGGGAATGTGGTACATGCCACCGACCCCGGCGGCACCATCAATTACACCTACCATCCCAATAACCAATTAAAAACCGCCAGTTACAACGGAAATGTGGTGTCGATTTTAATTGACGGTTGGGGACGTAAAACCCAGTTAAACGATCCTTCCGCAGGCATCTATACCTATCAATACAATGCCTATGGCGAGTTGATACAAGAAACCACCCCCACCGGAGTCACTGATTATACCCTAGACCCCAACGGGAAAACCCTCCAAAAGAAAATCATCGGGAATGAAACCCACATGACCCTCAACTATACCTACGATGGCAGCACCAAAATGCTGAGCCAAATCTCCGGTACCGATGCCCATTTCGGAAAAAGTTATCAATATACCTATGGCTATGATTCCTATCAGCGTCCCATTTCCATTATAGAAAATAACGATGCTGCTATTTTTGAAACCCACACCACCTTTGATGCCTTAGGCAGAGCCCAAAGCACCGAATACAAAACCCTGCACAAGGCCACCAACACCCAGAACAACGTGCGAATTCGCAATGTGTACAGTACCGAAGGAATACTTCACGAACTCAAAGACTGGAGCAGTGGCACCAGCCTCTGGAAGCTTACCGATCAAAATCATCGAGGCCAACCCTTAACGATTCAGCTGGGCAACGGATATACCAAGACCAGACAGTACGACGCCTTTGGCTTGCCTACCCAAATATGGGATCATAAACCCAATACCGCTTTGCGAGCCTTAAAAATGACCTATGACTTTAATGCACAACGAGGCATTTTAAACAGTCGTACCAATCACGGGTTTAGCTGGAATGAAGGATTCACTTACGACAGTCAGGATCGGCTTACCCAGATCAGCGGTTCCATTACTCTAAATCAGCAGTACGATGCTGAAGGTCGCTTTACCAACAAATCCAATGTAGGCGGGTATAGCTACGATCAAGCAAAAAAATACCGCATTGCAGCACTAGACCTCAACACCACCGGAGACGCCTGGTTTCAAAACCACCCGTTACAACAAATCACCTACAACGCCTTTAAAAACCCCGTAGAAATACAAGAAGAAGGACATGGCAGGGTAAGTTTTGAATACCACCCCATGATGGGCAGAAGCCATGCCTACTATGGCGGTAATCAAACCGACAAACACCAAAGAACCTATCACAAACACTATTCCTCCATTTCCCCCGTAGAAATAACCACAAACACCCAAACCAATACCACAAAAATTACTACTTTTATTGGCGGAGATGCCTACACCGCACCCATCATGCACATCCGGCAAGTAGGGAACGGTGCGTTTAACGCCTACCATTACCTACACCGCGACTATCTGGGGAGTATTCTGGCGATAACAGACTCGTCTGGAACCCTAAGAGAACAGCGGCAGTTTGGCGCTTGGGGTACGGCAGACCAATTTGTAAACAACAACAACAATACCCAGTTTGGGTATGAAAGTTCTTTGATAAACCGTGGCTTTACAGGGCACGAACATTTCTTCGGGGTAAACCTCATCCACATGAACGGACGTATGTACGACGCTGTTTTGGGCAGGTTTTTATCGCCCGATAACTATGTACAAGACCCCTACAATACCCAAAGTTTTAATAGGTATGGGTATGTTTGGAATAATCCCTTAAGTTATAATGACCCGAGCGGGGAGTTTTTACTAGGCGCAATTTTAGTGGGAGCAATCATAGGGGGCACAGCGGCAGCTTTCAAAAGTGGCGCGAATTTTGGTAGTATTCTTATAGGAGCTTTTATTGGAGGTGTTGCTTCAGGAGTAGGAGCTGGATTTAGTAATGTAGCTTTGGGAGGCTCTTTTTTTGGGAGTGCTGCCTTATCAGCTACAGGTTTTACAGCAGGTTTTACTGCGGGCGCTATAGGTGGGCTTACAGCTGGTTTTGTTAGTGCGTCTTTAACAGCTTGGACGCAGGGCAGTAGTTTTTTAGGTGGAATACGTGCTGGTATTTACGGGGGTGCTATTGGAAGTATAAGTGGTGGAATTATTGGCGGAATTAGTGGAGGTTTGAGAGCACAAAGACAGGGTTTGGACTTTTTCCATAATTCTAGCTTGGGTGTCAAGTCAGCAATTGTAGATTCAGATATACTAAAAAGGAAATTGGAAGCTTCCATACTTCAAAAGATGAAACCTTTGAAAGCTTCAGCATATGCAGAAGGCACCTATGACGATTGGGTGAAGCCAAGAACAGCTACTATTACTTTATATAGAAGAGTATTTGATGCCAGAACTACCTTTTTTGAAAATGCAATTACTTTTTCAAGATTTGCACAAAAGGCAGGAGATGGAATGTCCTATGCTGGATATGCCTTGACTTTAAGTGTAGTTGGGGCTGAAGTTGGAGTGCCTTTGGCACAAGTAGGTGGTTGGACATCATTTGGAGGTTCAGTAACGGAGAGCATATTAACTGATCAGTACAACAGAACTTCCACTTCACTTGCTGTTAAAACTATAGATATTGCAACCGACGTATTAATAAAAAAAGTTCCGGGAAGTACTCAATTAGGACAAACTATTCTTAGACAAAATAAATCTTTAAAATTGTCTTTAATAGAGAAAGCTATTAACAATGATTTTTAACTAAATTATGTAATATGGAAATATTTAAGGGAATAGGCTTAATAACTTTAGGAATTTTATATTTTATTTTTTTCAATAAAAAACTACATGAAGATTCTGATCCTCAATATATTAAATTTGATCATAAATCAAGAAGAATTATGGGTTTTGTGGCCGCATCTGGTTGTATTTTGATGGGGCTGTTTTTTATTTTCATGGAATTAAAGTTGTTATAAGATATTTGAATTGAATGGAAATTATAAAAAGGAGTTGCCTTATTAGGCATAAGTATTTCATATTTTATTGATTTTAAGTTGGATAGGGAGATTTTTATTGAAAAACATAAATGAAAGAATTAATTACAATTGGAAAAGCATTCTTGTAGTTCTCTCAGTATAATTTGCTGATAAAGTAATAAATGGGGAGAATTATAATATTGAATTTTTATCATAGGGCATTTTATGCTTATTGACAGGACTTGGTGCATCTACTCTAAAAGAACATTATGGGATAAGAAGATGGGAATACTATCAGGCAGACGCATGGAATTGGAATGCAAGAAAGTTTTATGATATTTGGGTAGGTTCTTCTTATCGATATTATAGTCCAAGCCTTCACCATGAAAATTTCACTAATAATGTTTTTAGGATTATCAAAAATCGTCCTGTTTTACCAAGATGAAAAATTTTTGGAAATAGATATAACTTGGTTTAATTCTTAACATATTGCAAATAATTTTATTAATAAAATAGTTATGATTATAAAAAAATGCTTTTTCCTTCTAACATTTTTGTTCATAGTTTATACTTATGGCCAAGATAAGAGTTATAGAGGATACCTTGCCTTTCAGAATTATGACAACAAGAAATTTCCAGTCAATAAATTAAATCAATTATACGGAGAGGCGCTACATTTTTTCTCTGATAAAATTGTTTTAAAATACAACAAGTTTCCAGGAACCTGCTTAAGTCCTACTTCTCGTTTATACAATTTTCTTATTGAGGAAGATGTAATTTCTGGATACGTAGATATTTATGAAAAAGAAAAAATCCCAAATAGCAAAGGGTATCTAAGTAGAGAAGATTTTGTTAAAGATCTAAAAAAGGAGGTAAAACTTTATTTTGTAGGCAGCGTAGCTCACGATACACGATATAAAGCATACATTTTTAAATATTATAAAAAAATTGGAGGTTTAACTATTTTAAAAGAATTGATGGTTAATATTAAAGATAATCATGTTACGTCTATTTTAGTTTTTGCAAAAACTTGTCTTTCAGATTTTGGTTATAAACAATTTACAATCTTTTTAGGAGAAAATGAGTTTATTCACAAAGTAAAAACATTGTATTCAGATGTTATTGGTGTCGAAGAAGTAGAAGAAGAACCTATATATTTTAGAATTAATTCGGAAGGTTTTGTTATCGTACAGGAATAGTTTAAGGCAAAAAACATTTAACGAATAAAAAGAAGTACAAATATTTGTTGAAAGAAAAAATTAATATTTTCATTAAACTAGAATAAACGATACCCAGTTTGGGTATGAAAGTTCTTTGATAAACCGTGGCTTTACAGGGCACGAACATTTCTTCGGGGTAAACCTCATCCATATGAACGGCAGAATGTACGATGCTGTTTTGGGCAGGTTTTTATCGCCCGATAATTATGTACAAGACCCCTACAATACCCAAAGTTTTAACAGGTATGGATATGTTTGGAATAATCCGTTAAATAACTCAGATCCTAGTGGTGAATTTTTGGTTTCTGCATTGATAGGAGCAGCTATTGGTGTAATTACTAATGGTATAAGTAATTTAGTCAATAACCGTGCATTTTTTGAAGGGGCTGGTTCCGCTGCATTGTATGGAGCAATTGGAGGAGCAGTATCATTTGGTATTGGAGAAATTACAAAAGGTATATCCAATGCATTTCTAAGTGGAGTTTTTCAGATTTCTGCTCATGGATTAAGTGGCGGTATTTTGGCTAATGTTCAAGGAGGTAAATTTGGTGCAGGATTTTTAAGTGGATCTATAAGCTCTATTATATCTACAAGTGTAAGTTCTGTGAAGCTAAATTCTAATTTTTGGTCTGTGAGTGTAAAAATTACCTCCTCTGGACTTTCTGGTGGATTGGGAAGCTTACTGGGAGGAGGTAAGTTTTTAGATGGTGTTAGACAAGGATTAATTTCAGGCATTCTAAACCATGGTGTGCACAGCGGTTGGTTTGGTATAAACATGCAAGCTGCAGTTATAACAGGAAGAATAAGGCATCTATTTGGACCAGATGCAACAATTTTATCTGGCTCTGCTGCTGCTGGTTTTGGTTTAGGTCTTAAAGGAGAAAAGGGAGCTTTGTTTATAGAACGTGGTAAAGATAAATATCAGATATTTGAAGTAGATGATGTTGGTGTTGGTGGATCTACACCTTCTGCTTCTGCTGGTGTCAGTATTACTAGGTTATATTATTCAGGCAACGCTAATTTTGATCATACAGTTTTTCTGGGAAATAGGTGGGAAACAAATATAGGTGTTGATGCTTTAATCGGAGTTGGTGTTTCTGCTATATATTCGGAAGTTCCAAATTCTGGAGGTAATTTTGTTATAGGGGTTGGTATAACAGGTGGAGTAGGAATAAGCTTGACAATCTTGGACATTAATATTAATTTAGGAAAAACAACAAGAACTAATCCTTGGAAAAAGTAACACAAGAATGAAGTATAGAATAATTTTGATCCTGTTTTGTTACAGCTGTTTTAATTGTCAAAGAAATGATATTTATACATCCATAGATTTCCATTTTGAAAAAAAGATAGAAGTAAAGAAATATACTAATGAAAGAGGAACGTCTATTCTTAATAACAAATACGCTTTGCATTCAGCTTCTCCTCTCCTTAATAAAAAGCCAGATTGGTTGATAGAAAGAAATCCTGCTGAATACAGTTTTCGGAAAACACCGTTTCAGCCTACAATACATGACATTGAGCCTCCATATCTGTTTATCAAGAAAGCAGAATCTGATAAATTTTGGGTAATCAAAAATAGTGATACTCTTGTATTTCATCTGGAGAAATATTAACTTTTGGATGGGCATATGTACAAAATGAACCGTTATATTGCACTAAAAACAGAGCGCATAGACCAGATTATATGCTTTAAATGGATCTACATGGTAGTTAAAAAAGCTTTTAATGATACCATAATAATCATTAAAAACACAGATACTTTAAATTTACATCCATTGAATAAAAAAATAGGCGGCCTACGTGTCGGAATAAAAAATGCTACTTGGCCTTTTGCAAGTCTAAGTGCTTCAGGCGGTCAACTTGTAATTAGCAGCATTTATGGCACTTATAAATTTAATGAAAATGAAATCTTAGATTTATCTGAATATGTGCTAATCCCACTGCTTGGTCAGGGAATTAAAATATCACATACCAAAAAAGAATACCCTTCACAAATTATTTTTTGGTATTTTGGAAAACTTGAAAAATTAATCAAAGAAATAAAGACGCATCTCAATGAAACTAAATAAAACCCTAACGTTTCTCCTTATTTGTAATCTGGGCATATTTTGTGTTTGTAGTGCTCAGAATTTTGGAGCCTTTAAAAATGAAAAATTTCCAGTAAATGCAATTTCAGAAAAGATCATTGAAAAAAGAAACCTGAAAGAAAAAATGGAAACGCTGTCAACTTGTGATTGGAGAAATATTGAGTTTTAAACCTTGGTAAACGCAGGCAATATAATGCTAATAAAATACTAGTAACAATTAAATTAAAGTAAAGTAAAGTATGAGAAGTATGATCACTAACACCCAATTTTTATTGCTTTTTTTCCTACTATCGCTGCCTTTATGGAGCGTTGCACAAGACACCATACCTTCTAGTAATGAGGAAAACAAAAATGCCATTATCTATATAGTGAGAACTTCTCCTATGGCTTCTGCCATTAACTTTCGGTTTTTTGTAGATGGAAATTATGTGGGAAAGTTTCATCATAATGGATATCTTAAACTCTATGTGTCTCCTGGGAGACATGTGATAAGTGCAAAAGCAGAAAATCTTTTTGTTATGGAAGCTCAATTAGAACCTGGTAAGGTGTACGCCATTGATGCGGCAGTACAGATGGGTGCATTCTATGCAGCGGTTCAGCTTGTTCCCGTAAAGGTAGAAAGAGAACGTCATTTTACGAGAGTACAAAAAAGACTAGCAAAGAGTTCCAGAAAGACGTTTAATAATGATGAACTCAAAAAGAAAACGCTTGAATATACAGAAATCATTAAAAAAGCATCGCATAAATATTATAAGAAAAAGAAAAAAGGAAAAGACATTCCTGTTTTAAGCGAAGCAATTGATGAGGAATTATTACTAAGTTACCGAACTAAATCCTGATAATTATGGCATTTTATCGCCGCTCCATTACTTCTTGGGAACTGAGAATCTTAAAAACAGTAATACCTTTAATGTTATTACTATTTATAGGTCTAATGGGTTATAGTATGCTTAAGCCATCACCTTACATACGTTTAACGTACTCATCTGAAGTTACTATGAAAGTCATAAAGATGACCCACTATAAAGGGACGGTGATTTTAAATGATTCCATTGTGATACCCTACAACTGTCCAGAAATAGTGCTGGAAAATCAAAAGGTACCCAATTCTTATCGGTTAGATACCATAAGAAAATTTAAAATTGGTGCAAACTTTAGACCGCCCTTTCAAATAATTAAACCAAAAGATTCTGAGATGCTCTGCACTATAGATGGATGGGATACCGCATACTTTAGACTTAATGGCGCCAAAGAACCTTTAAATTGGCTTCAACTCCTTCGCAAATCCCTATACGATTCTCAATAACTCATCTCTACTATTTCTTTTACCTTTTCTGGGCTTACACTTTGGTTTTCGCCCAATCCTTTCCAGCCGCGTTTTTCAAAACGGGTTTTAATAAAATCTGCGGTAGTGTGGTAGTCTTCAGTATATTCAGAAAGTTTGGTTTGTACGCCTAAGTAATGAAAGAAATCTACGGTTTTTTCAATGGCTTGTCTGGCAATTTCTTCATCAGTATCGCCTTGTAAATTCCAAACCTCACGGCCATATTGTGCCAGCTTCTCTTTTTTCTCGTTAAACATCACCTTATAAAGGTTAGGGCCAACAATGGCAAGTGTTCTTGCATGGTCTATTTCGTAAAGCGCGGTGAGTTCATGCCCTATCATATGCGTAGCCCAATCAGACGGGACACCTTTTTGTATGAGTCCGTTAAGTGCCATAGTGCAGCACCACATAAAATTACTGGCAGCCGTGTAATCGTCTGGTTTTAAGATCACATCTGGCCCAATCTGGATTAATGTTTTAAGGATACTCTCACTAAAGCGATCTTGTAAATACGCATCGTGTTTATAGGTAAGGTATTGTTCCATTACATGCGTAAAGGCATCAATTACTCCGTTTTGTAATTGTCTTTTAGGCAAGGAAGCAATAACAGTAGGGTCGCAAACCGAGAATTTAGGAAAAAGTGCACCACCACCAAAGGGTAATTTTTCTTTAGTGGCCTCAATGGTCACTACGGCGCCTGAGTTCATTTCACTTCCAGTGGCGGGCAGTGTAAGCACTGTGCCAAAAGGAATGGCGTTTGCCTTGATACTTTTTCTCTTGAGCAGGATCTCCATGGGAATACCAGCATAATTAACCGCAGCACTTATAAACTTTACGCCATCAATCACACTACCACCACCTACGGCTAGAATAAAATCTACTTTTTTCTCTTTTACCAGCGCCACTGCTTTTATTAAAGTTTCGTATCGCGGATTGGGTTCTATCCCTGCAAATTCAAAGACTTTGTTATTTTTCAGAGCGTTTTTTACCTGATTGTAGATGCCATTTTTCTTGATGCTACCGCCTCCGTAGCAAAGGAGAACACGAGATTTTTCAGGGATTTCACCTTCAATTGCGGAAATCTGACCCTTGCCAAAAATCAGTTTTACAGGATTATATAATTCAAAATTATTCATAACACTAGTTTGTTTAGCAAAGGTACGAATGTGCCTACGGCTTCTGTATTAAGGGAATATTAAAGCTTCGCTTTTTATTTGTAAAAATTCATTTCGTCCAGATATTTCCAGACTGCTTCGGGAAGCATGGGGCGGATATTTTTACCTTCAGAGATTGCCTTTCTGATAAAGGTAGAAGAAAGTTCCATTATAGGAGCATTAATAGCATGTATTTTTGGATGCCCTTTAAACTGATGTTCTACTTGACCTTCAGATTTTCGGGGATATACATAGATGGAATGATTCTCTAGGATCACCTCATAATTTTTCCACTTGTGAAAGCTTTTTAGATTGTCCTCCCCCATGATAAGGGCAAATTCCGTATCCGGATATTCTTCTTGAAGATGTGCAAGTGTTTTTACGGTGTAATTAGGCTGCGGTAATTTAAACTCTACATTGCTAGGTTTAAGTTTAGGATAGTCTTTGGTAGCTTCAAAAACCATTTGATACCGGTGGTGATCGTCTAATAACGTACGCTTATTTTTATGTGGGTTATGGGGTGTAACTACTAGCCAAATAGCATCAAGATCACTGTATTCTGCCAGATGGTTAGCAATAATAAGGTGTCCCACATGAATGGGATTGAAAGTTCCAAAATAGAGACCCACCTTTTTCTGCATGGCTTAGGATTCTTTTTGCAGTCCTATAAAATCAGCAACCAAATCATAGGCTTCCTGTTTGGCAGTAGCCAAATCATAATTTTTTATGATTTTATCAAACTGAGGCGCTGTAGCCAATTCAACAGAAGCTTTTGCAATGCGCATATTGATCTTGTCTTCACTTTCTGTTTTACGCTGCTTTAAACGTATTTTAAGTTCGTCTACACTAGGCGGCTTCACAAACACTGCCAATGTTTGTTCTGGAAATTTCTTCTTAATTCGGAGTCCCCCAGAAACATCAATATCAAAGATTACGTTTTTGCCTTTAGCCCAAATACGTTCTACTTCACTGTTGAGGGTACCGTAGAAGTTATCTCTATACACCTCTTCCCATTCTACAAAATCTCCATCTTTAATATGCTGTTTAAAGTCTTTGAGGGATAAAAAATAGTAATGCTGCCCGTCTTTTTCTTCTCCTCTGGGTTCTCTTGTAGTGCAGGATACGGAGAATTCAAGATTTAATTCAGGATATTTAAGCAAGTGCTTTACGATGGTTGTTTTACCACTGCCAGAAGGTGCAGAAAAAATGAGTAATTTACCTCCAAAGTTTTGTTTTGGACTTTCCATCTTATAATACGTTGAGGCTTTGTTCTTTTATTTTTTCAAGCTCGTCTTTCATTTGAACCACAAGCTGCTGCATAGGCGCATAATTGGCTTTGGAACCTAAGGTATTAATTTCACGACCAATTTCCTGAGTGATAAAAGCCAGTTTTTTACCATTAGAATCATTAGATTTTAGGGTCTCAAGGAAATAGTTGAGGTGATTCTCCAACCGAACTTTCTCTTCCGTCACATCAAATTTTTCTAGATAATAGATGAGTTCCTGTTCAAAACGATTGGCATCTACATTTTCTTTAATTTCAGTAACTGCTCTTTCTAAACGTTCACGTACCTGCTGCATCCGTTCAGGATCAATTTTTTTTACCTCTTCTAACAGCTGTCCTATATTTTGAATACGTAGTATCATATCTTTTTCCAATACCAATCCTTCCGTACTTCGAAACGTATTGATAGCAGTTAAAGCTTCTTCCAAACCTTCAAGAATAGACTTGTACTCTTCTTCATCTATTTCATCCCTTTCGGTTTTTAAAGCATCTGGAAGACGCAGCGCCATTTGCAATAACTCGGCATCAGAAGCATCTGCAAGGCTATTTAATTGTTTCATATAAGCTTTAAGAACGCTTTCATTTAGTTGAGTTGAGGTCTCTTCACCGTTCATTTCAATATAGAGGCTGAAGTCAATTTTTCCTCTGGTAAGCGACTTTGCGATGATATTTCTAAGTGCCAGTTCCTTCTCTCTGTAAGCAGATGGCATACGGGCATTAAGATCAAGTCCTTTGCTATTTAGGGACTTAAGTTCGATTGTTATTTTTTTGGAGGGAAGTTGAATAATCTTTTTCCCAAAACCAGTCATCGAATGTATCATTTGTGCATATTAAAGTTGTGCAAATGTACATAAAACCCAAGGTTCTTAAAAGATACTATTTTAAACCTGGTTAAGAACTATAATTTGTGGGTTATGGTGTTGATTTGTATGAGACACTACAATATAGTTTAGTAAAAAAAGGAGTATTGAAAAATCCCTTTCAAAATATATGCTGAAAGGGATTTTAGTTATTCAAAGTTTTGATAAAGATAGTATACCTCTTAATGTTAAATACGATTAGTAAGGAACAAGACGTGTTTAATTTTTCTTTAAAACAAACACTATAGGTTTCTAATCCAGATATTTCTAAAGCTTACCCCGCTATTGTCATTATGATCTTGAAGTTTTAAAGGGGCTTTTCCATGTGCTTTGTTTTTAGGCCAACCAATGTATTCTGTGCTGCCTAAGAGTTCCACATGGTCTTGAACTAATATTCCATTATGCAAAACAGTAAGTGTTCCTGATTTTATTTTAGTACCCTCTGCATCAAATTCAGGTGCATGAAAAATGATGTCATAGGCTTGCCATTCACCAGAGGGTTTTCCAGCATTTACTAGCGGAATATGCTGTTTATAAACAGAAGCTGCTTGTCCGTTAGCATACGTTCGATTGTCATAGGTATCCAATACTTGCACTTCATAAAGCTCTTGTAAAAAAACACCACTATTTCCTCTGTTTTGACCATCGGCTCTAGGTGTTTCAGGATTTCGCCATTCAATATGAAGTTGAACGCTTCCAAAATCTTCTTTGGTTTTGATATCACCAGATCCGCTCTTCACCGTCATGCTGCCATCCTCATTAATAATCCATGGGGCTTCTTCACCTTCTTCTTTTGCACTTTCCCAAGCGTTTAAATTACTTCCATCAAATAATACAATTGCATCTGAGGGAATGCTATTTTCATTTAAACTTACTTTGGATGGAATGGGTTCCCAAACCTCTGTTTCTTCAGGCGTGGTAGGTTCTTCTGGTTGTGGTTTTGGCGAATAGGCCATTTTTGTTTCAGTCTTTTTTTCCTGAACAGGTGTGGTTTTATTGCAGCTAACCATTAATGTTAGCACGCAGAAAAGTATGCTGGAGGGCTTCATAAAATTGAGTTTATTATAATCCTAGTATTTGTTTTAGTTTTTCTTTGTCAATATCTGCTCCTGCAAAGTCGTCAAAGGCTCTTTCCGTAGCTTCAATGATGTGATTTTTAATAAAGGGGGCACCTTCTCTGGCTCCTTGTTCTGGACTTTTAATACAGCATTCCCATTCCATTACTGCCCAAACATCGCAGCCGTATTGTGTGAGTTTAGAAAAGATAGTTTTAAAGTCTATTTGGCCGTCACCTGGGGAACGGTATCTTCCTGCCCTGTCTCCCCAATTATTATACCCTCCAAAGGCACCTTTTTTGCCCGTAGGATTGAATTCAGAATCTTTTACGTGAAAGGCTTTAATAAACTCATGATAGTGATCTATATATTCAATATAATCCAATTGTTGCAATACAAAATGGGAGGGATCATATAAAATATTAACACGTTTATGATTGCCTGTGGCTTCTAAAAAGCGTTCAAATGTATCTCCGTCATGAATATCTTCACCTGGATGCACTTCATAACATACATCTACTCCCTGCTCATCAAAAACGTTGAGAATGGGCATCCATCTTTTGGCCAATTCTTCAAATCCCATTTCTACTAATCCGGGAGGACGTTGAGGCCAGGGGTGAAACGTATGCCAAAGTAGCGCACCAGAAAAAGTAGCATGCACATCTAGCCCCAATCTTCTGCTGGCGATGGCTGCTTTTTTAACGGTATCTACTGCCCATTCTGTACGGGCTTTTGGGTTATTCTTTACCTTGTCTGGAGCAAAATTATCAAACATGATATCATAAGCAGGGTGTACAGCTACTAATTGCCCCTGTAAATGTGTGGAAAGCTCTGTAATTTCTAGTCCGTATGAATTAATTTTCCCTTTAAGTTCATCACAATAATCTTGACTCTCTGCCGCCTTATCCAGATCAATAAGAAAATGCTCCCAGGTAGGAATTTGAATGCCCTTATAACCTAAGTCTGCTGCCCACTTGCAGAGTCCGTCAAGGCTATTAAAAGGCGGTTTATTATCTATAAATTGAGCTAGAAACACCGCGGGTCCTTTAATGGTTTTCATGTTATTTTTATTTTAATTTATAAGGTAGTCCAGGCAGCATTATTTGCATCACTCTTTACAGCCTGATGAATAAACCTAACCCCTCTTACCCCATCTGAAACTGTAGGGAAGTCTTGATTTTCTGGTGTTTTTCCTTCTAATCTTGCTTGTAAACTTTCTGCAAATGCTTTGTAAATATTCGCAAATGCTTCTAGGTATCCTTCTGGATGTCCTGATGGAATTCTGGAAGCCGTCATTGCTTCTGAGTATAAGTTGTTACCACCAGGGGTATATACTTTCTTGGTTTTATCTAACCAGCGGGTAGTAAGCTCATTTGGATTTTCCTGATGCCATTCTAAGCTTCCTTTTTCACCGTACACACGAATGGCAAGATTGTTTTCTTCTCCAGTTGCAATTTGAGAAAAAGATAGGGTGCCTTTTGCACCATTTTCCATTCGTAATAAAACGTTTCCATCATCATCTAAAACTCTGCCTTCTCCAAATCTACCAAGATCTGCTGCTAGTTCTTTTATTTTGAGTCCAGTGATATATTCAGTAAGATTCTCTGCATGCGTACCAATGTCTCCCAAGGCACCGCCAACGCCTGATTTTTTAGGATCTATTCTCCAAGCCGCTTGTTTTTGTCCGGTTTTCTCAATTTCTGTAGCTAGCCATCCCTGTAGATACTGGATTTGTACTTTTCTGATTTTACCAAGGTCTCCTTTAGCAATCATAGTGCGAGCCTGTTTTACCATGGGGTATCCCGTATAATTATGGGTAAGCGCAAATTCAAGACGCGTTTCTGTAACGAGTTTTTCTAAAATTTCTCCCTCCTCAACCGTAAGCGTCATAGGTTTATCACATACCACGTGAAATCCGTTTTCTAAAGCTAATTTTGCGGGTTCAAAATGCATATGATTAGGCGTAACTATAGCTACAAAATCCATACGTTTATCTGCGGGTAACTCTTTTTCTGCCGCAATCATTTCTTTAAAATTACCGTAACAGCGTTCTTCTGGCAGATAAAGATCTCGTCCAGATTGTTTTGATTTTTCTGGGGTACTGCTAAAAGCCCCACATACTAATTCTATTTGGCCGTCAATAAAGGCAGCTTTTCTATGCACATCTCCAATAAAAGATCCGGCACCACCGCCTATCATTCCCATTCTAAGTTTTCTCATGAATGTTATGCTTTGTATTCTACTTTTTCGTTTTTGAAAAAAATAAGGAAAAGAACCATCACCAATAAGGCAAAACCTGCTGGGTATACCCATATAGCCTTCCAGAGATGTGTTCCATCTGGTCTTGCAAACTGATCTGTGATTTTTCCGGCAATCCAAAAACCTATAAGCATCCCTACACCATATGTAGCTAAGGTTATAAGTCCTTGTGCTGCACTTTTATATTTTTCACCTGCTTTGCTATCGGTATAAATCTGGCCAGAAACAAAAAAGAAATCGTAACAAATACCGTGTAATGCAATGCCTATAATAAGCATAAAGGCCATTTCACCAGAATTTCCGTAGGTAAACAAAAGATATCTTACGGCCCAGGCAAGCATTCCTACCAACAAGGTCTTTTTAAAGCCAAACTTCTTAAAGAACCAAGGTAATAGTAGCATAAAAATAACCTCTGAAGCCTGACCTATCGTCATTTTTCCAGCAGGTTCTTCTACTCCTATTTCGCCCAAAAATTGTCCCGCATGTTGATAATAAAATGCAAGAGGGATACAAATAAGTACTGATGCTATAAAGAAAACTAAAAAGTTCCTGTTTTTAAGTAAACCAAGTGCTTCAAGCCCTAAGATATCTGAAATGGTTATTTTTTCATCTTTGCTGACTTTAGGCGGTGTTTTGGGTAAAGTAAAGCTAAATAACCCTAAGATAGCTGAGGCCACTGCCGTCATTAAAAATGTGTTTTTAAGTAACATTCCGGAGGCATCTGCATCCCATTTAAAAATATAACTAATGGCAAGTCCTGCAGCAATCCACCCAATGGTTCCCCATACTCTTATAAATGAAAATTCTTTGGCAGGGTCTTTCAATTGATTAAAAGAAACTGAATTTACCAATGCCAGTGTAGGCATATATAAAATCATATATCCTAAAATATAAGGATAAAAGACTTCAAAATCTGTAGCGTTCGCCATTTGATACATAAAAAATGCGCCTGCAAGGTGTAAAAAGCCTAAAATTCGCTCTGCATTAAAAAATCTATCTGCAATTAAACCAATAATAAAAGGAGCAATAATAGCTCCCCACGATTGTGTAGAATATGCCATAGCGGTTTCGGCTCCAGATGTTTTCAAAGCACTGGGAAGATAGATTCCTAAAGTGACAAACCAGCCGCCCCAGATAAAGAACTCTAGGAACATCATAAACGACAATTGAATTTGTATTTTTCTGTTCATGTAAGGTTAGTTATTGTTAGTTTTTATAATAAGTATAATCGGTTGCAATAGGTTCTATATTTTGAGTTCTCATTAAAGTAGCAATTTGCCCTCTGTGATAAGTAGAATGATTAATGATATGAAACAGTATTTTTTTTAAAGAACTTTGAAGCACCTCATTTTCCGTATTTGTAAATACAATTTCTTCTTCAAAATCATTCTTGTCTGTAAGAATTCCAAAAGTGGTTCTTTGGTTGTCATAGTGTATTTCTTCCCAGTTTATGGGTTCATTACGTTGCCAGAAATTAGAAGGTGTTTCTGTATGGAGAATTCTTGCATTCCAAATTTGATGTGCATTTAATATGTGATTAAATAAAACCGCTGCTTTATCTGGAAATTTAGGATGTTCCAAAGCGGCTTCAATAATAAGTTTGTTGCAATAATAATTATAGTCAAATAAATCATTAAAAAATGAATTCATGGTTGTTTTTTAGATTTCTAACGCTACTTTATTGCTTTTGAAGCTTTAATCAGTAGATCTTTGGTTGCAATAATACCCATTTCTTCGTTAAGTCTGCTTCCTTCATATTCTACACCAATATAGCCATTATAGCCAGCATTTTTTACAATTTGGAGCATTTTTACATAGTCAATAGTTGTTTCATTGCCATTTTCGTCAAAATCATAAGATTTTGCGCTTACTGCTTTTGCAAAAGGCATGAGTTCTTTAACCCCCAGATATTTGTCGTATTCTTTTACACAAGGTGCCTGCCATCTTTCGCCCCCTTCTCGCTCCAAGCAAAAGTTTCCAAAATCAGGGAGTGTTCCGCAATTTGGTTTGTTTACTTCTTGCATAACTTCTACTAATAATTTTGCATTTGAAGATAACCAACCATGATTTTCTACTAATACATTTATATTAGACTTTACACTGTATTCCGAAAGACGATTTAGTGCATCTATGGAGGCCGCTTTCCAAACTTCAGCATCTTTGGAACCAAAAAGATTAACCCTAATAGAATGACATCCTAGTGCTGCTGCCGCATCTACCCATTTATAATGATTTTCTACCGCTTGTATTCGCGATGCTTCATCTGGAAATCCAAAGTCACCTTGGCCATCTATCATAATGATAAGGTTTTCAAGGCCATTGTCTTCACTTCGTTTTTTCAATTCTTTTACCAAATTGTCCATAGCCATAGCACTATTGGTGTTTTTTTCCAATTCTTTACTGTATAAATGATTTACATATTCCAACCCTTCAAAACCCCAGTTTTTAGCTTTGGCTGCAAATTCAAAAGGACTCAATCCTCCATCCAGAATCATTTTATGAATAGACCATTGTGCTAACGATAATTTAAAGAAAGAGGCATGAGAGGTGTTTGGGATAGCATCTTTTTGTGTTTCTTCTTTATTGTTTTGTTCTTTTTTACAGGATGCAAGTCCCAAAAGAGAGAGTGCAAAAGTGGCTTGAGCGGTATTCCAAATAAAGTTTCTACGATGCATATTCTTACGGTTACGAGTTGATTTTATTACGTTTTTATTATTTTAAAGTCTTTTTGTTACGATATTCTTATTTAAGAAGCTTTAAATTTATAAAAAATTAATTTCTATATTTGAAAATACGTTAACTTAATTCCAACTATTCTCAAAAATGTTATACTACAACAAACCTCCTGAGGAATTTGATGCTATTGTAATTGGTACAGGCATCAGTGGTGGCTGGGCTGCCAAAGAGCTTTGTGAAAAAGGCCTAAAAACACTCGTGTTAGAACGCGGGCGCATGGTAAATCATATTGAAGATTATATTACCGCACATTTAGATCCATGGGATTTTAAATACAAGGGTGAAATACCACAAGAAGAGCTCGTAAAGCAATTTAAGCAGCATAGAACTGGATATACGACTGATGAACCTCATAGACATTTCTTTGTAAATGATTTAGAACATCCATATAATGAAGAGAAGCGTTTTGATTGGATGAGAGGGTATCATGTTGGTGGGCGTTCTCTAATGTGGGGAAGACAAAGCTATCGGGTAGGAGATGTAGATTTTGAAGCAAATGCAAAAGAAGGTATAGCAGTAGATTGGCCTATTAGATATAAGGATTTAAAACCTTGGTATGATTATGTAGAAAATTATATTGGTGTAAGTGGGGAAAATTTAGGACTTCCACAGTTACCAGATGGGCAGTTTTTAAAGCCTATGGAATTAAATTGTGTAGAAGATCATTTAAAAAATTCCATTGCTAAAAACTATACAGACCGTTTGTTGACTATAGGGCGTACCGCTCATATAACGGAAGGCACAAAACCTGGACTTGGCAGATCTACCTGTCAATATAGAAACAGATGTATGAGAGGTTGTCCTTTTGGAGCTTATTTTAGTAGTAATTCTTCTACACTTCCTGCCGCGGAAGCTACTGGAAATATGACCTTAAGGCCGTATTCAATAGTTCATGAAATAGTATATGATAAGGATGCAAAAAGAGCAACTGGAGTAAGGGTTATTGATGCAGAAAGTAAAGAAACCATTGAATTTAAGGCTAAGGTGATTTTTGTTTGTGCTTCAACAATTGGCACAACCTCCATTCTGATGCAATCAAAATCAGATCGTTTCCCTAATGGTTTGGGGAATGATTCTGGTGAATTGGGGCATAACCTAATGGATCATCATTTTAAAGCAGGCGCTTTTGGAAAGTATGACGGGTTTGATGACAAATATTATATAGGAAGAAGGCCTAATGGCATTTATATTCCTCGATTTAGAAATTTAGGAGGGGAAACAAATTCAAAAGATTTTCTTAGAGGATATGGTTATCAAGGAGGTGCAAGTCGTCAAGACTGGAGTGAAAGTATTAGGGAATTAAGTTATGGGAAAGACCTAAAAGAAGCCATTTTGACTCCCGGTGGTTGGCAAGCCGGATTAATGGGCTTTGGTGAAACCCTTCCGTACCATGAAAACAAAATGTACTTAGATTATAATAAACCAGACCAATGGGGTTTACCTACGGTTACCTTTGATGCAGAGTTCAAGGAAAATGAACTAAACATGCGTAAAGATATGATTGCACAGGCTATGGACATGTTAGAGAAGGCTGGTTTTAAAGAAGTAGAAGAATGGGATGATATTGGAGCTCCTGGTCTTGGAATTCATGAAATGGGAACAGCGCGAATGGGCCGAGACCGTAAGACTTCCGTATTAAATGGGAATAACCAAATCCACGATGTTCCTAACGTATATGTTACTGATGGCGCTGCAATGACCTCTGCCGCTTGTCAGAATCCTTCATTAACGTATATGGCCTTAACCGCAAGAGCTGCTAATCACGCAGTGGAAGAACTCAAAAAAATGAATATTTAAAGTCATACCATGGAAAGAAGAGATGCCTTAAAAAGAATAGGATTATCAATGGGGTATGTGGTAGCTACCCCTACTATTTTAAGTATATTACAAAGTTGTAAAAATGAACCTAAATGGGTTCCTATTAATTTTTCACAGGAAGAAGGAAATATAATATATGATCTGGTTGATATTATTATTCCAAAAACAGATACTCCAGGAGCTACGGAATTAAATGTACCCCAATTTATAGATATTTTTATACATGACGTATTTAGAGAAAATGGGTTAAAAGTTTTTAACGATAGTAAAAATGCTTTTATGAAAAAAATCAGAGAAGCAACCAAGCAGGAAGAAATAACGGAAGTTGCTCCAGACGTACTAACCTCCATGTTGGATAAATATCTTAAAATAAGTAAGGAACAGGAAATTGAATTAGGTCTTAAGATAGGATTGCATACCAATGAAGAGGATAGAACTTCTTCACTAGAAAAACCTGCTCTTACAGAAGAGGATTTGACATATAATTTTCTGTCCACTATAAGAGGGTTAGCTATATGGGGCTTTAAGGAAAGTGAATATATAGGGGAAGAAGTATTAGCATATAAACCTATCCCAGGGGAGCAAAAAGGATGCGTAGACCTTAAGGAAACCACAGGAGGAAAAGCTTGGTCTATTTAATACAAGACTTACAAAAGAAGAAACGTTAGTAATAAGTCGGCTTTTATGAATAATAACAGGCACCAATTTACTGTATTTAAATGCCTTTTTATTTTCAGTAGCTGAGATTAATTACAGCTATCCTTTTAAGTAGATACACTTAAAAGGATCCCTAGGTAAACTGTGTAGAAATACAGTAACTCCCTTCCTAAAGAAAAGGAGCGCAAGTTGTTATTGATCCTTATAAGAAAGTAGGTGATTTTTTATAATGTTCTTAAATATTCTGCTAGAGACCTTGCCTCTTCTTGCGTTAAATTCTGATTGAGCATAATCGCATTATTATAGGCTGCCATCAATGCTTTAGCAATAGGATCTTTTTTAAGCATTTCATCTGGATTCAGCATTATATTCATTACCCACTCCGGACTTCTTCTTTCATATATTCCAGTCATAGCAGGTCCAATAAGGCGTTGATTAACTAGATGACATTGTGTGCACTTTTGTTTGAATAGGCGCTCTCCTGCACTTGCCATTTCTTCATTAATAGCTGCGTCAAAAGTGATTTCTTTGATTGGCCCAATACCTTTATTTGAAAGATCTACTGGCACTTCTTTTTTATTCTCTTTAGTAGTGGTTTTTTCTTTTGTACGGTTGTATTCAAATCCCTTTTTTTCTTCTTTTTTATCACCGCAGCTGCACATAATGGCCACCAGCATGCTGCTGCCCAGAACTATTAATTTTTTCATGAAAGGTTTATTTATGGCATTAAAGATACTAAATCGATACTTATATATTCAAAGAATTTACAAATTCTAAAGCCCGTTTTTCGTTGTAATAAATATTGTTAGTATCATAGAAACCAACATGGCCGCCATATTTTGAAATTTCCAAATGTATATAAGGGTTTTCTTTGGCTTCTTTAACAGGAAAACACTCCTTAGATAGGAAAGAATCATTTTTTGCATTCAATATAAAAGCAGGTGTTTTTATCTCATGAAGAAACTGTAGAGAACTGCACTTTTCGTAATAATCTAAGGCGTTTTTGAAACCATGAGCTTTAGACGTATAAAAGTCATCAAAATCTTTTAATGTATGTATATTTTTAATGTCTTGATCGCTTACTAATTCGGGAAATTTTTTTTGTTTCCATCTCAGCTTTTCAAGAAGATGTTTTTTAAATCTTTGTGCATATAATATGTTATTAGAACTATGTAATCTCAGCATAGAACCATATAAATAACAAGGCACAGATATGGCAATACCTGCTTTTATTTGAGAGGGTATTTTAGTGCGTTCTCCAAGATATTTGAGTGTGACATTTCCACCCAAACTAAATCCTTTAATAACGATAGCATTATAATTGTAATGAGATAAGATATGCTCAATAATTGCTTCTAAATCTTCTGAAGCACCAGAATGATAAGACTTATAAAGTAGATTAGGCTCTCCACTACAGCTTCTGAAATTTATAATTACAGCATCGTAGCCAGCCTGATTGAATGTTTTTGCGGAGCCTTGAACATAAGGGCGGTCAGAATTTCCTTCAAGACCATGAAGCAAAATAATGAGTTTATGTGTTTTGGAAGAAGTATAGCACCAATCCATATCTATAAAATCTCCATCTAAAAGCTTTAGTCGTTCTCGCTTTGGATTAAGCCCATTCACACGTCTAACCAGTCCTGCATAGATGGTTGAAAAATGACCATTTTTAAAAAGAAGAGGAGGATTATATTGAGAAGCTAATAACGGCATTGATAGAGTATATTACATTTGAATTACATATCTCCTAGTAAGTTTTGCTCTTTTAAAATAACTCTTATATCAATTTTGTGGTTATCAAAAACAGTATACAGCATAAGAACTAGGGATTTAAGTTTAAAATGATGCCAACTAAAAAAACGAGCATGTTAAAAACAAAGGAAAGTAGTTTTAGTGGGAAAATTTATAAATGGGATTACGATTTTTACTTTTAATTTATGTAAAAATTGTTTAGGTTCAACACTTAAAAGTAATGATAGTTACCACATTTTCAAACTAATTTTCTTTTTACTTGTTCATAAATTCTTTTACAATGCTTCTTGGAAGCACATGATATCCGTTATTAGGAACTAATTTCTTTATTTCTTCTGTAGGTTCTAGATGGACGTATAATTGATTTACTTGGTTTATTTCAATGCAATCGTCTACATCATAGAGATCGTCTTTATGTACTTGTTCATACCCAGTTAACAATTGCTTTAAAGCTCTATCCTTAACATTAACTGCTTTTTCATCTACCAGAAAAGTAATTGCGTGATGTTCTGTAAATTCTCCTGGTCTATACGCTCCCAAATTTATAAAGAATAACTTTTTATCAGTTTCTGAGGGCGTGTTGGAAAGAGTTACTTTATAACCGTCTACCACATTTAATTCCATAAAAGAATCAATATGCATTTTGTTAGGCAATCCAAACCATTTAGATAAGAGTTGTTGATAGGTATCTTCAATTTTTATACCAGTGGCAAAGACCACATCATGTAATTCAATATTACTTTTAGGAGCCCTACCACCCAAATACACTGCAAACAATTTCATCTTCCTGAGTTAGGGTATAAAATTAAAAGAATCTCTAAAGAATTCTAACTAATTCTGTAACTTTTCTTCTTTTGTGCTGCTTTTATTTGAATGTGTTATGTTTTTACTTTACTATTTGAGCAATCTAAAAGATGGATGGTTTAAGAGGCAATAGCGGCTCTTTTCTTTTTGATGAATTCTACCACCATATATAGCATGATAATCCCTGAAATTTGCGCCATATTGAGAAAAAAGAGACCAATAAAAGCAAGAACAACAGTTACTGAAAATATACCAGTAATAATTTCAAGAGCACCTGTAATTGGTGCAATTATACCTAATTGACGTCTTAATTTTAGAATGGCAATACCTAACAATATTCCTATAGTTCCAAAGCAAAATGATTTCATAGCCATACTGAGTTCTACATTGTCTTGAATAAAATAAATAGAAGAGATATCATAAATGGTAGAAAGTACATAGGCAAAAAGCATCATAAAGGCAGTAGTGCGTAATAAATGGTTTTTAAAAATAGCGCCTGTTGCAATATAGCCTCGGAAAAAAATTATATAAAAAACAGTACTCGCCAGTTTCACTATGGTATATGTGGTGGTTGAAAAGATAAACTCATTCTCAAAGAAGCGAAAGTAGTCGGCTATATATTCAATAAAACTGAATATAAAATAGATCACACCAAAAATCCATGCAATATTAAGGTTTCTAATAAGAGACTGTACAGATGCATCGTCTTTTAAGTCTAACATCATAAAATTGCGTAGATTAGACTCTAAGTGAGTTATGGATGTTATTTGATCAAAGTCTACTTCTAGCGCATTTAAGATAGTTTTGATTGTATAACTCCTGGGCATTACTTCACCAGCTTCAATTCTTTGAATGGTGCGTACATTAATATTACATTTTTCTACAAGTTCTTCTTGTGTAAACCCCTTTTGCTTTCTGATTTCTGATATTCTAAGTCCAAGTTCCGGCTGTTTCATAAGATGTTGTTTTTTGTTGATGGTACAATAGTAACCATGATCTTTAAATCCTGCAAAAACATATACCCGTCATTTACCCGACATTTTTTCTAAGGCGCATTGTTTAATGAAACTGCACAGGTTTTGTTCATTTTTAAATGTAAAAAGTTAAGGACATTTTTAAACTTATAAACATGATATATGGAAAAAACTAGTGAGCTAGCTATTTTTCTTATAGATTCATTTATAAATATAGCGTTCTAATTTGCTTCTTATTCCTACACTAAAGGTGTTATAAGTATAGAATTTAACCCTGTTTTAACTTTTTGTTTATTGATTTTTTAACCGGTATTCATTATTTTTAAGTAATCTAAATTAATTTAATATGGAATCACAATTAGTATTAGAAGCTACCGCATATGAGCAACAAAAACTGCGTTTTAGAACTACAGATGATCGCATCATGGCAGCACGTAAATTGCGTAAATTTATTTTAGACCTTAATGAAATTTATAAAAATACCAAGGATGCTGCTTTAATGGATTTAATGAAAAAGCTTACCGAAAAGAAGCGAAAAGTAGAGAAAAGACTCAAAGGGAGGGCTACTTAAAATCTTTTATATAAATCTCAATAAAATTATGCACGCATAGCATGTCTTCCTTATTTTTGTAAAAAAGAAGGAATGTACCTTAAAGACTTTGAAATTAGATGGAACGATTTAGATGCGAATAGACACTTGGCAAATGCATCTTATATAAGTTTCGCCGCCCATACGCGAATGTCTTTCTTAATGGAATGCGGTTTTGATCATACCATGTTAGGGAAGCACAATATAGGCCCTGTGGTATTTTATGAACATATTTATTACTTTAAAGAGGTGTTTTCAGGAAAACCAGTTAGAGTATCGCTAGAACTTACTGGTTTAAGCGCAGATGGAATGTTTTTTGAATTCAGACATAATTATTATGATTACAAAGGCCAAAATTTTGCGCATTGCGAGATAATGGGTGCTTGGATTGATTTAAAGGATCGTAAACTAATATCGTTACCAACAGAGCTTTCAGAACTATTTGACAAGGTAGAAAAGCCTTCAGATTTTAAAATTCTTACCAAGGCAGATACTCGTAAATATCAAAAATCACCCGTGAATCTTGAAGAGGTTTGAAATCTTAGTAATCTTAAATAACGTGAGTTCGATCTAATTTCAGTATTTATATTTTAATGTAAAATAGGGTTTTTGAATTATTAAAAACACGGTATATAAGTCACTTACGTTCATTTTCTTTGCTTGTCCAGGACCGAACGTAAAAAAAACAGCTAGTAGCTGTTTTTAGTGAAGCAGCCAGATGGCTTGGGGAAACCAAAAGAAAAGACAATTTCGAACTCGATTTTAATTCTTATTTACGTCGAACTGACTTTAAATATTAATTTCCAATTTTATGATTAACTTGAGATTTTTCTTTTTTGGTAACCATGTAAACTCCGGTAAAAACTAATATAGCTGCTACAATTTTAACACTATTAAGTGCGTCTGCACCTAAGAATGCTGCAAAAATTATAGTAAGCAATGGTTGTAAATAGATAAAAGTACCTATGGTAGTAGCGGGAAGCTCTTTTAAAGCAAACAGATTTAGTAAGTAGGTAAGAAAGGTGGTTCCTACCACTACAAAAGTCATTTTCCAAATTGCTTCAAATGGTAATTCTTTCCAGTTTACTTCACTAAACTCTCCAATTGTAATTGGAAAGTTGATTACAACCGCAATTAGAAATAACCACTTCATAAGTGTAAACGTGTGATATTTAGTAGTTAGAGGCCTTACCATAATTAAATAAATACTATAAGATGTGGCATTCACTAAAAAAAGCATATTACCCAAAGGAATATTGGGTGCATCTTCTCTAATTTCGGCTCCAAATAACACTAGAGTTAATGCTCCTGCAAGCCCTACTAAAACGCCTATAATTTTTATAAAAGTAATGCGTTCTTTGATCCAGATTGCCGAAAGTATTAATAAAATAATAGGAGAGATGGTAATGATTACAGCACTATTAATAGGAGTAGATAGGCTTAGACCTTTAAAAAAGAATAGCATATTGATTACCATTCCAAAAATTGCACATAAAATAAGCCTTAACCAGTCCTTTTTGGCGATTTTTTCTCTGGGTCCCCAAAAACTAATAATCAAAAATAAAAGGAATGCTCCTGTAACTCTAAGCAAAATAAAGCCAAAGGGTTTAATAAAAAGGGGCATCACATCTTTGGCAATTACATGATTTAAGGCATAAATAGCACTAGCACCAAAGGCTGCTAAAATGGCAAGCGTTCTTTTATCCATGAATTGCTTTAAAAGCTGCTTCAACATTTTTTTTACTGTTCCCAATAAATAATTGATTTTCCAGTAAAATAACAGGTCGTTTTAAAAAAGTATAATGCTCAAGAATCAATTCTCTTATAGCTTTTTCAGAAAGTACTTGATCTTTATAACCTCTTTCTTTATATAATCTGGCTCTCTTACTAAAAAGAGCCTCATAATTTCCAGAAATCTTATACAATTCCGCTAATTGTGAATCAGTTAATGGATCACTTTTTATGTCTTGCAGTTTAAATTCTGGGGGAAGGTCTAATTCCTTTAAAATACGTTTGCAAGTATCACAAGTATTTAAATAATACACTTTTTTCATTTGATAAATGATGCTTTAAGTGCTGCAAAATTGAGAATAAATATGCAAAGCACCACACTGATTTTTAAAGAATAAAAAAATTATATAAGTAATGTAAGAAAAATGTATTTTTATAAAAAAATAAAATGTCAGAATCAGTAAATGAGTTACTTAATACCTCTTTAGCAAACAGAGAAATACTTTCTAAGTATCTGGATGAATTTACGTTAGTAAATCTATTTAAAATTCCAGAGGGTTATAATAACAATATCATATGGCAAATTGGTCATATGATTGGTGTTCAACAACAATTGGTTTATGGTTTATCTGGATTATCCTTAATGGTAAATGAGGATTTTATGAAGCGCTATGGAAGAGGGAGTGTTCCTGAAGAAATTATTGACGAGAATGCGGTAGATGAAATAAAATCTTTATTAATGGTAACGCTCATGAAAACCAAAGAAGATTTGTCAAAAAATATGTTTAAGAACTATAAACCTTTTAATACCGCAATAGGAATGGAGCTTAAGAACGTAGAAGATGCAATAAAATTTAATAACTTTCATGATAAAATTCATTTAGAGAGAATTCAAGCTTTGGTTGGAGCTATTGAATCTTCATAAGCGGTTTTACTTCATCAATAGGAATTTCTACTATAATCTGTCCATGTGCATAAGAAGCAATCTCGTATTGATTATAAATCAATACGATTTCTCCTTCTTGAAATCCAATATTTTCAGCAAGTTCAAAAACTTCATTTTCAAACATGAATCCAGTGCTATTAATTACTGCGGTCTCTGGGATTCCTTCTTGTACTCTGAATTTTTTCTCGGCAATTTTTTTAAAGGCATCTAAGTCTTTAAAAATATCTTCAATTCCTATGAGTTGTCCTGTTTTGGCCTCAAATAAGAGAAAACTATTTGAATTATAACCATGAGCCCCTCCTGTAAATATATACGCAGCAATTTCTACACAAATAAGATCGGAAGTCTGATAAGTAACCTCTCCATCAGCTGTAAACTCCCAATCTGGAGACTCCCCAAACTCATTTTTTAGTGTTTGAAACGAATTTTTGAAGTCGTTAATTGCTGCTTCTAAGTTTTCTGGATCTTCTTTTTCAGAGAAACTTAATAATTCAATGAGCATTCCATCAATAGCAGTATTTATTTGGTTACTGATATCTGAAACAGGAAAAGCCTTCGGAATATTTAAGGAAACCATAGCACAAGAAGAGCATTCTTTAGCGGTAATCTCAAAGGTGTTAAATGTGATTTTTTCATCTTTACTGCAACCAATTATAAAGACCGTAACAATAAAATAAAGACTCCAGTTTTTCATGAAAATTATTCTTAAGAATATTTATAAAGATAATAGCTGCATTGAAATCCCCAAAAGGAAATAATACATTTGTAAAAATTTACGAATCGAATAAAGGTTCTTAACAGTAAGAAGACCTATACAAGATAAAGTTTAAAATAAAACTCAAGGATGAAATTTAATACAAAAACAATCCATGGAGGGCAAGAGCACGACAAGGCTTACGGAGCTGTCATGCCACCCATCTATCAAACATCTACCTATGCACAAACTACGCCTGGAGGACACAAAGGATATGAATATTCCAGAACACACAATCCTACACGGAATGCTCTGGAAAGTTGTTTGGCAAGTATTGAAAATGGAACTTACGGATTAGCTTTTGGGAGTGGTCTTGCAGCCATTGATGCTGTTATTAAGCTTTTAAAACCTGGCGATGAGGTTATTTCTACCAATGATCTTTATGGAGGTTCTTATAGATTGTTCACAAAAATATTTCAAGACTTTGGTATTAAATTCCATTTTGTTGGAATGGAGAATGCTTCTACTATTGAAAGCTATATTAGTGAACATACAAAACTTATTTGGGCAGAGACTCCTACCAATCCAATGATGAATGTAATTGATATTGAAGCGTTAAGCAAGCTAGCCAAAAAGCATCAAATAATATTTGCGGTAGATAATACTTTTGCCACTCCTTATTTACAACAACCATTAGACTTAGGTGCAGATATTGTAATGCATTCCGCTACTAAGTATCTAGGAGGGCATAGTGATGTGGTAATGGGCGCATTAGTTGTAAAAGATGAAAAATTAGCAGAAAAACTTTATTTTATTCAAAATGCAAGTGGTGCCATCTGCGGTCCTATGGATAGTTTTCTGGTTTTAAGAGGTATTAAAACATTACATATAAGAATGCAACGCCATTGTGAAAATGGAAGAGCGATTGCAGAATTTCTTGCTTCAAACCCTAAAATAGAAAAAGTATATTGGCCGGGTTTTGAAGACCATCCCAATCATGATATAGCAAAAAAGCAGATGCGAGATTTTGGAGGGATGATCTCCTTTGTGCCAAAAGGGAGTAGTTATAAAGATGCTATTAAAATTGTAGAGAACCTACAAGTATTTACATTGGCAGAATCTTTAGGTGGGGTTGAATCTTTAGCAGGTCATCCAGCAAGCATGACCCATGCAAGTATCCCCAAAGAAGAACGAGAAAAATCTGGTATAGTTGATTCGTTAATTAGACTAAGCGTGGGAATTGAAGACGTAGAAGATCTAATAGAAGATCTTAAGAATGCCATTGGTTTGTAAAATAGAGAAGAACAACATCAAAATATAAAATCCGTCACAGAAAAACAGTTTTTTTAGGGTTACTAACCATACTTTTTATTATTCATTTTAAACAAATATATGAAGGTTGAAAACGATAAAAGCACCTTATAAAAAGAATTAGGAAATTTGGAAAGAGACCTAGAATTATTCCAAGTAAAAGATATATGCTAAATTGATTGAAAACATCCAATCATTTGCTTTGTTTTCTGGATATAAATTTTCATCTGGATTCAATCCATCTACCCAATTTGAAAAGAAAAATTGCCATCTTAAACTAAGAGAGAGATCTTCGAAAGGGGAAATTTTATAACGGGTACCCATTGTGCCAATCAGTGCAAATGTAGAGCCTGCATCATTGCTAAATGCATCTTGATACTTCACTGGAGTTATTGCGGGATCTCCTAAAACACCTAATGTTGAGGATGCTTTTGGAGTGTAAAGACTATAATTAATACCTAAACCTATACTAGGAGCAAACTTTGGACCTCCACTTTCAAAAGCTCTAATACTTAATAAATGATATTCAAGATTAGTTCCAACACTAAAAACACTACTCTCACCTCTCATACCTCGTAGTTGTTGAGCTGTTAAAGTTGTTCTACTTGGATCTACATATTCTCCATAGTGTTGAAGATTCACTTTAGTGTATAAAATTTCATTTCTTATTTTAAAATGGTCTTCAAAAAATGGAATATTAACACCACTGTATCCTCCGGAAGTAGAGAAATTCATATAATGAAGGAGTCCAATTCCAAAACCAACGTTTCCAAAATTTGTTCCGCTATCATTCCGCTCGCCATAGTCAGAATACATGGCTACAGGACCTGCAAAAGCACCTATCTCGTTAGAAAAAAGTTGAGCTTTGCCAATGTTGGCAACAAGTAAGAAAATAAAGATAAAAAATGTTTTTTTCAGTGACATAGGTCATTAATTGGGGCTACACCGCATAAGCAAATATATGCAAAAACTTAAACAAGCAAAAACTAATCGCTTGCTAAAAAATAGTTTGAAGCAATTATGCTTTACATAGAACGTAACATCTATATCTTTTGGTATAAAAAAATATTATGAAATTGAAAAAATTACATACTTGTTTTTGCATAAAACGTATATTTGTTTGAGATTTTTAAAAATAATTCAATCACTCTATTTTTAAACCCAATTATGGAAGATAAAATTAACGGATTTCTGGAACTCGTAATGTCCAGAAACCAGCACGAGCCAGAATTTCTTCAGGCGGTAAGGGAGGTAGCAGAAACCGTAATTCCTTATATTGTTGAAAATGATATATACCACGGTAATAATGTTTTATTGCGAATGGTAGAGCCTGAAAGGGTATTGATGTTTCGGGTTGCCTGGGTAGATGATTCTGGTGAAATTCAAGTAAACAGAGGTTTTAGAATTGAAATGAATTCTGCAATTGGTCCTTACAAAGGTGGATTGCGTTTTCATCCATCAGTGAACTTAAGTATTCTTAAATTTCTGGCGTTTGAGCAGGTGTTTAAGAACAGTCTAACTACGCTTCCAATGGGTGGTGGCAAAGGGGGCTCTGATTTTGATCCTAAAGGAAAATCTGACGACGAAGTAATGCGTTTTTGTCAAAGTTTTATGTCTGAATTGTTTAGACATATTGGTCCTAACACAGATATACCCGCGGGAGATATTGGTGTTGGAAGCAGAGAGATTGGATATATGTTTGGACAGTATAAAAGACTTAGAAATGAGTTTACCGGTGTACTCACGGGTAAAGGAATTTCTTGGGGAGGATCTTTAATTAGACCCGAAGCGACAGGTTATGGTAACGTTTACTTTGCGAATAACATGCTCGCTGTGGGCAACGATAGTATGGCAGACAAAAAGGTGATTATCTCAGGTTCTGGAAATGTGGCACAATATGCAGCAGAAAAAACGATTCATTTAGGAGGTAAGGTGTTAACGTTATCAGATTCTGGCGGATATATTTATGATAAAGATGGGATTGATGAGGAAAAGCTTGCTCATGTAATGTATATTAAAAATGAGAAACGAGGTAGAATCTCTGAATTTGTAGAAAAATATCCAGACGTCACCTATGTAGAAGGAAAAGCACCATGGGAAGTGCCTTGTGACATTGCTTTGCCATGTGCAACCCAAAACGAATTAAACGGGGATGATGCTAAGATGCTTTTAGCAAATAATTGTATGTGTGTAAGTGAAGGTGCCAATATGCCTTGTACGCCAGAAGCAGTTGAAGCATTCCACAAAGCTAAAATTTTGTTTGCTCCTGGTAAAGCATCTAATGCAGGTGGTGTAGCTGTTTCTGGATTAGAAATGGCGCAGAATTCTTTACGCTATAGCTGGACAAGAGAAGAGGTAGATGAAAGACTTAAAGAAATTATGAAGAACATCCACAAATCTTGTTTACAATACGGGAATGACAATGGGTATGTTAATTATGTAAAAGGTGCAAACATAGCAGGTTTTGTAAAAGTAGCAGATGCAATGCTTGCGCAAGGTGTAGTATAATCTGTTTAAATAAGTGTTAATAGGAGCCTCCTGTGTTTACAGGAGGTTTTTCTTTTCAAAAAAGTATTTGATTAACGTACCTTTGAATGGTTATTCAAATTAAATATAAAAAACACCTGTAATTAAAGATGATTGTGGTTACCAAGGCAATTGTTATATCAGTTATTAAGTATGGAGATTCAAGCTTAATTGTCAAATGCCTTACCGCTGCTGCCGGAATGAAGTCTTATTTATTAAAGGGAGTTCGAAACGCAAAAAAGGGGAAGTTAAAAGTGGGGTATTTTCAACCATTAACGCAGCTGGAAATTATAGCCAATCATAAAGACAAAGGTACTCTAGATACTATTAGAGATGTCAAAGTAAGCTATCCATATCAAAGCTTGCATATAGATGTAAGAAAAAATGCGATTGCGTTTTTTTTAGCAGAAGTGCTTTCTCTTTCCATTTATGAAGAAGAGGACACCCAAATGATGTTTCGTTTTATTGAATCAGCTTTGCAATGGTTAGATGTTCATAATGAGGTTTCCAATTTTCACATTGCCTTTTTATTAATGCTAACCAGATATCTAGGATTTTATCCAGATGATTCTCATAAAGAACTTCCCTTTTTTGATCTGGAGGAAGGGGCCTTTACTGCTAATGCAACCTCTACGGCAATTACAGATGAGAACTTAGAGTGTTTTAAATCCTTTTTAGGAATAGTTTTTGATGATATTCCTTTAATCAAATTGAGCAGAGCTAGACGTAGAGAGCTAGTTAAAATTTTGATTACTTATTTTGAATTACATTTACAGGGTTTTAGAAAACCCAAATCGATGGTTGTGTTAAATGAAGTTTTTAATTAAAACAATGAAAAGGACTATACTGCTATTGTTATTACTGGTTAATAGTATAAGTTATGGGCAAATTATTAGAATACTGGACAGAGAAACTTCTGAACCTCTGGGGAATGTTGCAGTTTATAATCAGATTAAAACCAAAACATTAATTTCGGGAATTGACGGTACTGTTGATATTTCAATATTTAATGAAAATGAACGTATTTATTTCAGATTATATGGTTATGCCAATGAGTATATCTCCAAAAAAGTAGCCTCTCAGAAAAAAAATATATATCTCCATTCCAAATCTGAGGTGTTAGACGAGATTGTTGTTTCTATATCAAAATGGCAACAGCAGAAAAGAGATATTCCTCAAAAAATTTCAACAATTAGATCGGAGAGTGTCACTTTTGCCAATCCTCAAACTGCTGCCGATTTTCTCCAAAATAGCGGGCAGGTTTTTGTCCAGAAGAGTCAACTGGGCGGGGGAAGCCCTATAATAAGAGGTTTCTCAACCAATAGATTATTGTTAACAGTAGACGGTGTTCGTATGAATACTGCGATTTTTAGAGGAGGAAATTTACAAAATGTAATTTCTATAGATCCTTTTGTTATAGATAGAACCGAAGTAATCTTTGGAGCAGGTTCTGTAATTTACGGGAGTGATGCGGTGGGTGGTGTCATGAATTTTTATACCAAGGCGCCCTCATTGAGTTTGTATGAAGACGCAGAGTGGCGTGGTGCTGCTGTAAGTCGCTATTCTACTGCCAACAATGAAAAGACAATTCATGCAGACATTAAATATGCTGCAAAAAAATGGGGTCTTTTGAGCAGTGTTAGCTTTTCAGATTTTGAAGATTTAAGAATGGGAAGTCATGGCCCAAAAGAATATTTAAGAGAAAGTTTTGTGAAGCGAGAGAATGGTGAAGATATTATTGTTGAAAATGAGAACCCTAAAGTTCAAGTGCCTACTGGATATAGTCAAATAAACTTTATGCAAAAAGTAGTTTTTGAACCTAATGATACTTGGAAGTACGATTTAGGATTTTATTATTCTACAACTTCAGATTATGCTAGATATGATAGGCTACTGAGAACACGAGACGACAATCCAAGGTCTGCGGAATGGTTTTATGGCCCACAACGATGGTTAATGGCTAATTTTCAGATTAATAAAAAGGGTAATGGCAAATGGTATGATAGATTAAGAGCAACTGTTGCCTATCAACATTTTGAAGAAAGTAGAAATAATCGAGATTTTCAATCTATTGTTAAGAATTCAACAGAAGAAAAAGTAGATGCATACTCCTTTAACTTGGATATGGAGAAAAAAATGAGTGAAAAGTTTAGTATCTATTATGGATTAGAGTATATTTTTAATGCCGTTGACTCTGAGGGTAGCACTCTAGACATAGACACAAGAGAAAAAAATGATGCCGCTTCAAGATATCCTGACGGCTCTACTTGGCAATCCATAGCTTCTTATATTAATATGGAGTATAAACCAAACACTAAAGTTTCATTTTTAGCAGGTCTTAGGTATAATCATATCTTGCTGGATGCAAATTTTAATAATCGTTTTTTTGACTTCCCTTTTAGTAATACAAGTTTAAGTTCAGGTGCAGTAACCGGTAGTTTGGGACTTAGTTGGTTGCCTGTAGAAAGCTGGCAAATTACTTTGAATGGTACTACTGCTTTTAGAGCACCCAACATAGATGATATTGGCAAAATATTTGACTCAGAACCTGGCTCAGTGGTAGTGCCTAATCCAGATTTAAATCCAGAATATGCGTATAATGCAGAATTTGGTATTAGGAAAAATGTAAATGATAAAGTATCACTTAGTTTTTCAACTTTTTTTACCTTTTTGGATAATGCCTTAGTGCGAAGAGATTTTCTGTTGAATGGAGAAAGTGTTATTGACTTTCAAGGAGAAGCTAGTAACGTTCAGGCTGTTCAAAATGCAGCAAAGGCAAAAGCATACGGATTTGAGTTTGGCTTAGATGCTTTTTTAAGTGATAGACTATCTTTTAATTCAAACCTCACTATCACTAATGGAGAAGAAGAAATAGACAATGGCGAGACTGCTCCTTTAAGACATGCACCACCATTATTTGCCGATATGCATTTTATTTGGACCAACAATACCGTAAAGTTTGATTTTTTTGCGAACTATAATGGAGAAACTGATTTTGAAGATTTAGCACCTTCAGAGCAAAACAAACCATTTATTTATGCGGTTGATAAGAATGGTAACCCTTACTCACCTTCTTGGTATACCCTTAATTTTAGGTCTCAGTATAAAATTTCTAAGCATTTAGAAACTAATATTTCTTTAGAAAACATTACAGATCAACGATTTCGTTCATATTCCTCAGGTATAACTGCTCCTGGAAGAAATTTTATTGTAGGAGTTCGATATTTATTTTAAAATCTTTTTACACTTATAATCTTGATTTCTTTCAAGATGAATTTTGAATCTATTCACCAATTCAATTCATTGAAATTTAGTAGTTTTGCAAACTTAATTTAGCGTTGTAATTAGCATACTATGAGGTTTGCAGAATATAAAGAACTTGAACTACCCAAGATTGCAGAAGAAATACTCAATTACTGGGAAGAGAATGAAATTTTTGAAAAAAGTATAACAGGTAGGGAAGGTAACCAACCTTTTGTCTTTTTTGAAGGACCTCCTTCTGCAAATGGATTACCTGGTATTCATCATGTAATGGCCAGAGCAATTAAAGATATATTTTGTAGGTATAAAACTCAAAAAGGTTTTCAGGTAAAAAGAAAAGCAGGCTGGGATACCCATGGATTGCCAATAGAATTAGGCGTAGAGAAAGAATTGGGAATTACCAAAGAAGATATTGGAAAAAAAATAACCGTAGAAGAGTATAATCAAGCGTGTAAAACGGCGGTAATGCGGTATACCGATATCTGGAATGATATGACACGTAAGATTGGATATTGGGTAGATATGGAAGATCCGTATATTACCTATAAGCCAAAGTACATGGAGACCGTTTGGTGGTTGTTAAAGCAAATTTATGATAAGGGACTGCTTTACAAGGGCTATACAATACAACCTTATTCTCCTAAAGCAGGTACTGGGCTAAGTTCTCATGAACTTAATCAACCAGGAACTTATCAAGATGTGACAGATACTACGGTAACTGCTCAATTCAAAACACTGCCAGAAACTTTACCAGAAGTTCTTAAAGCATATAAGGATATTTATGTGCTTGCCTGGACTACTACACCTTGGACATTACCTTCTAATACTGCATTAACAGTAGGCCCTAAAATAGATTATGTATTGGTTAAAACATTTAATCAATACACCTTTGAACCATCTCATTTAATACTAGCCAAAACACTAGTAGAGAAACAGTTTACGGGTAAATTTGAAAGGGTAGAAAATGAAGAAAGTTTTATCACTTTTTCTTCGGCTTCTAAGAAAATACCTTTTAAAATAATTGAAGAATTTAAAGGCAAAGACCTAGTAGGTATTAGATACGAACAATTAATGCCTTATGTGCTGCCTTATAAAAATGCTGTTGATGCTTTTAGAGTAATTGGCGGCGATTTTGTGACTACTGAAGACGGTACAGGTATCGTACATACAGCGCCTACCTTTGGGGCAGATGACGCCAAGGTAGCAAAAGAAGCTATACCAGAAGTCCCACCAATGCTTATTTTAGATGAAAATGGCAATCCGGTTCCTTTGGTAGATCTTCAAGGGAAATTTCGCTCTGAATTAGGAGATTTAGCTGGTAAATATGTAAAAAATGAATATTATGCAGACAACAATGCACCAGAGCGTTCTGTAGATGTAGAAATAGCCATTAAACTTAAAGAAGAAAATAAAGCATTTAAGGTGGAGAAGTATCTTCACAGCTATCCTAACTGTTGGCGGACGGATAAACCTATCTTATATTATCCTTTAGATTCATGGTTCATTAAGGCTACAGAGGTAAAAGATAGAATGTTTGAACTTAACGAAACAATCAATTGGAAACCTAAGGCTACGGGAGAAGGCCGATTTGGGAATTGGCTTGCCAATGCAAATGATTGGAATCTATCAAGATCTCGTTTTTGGGGAATACCCTTGCCTATATGGAGGACAGAGGATGGAACAGAAGAAATAATTATAGGTTCTTTGGAAGAATTAAAAATAGAAATGAAAAATGCAGTGAAAGCAGGATTCATGGAGGAAGATATTTTTATAGATTTCAAGGTTGGTGATATGAGTGAAGAGAACTATGATAAAATAGATCTTCATAAAAATATTGTAGACAAAATTACACTAGTTTCATCCAGCGGGCAACCTATGAAAAGAGAATCAGATTTAATTGATGTTTGGTTTGATTCTGGCTCTATGCCCTATGCACAATGGCATTATCCTTTTGAAAATAAGGACAAAATTGATTCAGGAGAAGCATTTCCAGCAGATTATATTGCAGAAGGTGTAGATCAAACCAGAGGGTGGTTCTATACCCTACACGCCATAGGCACTATGGTTTTTGATTCTGTTGCTTATAAAAATGTGGTTTCAAATGGTCTTGTATTAGATAAGAATGGACAAAAGATGTCTAAAAGACTAGGGAACGCAGTAGATCCTTTTGAAGTGCTTCAAAAATACGGGCCTGATGCAACCAGATGGTATATGATAAGTAATGCCAACCCATGGGATAATCTGAAATTTAATGAAGAGGGTATTGCAGAAGTAAGAAGAAAGTTTTTTGGAACCCTCTACAATACGTATTCTTTCTTTAGTTTGTATGCTAATTTAGACAGATTTGACTATGCAGAGAATGATATACCAATCAATGAACGTCCAGAAATTGACCGTTGGATATTATCTGAATTAAATACCCTTATAAAAAATGTTGATTTGGCTTTTGCCGATTATGAGCCTACGAAAGCAACCAGAGCAATTTCAGAATTTGTACAGGAAAACTTGAGTAATTGGTTTGTGAGATTGAGTAGAAGAAGATTCTGGAAACCTATTAATCTTGACGATACTTTAAATTCAGAATCTGAAAAAGATAAGATTTCTGCATATCAGACGTTATATACGTGTCTTTTTACTGTAGCAAAATTAGGAGCACCTGTAGCCCCTTTTTATATGGATCGTCTTTATAAAGACTTAACAAAAGCAACGCAAAAAGAAAGTTTTGAAAGTGTACACTTGGCTAAATTCCCTGTATGTGATGAAGCAATTATAGACAAGTCTTTAGAACATAAAATGCAAAAGGCACAAACCATATGTTCATTGGTTCTTTCGTTGCGAAGAAAAGAAAAAATACGAGTAAGGCAGCCATTAAAACGCATCATGATACCAGTATTGAATGAGGGAGAAAGACAGGAGATTTTGGCAGTCTCAGACCTAATCAAAGCTGAGGTAAATGTAAAAGAAATAGAATTACTAGACGATGCTTCTGGTATTCTTGTAAAGAAAATAAAGCCTAATTTTAAGGTTTTAGGGCCTAAATTTGGAAAAGATATGGGATTAATTTCAAAGGCTATACAGCAATTGGAAGCGTCTGATATAAATAAAATAGAAGAAATGGGGAATTTAACCCTAGATATTAACGGAAAAAATATTAATTTAGGATTGGATGAAGTAGAAATTTCATCACAAGACATTGAAGGATGGTTAGTAGCCAATTCAGGCACGCTTACTGTTGCGTTAGATGTTATCATGACCAATGATTTGAAAGAAGAGGGAATTGCCAGAGAACTGGTGAATAGAATTCAAAACCTTCGCAAGGATTCGGGTTTCTTGGTAACAGATAAAATAAACGTGAGGCTTCAAAAAGACGGGTTAATAGATACAGCTGTAAAAAATAACTTAGCGTATATTAAGACAGAGACATTAACATCAGAACTCGTACTAGAAGATCACATGGCTAATGGACAGGAGATCGTGTTTGACGACGTAAAAACTAAATTGTATATTCAAAAACAATAAAATTATGAGTTCAGATATTAAAATAAGGTATTCAGACAAAGACCTGGAGGAGTTTAGAGTTTTAATTGAAGCTAAAATTGAAAAGGCAAAACAAGATTTGCAGCTCTTGAAAAGCGCCTATATGAATGATGGAAATAACGGTACAGATGATACCTCTCCAACATTTAAAGCTTTTGAGGAGGGCTCACTCACTATGAGTAAAGAGGCAAATACTGCATTGGCTATAAGGCAGGAAAAATTTATTAGAGACCTTAAAAATGCCGTTGCAAGAATTGAGAATAAAACATATGGTATTTGTCGTGTAACAGGTAAGCTTATTAATAAAGAGCGATTAAAGCTTGTTCCACATGCTACTCTTAGTATTGAGGCAAAAAATATGCAGTAGCACCCATTGCAAAATAGACCAAAAACATCCTTAGTGAGGGTGTTTTTTTGTTTAGTAGATAGGTTCGTAACGTCCAGTATTAGATATTTAGTTCTCGAATAAGATAATATTCTTATTTTTGGCCTTCGCTTAAACCAGAAAAGCGATTATAATGAATAAAATATGTCTTTAAAAAAAGCAGCGCTAATTATTTTTTTGGTTTTATTAGTAGATCAAATTGTTAAGATTTATATTAAAACCAATTTTGTGTATGGTAGTAACGGGATGATAGATGTAACAGGATGGTTCAAATTGTTGTTGATTGAAAATGAGGGAGCAGCCTGGGGAACTAGATTGAGTGATATTTTCCCCATTTCCAATAGTTCTGGTAAGTTAATCCTAACTATTTTTAGGCTGTTTGCAATTGGAGGAATAGGTTATTGGTTGTATACTACGGTTCAAAAAAAGAATCCTAAAATTCTAGTTGTTTCTATTTCCCTTATTTTTGCTGGTGCTTTAGGTAATATCATTGACTCTGTTTTTTACGGAGTAATTTTTAGTGAAAGCACTTACAATCAAGTAGCTACTATATTCGCAGATAAAACATATGGAAATCTGTTTCATGGAAAAGTGGTAGATATGCTTTACTTTCCAATGATAGATACTATTTGGCCAGATTGGATGCCTATTTTGGGAGGTCAAAAATTTCGTTTTTTTGAACCTGTATTCAATATTGCAGACACTGCAATAAGTACAGGAGTTGGAATTTTACTCGTTTTTAATAAAAAGGCTTTTCCAAAAAAAGAAGATTAATCAATTTGGAATTTTTCTAAATAAAACCTCCAAATCCTTGGGTTTTACCGGTTTTATGATGTAACCAGAAATAGACTCTAATTCATTGGCTTTTTCTATATCTTTCGGGTTAATAGAAGAGCTCACAATGTATAATGTGATACTCTTTTTTAGGGGTTTTCTAAATTGAACAAAATGTTCTAAAAATTGCCATCCGTCCATAATAGGCATATTGATGTCTAGAAAAATAATATTAGGAATCTTTTCTGAATCTTGATTTAAAAATGCTTTTTCAAAGTATTCTAAAGCCTCCTTGCCGTTTCCAAAGACAAGGAGTTCTTTGCTTAAATTTCTTGACTCAATGACTTTGCGAATAAGATTTACGTATATCTTATCGTCATCAATAATACAAGCAAGATCAATACATTCTTGTTCACTAATCATTAGCCATTATTAAATAGTATATCAAAACAGATTCCTTTTTCTAACCTTACTTTAAAGCTATAGGCTTCTGTAAAATAAAAAAGGGGAAATCTAATTGAGGATCTAAACTCCTTCAAGTTTTCTAGTAATATTCTAGCTCTCTTGTTCCAGTAAGTTTTGGTATGAATAAAGCTTGCAAACCAACCACCAGTTCTTATCATTTCTATTGCTTCTTGATAGAAGAAATTATTGTTATCATATTTTATCTGACACTTATTTTTATCCATAAAATCAAAAAACCATGCACAATGGGTATTTGCCAAAATTATATCTCCTAGCAATCTTGGTGACTTACATGATAACAAATGATATTCGTAATTATGCTTTCTTAGTTTTAATTCAATTTCCGAGTGTACTCTAGTATTTAGATAAGTATGAATGCTACTCAAGATTTCGTTCTGATGGCTCTTATGAATGAAACCATCAATTAGTTTCTCTAAAGTATCGTAAGGAAACGAATTATGAGACTCTTTAATTCTAAATAAACGTGATGCGCAGGTCCCAGAACCATTTTCTTTTTCCTGAATCCAGAATTGCAGATTCAGCGCCACGAAAAGTCGCTGTATGCTAAGATTTTGGGACATTATTAATTCGATTTCTTTTTTTGTAATGAATAAAAATCTAATATAGAAAAATCTAAATTATATAAGCTTATTACTTCAAAAAATAAGCTAGGGTATCCAGAGAAGGCGTATTTGTTTTACGGTTATACCATAAATAAATGAAGATAGATTGGTCATACTACGATTAATTCTCTTGAAATACTTGTTGATTTCTAAAATGAGTAGATTTTCTTTGGAGTTATGCAATAATTAAGTTTTATATCGTATTCAGATACTTCGGTAAATTCTTCTTCTGGTTCAAAGAAAGAAAGCCCAATCTTCAGGGTGTTGGTAGAACATCTACTTAAAAATTTATCATAAAATCCTTTTCCATAACCTATTCTATTTCCTCTATTATCATAGGCTAGTAAGGGAATAAAAACTACTTCAATATCACTTTCTGGAATTAAAATACCTTTTTCCGGTTCAGGTATTCCAAATTCTGATAATTTTAATTTGGTATTATCCGTAAGTAAAATATGCTGGAGGCTATGATGGTTAAAATCACTTTTTGGAACTATCACCTCTTTGTCTTTTCCTTGAAGAATACTCAAAAGATAAGAAGTATCAACTTCTTTTTGCTGCGCTATGGGTAAAAATATATGATAGTAAGTAAATTTCCAGATAGGTAATTGGAGTGATGTATTGGCAATTTGAATACTTAACGAAGCAATTACGTCAGGGTTTAAAGAGGCACGTAATTTTTTATATTTATTTCTGAAATGGGATTTAACCATTTCTATTTGGCAGCAACAATTTCTGGATTCACAATGATGGTCTCCTTAATTAATTCATTATCAATTGAAGCATTTTTAAATGATAAGGTAGGAAGGGACTTTAATTTAGCATTATTAGAAGCTATTGTTGAAACAATAAATAAAACAAAATAAATTACTAAAGCGATAATATACATTTCCATACCTAATTTTTTTCGACGCTCTAATATAAAAATCATTTTTTAAACAATCGATTAAAAGCTTGATAATTTCGACGAAATACACGATTGGTTAACAAATGTTTAAGAATTACGGTAGATTTCCCATACTATTTGTATAATAGTTAAGTTTTTAAGACTTTTTTATCCCCGTATTTAGTAACGGACTTATTTTTTTAGGAAATGATGGTTTGTATTTACTCTTTAATTGTTAAATATTTAAATTACAAAGTGTACATTTTTATCTTTACCTAACAATTAATAATTAAAATGGCTCATATTTCTATTACACTTAAATTACAAACTTTACCAGAGAGTGCGGGAGTGTATCAATTCTATGATAAAGCGGGTGTCATTTTATATGTAGGTAAGGCGAAAAATTTAAAAAAAAGAGTTTCATCATATTTTCAAAAAAATCACGATACTGGTAAGACTCGTGTTTTAGTCAAAAAGATTAGCAGTATAAATCATATTGTGGTTCCATCAGAAACAGATGCATTATTACTGGAGAACAATCTAATTAAAAAATATAAACCAAGATATAATGTATTGCTTAAAGATGATAAATCCTACCCATGGATTTGCATTAAGAATGAACGTTTTCCTCGTGTATTTCCTACAAGAAAGCTAATAAAAGATGGTTCTGAGTATTATGGGCCCTATACGAGTATGAAAACGGTAAGAACCCTTCTAGACCTAATTAAAGGGCTTTATTCTTTAAGAACATGCAACTATGACCTTGCTGAGGAGAAAGTAAAAAATGGTAAATACAAAATTTGCTTAGAGTATCATCTGGGAAATTGTAAAGGTCCTTGTGAAGATTTACAATCATTTGAGGAATATGAGGATCAAATTAGCCATATTCGTGATATTGTTAAAGGAAATTTTAAAAATTCATTAGTTCGTTTTAAAATGCAAATGAAAGTTTTGGCAAATGAAATGCATTTTGAGGAGGCACAAAGAATCAAAGAAAAAATTGAAATTCTTGAAAACTATCAATCAAAATCTACCGTAGTCAATCCAAAAATTAATAATGTAGATGTTTTTTCTATTATCTCTGATGAGAGTTATGGTTATGTTAATTTTCTTCAGCTTTCTTATGGATCTATTGTAAGATCACATACCATAGAGCTAAAAAAGAAGCTAGATGAGTCTAACAAAGAACTTTTGGAGCTGGCAATTACCGAGATAAGACAGCGGTTTCATTCGCAATCAAAAGAGATCTATGCACCTATTAAAGTGGAAGTTGTAGAAGGTATTAAAGTAACAGTCCCAAAGCTTGGTGATAAAAAAAGAATTTTGGAGCTTTCAGAAAGAAATGCAAAGTTTTATAGACAAGAAAGATTCAAACAAGCTAGAATTGTAGATCCAGATAGGCATACCAATCGCCTTATGGCACAAATGAAAAAAGACCTTAGGCTTTCTAGAGAGCCAAGACATATAGAATGTTTTGATAATTCTAATATACAAGGTACTAATCCTGTTGCTGCTTGTGTGGTTTTCAAAGATGGCAAACCAAATAAAAAGGAATATAGACATTACAACATTAAAACTGTTGAAGGGCCAGATGACTTTGCCTCTATGGAAGAAGTGGTATTTAGAAGATATAAACGTTTGCTAGAAGAAGCTGCAGAATTGCCGCAGTTGATTGTTATAGATGGGGGAAAAGGGCAGCTTTCATCTGCCCTGAAGAGTTTAGATTTATTAGGGCTAAGAGGTAAGATTGCCATTATTGGAATTGCCAAGAGGCTAGAAGAAATTTATTACCCAGATGATCCTGTACCTTTATATCTCGATAAAAAATCAGAAACCTTAAAAATTATTCAACAATTACGTAATGAAGCACATAGGTTTGGGATTACTTTTCATAGAAAAAAGAGGAGTAAAGCGGCTATTAATTCGGAATTGGAAACAATTGATGGAATAGGAGAAAAAACGGTGCAAGAATTATTAAAACAATTTAAATCAGTAAAAAGGGTAAAAGAAGCTTCCCTGGAAATGTTAGTGAATGCCATTGGTCGTTCAAAAGGAGCAAAAGTTTATAAAAGTTTACATTAATTGAATTATAATTTTGAAAAAAATAGTCTTCATACTCATTTTAATTCTTTTGAACTTTCCGGTTTTAGCGCAGGAATTAGATAATTCAGATGTTAAAGTAGGCTTAGTGCTTAGTGGTGGCGGTGCCAAAGGATTTGCTCATATAGGCGCATTAAAAGTCATAGAGGAAGCAGGTGTTCGTATAGATTATATTGGAGGCACTAGTATGGGTGCTATCATAGGCGCTTTATATGCATCTGGCTATTCTGCGCATGAGTTAGACTCTATTTTTAGTAATACCAACTTCAATAAACTTATTCAAGATGAGATTCCAAGAAGTGCTAAAACCTTTTATGAAAAAGAAGATCAAGAAAGATATTCCCTTACACTACCTTTTGATAATTTCAAAGTAAAGTTTCCTTCTGCAATTTCTAGGGGTCAAAATGTGTATAATCTATTAACCAGATTACTGCAGCATGTTAGAGATGTAGAAGATTTTAACCAATTACCAATCCCCTTCTTTTGCATTGCTACCAATATAGAAACTGGGGAAGCAGTAGTTTTGAATAAAGGTTATTTACCTGAGGCTATTAGCGCTAGTGGAGCTTTTCCTTCACTTTTTGAACCTGTTGAGATTGATGGTAAATTATTATTAGATGGAGGAATTGTTAATAATTACCCGATTTTTAAAGTGAAGAAAATGGGTGCCGATGTGATTATTGGTGTTGATGTACAAGATGCGCTGTCTGATCGTAAGCGACTTACTTCAGCCACAGATATTCTCTTTCAGATCAATAATTATAGAACGGTGAATGATATGAAAATAAAGGCTAAAGAAACCGATGTTTATATCAAACCTAATATAGAACCTTTTTCTGTAATCTCTTTTGAGGAGGGAGCTAAGATTATAGAAAGAGGAGAGCTTGCAGGAGCAGAAAAAATGGAAGAATTACGCATTTTGGCTGCAAGGCAGTCCAAAAAGAATATGCCTAAAGATATTCACAAGATTAAAGAAGACAGCCTTCTCATCAATAAAGTCTCTTTTGTTGGCAATGAAAGATATACACGGGCATATTTAAAAGGAAAATTGAGGTTAAAACTGGATGAAAAAATCAGTTACAAAAAATTTAATCAAGGAATAAATAATCTTTCCGCTACCAATAACTTTTCAGCAATTAGATATCGTTTAATGCCAAAAGAAGATGGTAATGAACTTATGGTAAAAATAAAAGAAAAAGACAATCGTACATTCTTAAGAATGGGAGTGCATTATGATGACCTTTACAAAAGCGCAGCACTACTAAATATTACTCAAAAGCAGCTTTTATTTGATGATGATGTAGCTTCTTTAGATTTGATTTTGGGTGACAACCTTCGGTATAATTTTGAATATTATTTAGACAAAGGCTTTTATTGGAGTTTTGGAATGAACTCTAGGTTTAATGGGTTTAGTAAAGATGTTTCCTTTGCATTATTGCAACAGGAAACAGGAATTGAAGATGTAGAAGTAGATAGATTAGAAGTAGAAATAAAAGATTTCACCAATCAAATTTATTTACAAACTTTGGTAAGAGAAGAGTTTGCTTTAGGAATTGGACTGGAGCATAAATACCTTAAATACGAGTCGGAAACCTTACAACAGAATTCTGAAAATATAGTTTTTGAAAATAGTAATATATACAGCTCTTTTGGCTTTTTAAGGTTAGATACGTATGATAATAAATATTTCCCCAAAAGAGGAGTCTTTTTTGATGGTGATTTTCATCTATACCTTTATTCAACAGATTTTATAAGTGCTTTTGATCAGTTTTCAATTGGTAAAGCCAGATTTGGTTTTGCCACCCCAATAGTGAAAAAAGTAGCATTTAATTTTCAGACAGAAGGAGGATTCACACTTGGTAATGCAGAGTATAATTCTTTAGATTTCTTATTGGGAGGTTATGGGAACAATTTGATAAATAATTTTATTCCATTTTATGGGTATGATTTTATAAGCTTTGGAGGAGATAGTTACGTAAAGGCATTGTTCACTTTAGATTATGAGTTTTTTAATAAAAATCATATTGTTTTTGCCGCAAACTACTCCAATGCAGCCAACGATATTTTTGAAAGCGGTGAGTGGTTCACCAGTCCAGATTATTCCGGATATGCTTTTGGTTATAGTTTGGAGACGCTATTAGGCCCTATAGAAATAAAATATACGTGGTCTCCAGAAAATAAATCTCGTTGGTTTTTTAATGTAGGTTTTTGGTTTTAAGAAGAATCATCTATTAAAAGACACAAATATTTACGATATTTGTATTAATGACACTTTTTTGGCCCTCATTGTTAGAACATCTTCAATATCTCATGAAGCGAAACCCTGAATGAGAGGTATGCCATGCATGGTTTTAAATCAGATTTTCGTCTAAATAAACAACTAAGTTTAATATAAAACTTTTAAGAATGCCTTTCTATCATAAATTAGGTGAAATTCCGCCTAAACGGCATACAATTTTTAGAAAACCCGATGGTAGCTTATATTACGAGCAACTTTTTGGAACTATTGGGTTTGATGGAATGTATTGCAACAGCTATCATGAAAACAGACCAACACAGGTAAAAGAAATTATTAAGAGCTATAGTGTGGCTCCTCAAGTAGCAATTCATAATCATATAAAATCATATCGCTTTCACGGTTTTAAAATTAAACCAGAAGATGATTATTTAAAAAGTAGAAAAGCGGTACTTACCAATTCAGACTGTACCATCATTCTTGCGGCGCCCAAACATTCATTAAAAGATTACTTTTATAAGAATGCAGATGCAGATGAGTTAATTTTTATCCATAAAGGTTCGGGTAAATTACGCACGCACCTTGGTAATATTGATTTTAAATATGGTGATTATTTATTAATACCCAGAGGCGTTATTTACCAAATGAATTTTGATTCTGAAGAAAATCGTTTATTCATTGTAGAGTCACGTAGGCCAATTTATACTCCTAAACGATACAGAAATTGGTTTGGGCAACTATTAGAGCATTCCCCTTTTTGTGAGCGGGATATAAGAAAGCCTTATGAACTAGAAACCAACAATGAAAAAGGAGATTTTTTAATGAAGATTAAAAAACAGGATGAAATTTTTGAGATGGTCTATGCTACACACCCTTTTGATGTTATAGGCTATGACGGGTATAATTTTCCATATGCATTCTCTATTCATGATTTTGAACCTATTACTGGGCGTATTCATCAGCCACCACCAGTACATCAAACTTTTGAGACCGATGCATTTGTAGTATGTAGCTTTGTGCCCAGACTGTATGATTATCATCCAAATAGTATTCCTGCACCTTATAATCATAGCAATATAGATAGTGATGAGGTCTTGTATTACGTGGATGGGGATTTTATGAGCAGAAATGATATTGATGCAGGACATATTTCTTTACATCCGGCAGGAATTCCACATGGGCCGCATCCTGGTGCTGTTGAACGAAGTATTGGTAAAGTAAAAACAGATGAGCTTGCGGTGATGGTAGATACCTTTAAGCCTTTAAAAGTTACTAAAGAGGCTATATTAATAGCAGATGAAGATTATCATAAATCTTGGCTAGAAGATTAAGCAAGACAATAATTTTTAAAACAGAATACAATGAAAAATCAAAATACATCTTTAGAATTACAAAAAATAGTGCCCGATGCGGAAGATTTTCTTCCTTTGTTGGGAACAGACTATATAGAATTATATGTAGGGAATGCCAAGCAGGCAGCTCACTATTATCAGTCAGCATGGGGTTTTCAACCCGTCGCATATGCAGGTCTGGAAACGGGTATTCAAGATCGTGTTTCTTATGTTTTAAGACAAGGTAAAATCACAATAGTACTTACATCTCCTTTACAATCTGGGGGTGATATAAATAGGCATATTGATGCACATGGAGATGGTGTGAAGTTTGTTGCGCTCTGGGTAGATGATGCATCCAAGAGTTATCAAGAAACGGTAAGAAGAGGCGCTAAAAGCTATATGGTGCCTAAAAAATTACAAGATGAGCATGGAGAAGTGCTTCTATCAGGAATCCATACCTATGGGGAAACCATTCATATTTTTGTGGAAAGAAAAAACTACCAAGGAGTTTTTATGCCTGGGTATAAACCCTGGAATACTTCTTACAAACCGGAAACAGTTGGATTGAAATTTGTAGATCACATGGTGGGTAATGTAGGCTGGAATGAAATGAATAAATGGTGTGAATTTTACGCAAAAACAATGGGTTTCGCACAGTTAGTTTCTTTTGATGATAAAGACATCTCAACAGAGTATACCGCTCTTATGAGTAAGGTGATGAGTAATGGGAATGGAAGAATTAAATTTCCTATAAACGAGCCTGCTGAGGGGAAGAAGAAATCGCAAATTGAAGAGTATATTCAATTTTATAATGGAGCAGGTGTTCAACATATTGCGCTTGCTACAGACAACATCATTGAAACGGTTAGGGCATTGCAAAGCCGTGGAGTGGAGTTTCTATTTGTTCCAGAGTCCTATTATGATACGGTATTAGAAAGGGTAGGTGAAATAGATGAAAATCTAGAGCCATTAAAGGAATTGGGTATTTTAATAGATCGGGATGATGAAGGTTATCTATTACAAATCTTCACCAAACCCGTGCTTGATAGGCCTACAATGTTTTTTGAAATAATACAAAGAAGGGGAGCGCAATCTTTTGGTAAAGGAAATTTTAAAGCACTTTTTGAAGCTATAGAAAGAGAGCAGCAAATGCGGGGAACATTGTAAACAAAATACATGCTAAGAAAATCTGTAAGTTTTTGATTTTAAGTTTTAAAAGTTGAAACAACTAATGTTAAAGCAGTTAAAAAGGCATTCTTAGATTAGAGTGACTCCCTATTTTTGCATTTTCAAAAGAGGAGGCTTTTTGCGAATTTAGCAAATTTCCATAATTAAAGTTTTGGTTGATAAGAAAAATAGCCCGGTTTTAAGCCGGGCTATTTTTGTTTTGATAATTTTTGGAACAGAAATTGTTTAACACAATATTAAAATCAATAATGTAATTGATTTTAGTATTTTTACAAACAATATAAGCATGATGAAAAAACTGTTCACCATATTTATTATTTGCTTCCTTTGCAGCTTTAAAACTGCAGACTTAGGAACTAGTTCTTCTTTTAAGGCAGGAGAATGGTTTAAATTTAGAATTCATTATGGCATATTTAATGCTAGCTATGCAACCCTTCATTTAAAGAATGATTATCTAGATGGTAAGGAAATGTTCCATGTCATAGGGAAGGGAAGAACTACAGGTCTGGCAAGGCTTTTTTTTAAAGTAGATGACAATTATGAAAGTTATTTTGATAAAATAGAAGGAAAACCTTATCGATTTATTAGACAGATTGATGAAGGCGGTTATACCAAAAATCTTGAGATTAACTTTGATCATTTAGCGAATAAAGCGATTGTACTTGATAAAAAGAAAAATAGAAAAACTGTTCTCTCCACACCAGAAGATGTACAAGACCTTTTATCTGCTTTTTATTACCTTAGAAATAATTACGATGCAGATGATCTCGTATTAGGAAAATCCATAGATTTGAACATGCTTTTTGACGATGAAGAAGCATTTGTTTTTAAACTTAAGTATATAGGTAAAGAAGTAGTGCGAACAAAGTTTGGTAAAGTGAAATGTGTTAAGTTTCGTCCTTATGTGCAATCTGGGAGAGTTTTTAAAGAGAAAGAAAGCCTTACGCTATGGGTTTCAGACGATAAAAATAAAATTCCTATCCGTATCAAAGCAGATTTAGCCGTTGGTTCATTAAAGGCAGATTTGGAAGCTTTTAAAGGACTAAAACATCAGTTTAAAATAGAAATGTAATGGCCGATTTAGACCCGAAGCTGGCTGATAAGATTGTAAGACTCGAAGAGAAATATAGAAATTCTGGCCAAGACCTAGGTTCTTATTTAGATGGCTTGCTTCATGAAAGATATCTTACTTATTGGGACTATATTCATTTAGATACGTTATTAAGTCTTCAAATCCCAAGAACCCATTTCCCCGATGAGGAGATATTTATTATGTATCATCAAATAACGGAGCTTTATTTTAAGCTTATTATTCATGAACAAAAGCAAATTATTGATGATAAATTACAGCGATCTAGTTTTTTTACTCAACGCGTCAATCGCATCAATAATTATTATAAGGCACTAATCTCATCATTTGAAATTATGATCAATGGGATGGAGAGGGAGCAATTTCTCCAATATAGAATGTCATTACTTCCGGCAAGTGGTTTCCAGTCTGCACAATACAGAATGATTGAATTTTATGCTACTCCCCTTGAAAACTTAGTGCATCATTCAGTAAGAGAAAAGTTTTCATCAAAAAGTAGTCAGGAAAAATTGTATGATAATATTTATTGGAAAAAAGGCGCCACAGATACCAAAACAGGAGAAAAAACGTTGACCCTAAAACAATTTGAATATAGATATACTCCTAGATTTATCAGAATCACTAAAGAAGTTAAAAATAGTACTATTTATCATAGGTATTTACAGCTTCCAGATAATGAGAAGAAATCAACAGAATTAATTAAAGCATTAAAACAACTGGATACAAACGCAAATGTAAACTGGCCGCTCATGCATATGGGTTCTGCGTATAGGTATTTAAGAAAAGACAAAACAGCTATAGATGCCACTGGAGGAACCAATTGGGAACAATATTTACCTCCAAGTTTTCAGAAAATCATCTTTTTTCCTGAAATTTGGTCCATAGAAGAGAAAAAGAATTGGGGAAAGCAATGGGTAAACCATGAGTTTAATCCGGAAAAAGCAGACTAATATATGAAAAAAGTAATTTTGTTTTTAACTACGATGATTTTAATCATTGCTTGTAAAGACGAAAAGAAGCCTGAGAAAGTGGTTGTTGAAGAGCCTAAGGTTGAGGTAGAAGAACCAATAGAGTTTGGTTTTAATCTAAATGAATACGATGTACAAAAGGATACTGTAAAATCTGGAGATAGTTTTGGTGAAATTTTGTTAGGACATAGTGTGGGTTATCCCAAAATTGCAGAAATTACAGATCTTGTTAAAGATACTTTTGATGTTCGTAAAATAAGAGCTGGTAAAACGTATACGTTGCTTAAATCAAAAGACACTGCAGGACAGGCACAGGTTTTTATATACAAACATGATAATATCAACTACACTATTGTTGATTTTAGGGATTCAATCATACAAGCATATAATCACAAAAAACCAGTAACTTACATAGAAAGAGAAGCGTCTGGAACTATAACAACAACGCTTTCAGAAGCTATTCTAGAGCAGGGAATAGATTATAACGTCATTAATGATCTTTCAAGCATTTATGCATGGACAGTTGATTTTTTTAAATTACAAAAGGGAGATAAGTTTAAAGTAATATACAAAGAGCGTTTTATAGAAGATACTATCTATGCGGGTGCCGAAAATATAGAAGCTGCATATTTTGAACATAATGGAAGACCCTTTTATGCCTTTTTATTTGAGACAGATAGTGTTAAAGGAACTGTTGATTATTATGATGATGAGGCAAATACACTAAGAAGAGCCTTCTTAAAAGCACCGCTTAAATTTAGTAGAATTTCCTCAAGATTTTCACCAAGGCGTTTTCATCCGGTTCAGAAAAGATGGAAGGCCCACAAAGGCACAGATTATGCTGCACCAAGAGGAACACCTATTATGGCTACGGCAAATGGGTATATTACAAAATCAGGATACACAGGTGGTAATGGAAATTATGTAAAAATCCGGCATAATAGCACCTATGAAACGCAATACCTGCATATGACCAAAAGAGCAGTGCGCGCGGGTCAATTTGTTAAGCAAGGAGATATTATAGGGTATGTTGGAAGTACAGGTCTTGCAACTGGCCCCCATGTTTGTTACAGATTCTGGAAGAATGGAAGACAGGTAGATCCGTATCGTCAAGACCTTCCAGCAGCAGAGCCTATTAAACCAGAGCTTAAAGAAACTTATTTAAAATTTATTGCACCTAAAATAGAGCAAATAGATTGCATTCCTCTCTACGAAGCTCAGGAAGAGTTCGTAACCGACTTAAATTAGAAATATGTCATTAAAAAACATAAATCCAACGAGCACAAACTCTTGGAAGAAACTCCACAAACATTATTTAGAGACAAAAGATCTACATGTAAAGAATCTTTTTGAAAAAGATTTAGAAAGAGCTAATCATCTTACCATTAAATGGGAAGATTTTTATGTAGACTACTCAAAGAATAGAATTACCAATGAAACGATGAAATTACTTTTTTCATTGGCAGAGGAAGTTGAACTAAAAGATGCCATAGAAAAATACTTTTCTGGAGACCTTATTAATAAAACAGAAAATAGAGCGGTTTTGCATACTGCATTAAGAGCAAATGTTTCAGACAAAGTTAAGGTAGACAATGAGAATGTTATACCTGAGGTTTTTGAAGTAAAAGAACATATCAAAAGGTTTACGAATGCTATTGTGTCTGGAGAAAATAAAGGATATACAGGTAAAAATTTCACAGATGTTGTAAATATAGGTATTGGAGGTTCAGATTTGGGCCCGGCAATGGTAACAGAGGCGCTTCAGTTTTATAAAAATCATTTGAACTTACATTTTATAAGTAACGTAGATGGAGATCATGTACTGGAAACGCTTAGAAACTTAAATCCAGAAACTACTTTATTTGTAATTGTATCAAAAACTTTTACAACTCAAGAAACTTTAAGTAATGCCACTACTGTAAAAAAGTGGTTTTTGAAAACCGCAAGTCAGGCAGATGTTGCCAGGCACTTTGTAGCGGTTTCAACAAATCTTGAGAAAATAGCGGAGTTTGGTATAGCAGACGAAAATGTATTTCCTATGTGGGATTGGGTTGGCGGTAGATTTTCCCTATGGAGTGCAGTAGGTCTTTCTATAAGTCTTGCGGTAGGTTTTGATAATTTTGATAAATTATTAAAAGGGGCCAATAAAATGGATGTACATTTTAGAACCACTCCTTTTGAGAAAAATATTCCCGTTACATTAGCGCTGTTAAGCGTATGGTACAATAATTTTTATAAAGCCGAAAGTCACGCAATTATTCCATATACTCAATATTTAAATAGGTTTTCTGCTTATTTGCAACAAGGTATAATGGAAAGTAATGGTAAATCTGTAGATCGCATTGGAAATAGAGTAGATTATCAAACTGGAACTATTATTTGGGGAGAACCGGGTACAAATTCGCAGCATGCATTTTTTCAACTAATTCATCAAGGAACAAAGTTAATCCCTACAGATTTTATAGGGTATGTGCATCCTCTTCATGGAGAAAAATCACATCATCAAAAGTTGATGGCAAACTTTTTTGCCCAGACGGAAGCCTTATTGAATGGTAAAAGCGAAAATCAAGTACGTGCAGAGCTATCGGAAAAAGGAATGCAGAACGATGCTATTGCTAAATTATTGCCCTTTAAAATATTTAAAGGTAACCAACCTACCAATACTATTCTTATTAATAAGCTTACACCAGAGAGTCTAGGAGCTCTTATTTCTATGTACGAACACAAGATCTTTGTGGAAGGTGTTATTTGGAATATTTATAGTTTTGATCAATGGGGTGTAGAACTGGGAAAAGAATTGGCAACTACTATTTTAAAAGACATCCAAGGTGCTAAAATTGTCAATCACGACAATTCGACGTTAAATCTTTTGGAATACTTCAAAGAACAATATAAATAATTAATAATATACTATTTTATTAGTTAATCAACTGTGAAACAATGTTATAAGTTTCACAGTTTTTTGGTTTTTTTGTTAAAATATTTAACATTAATTTAATATTCAATCATGCAAATAATCTCAATTTTGCAGCACAAACAAATTTAACTTTCATATGAAAACAATTTACAATTGGTTTTTAACGGTTGCAGTTGCACTTATTGCTACTACAGCGTTTTCACAAGGGGTAACAACATCTTCTCTAGGTGGTAAGGTTACCGACAATGCTGGTGAGCCTCTTCCAGGAGCAAATGTAGTAGCCATTCACCTTCCTTCAGGTACTACCTATGGTGCGGTGACTGATTTTGATGGGTTTTATAGAATTTCTAACATGCGTGTTGGAGGTCCTTATAAAGTAACCATAAGCTACATTGGATTTACTGAGTTTGTTAGAGATAATGAATTTCTTCAGTTAGGTCAAGGTTCAAGAATTAGTACTTCGTTATCTGAATCTGCTACAGCTTTAGATGAAATTGTAGTAACAGCTCAAAGTACTGGGGTATTTAACTCTAATAGAACTGGAGCTGAAACAAACATTAGCCAAAGAGATATTCAAACATTACCTCAGGCTTCAAGATCTATTGCAGATTTTGTAAGGGTAACACCTCAGGTGCAGCTTTCTGAAGGAGATGATGGATTCTCTATTTCCATTGCAGGACAAAATAATCGTTACAACGCTATCTATATTGATGGTGCCGTAAATAATGATGTATTTGGTTTGTCAGGATCAGGAACTAATGGTGGACAAACCGGTGTAAGTCCGTTTTCTGTTGATGCAATTCAATCTTTTCAGGTGCAATTAGCTCCATTTGATGTTAAAATTGCAGGATTTGCAGGGGGTGCTATTAGTGCGATTACTCGCTCAGGTACCAACAAATGGGAAGGGTCTGCATATTATTTCCTAAGAAATGAAAGCTTAGCAGGTAAAACACCTCCAGATTTAGTAGGTGATGGTGAGGAAAGAGAAAAGTTAGATGAGTTTTCATCAAAGACTTTTGGTGTTAGAATTGGAGGGCCAATTATTAAAGATAAGTTGTTTGTTTTCTTTAATTATGAGAATGAAAATAATGAGACTCCACAACCATTCAACTTTAGTAACTATCGTGGTTCTAGTAGAGCAGATATTGATAACCTGGTAAATTTTGTAAGCAATACCTATGGTTATGATATGGGTGGTTTTGAAAATAATACCCGTACTTTAGAAAGTGATAAGTTTACTGCTAAAGTGGATTGGAATATTAACGATAAGAATAAAATTATTTGGAGTACACGTTTGGTACAAGCAGATAACTTAGAATCAAGAAGTTCTTCTAATAGCTTTCTTGGTTTCAGCAATGGTTCTGAATCTTTCAAATCTGAAACAATTTCTTCTTCTTTAGAGTGGAACTATCAAGGAAATAATATAGCCAACAGTCTTATTGTTGGTTATACGAATGTAAGTGACGACAGAGATCCATTAGGAGATCCTTTCCCAACTGTATTTATTGATGATAATGATGGAGGTCTTCAGTTTGGTGCAGAGCGTTTCTCTACAGCGAATTTATTAGATCAAGAAATACTTACTATTACCAATAATTTTGAGATTTATAGTGGTGCTCATACAATAACAATAGGTACACACAATGAGTTTTCAAGTGTTAAAAACCTATTCCTTGCATCCAACTTTGGCTACTATCAGTACAATACCATTGCAGATTTCATCAATGGGGTAGCTGCCAGAGATTATGAGAAAGGATATTCTTTAGTAGGGGGTACTGCTGTAGGTGATGAATCTACAGGTGCATCAGAATTTGATGTTAACCAGTATGGTGTGTATTTTCAAGATGCAGTGCAGTTTTCAGATAATTTTAAAGTAACTGCTGGTGTACGTTTTGACCTTCCAGTTTGGGCAGATGGGCCTAATAATGATGATTTTAATGACAGAACAGTACCCATTTTACAAGCTGCAGGAAAACAGTTAAGAGGTGCTAGAGTTGGTAAACCAGTAAGTTCTATTCTTCATGTTTCTCCAAGAGTTGGATTCAACTGGGATGTTAATGGAGATAAAAGCACCCAAATTCGTGGTGGTTTCGGAGTATTTACTTCAAGACTTCCTTTAGTATGGCCGGGGGCTACTTACAACAATAATGGTGTTACTGGAGGATTTAGTGATGAGGGTGATTTTAGTGATCCAATCTTCTTTAATCCTGATGTAAACAACCAACCAGTTCATATTCAGCCAGGTTCTGGAGCAACAGGAGGAAACATAGATCTATTTGCTTCAGGATTTAAATTGCCACAGCGTTTTAGAACCAATATTGCAGTAGATCAAAAACTTCCTTTCTGGGGCTTAGTAGCTAGCGCAGATTTCATCTATAACGAAAACATTCAGGATATTTACTACGAGAACCTTAATATAGGTGGCCCAGTGGGTAATTTGAATGGAGCAGATAACAGACCTTTCTATTCTAGAAGCAGAATTGATCCTACCTATGGAGGTGTATATCTTGCTTATAATAACGGTGGTGGTAACTCTTGGAATGGTGCTTTAACTATAAGAAAGCCAATTGAAAATGGTTTCCAGGGTCAAATTACATACTCTTATGGAGAATCAAGAAATATCTTTGATGGTACTTCCTCTCAAAACAGTTCTCAATGGAGAAACCAACAAACCGTTAATGGTAAGAACTCTGCACTACCTGTTACAAGATCAGACTTCTCACAAGGGCACAGATTTGTGAGTAATATGTCTTACCAGATAGATTGGAATAAAAACCTTAAAACCACTATTGGTTTATTCTATGAAGGTGCACAAGGAAGCCCTCACTCATTTATTTATGGAGAGAGAAGAGATTTATTAGGGGATGATTCTCGTGATAATGCACTTATCTATATACCTGCTGACCAAAGTGAGATTACTCTTCAAGACAGCAATAGTAGTGGTAGTACAGATGATGAGTGGCAACTACTAGATAACTTCATTAGTAATAATGATTATTTAAGTGAAAGAAGAGGTAAATATGCAGAACGTAATGGAGCTAGAGGTCCTTGGAGTCATATAGTAGATCTTAGATTAGCACAAGATTTCGCACTTAACTTTGGTAGCACTAAGCATGCTTTTCAATTTACAGTAGATGTATTCAACTTCACAAACTTGATTAACAAGGATTGGGGTAAGCGTAAATTTATTCCAAGTGAGGTTTCTATACTTCAAACAGAGGTTGCTGGTCCAGATCCTGTCTTCAGTGTAAGAACAAATACTATAGAGCAAGGTCTTGAATTATTAGACGACTCTGGTATAGCTAGTTCAAGATGGCAAATGCAAATAGGTATTAGATATCTATTTAACTAGATACTAAAAATTATATATTTATTCATGAAAGACCGTCTGAAAGGACGGTCTTTTTTAGTTATCGGTATTCTTAGAAAGGATTTGAAAGTAGTTTTCTATACATAATATTAGATTATTGAGTTATATTGGTTAAAATTTTTCATTGCATGAAACAGCTTCTTTTTCTTCTTCTTTTTTCTAGCCTTTATTTGAATGCCCAAAATACCAATAGCTATGAAATATCATTTGAAAATGCCGTTCATCATGAGGCAAAAGTTCAAATAGAATTCCGTAATCTAAAGTCAGATACCATTTTTCTTAGAATGAGTAGAACTTCTCCTGGCAGATATGCATTACATGAGTTTGCCAAAAATGTATATGATGTAAAAGTCTACGATAGCAAGGGAAATTCATTGAAAGTAGAAAGACCAGATCCCTATCAATGGAAAATTGTAGGGCATGATGGTATTATCAGAGTGTCTTATATTCTCTATGCTAACCATGGTGACGGCACCTATTCACAGATAGATGAGACCCATGCGCATTTGAATATGCCTGCCACATTTATGTATATTCCAGAATTGAGACAAAGACCCATACAAATTGAATTCAAAATAAGAGAAGACCTAAACTGGAAAGTAGCTACACAACTAAAGCCTCTGGAAGATGGTACTTATTTTGCACCTAATCTGGATTATTTTATGGATAGCCCCACTGAGATTAGTGACCATGAGATACGCTCATTTACGGAGAACTCCAATAATGAAGGGTACCAGATTAATTTTGTATTACATCATAATGGTGCCAAAAAAGAATTGGACACCTATTTTGAAAAAGTAAAATCTATCGTAAAACAAGAAAAAGCAGTATTTGGGGAGCTTCCAGATTTTGATTATGGGAGTTATTATTTTCTTGCATGTTACCTTCCAAATGTTGATGGAGATGGTATGGAACATCGTAACTCTACTATATTAACCAGCACCCTAGGTTTAAGTGAAGGCGGCATGGAGAGAAATATTGGAACGGTTTCTCACGAATTCTTTCATGCTTGGAATGTAGAGCGTATAAGACCCAAATCATTAGAACCTTTTGATTACGAAGCTGTTAATATGAGCGGAGCGCTTTGGTTTGCGGAAGGATTTACTAGTTATTATACAGCGCTGATCCTTTGTAGAGCTGGAATTATTTCATCAAACGCTTATATTGAAGGTCTTTCCCGTACTTTTAATTACGTATGGAACTCACCCGCAAGAAACTTTTTTAACCCAATTGAAATGAGCTATCAGGCCCCTTTTGTAGACGCTGCAACATCAGTAGACGATACCAACCGGGATAATACATTTATCTCCTATTATTCTTATGGGAGCATGCTTGGTTTGGCATTAGACCTTTCACTAAGAGATCTGGAGAAAAGCCTCACTATAGATGGTTATATGAAATTAGTATGGAACAAATATGGAAAACAGGAGATTGGCTACACTATAAAAGATTTACAGAATACCTTAAACGAATATGCAGGAAGTGAGTTTGGCAATCACTTCTTTGAAAGCTATATCTTTCAAAGTAATATGCCAGACTATACAAATCTCTTTCAAAGTGTTGGGGTAGTCTTAACAATGAATAATACTCCTTTTTGGGGATTTGAAGTGGCAGATGTGGAGGAAGAAATTATGATTTCTCAAAACACAAAAATAAATACTCCTGCCTATAAAGCGGGCCTTGAAAAAGGCGATATTGTACTAGGCATTAATGAAACTTTTGTAGAGAACTCAGCTGCGTTAGCAATGCTTTTAGATTCTTATAAGGTGGGGGATACTATTTCAGTTAACTTTATAAGAAATGGCACAAAACGCGCTGTAAAACTTCAATTAGCTCAGAATCCTGCTTACCAGATATATTCAATAGAAAAAGAAGGTAAAACCTTAACAAGGCAACAGCAAGAAGCCAGAGCTGCTTGGTTAGATGCAAAATAAAGTTGGTATGCAAAAGACACCTTCCGTTTGCTATAAATGCGTTTCTATTGCTGACGAGATTCAGCAAATTCTAGATCTTCAAAATGAGAATCATTTTTCATCTGTTTCTTCAAAAGATAAAGAAGAAGAAGGTTTTTTAACTGTACGGCATGATTATAGGTTGTTGGACGATATGAATAAATCTTGTCCACATATTATTGCAGTTACAAAAGAAAAGGTCATTGGATATGCACTTTCCATGCTTCCATCTTTTGGTAATCAAATTCCAATTTTACAGCCAATGTTTAATCAATTAACTTCCTTACTTCCAGACTATAAGATGGAGGTTGCTGATTTTGTGATTATGGGACAAATATGTATCGCAAAGGAATATAGGAAACAGGGTGTTTTTAGGGGATTATATAATCGTATGATTGAAGAATTAAATGGAAATTACCTCGGACTTATTACAGAGGTTAATATGAAAAATACGCGTTCACTTAATGCACATTATGCAGTAGGGTTTAAAACTCTTTTAAAACATCATGCTAACGGTCAAGATTGGAATCTGATTTGGATGCGGTTTTAGTAGTATTTATCCATTTGTGATTGTTGGCATTAGTAGCATCCAGTAAATCAAGCTCTAGTTTTCTAGCAATGTCTTTTGCAGTTTTAATTGCCAACTCTTTAGAATTCTGACGTATCACTCTAATTTTTTTATTAGTGTTGTACCAAACATTAATATCAATAGATGAACTGCCATTTGATAAAGGTTGTTTAAAAACAGAAACATAGTTAAAATCATTAATTGAGATCCACTTTCCATATTTTATAAACCCTAGAACATATGCAATTTTAAATTGTTTTTGAGAAATGTCAAAATGTATAAGCTTATTCATGGAGAAAGCAGTACCAAATACAATAAGTGTAGCTGCGGGGGCAAGCATTTGTAGATGCTGATTTAATTGTTTGCCTTTAAGGTCTGCATGCAGGTTTGATACAAAAACATAGAAAATATAAAAGGCTACGGTAAAACATAAAGATGCGATAAGCAATTGCCATATCGGGCGTCTCCCTGCCAATGTTATTACTTTTGAACCTTTCATTAGTCAATAATAAAAAAAGTATCAGAATTTTCCAGCACTTTTTCTGTATTTTTATAAGAGTAATTATTTTAATCTGCTGCAATAATCAACTTGTTATCTTACGATCTACTATTTTTTTAAAGAGGGGTATGTTTTTACAAAGCATCAAGGTCGTTTCAAAGTTTAAATTCGGATAAGATTTGCTTTCAGACGCCAAAGAAAAGTGTAGCATTTGATAAAATCTAATATGCTCAGATCTAACCGCTGCAACTATAGCACTTGCACATATTCGGTCCGCCTCTTTAATAACATTCTTATATAAATGAAACCTCGCTTCTATACCTCCCCTTTTTTGAAAGTTGGGAGCGATAACAAACTTGTTGGCTTCTATTAACGGGGTATCGTAACCCACATGATTACCTATTTCTTTCTCAAATATTTGCATAGCGGGTAAAGGAATGTTTCCCCCAGGTATGGTTGTGCATGCTCGAATGGATCCTATTAATTCATTTCCATAATAAGTAAGGAATCAGCTATTGTGAGGCATAGAGTCATATGAATCCATAAATTTGCTAGACTCGTTTTCTTCAATATACCCTTTTGCCTTATAGCTTTGATATCTCAGCTTAAATACTTGGTCAAGTAAGTGTTTTTTTGTGGCTCGTATGCTATGATATTTTTTCAAAAATGGTTTGGCTTTCTTTGGAGGTTGTATTTAGCTTTAAATCTGGTGGGGAAATGTAAGGATGAGATTTATTGGTCAGAAATATGTTTAAAAAAAAGTGCCGGAATTTTCCAGCACTTTTTATATATTTTAATAAGAGTAGTTGTTTTAATCTGCTAAAATAATCACCTTATTATCTTTCATTTCAATAGTTCCGCTTTGAATAGCAAGTAGGGTAAGATTTGCATCTACTTGTTGAAACTTAGCAGCAATATCTTTTTTCAAAGAAATAGCTCCGTATATTTTCACGTTTCCAGCGCCTAAAAGTGATACAATGGGAGCGTGATTATTTAACATTTGAAATTCTCCATTAATGCCAGGCACTGCTACTGATTGTACTTCTCCGCTAAAAAGTGTTGCTTCTGGTGTTACTATTTCTAACTGCATATTCAAAAGATTTAAAAGAATATTCTTATTAGGCTTCTGCTAACATTTTCTCTCCGGCTTCTATTGCCTCTTCAATAGTTCCTTTAAGGTTAAACGCTGCTTCTGGAAGGTGATCTAATTCACCATCCATAATCATATTAAATCCTTTAATAGTATCTTTAATATCTACTAAAACTCCTGGAATACCTGTAAACTGCTCAGCTACATGAAAAGGCTGTGACAAGAAACGTTGTACACGTCTAGCGCGGCTCACAGCAAGCTTATCTTCTTCAGACAGTTCTTCCATACCAAGAATGGCAATAATATCCTGTAGTTCTTTATATCGTTGTAAAAGTTCTTTTACGTTTTGAGCACACTCATAATGTTCTTTACCTAAAATCTCGGCTGAAAGAATTCTAGATGTAGAATCTAATGGATCTACCGCTGGGTAGATACCTAATTCTGCAATTTTACGAGAAAGTACGGTGGTCGCATCAAGGTGGGCAAAAGTAGTTGCAGGAGCCGGGTCAGTTAAATCATCCGCAGGTACATAAACCGCTTGAACAGAAGTAATAGAACCATTTTTAGTAGAAGTAATTCTTTCCTGCATGGTTCCCATTTCTGTGGCAAGCGTAGGCTGATAACCTACCGCCGATGGCATACGACCAAGAAGTGCAGATACTTCTGAACCTGCTTGGGTAAAACGGAATATATTATCTACAAAGAAAAGTACATCTTTGCCTTGTCCATCTCCTGCTCCATCACGAAAATATTCTGCAATGGTCAATCCTGAAAGTGCTACACGTGCTCTTGCTCCAGGAGGTTCATTCATCTGTCCAAATACAAAAGTAGCTTTAGACTCTTTCATAGCCTTTTTATCTACTTTTGAAAGATCCCATCCACCTTCTTCCATAGAATGCATAAAATCGTCTCCATATTTAATAATACCAGATTCAAGCATTTCTCTCAAAAGATCATTTCCTTCACGGGTACGTTCTCCTACACCAGCAAAAACAGACAAACCACCATGTCCTTTAGCAATATTATTAATAAGCTCTTGAATCAATACTGTTTTACCTACACCAGCACCTCCAAAAAGACCAATTTTACCTCCTTTGGCGTAAGGCTCAATAAGATCAATTACTTTAATACCTGTAAATAATACTTCGGTAGAAGTTGATAAATCTTCAAATTTAGGAGCTTCTCGGTGAATTGGTAATCCATCTTTCCCAGATTTTGGAAGGTCTCCAAGACCATCAATAGCATCTCCAATTACGTTAAATAGCCTCCCGTAAACATCTTCGCCAATAGGCATCTGAATTGGATTGCCAGTAGAAAGCACTTCTACACCCCTACTTAAACCATCCGTAGAATCCATAGAAATAGTTCTTACGGTATCTTCTCCAATATGGGATTGTACTTCAAGAATTAGCTTGGTGCCATCTGCATTAATAATTTCAAGGGAATCGTAAATTCTAGGAAGATCTTCACTGGAAGTAAAAACAACATCTACTACCGGACCTATAATTTGAGCAACTTTACCTGTAACTTTTGACATTACTTAAGTATTTAATTTTTAGCTTAATGAATGCTTAAAAATGTATTCGTTCAGAGTACCTGATACGCTTCTTTTTAGCGGTGCAAAGATATGTTTTTATCTTTAATTTTAAAGTTCTTTTTTCTTTTTTTTGTGAATAAAAAAGACCTCTGGAAGTCAAAGCTTTCAGAGGTCTAATATGCGTTTTATGTTTATTTAGCTATTGCAGTGTTACGGGATAGACTGTATTGTAATCTCCTGCTTTTACAGCTGGTAAATTAGATCCGTAGGTGGTGTTAATAGCGTCCATAAATTGGTTGGCTATAAATGCATAGCCTCTGGCTGTAGGGTGTACACCGTCTAAAGAGAAAGCGTTTCCAAAAACCAAACTTCCATTTAGATTGAATTCGTCAAAAGTGATACCGGTAGTGCCAATGGCCTTAAGAAGTGCATTTGCATCTACAAAAGCAAGTCCAGCTGCATCTGCTTGACTTTTAATAATTACATTATAGGCGTCTATGGCAGTTGTTACTGCAATCTGCTCAGAAAGAAGTAAAACATTTTGATCTTCTAAAGGATATGTTACACCAATAGTATTAAAGGGTGCAGGGATACCTGGTTGTGTACCTCCAATAATTGAAGAGGTTGGTAAGGTAATTAAATCTGTAGCTGTTGCATGGCGAGCACGACCGTATAATGCACCCATAAGTTCTGCCTGCTCTTGAGGTACACCATTTTGTTGTAAAGCACCACTTATTTGTTGTCCGTAGTCAAATAAGGTTTTATCTGTAATAAGCAAAGGATTAGGCTCAGATGAGCTTAACAGCATTAAACGATCTCCTTCTCCTAATTGGGTTAATATACCCATTACAGGCCCTAGTAACTGTGCATTTAATTGTCCTGCTGTGGCAGCATCTACAGGTACCGGATTGAAGGGAACGGTGGTGAAATAAGGTATAGTGCTTACGTCTGGTACATTCGCTACTACTCCGCCAGCACCATTTGCTGTAAGTGCCGTAATATAACCGGCATAAATCTGACCAAACACTCCGGGATCTGTAATATCATTAGACCCATATGCAGCTACATTTATATCACCAGTTCTGTCTACTCCAGTTCCTCCGGCAGTAGCATATCCTAGCACATCATTATTACCAGTCCATAATGAAAAGAAGCTTGGGTTTTGTGCAAGGGCATCTGCAATAATCGTTGCATCGGGAGTAGAAGCAAACCTAACGAAATAAGGATTTGCAGTGTTTGCTAAAACCCCTGAAACATTTCCATAACCAGGTGCGCCTAGGTGATAACTCTTAGAACCAGGAACCCCCATATTATTAAAGGGACCTGTTAATACATTGAAAACATCTGTACTTGGGCTTCCTGGAAGGCGTTGCGGTCCGGCACCATTAAAAAACAATCTATTTTCTAAAATTTGCGTACCATTAATAAGAACTCCTCCAGTGTTATCTGCCATTAAAGGCTGTATAAAACTCCCGCCTCCAGCCAAGGCAAACTGCGCTGCCATAATACTGGGCATAGAATTTTGTTGTCCGGCTATAAAAAGCGCTCCATCTGTGTAACCAGCTGTTAAAGAATTACCTATGGCAATAAAATTTGAGAAATCTGCTGTACCAGCAGTTATAGGCTCTTCCATAATGGTATCTGTACCATCATCATCAGATTCGCAGGCTATCATCCCAAAAAAAGCGAGAAATAACCAGATATAATTTTTATTCATCTTCATGTGTTTTTGTATTGTATATCTTTAAACTGCTATTTAGTTATTGATAGTGAGTGAGATGTAAAACTGTGAACCAATACTACCTGTACCAAATGCGGTAAAATACTCATCTCCAGTAATATTAGTTGCACCAGCTTTGATAATAGACTTAAGACTTGGGATAGTATAATTAATTTGTGCATCAAGTACCGAAAAAGAAGGTACATCTCCATCAGCAAAGGTAGCTTGCCAGAAATAGCTGTCACTCCATCTATAGCTTAACTTAAAGCCAAAGTTTTCAAATAAAGCATTATTTCCAAAACTTGCTTTTACCTTGTGTTTAGCAGTATTGAAACTGGTTCTGAAATCTGGAGCAGAAGCCTGATCAAAATCTTGCTCCGTAAACGTATAATTCGCTTCCAAATCAAAATTATCAAAGATTTTAGTGCTCACTCCAATAGTGGCACCATACGATTTTACATCTGCATCAGAATTGGTATAGGTTTGATACGCTCTAAAATCCCCTTGACTCAAAGCTAATAATGACAAACTATTATCCCCAACAGTACCATAAAGTGGCACAAGAACGGTTTCGTTAGCTATAAAATTATCGTAAATATTATAATAGGTACTAAAGTCTATTATTACTTTATTGAACTGTCCGCGATACCCAATCTCAAAAGATTGTACTTCTTCTGGTTGCACCAAGCCTATGTCTGAGGCTACTGGAGCTCCCGTACTTACAGAATTTAGTGTAAAAGAATTTTCATATGCAGCTCTACCTAAGATAGTTGCTGTGGAGTTGCCTCCGTTTGCCGCCACATTGTTTACCGGAAAAGTTCTTACATCTCTATCTAAATTAGATTCTGCAGAACCTACGAGTATAGCTCTACCAGCATCAAGGCCAATAAATAAATCTTGAGTAGTAGGATTTCTAAAACCTGTTTGATAGGAAGCACGTATATTATGATTTTTCTTTTCTCCAGCTGTATATCCAAGAGACATACGTGGTGAAACATTCCCATCAAATAATTCAGATTTATCATATCTAATAGATCCCGTAAATTTTAAGCGATCTTCTAAAAATTTCTTCTGTATTTGAGTATATGCACCTATTTCAGAATAGGTAATAGGGCCATCTCCATCTGTGAAAATTGTTCCAAAGGAATTAAGGGAATATTCTCTAAATGATCCCCCAACCTGGATATCAGCAAAATTTTCTGTTAGGTAACTAAAGTTATAATTAACATCCACATGTTTTAACTGCGATGCATCCTTAAATTGAGATCCTCTTGATAAGTCTGGATCTGTGGTTACTTGATTAAATACTTGATTAAATTCTGTTGTTCCTGGTAATAATCTTCCAGTATCTGCAGTTTGACGTGCCAGTGCATGTGCCTGCTGAGGAGACGCTCCTCCCAAGGTAGATTGAATGAAGGCGCCGGCATATTCTCCAAACCAAGTATTATCATCCTTCCAAGATCTATTGATATTAATTCCGGTAAATCTCATATCGTAAGAGTCACCTGCATCTTCATCCGTAATATATCCCCTTACAAAGAAATTATCGTTCTTAAATTCTAGTTTGTGTTGCTGAAGGAAAAAATTCTTGATATTATATCTGTTAGCACCTTGATAAAGTGTAGACCCTCTACCTATTTTACCTACATAGATAATTTCAAAATCATCAGCGAATGGTCTGTAATGCAAAGCAAAATCTGCTTTAACACTTTCTGCATTATAATTAGTAAGATCTGTCTCTGCATACCCAGTACGACTCACATTTTCATCAGGTAACAAATTGGAAGCTCCGGTTGGAATAAGACCAAGGGTTTCTATTGCCTGTCCTACGGCTCTAATATTGGTACTTACTTCATCACCATAAATATTTAGTCCGTCATAATTTGGATTCTCTCTAGTAGCACCTGGATTTAAAACATCAACTTCACTAACTGCAAACCAATCTGTTCCTCTTAAATAGGAGAAGTTTGCTTTGGCAGCGAATTTGTCTGAGAATTTATGAGCAAAACGAACTCCTAAATCCCAAAACTCATTATCCCCGGCTGCTTCTTGTGAAGTTAAACCTGTCTTTGCATAAGCACTTACGCCTTGAAAGTCAAAAGGACTTTTACTACGCATAAATAAGATTCCGTTAAAGGCATTCGCTCCGTACAAGGCAGAAGATGCTCCTGGCAGCAGTTCAACACTACTAACATCCAGCTCTGTCATACCCAGTAAATTTCCAAGTACAAAATTCAAAGCGGGTGCTGCGTTATCCATTCCATCTACCAGTTGTACAAAACGGTTGTTTGCAAAAGTGGCAAAACCTCTAGTGTTTATAGATTTAAAGGTTAAACTATTGGTGTTTATGTCAACGCCCTTAAGGTTTTCAAGTCCATCATAAAAATCCACCGAAGATGTATTTTTAATTTCTCTTAAACCAAAACGTTCTACAGAGACCGGAGATTCAAAAATTCTTTCTGGAGTTCTGGAAGCAGATACTATAATTTCATCTAATTGTGTCTCTTGCTCATTTAGGGTTATGTTTAAACTTTGATTATTACGGGTAACCTCTGCTGTTGCAGAATTATACCCTAAACTTGTTATGCTAAGTGAAAAGGGAGGTACCTCAGAAGTGCTAAGGGTAAAAAGTCCATCAAAATCAGTTACAGCCCCAACTGCTTTGCCGGTAATCACTACATTAGCTCCTGGGACAGGCTGGCCATTTTGATCCACTACCTTACCGGTTATGGTTGTCTGTGCGTAGGAAAATAATCCTGTAAACAAGACAAAAGCAAATAATATTGTTCTCATCATTTTATTCGATTAGTAAATTTGATGTGACAATATACTGAAATTTACGAATCGTATAACAGGAATATCAAAAAAATATGAAAATGATAATTATTCTACGGTCACTGATTTTGCGAGGTTTCTAGGTTGGTCTACATCACACCCTCTCATTACGGCAATATGGTAAGACATTAATTGTAAGGGAATTGTAGTAACTAATGGGGTAAGGGATTCTAAGGTTTCGGGTACTTCTATTACGTAGTCTGCAATCTCTTTAATAGTTATATCACCTTCCGTTACAATCGCAATTATTTTCCCTTTTCTGGATTTTATCTCTTGAATGTTGCTTACTATCTTATCGTAATGCCCTTTTTTAGTGGCAATAACCACTACTGGCATTTGCTCGTCTATGAGGGCAATAGGGCCATGTTTCATTTCTGCAGCTGGATAACCCTCTGCATGTATATAAGAGATTTCTTTAAGTTTAAGGGCACCCTCTAGTGCTACTGGAAAATTATATCCTCTGCCCAAGTATAAGAAATTGGGAACATCTTTGAAGATAGCAGCTATAGATTTAACATGATCATCAAGGGTAAGTGCTTTTTCTATTTTATTAGGAATTGCTTCTAAGCCTGAAAGGTAGTTGTGAATTTCTGATTTTGAAAGTGTACCTTTTGCCTGAGCCAGTCTCAAAGCAATTAGTACCAATACTGTAATTTGCGTAGTGAAAGCTTTGGTAGACGCTACACCAATTTCAGGACCTGCATGTGTATATGCTCCTGAATGTGTTTCTCTAGCAATAGAAGAACCTACGACGTTGCATACACCAAAAACAAAAGCCCCTTTTTCTTTAGCGAGTTTTATAGCAGCTAGGGTATCTGCTGTTTCTCCAGACTGTGAAATGGCAATGAGTATGTCTCCTTCTCCAATAACGGGATTGCGATATCTAAATTCTGACGCATATTCCACTTCAACTGGCACTCTTGCAAGATCTTCAAAAATGTATTCTGCTACCAAGCCTGCATGCCAGGAAGTACCACAAGCAGCAATAATAATTCTTTTGGCGTTGAGGAATTTTTCAATATGGTCATCCATTCCTGCCATTTTTATAATCCCTTGATTAGCCTTAAACCTACCTCTATAGGTATCGCGAATAGCATTTGGCTGCTCAAAGATTTCTTTTAGCATAAAGTGGTCAAAACCACCCTTTTCAATTTGCTCTAAGTTTAATTTTAGTTCTTGGATGTATGGATCTACTAAGGAATCATCCTTAATTTTTCTGATTTTAATTTTTCTTCCAACGCGAAGAATCGCCATTTCTTCATCCTCCAGATAAATAGCATTATTAGTATATTCAATAAATGGTGAAGCGTCTGAAGCGATAAAGAATTCATCTTCACCTATTCCTATTGCTAGAGGACTGCCTAATCTTGCCACTACAATTTCATCCGGCTTAGATTTGTCAAAAAGTGCAATCGCATAGGCGCCAACTACCTGATTAAGGGCAATCTGCACTGCTTTTCCTAATTTTACCTTTTCATTTTTCTTTACATCCTCAATAAGATTCACCAAAACCTCTGTATCTGTGTCAGACTTAAAGGTATAACCACGTTTGGTAAGTTCTTTTTTTAAAGGCTCGTAATTTTCTATAATTCCATTATGAACAATGACAAGGTTCCCAGAATTTGAAAAATGTGGATGAGAATTTACATCATTTGGTACACCGTGGGTAGCCCAGCGGGTATGCCCCATTCCTAAACTTCCCGAAATAGGCATATTTTTCTCTGCTAAATCTACCAAGTCTTGAACCTTACCTTTTGTTTTTGATAATTGAATGGTATCATCTTTGTAGATAGCTATCCCGGCACTGTCATAACCTCTGTATTCAAGACGTTGAAGACCTTTAACAATTAATGGGTATGCTTCCCTATGGCCAATATATCCTACAATTCCACACATATTGTAATTGGTTTAAATTATGATTTAGCGATTTAGTTTTCTATCTCCGTGTAATAGATTTCTAACTTAAGCTTTTTGTCTTCATCTTCGGGTTCTGTAACAGCACTTCCAAAAAGTACGGTTCCAAAAGGATTAATAACAGAGGATTGCGGAATCCTGATATCTTCATTAGGGTTTACTGTAGCATTTGATAAAGTTGCTACATTAATATTAGAGGTTACAGAAAGTCCTAGCCTCACATTGGTTGAATCTTTTCGCACTACATTATTAATGTGTTCGGTAAGCCTGATTTTGTATCGAACACCATCGCCTTCATCATTTTTTTCAAGAATACCACCATAAGTAGTTCTAGATCTAATTGGGTTTTGATCTTGTGTTAAATCAAACTGATAATCTAACAAAGGTAAATTGTCATCAAGGTTGTACAAATAAATTCGGAAGGGTTCATTTACACCATTTACGGCATCTAAAGCTTCTCTATCAACATAAAAGATAAGATTCGCCTCATTAATCAACCAATTATTCTGTCTGATGGCCTCTAGATTTTCGGTCCCTTCATTATCAAATAATCTTATTTCTGCGATATTGCCGGCACCTCCTCTTAAAAATATTTGAGAAGCTTCTTCGGTTTCATCAACTGGAAATGGATCATTTTCAAAAATATTTACCCTGTTTCCCGTTAGGCTTAGAGAAAAAGAGTCTTCTGCAGTCTCAATTTCGTCATCTGTGGTTTCAGAAGTTCCTTGGGTAACCACTCTATCATATTCATATTGAATTTCTACGCTGGCAGAACCTAAATCAAAAAGCGCCAAAAGATCATCTGTATTGACTGTGCTAATTACCAACCCTCTTAAAAACTCCCGAAAGTTTACATTGTTGTCTAATTCAATATCACCTTCCTTATCCAAAATATTTTCTTGAAAGAACTGTGGGTCTAATTCTACACGAATTCTGGGACTTAGGCGCGCTTCTACCGTAAGAGACTCATCTACGTCTTCTGTATCTGGATCATCTTCGTTAAAGATTAATATTTCTTCTGGGTTAAGCACATAAGAATCATTGTATAAATTAGCTCCTAAAAACCCAGAGAATTGCATATTAGAAAAGTACTCCTGTGGGTTTTCAAAATTACTAGATGGATCTAAATCACGCAGGTAAAAGGTGAGCTCATCTACTTTTAAAGTAAATGGAGTCTCTCTTTCTCCGTAAATAGAGTCTATTTCAAACTTTCTGGGAAAGATATCTCTAGGGGTGTCATCATCTTCCGCATCATTAATACCATCACCGTCGGTATCTGGATTTAATGGGTCTGTTCCATTACGACTTTCTTCAATATCTGTAAGACCATCACCATCTGAGTCAGAATCTGGGTCGTCAGGAATAGTATCAAAACGATCTATCAATCCGTCTCCATCACTATCATTAAGGGCACTATTTTCTGTAAAAAATGGTAGATTTAAATATACCTTAGTTACCCGTTCATTCTCATCTATTGTTAAAGGGTCTGAGTCTGCTGCATTTTCATCTTCTTGATCTTGCCTTATTCTTCCAAATAGAGGATTCTGAGTTGAAAGAGATAATTGAGATACAATAGAAGAAGAAGCCTGTTGATAAAAATTATTGCTCAATCTACCTAACTGATATACTGGTAAACCGTCTGTTCTGGAAGCGATAACTTCCTTATTATATGCATAGGCCTCAAAAACAGCTTTATCTGTTTCAAAATTACCGCCACCTATGATATTCGTTCCAATTTCATTGAAATCATCATCACAGGAAAACACCACTCCAGCCAACATTAACACAGGTAATAACCTGAGCGCTCTTTTGCCAATTAATTTCATAAGAATCACTAAGATTTAAACTAAGACTTTACTATCGTAGAATTGAGTATACGCATCTTCAAACTCATAAATAGAAATGAAAGGTAATACTGGTTTATCCAACCCAGCAATATGCGTTCCTAATTCTTCTGGGATTTCTTCCGCAGCCAGAATAATGCCGTCAGAGTTATTCACAGCCATTTTCATAAGATTGGCATAGTCAGGAGTTTCTAAAGCCTGAATATCTTCGGTATCAATACCGTCAAATTTAATTTTATTCATCATTTCTTTATCCAAAGTACCATCAAAATCCTTGCCATAAACAGAGGTTACGATTTTACTTTCGGCAAATAAAGGTTCATCCTTGTAATATTTTTTTAGGTATAGAGGTACCAAGGCTGCCATCCATCCATGAATATGAATGATATCTGGTGACCAATTTAGTTTTTTTACGGTTTCTACGACACCTTTGGCAAAAAATATGGCTCTTTCGTCATTGTCGGGAAATAAATTTCCGTCCTCATCAGAAAAGGTAGCTTTGCGCTTGAAATACTCTTCGTTATCAATAAAATAAACTTGTATTCTTTCTTTAGGAATAGAAGCCACCTTAATAATTAGTGGCATATCCATGTCATTGACTACCAAATTCATTCCAGATAATCTAATTACCTCGTGCAGCTGATGCCGTCTTTCATTAATATTTCCAAATCTAGGCATAAAGATTCTAATCTGTCCACCACGATCATTAACCATTCGTGGACTCTCGTATGCCATTAAAGAAACCTCATTTTCGGGTAGATATGGCACCATTTCTGATGCAACAAATAACACCTTCTTATCCGTCATATAATTCAGTTTGTATTATTCACTCTTAAACTTAAAACATGCAAAATTACAAAAATAATGCCTAATTACTTTAAATTATATAAGTTTGCACGCTGTTAATTTTTCGTGAATGAAAATTATTCAACAAAAGCACATACTCAACGAAGCCTTAAAAGGCTATAGATCACAAGAACGTTCTATTGGTTTAGTCCCTACTATGGGGGCTTTACATGAAGGGCATGAATCTTTAATACGTACCTCTTTGTCTAATAATAAGGTAACGGTTGTGAGTATTTTTGTAAACCCCACTCAATTTGATAATAAAGAAGATTTAGCGAAATATCCGCGCACATTGGAAATTGATGTGAAACGAATTCATCAAATAGATCCTAATATTCTGGTATTTGCACCAAGTATTGAAGAGATTTATGAGGATGATGTAGTTTCTAAGGCTTTTGATTTTGATGGGTTGGAAAATGAAATGGAAGGTAAACACAGAAAAGGGCATTTTGATGGAGTTGGAACCATTGTAAAAAGCCTTTTTGAAATTGTACAACCAGATGTTGCCTATTTTGGTGAAAAAGATTATCAACAATTGATGATCATTAAAAAAATGGTCGCTAAACTAAAAATGCCAGTTACCGTTGTTGGATGCCCTATTTTAAGAGAAAAGAACGGCCTTGCCATGAGTTCTAGAAATGAAAGGCTCTCTAAAGATATTCGTGAAAAAGCAGCACTAATTTACCAGACCTTACTAGAGGCAAAGCAGCGTTTTGACAAAAACAGTATATTGGAAGTGTTAGAATGGGTTAAAAACCAGTTTAATACTTTTGAAGATTTTGATTTGGAGTATATAGAAATTAGCAACGCGGAGACCTTGAAACCTGCCAAATACAAATTAGAACGGCAGAAATACCGTATTTTCATAGCAGTCTATGCAGGGAATATAAGACTTATTGACAACTTAGCACTAAATTAATTAACTTTGCGCCATGCAAATAGAAGTAGTAAAATCTAAGATTCACAGGGTTACCGTTACGGGAGCCGACTTGAATTATATTGGTAGTATTACCATTGACGAGGCATTAATGGAAGCCGCTAACATTATTGAAGGAGAAAAAGTACAAATTGTAAACATTAATAATGGAGAACGACTAGAGACCTATGCTATAAAGGGTAACAAAAATAGTGGTGAAATTACACTTAACGGACCCGCAGCCCGAAAGGTGCAGCGAGGTGATGTTGTAATCATTATTTCTTATGGTATTATGGATTTTGAAACTGCCAAAGAATTTAAACCCACGTTGGTTTTTCCAAACGAAAAGGACAATTCTTTAACCTAAGCTTGAAGAAAAATATAAGTAAAATTGCAAAAATTGTACTCCCTTTATCTTTGGGAGTTTTTTTAATTTGGTACTCTTACCACAATACCTCGCCAGAAGACAGACAACAAATTTATACCTCCATTAAGAACGCGGATTATCTATGGGTATTTCTTTCTTTATTATTAGGTTTGTTAAGTCATTTATCCAGAGCTTATAGATGGCATTTTCTTTTAAAACCTTTGGGATATGAACCCCGATTTTTAAACAGCCTTATGGCAGTTTCTATAGCCTATTTTGCTAATTTAGGGATTCCAAGATCTGGAGAAATTTTGAGAGCTACCACCCTTACTACCTATGAAGGTGTTCCGTTTCAAAAAGCATTTGGAACTATTGTAGCAGAACGTATTGTAGATTTATTAATGCTTCTGCTCATCATTTTTGCAGCTTTAATTATGCAAACAGATACCATCATTAACTTCTTTATGGAAAGAGGCTTTGATTTTAAATTTCTGTTGCTTCTTGCACTCTTAGGGTTGCTAGGCTTGTTTATATTTTTCAGGTTTATCAAAATTTCTGAAAATATACTGGCAGTTAAACTAAAAGCTTTTATCAATGGACTCATTGAAGGCGCTCTGAGCATTTTTAAAATGAAAAATAAAGCGCCATTTATTTTGCATACCTTTTTTATCTGGGCTATGTATCTATTAATGTTTTGGGTGATTAAATATAGCGTGGCCGGAACAGAATCTCTTTCTTTAGACGGAATCTTCACTGCGTTTATAGCCGGAACCTTTGCTATATCTGCTACTAACGGAGGTATAGGTGTTTACCCAATCGCAGTAAGTAAAATTCTTGTACTTTACGGTATTAGTGCTACTGCCGGAGATGCTTTTGGTTGGATTATGTGGTCTGCACAGACACTTTTAGTAGTAATTATAGGGGTTTTGTCATTTCTTTTTCTCCCAATTTTTAATGCTAAAAAATAATTTTATATCTTTGGGATGGACCCAAATCTAAAATACCCATGAAATCCTACCTTTCAATGGCACTGTGTTTGTGCTTTTTTATCTCTTTTGCACAGATAAAAACCGAAACTTTTGAATCTTTCAAACTTAATGAAAGAAGACCCATCAAGATTTATGTACCCGAAAATTACTCTGAAGAAAAGAGCTATCCTCTTTTGGTAGTAATGGATGCAGAATATCTATTTGACCTCACCGTATCTAATGTGAAATTTTACAGCTATTGGCAGGAAATGCCGGAAGCCATCGTAGTTGGCATAGATCAAAATTACAACAGTATCCGTTTTGAAGATGCAGACTTTAGTGACCAGGATGGTTTGCCAAAAGAGAAAGGAAATGAGTTCTTTGAATTTATTGGTAATGAGCTAGTTCCTTACCTGCAAAGTAATTACACCATTGCAAATTTTAAAGGCATTGTAGGTCATTCTATTACCGCTAACTTTAGTAATTATTATTTGTTCAAAGAAAATCCACTTTTTGACGCTTACATTGTTTTAAGTCCGGAGCTAGCGCCTATGATGGAAAACCGCGTTCCTGAAAGATTGGCTGTATTTGAAGATAAGAAATTCTATTATCTAGCAACATCAGATAGAGATAAGAAGCAATATAAGAGTCGTATAGCAGATATGAATACGGCCATTAAAACCATAGAAAACGAAAACCTGCATTATTACTTTGATAATTTTAAAGAAGCAAGTCATCATTCCATCGCATCTTATGCCATCCCTAAGGCATTAGACCAGATTTTTAATGTGTACAAGCCTATCTCAAGAGAAGAGTATAAGAATAAAATGCTGGCATTAGAAACTCCGGTATTTGAGTACTTGACTGAAAAATATGAGACCATAGAAACACTTTTTGGTTTCAAGAAGCAGGTAAGTCTTAATGATATCATGGCAACCTATGCGGCAATCCAGAAAAAGGAAGACCTTCCATCTTTAGAAAATTTATCTAAGCTTTCTAAAAAGGAATATCCAGATACTATGCTAGGTTTCTTTTTTGAGGCAGAATACCACGAGCAAATGGGAGAGCCAAAAAAAGCACTTCGTACCTATGAAAAAGCTTTTGGAATGCCAGAAATTGATTTCTTAACCAAAGATATGATGTTAGATAGGATTGATTCTTTGAAGGCCGATTTTGGCTGGTAGTTCAATCGTAAAATTTAAGCAGGTTAATCTGGAGTAACTTTTTGAAATTGTTAAAGGCATCGCTTATCTTTAGCACTCAGGAGAAACACAAGATTAACCTGTTTTTTTATGGCCAAAACCAAAACAACTTTCTTTTGCCAAAACTGTGGCGCGCAGTATTCTAAATGGCAAGGACAATGCAACACCTGTAAAGAATGGAACACCATAGTAGAAGAGGTGGTGCAAAAAGAAGAAAAAACTGCCTGGAAACCAACAGCTAGTGAAAGCAAACGAAGGATTTCCAAACCACTTCGTGTAAAAGATATTGATACAGCAGTTGAAACCCGTATGGATACCAAAGATCAAGAGCTCAACCGCGTGTTGGGCGGGGGTATTGTACCAGGATCTTTAGTGCTGTTAGGCGGTGAGCCGGGTATAGGAAAAAGTACTTTATTACTTCAAATCTCGCTTAAACTGCCCTATAAAACCCTGTATGTTTCTGGTGAAGAAAGCCAGAAGCAAATAAAAATGCGGGCAGAACGTATTGCTCCAGACAGTGAACATTGCTATATTCTTACAGAAACCAAGACCCAAAACATCTTTCGTCAGATTCAAGAATTGCAACCAGATATTGTAATTATTGATTCTATCCAAACCTTGCATACAGATTATATAGAATCTTCTCCCGGAAGCATTTCGCAAATACGCGAATGCACCGCAGAGCTTATTAAATTTGCCAAAGAAAGCGCCACGCCCGTAATTCTTATTGGGCATATTACCAAAGACGGTACCATTGCAGGGCCTAAAATCTTAGAACATATGGTAGACACGGTACTTCAATTTGAAGGCGACAGAAACCATGTATACCGTATTTTAAGAGCTTTAAAAAATAGATTTGGTTCCACAGCAGAATTAGGGATCTACGAAATGCTAGGTAATGGTTTACGGGAAGTTACAAATCCTTCAGAAATACTAATCTCAAAAAAAGATGAAGACCTTAGTGGTACTGCAATAGCGGCTACCTTGGAGGGGATGCGACCTTTAATGATTGAAGTACAGGCATTGGTAAGCACCGCAGTATACGGCACTCCTCAAAGAAGTACTACTGGATACAATGCGAAACGATTGAATATGTTACTAGCTGTATTGGAAAAAAGAGCCGGATTTAAACTAGGCGCTAAAGATGTCTTTCTCAATGTTACGGGTGGAATAAGCGTAGATGATACGGCAATTGATCTTGCGGTAGTTGCCGCCATATTATCTAGTAATGAAGACATTCCTGTAGAGAAAAATGTGTGTTTTGCCGCAGAAATAGGACTCGCAGGCGAGGTGCGCCCGGTTAACAGAATTGATCAACGTATTTTGGAAGCAGAGAAATTAGGTTTTGATACTATTTTTGTGTCTAAACACAATAAAATTTCTTTGAAAAACCCGGGAATTGAAGTAAAACTCGCGGGCCGCATTGAAGATGTGGTTTCAGAATTATTTGGATGATGAAGAATATACTACACAAACTATGCTTTGTTTTATGCCTTCTGATGATTACCGGAATGGCTGCTCAAAAAACCAAAAAAGTTTTTCTGGATGAGAATGATTCTGTGATTACCAGACGTGTTTTCAAAAAGAAATACAAGAAGGCTAACGCCAAAATGCTGGATCTCCTTATTGTAGATACAGATAGCTTAAAGGTTTGGAAATTGTTTTGGCGAGAACATCAAGGTGTTTTAAATGCAGTTGCCTTAGAACAACTAAAAAAATACCTGCAAAAGCTATCAGGCAAAGAAATCCCGGAAGCAAATTACGTAGTGGTAAACTATTATCCGGGCATTGACCGTTGTAATAAAAGCGATTATACCAGTTTCCGTTTGGAGATGCTAGAAGGGTATGAAACCGCCGTTGATATTTTAGGCACTACCTCGCAATTTTACATTCATGAAAGGGATGCGGATTCCCCTTTTGAGACCGAAAAAAATAGAAGTTTGAAAGATCAGACCAATTTGTTTAAGCATGTCTTTTTTCCTTACCCTTTTCCGTGTGACAGTTATGTAGTGATGCATCCAGATGGGCGCTATATTAAGTATTATGGGGAGCACCACCTTCAAACGGTGCTAGACATACTGCAAGCAGACTGGGATCAAGATTTCTTTTGGGAATAAGAATTGAATAATCATCTTTAAACAAAAAGACTTCTTATCGTAAATAGTTTACAATGTAAAGTATACTTTATGTTTGAATAGATTTTATTTCTATCGCAATTCAATAAATGACAGCTAAGGAACTTTAAAATTTCAATCTAATCTTAATCAGGTATCGTAAATATACTACAGTATAAACTATAATTTACACGGTGTTTTTAAAATCAGCAGTACAATAATTTTATAGAATCCTGTTACTAGAAGTTTAATCAAAAATAGTTGTTACATCCTCCCAATGGTTCAAAGGTGAGTGAGCGAAGTCCAACCCCACCTTTATGCTATTGTGCAAAAGAATGTTTATTCAAAACTGGTTGTTGTACCCTTGCGCCGATTATCGGTGGGTGAGCGAAGTCGAACCCCACCCTTAAGCTCCTGCGAGGAGGAATTTTTGATTGAAAATTGACAGGAGCAGTTCTGGAATTTAATAAGTACTTATTATAGACCTATGTAATACGCTCTCTATTGTCAATATTAGGATTTATAATGCATCAAATATTCCGCTAATAAGTTCTCCAATCCCTTCAAAAACACTTCCAAAATCCAACCAAGAGTCATCAATATCTATAGCAGTGATATCTGTCCAGTCTGTGGTAGAAGAAGCGGATAAACCTTGTAACATTTCTGTTTTCATCTCTGTATAATTACAAGTCTCGCCAATTGCTTGATGATAAAGGTCAAAATCAGTATGAGAGCTAAAAGTACTCATTGCCCAACAAGAGAAATCAAAAGTAGCATACCATTTACTTTCTCTATGCGCTTTTTTTACTTCTTCTGGTTTATAATATCTTTTTTTACCGTGCTTTTCAACTAATATTTTTCCAATAGCTGTTATGTATTCTTTCTTATCACTTGGAGCGGGTGCACAAGACTTGTCCATAGTTTTTTTATTGATTATTAACAATTTTTACAACGGAATCCTTAAGGTGCCGGATTTGGAATCTCTTCATGAACAGCATTGATTTCTTCAAGAATGGCATCGCTTAACTGAATATCTATACTGCCAATATTTTCTTTGAGCTGTTCCATCGTGGTAGCTCCAATGATGTTACTAGTAACAAACGGACGGTCATTCACAAATGCCAATGCCAATTGCGTAAGTGTAAGTCCGTGCTTTTGTGCAATCTCCAGGTATTTTTCCGTGGCGCGGGTTGAATTTGCTCCGCTGTATCTTGAGAATGCTGGGTATAAAGTAACCCTTCCTTTTTTAGGTTTTTTCCCTCCTAGGTATTTTCCAGACAGAACCCCAAAAGCCAGGGGTGAATAGGGTAGCAATCCAATGCCCTCACGCATAGCAATCTCTGCCGTACCCGTTTCAAAGAGGCGGTTGAGTAAAGAATACGGGTTCTGAATACTCACCATTCTAGGTAAATTGTTGTATTTGCTTTCTTCCAGAAAACGCATGGTTCCCCAAGGCACTTCATTGGAGAGCCCTATCTGACGTATTTTTCCAGCTTTGATCAATTCTTCCAGACCACGAAGCACCTCGCCTATATTGTCTTCCCATTGCTCATCTGTAGTATGCTGATAGCCTCTTTGCCCAAAAAAATTGGTATTTCTTTCGGGCCAATGTAATTGATATAAATCTATATAATCTGTTTGTAGCCTCTCTAAACTTTTGTTGACGGCATCTTGTAATTCTTCTTTTTTGAAGCCGCCGGTTCTTATGTGTTTCGTATATTCTCCCGGCCCCGCAATTTTAGAGGCCAAAACCACCTTATCTCTATTACCGGTTTTTTTAAACCAGGTGCCAATAATGGTTTCTGTAGATCCATAAGTTTCTGGCTTGGCGGGTACGGAGTATAACTCGGCAGTATCAAAAAAGTTCACCCCTTGATCTAAGGCATAACTCATTTGTTCGTGGCCTTCGGCTTCTGTATTTTGCTCGCCCCAGGTCATAGTGCCCAGGCATATTTTACTTACTTCAATGTCTGTATGTGGAATCTTATTGTATCTCATAATGTTTTTTAATGAGTGTTTTTTTGATGAAAACTGAAGTCAAAATTTTTAGAATTAACTTTTAAATATCATTCAAGAGTTTGGTGACTTCATCTAGTTTAGGGGTTAGAATAATTTCAATACGTCGGTTTTTAGAGCGTCCTTCCGGATTAGTGTTAGTGACCAAGGGTGCATATTCACTTCTTCCGGCAGCTGTTAAGTTTTTAGGACTTATATTTTTGTTCTCTCGCAAAATCTGCACAATAGCCGTCGCTCTTTTGGTAGACAAATCCCAATTATCTTTTACCGGTCCGTTGCCACTAAAAGGGACATTATCCGTATGTCCTTCAATTAATACAGCGATCTCCGGATTCTCTGCCAGTACTTTCCCAAGTTCTACCACCGCTCTTCTACCTTCACTGCCTACCGCCCAGCTTCCAGACTGAAACAGCAGTTTATTCTCTAAGGATACGTACACTTTACCATCTCTTTGTTCTACGGTGAGCCCTTTTCCTTCAAAGTCCAATAAGGCCTTAGAAATGGCATCTTTTAGGGCTTTCATTGCCGCATCTTTGGAGGCAATGAGGTTTTCCAGCTCCGTAACTCTTGCCGAACGGTTGTCTAATTGTTTTTTAAGTGCCGATAAACGCTTGTTCTCTTCCGCCAAGGCGGTTTCTTTTGCTTCCAATTCTGCTAACAAGGCACGATTGGCTTTCAGGTTTTCCATCATGGCAGCACTGCTATTCTTTTCCAAGGCATTGTAAGACGCTTGCAGATTGTCGTAATTAGACTTTGTAGCCGCATAATCCTGTTTTAGTTGCTCACGGGAAGCTAGCATTTCTTCATATTTCTTTTCTAGGGCTGCTACCTCATTTTGCAACTGATTGCGCAGGGTTTCTAATTCCTGATTCTCTTCGGCTAACTGATTTCGTTCTCCTTTAAGGGTTGCATATTTCTCTTCTAAGTCTTTGTATACTTTGGCAGATACACAAGAGCTTAAGCAAGCTACAATCCCTATTCCTATAAAAAATCTTTGTAACATCTTCTTTCTATTTTGTATGCAGTTCAACTAATATGGGACAATGGTCACTATGTTTGGCTTCCGGTAGTATAACGGCTCTTTTTAGCTTTTCTTTTAAAGGTTCGGCTACCATATTGTAATCAATACGCCATCCTTTATTGTTATTTCTGGCATTGGCGCGGTAACTCCACCAAGAATACTGATGTGGCTCCTTATTAAAATGGCGAAAGCTGTCTATGAATCCGCTTTTTATAAAACCATCAATCCACTCTCGTTCTACCGGAAGGAACCCCGAAACTTTAGCATTTCGCACCGGATCGTGAATATCTATGGCTTCATGACAAATATTGTAATCGCCACAAATCACCAGATTAGGGCGGGATTGCTTGAGTTCATTCACATACTCCTGAAAATCGGCCATATACTTTAACTTGAGATCTAGCCTATCCATATTGGTGCCAGAAGGCAGGTAAAGGCTCATCACGGAGATTCCGTTAAAATCGGCTCGCAAATTACGACCTTCATGATCCATATAATCGATCCCCGTACCATAGACCACTTCATCCGGTTCATTCTTGGCTAAGATAGCAACCCCGCTATAGCCTTTCTTTTGAGCACTATACCAATAGTGGTAGCGATAGCCCGCTTCTTCAAAAATACTAAGGTCTAATTGCTCTTTAAGCGCTTTAATTTCTTGGAGGCAGATGACATCTGGCGCGGCGGATTGCAGCCATTCTATAAAGCCTTTATTCACTGCTGCTCTTATACCGTTTACATTGTATGAGATTATTTTCATGTAGGGAATGTAGAATTTTTTACGAAGTTACGGAATATGCAAAAATGCACAAGAGGGAAATGGGTTGGATTGTTAAGCAATTTGTGATAGTAATGATGACTTCCATAAACTAAAGTTGTCTTTTAAAAACGAATCACCCAGAGGCGTTTTACCAAAGGTTGTTAAGGGAGCATATTATACTAAGCAAGTGGTATAAAAGCTTGCTAGAGGAGTTTTGGGAGGGTTTGAGAGTTGTTTTATCAAAAAATGCTTGACTTTAACTATAAGAAAACCATTCATCGAAAATTACAAAAATTTATATCCCAATTGCAACAAATTCTTTTGGATTTATAAAAATTCTCTTAGATTTATAAAAGAGATAATTAATATTGGGATTATTTAAGTATACGTTTAATGCATTTATAAAACAGGAAGCTGTCAGAGTAAATTCAAAGAAAACAACGAACAAGTGAATCTTATTAAACAAACATTTCCAACAAAAGCAAATCAATATACTGCATATGTTGATTTTTACAAACATTATTCGATCCTGATGTTTAGGGCAAGAATTTCAATCTTCACACTGATATTTGTATCAATAGGCTTTATAGTCAAAATAATTCCTACGTTAAAAGATAAACCTATAGTTTTAGAAGTTTTTGGTTCAAAAATAAGTCAGAATGCTGTTGTTGCTTATATTACAGCCTTTCTAATTGGAATATTGTTTTTACTTGAAACGGCTTATTACAGAAGGTTTCTTGGAATTATAACTTGTTTAAATCAAATTGAATGGCAATCAAAATTGTGTTCAAGTGAAGCTGATAAATCTTCGTTTTTTCGACAATACAATAGGAAACACCACGAATATAGTATCTTTTATATGGTTGCATGTATATTTTTAGTTTCATATTTTATTTATGAAAATAATGATAATTTATTGTTGTCATTTGGTTTAGGGTTTATCCCTGTTGGATTATTAATGTTTATATATTACCGAATTTTGGCAAAAATATTTAGAAATTTTAAAGAGAATATTCGTCATTCAGAAGAAGAAAAGACGAGTGTAGAAAAATCACTATAATATCAAGACCTTCCTATTAAGTCTGCCTTTATAGTATACGGGTCATTGGGTGTAAGTAATAGAACATTGAATCCAAACGAATGAAATCATATATAAATTTGGTTTTCAGTTTACTAATTCAAATTGAATATAAGGGAAATAGATGTAATTGCATTAGTTTATGAGTTGTACTATATTTAAAAATTGTAAATGGAAAAAATATATTTAAAAAATTACAAAGGATTTCCTAATCAGTTTATAGAATTGGCTGATATGAATTTTCTAGTCGGAGAGAATAGTACTGGAAAAACTTCTTTTTTGAAAATTATAAATCTTTTATCGAGTTCAGAATTCTGGTACAATTATGAATTCAATAATAATGAAGTTGAACTAGGATATTTTGAAGAAATTTTGGACAAAACTACAAAAGATAGTTTTTTCCGCCTTGGAATAGAAAAGCCTATTGAAGATATAGAAGTTAAGTCAAATGAAAATAGCGATTTTCGAATTATCTTTGAATTTAGAGAACAAAAATCTGTGCCACAGTTATATTTCGCCAAAATAGAAATTGATAAATATGATGTACTTATAAAGTTCACAAAAAAACAAATATCCTATCAGTTAAAGGAGTCCAATGGACAAAATTTTGAAGAGTGGGCTTTAGATTTTGATTTTCCAAAGAAATATAAGCGTTTTAACTTTCCACCAAAACAACTACCTCTTTCTTTACTTTTTATTGTAATTCAAAGAGAAATTGGAATGAAAGAAGACTTTAAATTAAAAGGACCTTTGGGTCAAGAATTACTTTATACAAATTATAAATGGTTAGCACCTATAAGAGCCAAAGCTAAAAGAACATATGAATCTTATAAAATTAAATTTTCTCCAGAAGGTGATCATATTCCATCAATTTTAAGACAAATATTAGGAAATAGAAATAGTAATGAAAAAGCAAAAATTCTATCAATTTTAAAAAGTTTTGGCAGAGACAGTAACCTGTTCGATGAAATTTTAATTAAAGAACTTGGAAAAAAGGATAGCTCACCTTTCGAAATAATGATTTTGTATAAAGATGTGGAAATAAAATTACCTAATGTTGGCTATGGTGTTTCTCAATCTCTCCCAATTATAATTGAGATTTTATCTTCTAAAAACACCTGTTTTTCAATACAACAACCAGAAGTGCATCTTCATCCAAAAGCCCAAGCAGCGTTTGGTAGCTTCCTATTTAATGCAGTAAACAATGATAATAATAAATTTATAATTGAAACTCATAGTGACTTTGCAATTAACAGATTTAGGCACAAGCTAAATCAATCAAAAAAAGAAATTAATTTTAAATCAAAAGTATTATTCTTTGAAAGAACAAAATCGGGAAATAAAGTTTCTTCTATTGATTTAAATAATGATGGATCATATGCCAAAAAAGTGCCACTAGGTTATAGGGATTTTTTTATTGATGAAGAACTAAAATTATTAGAAATTTAGAAGATTATGCCTATAATAATTGATACAAATTGTATAGCCAATGTGTTCTCCTCTAAATCTAAAAAGCACTCAGATTTCGAACCTGTTTTAAAATGGATTATCAAAGGGAAAGGCATAATGTTATATGGAGGATCTAAATACAGAAAAGAGTTAGCAAGTACGCCAAAATACTTACCAATAATAAGACTTCTGAAAGAAGTTGGGAAGGCAATAGAGGGGAACAAGGATAAAATTGATCAATGCCAAGAAAAAATCGAGAAATTGATTAACGATGATGATTTTGATGATCCTCATATACCCGCTATATGTATCGTAACAAAATCAATATTAATATGCTCAGAAGATACTCGGTCAATTCCTTTCGTTACGGATAATAGATATTACCCCAAAGGATTTATAACACCTGTTTATTATACATCCATTAAAAATAAGAATATCTTATCTGATAAGTATATTGATAAATCTTTAAAGCCACTTTGTAAACTAAATAAACTTGATAAAAATCGTATAGAACGAATTCTAAAATAACCAAGCGTTCCCTGTGTTCCTGAGACTGGCTGTGGTTGGTACTACCCAGCATGAATGCCCCCAATGCCTCGGGGTTGAACCGGTTGTTGATTGGTTTGCCTACTCTGATTTTCAGCTCTTATGCCTCATGAGGATAGACTTCCAGGTATGGTTCTGTCACAGAGCTTGGGTAAAATACATCTTGTTTATGAGACCATAAACAGCTTGCGCAACATTAGGAAAACCAAACTAAATTTTGGATATTTAAACTATAAATAGAATGTAATGGCAACAGTAGATAAAATACGAAACGGATTGATTGAAAAAATCCTTTCAATAAAGAACAAAGATTTTCTAATAGCGTTGGATAAATTAATTACATCAAGTGAATCGGCATCAGAAATTATTGAACTGACTGATGCGCAAAAACGAATGTTGGAAATGAGTGAAAAGGATATCCAGGATGGTAAACTAATATCTCAAGAAGCTATGAATAAACGAAATCTTGAATGGCTAAACGCAATGTAATCTGGACTAGAACTGCGGATATTCAATTAATAGGAATTCTGGAATATTGGGTAAACAGAAATAAGTCAAATATATATTCTATAAAATTATTGAAGTTAGTTACCGAGAGAACCAATCAAATTGCTAAAAATCCAGAATTATACAAAAAAACTGATTTTAAAAATATACAAGTAGCTTCATTAGGAAACTATAGCATTTATTACAAAACAACTGAAAACGAAATAATTATTTCGGCTTTTTGGGATAACAGACAAGATCCTAAAAAACTACTAAAAGCTCTAATAAGAAAAAAATAAAGTTGCCTACTAATAACCATTGCACCGAAACCCTTAGCATAAATAAAAACGTATTCATTTAAACCGATCCAACACCTTGGAATAAGGGGTTTTCTCTATACATACAGTAACTACAGATGTTAAATTTACGATTCCTAAAATAGATTTACAGGCACCTAACAAGCCCTTTTTAGACTGTAAAATAAAGCAAGCAGGCTTGCCCCACTTTTCACCTTATTTTGAGTGAATTTTAAGTAATTCTAAATGATTATTGAATATTGGAAAGTTAAACAATATCTCTGGAATGCTGTTTTAGCCGTGGAAATATAGAATAGCTAAAAATTTACTTTTTCCCACGATCAAAAGTAGAAATACGTATTTTTAATGGAAATCTTCGGTAGTTTTGAGACAAACTGCCCCGGTAAAACATTATCCCAAAACTTAGAAATACACCAAATATCTTGAATAACCTGTTACAATGTGTTATATTTGAATGTGTTTTTAACACGTTTTAACATGAAAATTGAAAACCCACCAAGCGTTAAAGACTTTGATTTCAATAAATATATTGAATGCTTAAAAAAAGATGGAATGGATTCTTTTCTTGCAGAAACTGATAAAAGATATTTTTATTGGTCTGAAATAAAGCATCGTTCAAATCTGCCATTTGAAAGCCCAGAAAAGGCCTGGGAAACTATTAAAACACATAGATTTATAGGTGCGAAAAGATTGTTCTTCGGAAAACATGAGTTCTTATATAACCTAACATCTTTTATCCAAGAAGATTTACACAATTTTGATTTAAAACTAATTGGTGGGCTTTATAAAAATTCAATAACACCACAAGAGCAACAAGAATATTTCAAAAACTCTTTAATAGAAGAAGCAATTGCCTCTTCTCAAATAGAAGGTGCTGCAACAACAACTGATGTAGCAAGAGAGATGATTAAATCTGGAAGAAAACCAAGGACGGAGTCTGAACAGATGATAATTAACAATTTCAGAGCCATCAGAGAAATAGAAAATAGATTAGATGAAGATTTATCAACTGAATTGATATTGGATATTCATCAAATAATGACTGTGAAAACTGATGCTGCTAAATATGCTGGAAAATTTAGAGACCATCCAATTTATGTTAAAGACCATATTGATGGCGAAATTGCTTTCACCGCACCTGAATATTCTGAAGTTAATCAATTAATTGAACAGCTTATAAGTTTTATTAATTCTGAAAAGGAATTTTATCACCCAATAATAAAAGCTTCTATTCTTCATTTTATGATAGGATACATTCACCCATTTGGAGACGGAAACGGTAGAACAGCGAGAGCTCTTTTTTATTGGTATTTAATAAAAAAAGGATATTCATTACTAAAACACATTTCTATTTCTAAAGCAATTTTAAATTCAAGAACAAGTTATGACAAAGCATTTTTAAAAACAGAGCATGACGACAATGATTTAACGTATTTTATTATGTATTCAATGAAAAGCTTAAGAGTTGCTTTTCAAAGCTTGATAACATATAGAGATAGAAAAAGAGAGGAAAGGCAAAAAGCGTCTGAAATAATCTATGAATTAACTCAAAAGGGTTTTAATAAAAGACAAGCTGATTTACTAGGCTATTTATTTATTAAGCCAAAAGCTAAAATAACTGTTCCAATATATTCCAAACGGCATGAAATTGTTAGGCAAACTGCAAGCAGAGATTTAGTTGATTTGGAAGAAAAAGGAATAATTAGTAAAAGTAAAGATGGTAAAACCATGGTTTATGAATTGATTGATATTGAAAAAATTGGAAACTATTTGAATAAATAACGTTTCACAACAACCGTAGCCGTTGCATAAGCCACTAATTAAAAAAGAACTCTCTTCTTTTAAGCCCCATTAAGGACTTTTTTCAATTTATTTCTCTTACTGTAGGTTAAATTTAGAGGCTTTAAATGAAGCCAAAACCAACCTTTGAGCAATGATCTCATAGTTTGCAGAAAAGCGATGTTTTCCACCCCACTTTTCACCTTATTTTGAGTGAATTTTAAGTAGTTTTAAATGGTTATTGAATATTAGAAGGTTAAACAATATCTCTAGAATGCTTTTTTAGCCGTGGAAATATAGAATAACGTCAGTTCGACGTAAACAAGAATTAAAATCGATTTCGAAATTGTCTTTTTCCGCAGTATAACAAGGTTTTCCGTTAAGAATTTTCGAAGCCTTGGAGGAAATTTAGGAAAGCTTTGTGGTTTTGTCCACTTTCTGGACAAAAATACCTTGGAAATCGAAGATTCATGAATACCTTTATGCAAAATAGATATGACATGAACTAAAAAGTGTCTTTTCTTTTGGTTCGTTTTCTTTGGACAAGCAAAGAAAATGAACGTAATGATCTAAAAATAAGATTTTTAAATTAAAATAGTGTAAAAAATTTTGAAATTATATTTTATGGAGGTTATATCATAGAAATCACGTTAGAATAGCTAAAAATTTACTTTTTCCCACGATCAAAAGTAGAAATACGTATTTTTAATCCCAATCTTTGGTAGTTTTGAGACAGACTTACGTTATGCTTAGTTTGAAAAATATGGAGAATGAAAAGATATTTAGGAATATTATTATGGACTCTATTGTTTATTTCTTGCAAAGGACAATCAAACTCTAATGCTGAAAGAAATGTTGGTGGACCTTGTCAAGATTGCGAAGCGGTTTTGGATTTTAAGGAGTTGAGTATTAAACCAAAAGCAACTGATACTTTACCTGGATTTGAAAACAACGAGCCTAAAATCAAAATAACAGGAACTGTATTTCAGAAAGATGGTAAAACACCAGCAGAAAATATTCTACTCTACGTATATCAAACAGACAGAAATGGAATTTATCAGCCAAGTAAAAAACCAATTGGTTGGGAAAAAACGCACGGACAATATCGTGAATGGTTAAAAACAGGCAAAGATGGAAAATTCACTTTTTACACTTTCAGACCAGCACCATATCCTGAAGTTCAAGAACCTGAACATATTCATATTTATGTTAAAGAACCTAATTCGATTCCTTATTATTTAGACAGTTATTTTTTTGAAAGTGACCCAAAACTTACCACAGAAAAAAAACAATCCCAAAAAAATAGAGGGGGTTCTGGAATTGTAAAACTTGAAAAGAAAAATGGAATTTGGACAGCTGACAGAAATTTGATTTTGGGCTTGAATATTCCTGATTATGAATAAAAATAAAGGCTGCAGAACAATATGTAAGCTAAATAACGGCTGAATTTCCTAATTGGAAATTCGTCTCGTTTTCCTAAATTAGTTGCGTTAGTGCAAAGTACTCAAACACTTTGCAGTTATTATCGCTTGTAAAAAACCGTTCGCTTCCATTAAAAAGAACTAATGAAACTAACTGATAAATTGAATTATAAAAAGTACGTTTTAAAAGGAGCGTTAGAAAGGTATGTAAAATACATTTGGATAATGAAATGTCAAGAGACCCTATCAGAAAAAGATTTGCTTATTCCTGATGGTTATCCTGAAATCATTTTTGTAAAAAATGGAGCATATCAAAAGGAGTTTTTAATTCCTAATACAAAGCCTCAAATCATCAAAAAATCTTGCATCATCGGTATTCAAACTCAAACTGTTTTGGCAAGTAGGATGAATCAATGCTTTTTAATTGGAGTGAAATTAAATCCTGTTGGGGCTTATGCGTTATTCGGGAAACAGCTAGGAAATATTTCAACATCTAACCTTTATATTGAGGACTTTGGTGAAATTTGGCTGTCTCAATTGAACCAAAAAATACAGAAATCTAATGATAAAGATTCAATAATCCATTTATTAACTGCTTCTTTATTACTTCAATTAAAAGACAAAAAACATCAAAGAAAAATAAAATTAGCTACTTCTTATTTAGAAACCATTTTATCTATTGACAAAACCATACCTATTCGAGAGTTAGCCGCAAGGAATTTTGTAAGTGTAAGACAGTATCAACGGAATTTCAAAATGTTTTTTGGGATCTCTCCAAAAACTTTCCTAAATATTATTCGATTTAAACAGCTTTATAAATCAAGTATATTAGAGCAAAAAGAGCCTAAGGATTTTTTAGATTATGGCTACTATGACCAAATGCATTTTATCAAAGATTTTCAAAAGCGCTTAGGAATTAGCCCTTCCAGAAGTTTAAATGGTCAATTCATTCAAATGAATGAAATCGCTCGCACAAGTTTATAAAGTCGCTTTTTTACTATCATTTCTTTTGCCGGATTCGCATTTTTGCCCTAAAACAATATGAATAGAGCTTATTCTGTTATTTATTTACTGTTAACCATTTTAATTATTGGTTGCGAACAAACAACAAAAAGAACATCAATACTTTCAGAGGAAAGCTATGAATTGGAGAAAAATGCAATCCTCGAAACCTTACTAAATGAAACCAATGCCGCTTTTGGTAGAGACTATCAATCTTGGAGAACCAACTGGGTACATCGTTCTAATGTTTCTAAGACCTACATGAATTTTCCCGACGATACTTATTCAGAAATGACCAGTTGGGAAGATATTGATGATTTTGTTAGGACTTATATAAAAGAACATCCTGAGCCAGCCCCTCCGCCCGCACAACCAGAAAATATCAATATCAAAATATACGGTACGGGAGCTTGGGTGAGCTATGAAATATTGGATGAAGTATTTGGTAAAAAAAGAGAAACTAGATTGATGGAAAAAGAAGATGGTATATGGAAAATTGCAAGAATGCATACTACTATTTATGGATTTAAAAAGAATAAAAAATGAAATACAATCAAATAGGAAAAAGTGGTTTAATCACCTCAAACCTTACTTTAGGAACCATGATTTTTGGAGAAGAATCCAATCGCTCTACTTCAAAAAATGAAGCATTGAAAATAATTAGTCAATATTTTGATGAAGGTGGAAATCATTTAGATACAGCAGATGTATATGCCAATGGACAGTCCGAAATAATAGTGGGTGAAGCAGTCAAAAGCAAGAGACAAGATGTAATTATCTCTACAAAGGTTAGATTCAGAACACACCCTCATGTCAATGGGGAAGGGCTTTCAAGACTTCACATTGTGGAAGGTGTTCACGCAAGTTTAAAAAGATTACAAACAGATTATCTTGACTTACTGTATATACATTGCTTTGACCCACTCACACCGCTTGAAGAAACGATTCGTACTTTAGAGGATCTTATTAGAAGTGGAAAGGTTAGATATATTGGAATTTCAAATTTTAAAGCATGGCAATTGATGAAAGCCCAAGGGTTGACTCATCAGTTGAATACCAATTGTTTTATTGCAGCACAATACCAGTATAGTTTGGTTAAAAGGGATTTAGAATATGAATTTTTTGATTTATTAGAATCAGAGGGAATAGGGTTATTACCTTGGGGCCCACTGGGTGGAGGATTTTTAACAGGAAAATACAAAAAAGAAAAGCCCAATTCTGGTAGAATTGCCACTACATCAGATGAAACAGAGGAATCATGGACAAGGAGAAATACACAGGTGAACTGGAATATAATTGAAAAAGTGAAACAGTTAGCTAAAAACTATGAAGCGACGCCTTCTCAAATCTCTATTGCTTGGATTCTTTCAAAACCTGTTGTTTCATCTGTTATTCTAGGTGTTAGGACGCAAGGACAGTTAATTGATAATTTAAAAGCTGAAAATTTAAACTTATCTGGGGAAGATTTATCAGCATTAGATGAATTAAGTAACTTACCAGAATTGTATCCATATAGAATGATAACAGCCTATGGTAATAGAAATTTAAAATAAAAACGGAAGCGAATAACTAAGCGTTCCCCATATTCCCGGGGCAGGCTGTGGTTGGTACCACCCAGCATGAACATCCCAATGCCTAGGGGTTGAGAACCGGTTGTTGATTGGTTTGCCTACTCTGATCTTCAGCTCTTATGCCTCATGAGGAGAAACTTTTATGTAGGGTTCTGTCACAGAGCTTGGGTAATAAGTCTTGTTTATTAGGCAAAGAACGGCTTGGGTAACCTTAAACAACATTCTTCAATAATTAAGATTTTAAGGTGATACTTAATTTAAGTGCATTCTAAGTTTAAATTTTTTTAAAGAAACAGAATGTTATATGAAGGCTATGCTTACTTCGTTGAACTCAGCACAAATACTTCAGCAAGTTTTACATTGCATTATTAAAAACATGATTTTTTCTATCTTTAAGGAATAGTTGTACTTCATTTGATTTTTATGGAAGAAGAATTATATTTTTAAACGATAAGAAATGAAACAAATTTTAACGATTGTATTGTTTGTATGTTTGCTATTGGTTTTTAGTTGCAAAGACGACAATAAAAAGAGTAAGACAGTTGAAAATATGACGAATACTTGGATTACAGATTTTCTTGATGATTTTGATACATTTAATCCAGATAATTGGCAGGATCAAAGAATTTGGGTGAATAATGAAAACCATTGCTATGTACCCGATGGTGAATTTGGTACCCGAGAAGTAAGTAATGGTACTTTAAAGATTAGAGTGGTTAATATAGGAGACAAGAGACCCTGCGATAATATGGATAAGCATGGCAATCAGCACCCTGAAACTGAATATGTGGCGGGTCGAATCTGTTCTAAAAACCGTAAGGAATTTGTGAAAGGCAAGTGGACAGCCCGCCTTAAATTATCGAGTAATGGAGAGCCAAGCATGTTTCCAGCTTGGTGGTTACTGGGTGCTCAAAATAACGAATCTCCTGTACAGGAAGCAGATGAGAATATTTGCTGGCCTTTAACCGGGTCTGGTGAGATAGATATTTTTGAACATCATGGAGACCATATGAAAGATGAGTTTACAACAGGTGCTATTGTTAGTTTGGGTGAGTGCGACAAAGGAGACTGGGAAAGTCAGCGAAGAAATTTTCCAGCAACGCTTAATGAGTTTCATGAATACTCTGTGGAATGGGAAAAAAGTGACCTAGTTTATAGACTGGATGGCAAAGAAGTCTACCGTAATGAAGGGGAAGGAGATAAGTATCCTGAGCCTATGTTTGCCATTTTAAACTTTGCCAAAATTACAGATTCACCTATGAAGGGTGAATGGGTGATGGAAGTAGACTGGGTAAAGCATGAATATAGAAAGTAATGGAATAGCTAATTATTACAGAAACAGGAATTGAGAAAAACTGTCCAATCCTAAAATAAAAAAAGTAAAATGATAAAACACCTATACCAAGTATTAATGGTCTTGCTGTTAGTAAGTTGTTCAAGTCCTAAGAAAGAAGAAGTTAAAATTTCCACCGAAAAAGGCACTTGGTGGAAGGAGGGTATTCTTTACCAAATATATCCCCAAAGTTTTAAAGATACAGATGGTGATGGTTTTGGTGATTTTAAAGGGGTGATAGAAGAACTGGATTATATTCAAAGTCTTGGGGTTACCATTGTTTGGATGAACCCGTTTTTTGAGTCTCCTTTAGTAGATAATGGCTATGATGTTAGCGATTATAGAGCCGTATTATCCCGATATGGAACAATGGAAGATTTTCAAAATATGCTGGATGGGATGCATGAACGAGGAATTAAGTTTGTACTAGATGTGGTAGTTAACCATAGTAGTAATGAACATGAATGGTTTAAACAATCTCGTAGCTCAAGAGATAATCCATATCGAGATTATTACCATTGGTGGCCGGCAGAAAAAGGAGAACCTCCATACAGACATAGTCTTTTTGACCCCGAAGGAGGATGGGATTATGATGCAAAAACCAATGCCTATTACCTCCATACTTTTGCAGAAGAACAGCCAGATTTGAATTGGGAAAACCCCAAATTACGTCAGGAAGTATATGACATTATGAAATTCTGGGCAGAAAAAGGAGTTGATGGATTCCGTATGGATGCCTTTCAATTTGCGAGTAAAGATACTACCTATCCCAAATTTCCTGAAGGACACGAAAAAGAATTTATTAAATGGTACGGACTAAGGCCACAGCTGCATGACTACCTGAATGAAATGTATAAAGAAGTTATTGAACCGTATGATGTTTTTGCAGTTGCAGAAGGTGCAGGAAGCACCTTTCAAGATGCACACGATTTGGTAGATGCAGACCGTAATGAACTCCAGGTGGCCTATCATTTTGAAACGGTGGATATGTCTAGAACTCCAGACGGATATAAATTAGCAGAGTTTAAAGAAGTATTTAGCCGTTGGGATAGTGCATTTGCTGAAAAAGGTTGGATAGCTGTTTTTCTATCTAATCATGACAATTCTAGATTAGTGAACCGTTTTGGAAATCCGAGTCCGGAATTTAGGACGGTTTCTACTCAAATGCTCAACACTTTTTTGCTTAGCATGAAAGGCACCCCTTATACGTATTACGGGGATGAATTGGGGATGACAAATATTGATATGCCTAGTATAGAAGAATATGTAGATATTGATGCCATTGGGAAATACAAAACTGCGTTAGCGGCTAATGAGGATATGGATGAATTCATGGAGGTGCTTAATTATAGTTCTCGTGAAAATAGTCGTACACCCATGCAATGGGACGATTCTAAAAATGCCGGATTCACAAAAGGGATTCCTTGGAAAAAGGTTAATGAAAACTACAAGGAAATTAATGTGGCCGCGCAAAATAAAAATCCGAATAGTGTATTAAACCATTTTCGGAAGATGACAAAAATAAGAAAAGACAACCCTGTTTTAGTTTATGGAAAGTACCAATTACTTCAAAAGGAGCATACAGAAATTTATGCGTATACCAGAGAGCTAGGGGAAAGCAAGATGCTTATTTTGCTCAATTTTTCTCAAGAAAATGCAGCTATTAATCTTCTTGAAATTGGCGACGTTCAAGAAACGATCATCAACAATTATGATTCCTATGCAATAGAAGGTAATGAGGTGAACCTGCTGCCCTATCAAGCCGTAATCTTTAAAATGAAATAGAAATAAGCAACCGTCCTAAAAATGGTGGATACGCTTATTTATAGTAGCGATGCAATGATTAAAAAGTAAACATGCGTATGATTACCACCATACAACAAAGAACTTTTGAATTTTCCCTTCAGGAGATTTCATCCAGCAAAGAGGCGATTTATGGGAGGCGAGTAGTGCCGAAATGGAACGCTGAAAAGTTTGAGCAGAAATCCAAGTAACCGCTAAGTGAGGCGCTACTACCCAGTCTAATTTAGAGGGTATATAGTAGGTGTGATTTTTAAAAAGTTTTAGGTCACTAGGTTTCATATAAAAACCGTTTATGCAGTCTCTATTGACAAACTTAAATGATGACTCCAGAAAATTGAAAGGCACGAAAAGCTGCGCTTTAAAAAATACTCTTTGCTTGAATTCAGTCAATTTAATATTCAGTTTATTTAATAGTTTTGCTGTCTCTGGATGGTAGAGCAGTGGTAATTGCTTTTCTTTTAATTTGTGAAGCTTTAGCACTAAGCTATCGTTTCTATTGGGACCTACCCATCTATGCAACTCAGTAGAGTTAGAGGGGTCATATAGATAGAATTTATAAACAATTTCTAGGTGGATAGGTGCCTCTAAATGTTTGATTAAACAATCTAGTTCACCTATAGTGATTTGATTACTAAAAATTTGAATGTTTGATTTTAAGATTTGGGTAGATTCATCTTGCTCCAATTCAAACAAAACAAATTGTTCTATCAGTTTCCCTAAACGAATATGAGATGAGGAATCTATCTTAGGGTAGTCTGTTATGGAAGGTTTGGCGGTCTTATACATCTTTAACCCTTCTAGTAATTCTTCCCATAGAAAGGGCGTATTACGAAAACCATCAAATCGCCTGTTTATTTGAGATGTTTCAGTTGGAGACAAGATCGTTTATTTTTTTATGCTTTCTTCAGAAATAATGAAAACTAACTTTGATCTGATATTTGTTTTATTCATTAGAGAGAATTAATATTAAGTACGAATGTACTATTTATATGATTCATGAGTGAAAAATGAAAGAAGATCATGCCTCAAAATGAATATGTCTTAGAAGTATCCGATAAAAAGTACCTGAAAGTAAGTTATAGTTCGATTCATATCTATGGTGCAATATATAAGATGAAAATAGGAACCAAAACAGGAACCCTCTTTTTGGTCTATAAAAATCTCTTAGATTTATAAAAGAAATAAATGCCATTAGCTTTGTGTGCGTATATCTCATAACCAAATTGAAAACCAAGATGATAGATGGAAAAAACAATATTTGAAATTATCAAAATGGACTGTCCTTCCGAGGAAAATCTTATCCGAATGAAATTGGATGGGATTTCAAGTATTGTGAATTTAGACTTTGATATTCCAAACCGAAAATTGACTGTTTTTCACAGTGGAGAAATAGACCAAATTGAAAAGTCAATAATTGAACTGAATTTAGGAGGAAAGATAATCTCAACTGAAGAAACCGATAGAATGGATTTTGAGGAAAATATAAACCAGAAAAAGCTACTGGGAACTGTTCTTACAATCAATTTCATCTTTTTCATAATCGAAATGACAACAGGTTTGATTTCAAAATCAATGGGACTTGTTGCAGACAGTTTGGATATGTTGGCTGACAGTTTTGTTTATGGAATTAGTCTTTTTGCCGTTGGTGGAACTTTAATTAAAAAGAAACGAATTGCAAAAATTGCAGGATATTTTCAAATTACACTTGCGATTATTGGGTTTGTAGAAATTTTAAGACGATTCTTTGGAAATGAGAAATTTCCAGATTTTACAACAATGATATTGGTCTCAATTTTTGCTTTAATCGCCAACGGAATTTGTTTGTATTTAATGCAAAAGTCAAAAAGCAAAGAAGAAGCACATATGAAAGCAAGTATGATTTTCACTTCAAATGATGTAATTATTAATTTAGGAGTTATAACAGCAGGCGTATTAGTGAATTGGCTAAATTCAGCGAAACCTGATTTAATTATTGGGACAATTGTTTTTGTTTTGGTAATTCAAGGAGCATTCAGAATACTGAAATTAAGTAGGTAGTAGAAAAAGTACTAACTACAATGTATATAAGAAATAGTAGAATAGATGCTTAAACGAAAGATTGTTATGAAACAAAATTAGTGACGAATTAAAAAAATCAATGATCCAAAACCCACTACCTTTACTATACTAAACAATAGTAGCAGTTATAATAATAACTATACCAATACAAGATGCATCGCTTACGAAGAGTGTAGTTAAAATAAGAAAACATACAAATGGCAGAACAGAAAGATTTAGATTTTACGTATACCACTATTGACGAGATATTTCGTTTGAGTATGGGGGAATCAGGGGATTACAGTGGAGCGAAATATGATGGTGATTTTTCGATGTCATTAGAAGAAGCTCAAAAACAAAAACACAAATTCATCGCAGATAGTCTCTACATTAAAAAAGGCAGCAAAGTGCTTGATATGGCTTGTGGCTGGGCGCCCTTTATGCGATATATTACGCATGAAAGAGAGGCAGAAAGTATAGGTTTAACCCTCTCACAAGGGCAAGCAGATGCCTGTAAAAAAAATGGGTATAATGTGATGGTGAAAGATTGTCGTTATGTAAAACCAGCAGATTTTGGAACCTTTGATGCTATTACATGCATTGGAGGATTGGAACATTTCTGTTCTGTAGAAGAATGGCAGGCAGGCAAACAGGAGCAAGTATACCAAGATTTTTTTAAAACACTTTATGATTTATTGCCTATTGGCGGGCGGTTTTATATGCAGACGATGACTTTTAGCAAGAATATGATTGAATTTGAGGAACTAGATGTGAACGCTGAAAAAGGATCTGCCGCACACATAATGGCACTCATGGTAAAACAGTTTCCCGGTTCTTGGCTTCCGTATGGTCCAGAAATGGTCATTAAATGCGCAGAACCCGGGTTCAAATTAATTTCACAAAGTAGTGGAAGACTGGATTATATTGAAACCATCGCCCAATGGCGGAAAAAATTCAGAAAATTTCATCTTAAAAAATATTGGCTATACCTTTCACTTATTCCAAGATATTTAACCGATAGGGAATTTAGACATCTAGTGGCTGTTTTTAAAGTAAGTCCCAACAAGGTTTGTTTTGAAAAAGAGGTGATGGATCATTACCGATTGGTTTTTGAGAAGGTTTAGTGAAGACAAAAAATAACTACCACAGCAAAACGTAAAATAGAAAGGCATTAGTTAAACACAGAATAGAATAACTTCCCTATATTTAAAATAAAGAAAACGGTGAATGTCAAGTCTTGAAATAGTTTATGAAAACAAAGATTATATAGTTGTAAATAAAACGGCTGGACTCATAAGTGAAAAAAGCCGTTATGAAAATTGTACTGTTGAAGATCAAGTTCTTAATCACCTTTTAAAAAATAAAACAAAGCCTTATTTAGGCGTAATCCATAGATTAGATCGGGTGACAAGTGGTGTATTAATTTTTGCTAAGAAAAAAAGTATTCTGGTGCAATTTAATGAGCTGTTTAGTAGCCGAAAAGTTCAAAAAACGTATTTAGCCATCGTCAAAAAGAAGCCACTAAAGAGCAAAGGAAACTTAATTAATTTTCTCGTAAAAAATAATATGGAAAAAAAAGCAGAGATCGTCCAATCAAAATCAAAAAAATCTTTAGAATGTGTTCTTTCCTATCAAGTTATTGACAAAAACGACTTTGGTTATCTTTTAGAAATTAAACCAAAAACAGGCAGGTTCCATCAAATAAGAGCGCAATTAGCAAATATAGAGCTCCCCATTATTGGAGATGAAAAATATGGTTCAGATGACGAATATTTCCCACTATCTATTTGCCTTCATGCGTGGAAATTGACCTATCAAGTCTCTGGCGCTAAAGAATTCAAAACCTTTGAGGCAGCTTTGCCAAAAAACGATTTTTGGAAATTCAAATCAATTTAAATTTTGAAGTTAAAATGGGAATAGTTTAATACTACTCAGGGAATAAGTTACCAATTACGTTAGGTATCAGTAATCAAGTTCTTATAACTATTTTCTCTTCTATTTCACTTGTAATACAATTACCAAGTATAGCTTCTGTAATGAGTAATGCTTTTTTATTATCTTTCAACTCATATAAAAGGAAGTAGTTTTTGCTACATTTCATTTACAAAATCGTAATCCCTCAAGTCTAATCCTATTTAATAAGTAATAAAATGAAAAATCAAAATAAACGAATGCGAGTAGGAGAAGGAAGAATTAGTGGAGCCATATCCATATTTCTTGGTTCTTTATCTTTAGCGGGTATTTTGTGTTTTAAATTCCCAGAACAGTTAACTACCCCAGAATTTCGTGAATTGTATACGGCAGCGATGGTAGAGAACCTTCTGCTAGGCGCAATTGTCGCCACCTTTCTTTTTGCGTTAATCAGCATTTTACTGAATAAAAATAGGAATAACGCGGTTATTGGAATTGTCTTGGGAGTACTTGCTATTGCCGTGGGAGGATTCACGGTAGAAGGAAGGGCAGTAGAAAAAGTAAACTGGAGTGTTGGTTTAGATTGGCTTATTTTGGATTTGTTAATTATGGCTTTGCTATTTGTACCTATAGAGCTTGCATTTCCAAAAAACAAATTTCAATCTAAATTTCACGATGAATGGAGAACAGACCTTATTTATTTTGGAATAAGTCATTTAGCCATTCAATTGTTTGGAATTTTAACTAAAAAACCTGCTGTGGCATTTTTTGGTTGGATGAATTTAGAGCAAGTACATGAATGGGTTTCAGGTTTGCCTTTTGTAGTTGAGTTGTTCTTAGCCTTACTGGTGACCGATATATTTCAGTATTGGGCACATAGGTTTTTTCATTCTCATCATTACCTATGGAGATTTCACTCCATACACCATTCCACAGAAAACATGGATTGGCTTGCAGGTTCGCGTACCCATTTTATAGATATATTCTTCACTCGAAGTATATCATATATTCCACTTTATGTATTGGGTTTTTCTACCTTGACATTCAACGTATATATTGTTTTTATTGCAATTCACGCGGTATTGATTCATTCTAATACAAGCATCAATTTTGGTTTCTTAAAGTATATTATTACCACCCCACAATACCATCATTGGCATCATTGTGAAGAACCAGAGCACTATGGAAATAATTTTGCAGTTGTGTTTCCTTTTATTGATAAGCTTTTTGGCACCTATTATCTTCCTGGCAAAGAATGGCCCAAAGGAACTGGATTGGTAGATGCTTCTTTCCCAAAAGGATTCGCTAAACAACTTATCTTCCCATTTACTAAAAATCCATTTAAAAATGATCTTTTACCAGAAGAGAGGAGTAAACGATAAATAAAAAGCAAACGGGTATCATTATTAAAAGCTTCTAAGAAACAAATACGATGAAAAGAACCGATGTAGTTCTTTAAAATTAATTTATCTTCCAATATAGAAATTTCCATTCTTGTTTTAATATAATTTATCACCTCTCATTTGAGTATTCTTATCTTACCGTTAAAGTAGCGTCCATTTTGTGCGATTTCCATAAAAATGAATCTGTAGAACCATCTATCTTTTAACGTTGCTTGTGAATATCACCACCAATGAATAACTTTGGTAAGACAGCATTTGAAATACTAAGTATATGAGATTTAGGTATTATTTATACATTACTTGAGTCCTAACTTTTTTATGGATGCTAAAGAATAATATGCTGTTTTGAGCAAGGGGACACTTTTGTCTTTGCTGTTATAATCAATAAAAAATATGAGTGCGAAAATGAACGTAAAAGGATTTGATAAAATATTGGAAGACAAAAAAAATATTCTCTCCTGTTTCCAAGAGATGTTAGTAAACATTAACGAAAACAATCTTAGTAATTTCATTGAATCATTGAATGAAACCAACGAAGATGGGAGTAAAATATCTGATGAAAAAATAATACAATCCTTTGGGATCTATTTCCAACTGATGAATCTTATTGAAGAGAATGCCGCGATACAATTTAATAGACAGTTGGAGAAAAATTCTGGGATATCTGCCATACGAGGTTCTTGGGGAGAAACTTTTAAAATATGGGAAGAACAGGGTATTGATAAAGATAAAATGATTAGCGTGATATCCTCAATTCAGGTTTGTCCGGTGCTTACAGCACACCCTACAGAAGCAAAGAGAGTTACCACCTTAGAAATACATAGAGAATTGTATTTATTATTAGTGCAAAATGAAAATTCCTCTTATTCACCAACAGAAAAAAAAGCGATTCGTGATAAAATAATAAGTTTATTGGAGCGATGGTGGAGAACGGGTGAAATTTATCTGGAGAAACCAGATTTAAGAGATGAACGAGCTAATGTAGTACATTATTTAAGCAAAATATTTCCTTTGATATTGGAAGCTAGCGACTTGAAGTTAAAATGCGCTTGGTTGGAAATGGGTTTTGATCCTCATAAATTGAAACAGGTGGAACACTTTCCAAAATATAGTTTTGGGAGCTGGGTGGGAGGAGATAGGGATGGACATCCTTTTGTTACTCCCCAAATTACAAAAGACACACTTCTTATTCATCGTAAAGCGTCTTTAAACATCATTTATCATCATGTTTTAAAATTGGGAGCTGAACTGTCTTTATCTTCCAAACTCAATCCTACCCCTGAAATATTAACTAGCACTATTACTAAGTATGCGGAATTATTAGGCGATAAAGGGATAAAGGCAATAAAACGCAATCCTTATGAACCATGGAGACAGTTTGTTAATTTGATAGCCATCAAACTTGAAAACACCATTTCGGGAACCTATAGTGATTCTAAACTTTTCTATAGAAGTAGCAGAGAATTGCAAAAAGACTTGAAATTAATCAGGGAGCTTTTAATAGAGATTAATGCAGATAAAATTGCCGAAAATTTGTTGTTTCCTTTAGAACGAATTGTACAGAGTTTTGGATTTCATTTAGCGAAACTGGATATACGCCAGAACAGCGAGTATTATGAAAAAGCAATTACTCAAATTCTGCAAAAATCAACATTAGAAAAGACCGATTTTAAAAATTGGGACGAAGATACCCGCATGGGGTTTTTGAATAAAGCAATAGAATCACCAGAGCTATTAACAAATATTACGATATCTTATGGAGAGGAAGCAGATAATGTATTGGACTATTTTAGAGTTTTAAGAGATCATAACATTCTCTATGGTTCTGAGGGAATTGGTTCTTTGATTGTTAGTATGACAAGAAGTCAAAGTGATTTGCTTATGGTGTATCTGTTTATGAAAGAGACCCAGCTTTTAGAGACTAGTTTGCCAGTGGTGCCCTTATTTGAAACCATAGAAGATTTAGATAATGGAGCGCAAATTTTAGATAAATTTTTAGATCATCCAATAACGAGAAAAAGGCAAAGACTATTACAAGACTCTCAAGAGGTGATGGTGGGTTATAGCGATAGTAATAAGGACGGTGGAGTACTGGCCAGCAAATGGAATCTCTACAACGCCGAAAAAGCGCTTTCAGAAATAGGGAGAAAACACAATGTTAAAGTATTTTTCTTTCATGGTAGAGGAGGTACTATTAGTAGAGGTGGAGGTAAGTATCATCGCTTTATAGAGAGTAAACCGCTTGGTTCGGTTAACGGTAAAATAAAGTTAACAATACAAGGAGAGTCCATATCACAACAATTTGGAAATCTTTTGACAGGAACCTATAACTTAGAAATGTTAGCTTCTGGAGTAGCGCTGCATAGTTTACCTCCTGCTGCTCGTACTGAAGAGAATAACTATCCAATAAAAACATTAGAATGGTTATCTGCTAAATCAATGCAACATTATAAGGATTTAATTAAAGATAGCGATTTCATGCAATTTTTTAGCGAAGCAACTCCTATTGATATTCTAGAACAAAGTAAAATTGGTTCACGACCAGCAAGAAGAACGGGAAAAAGGTCGCTACAAGATTTAAGAGCCATTCCTTGGGTATTTAGCTGGAATCTATCGAGATTCACACTTACTGGATGGTATGGAGTAGGAGCCGCTTTAAAAGAATTAAAAGAGCAGGATAATAACAAGTTTGAAGATTTAAAAAAATCAATTTCTTCTTGGCCCTTCTTAAAGTATTTACTTATCCAAACAGAAACCAATTTGTTAATTGCCAATCCTGAAATCATGAAAATGTATGCTGAATTGGTTACCGATGAAAAGGTGAAAGGCAAATTTTTAAACCTGATCCTGTCTGATTATGAAGAGGGGAAACGCCATATTGAGTATTTGCTGGGTGATAGCGTAAGTGTTAGAAGAACAGGACAGCTTAACACCTTAAATATTAGGGAAAAAGAATTAAAGGTTTTGCACAAACTACAGATAGACTCCATCAAAAAATGGAGAAAACTAAAAGAAAAAGACGATCCTGAAACGGGCAAAATGTTGCTAAAACTATTACATATTATCAACTCATTGTCTGGAGGATTAGGAAGTACAGGATAAAAATAGCGCTTCAAAAAGTGAATAAAATTACATGTATATTTTTTAGAATTCTTTTTTGATCTGTAAAAAAACCTTAGATTTAGTAAGTAAATAAAAAGTATATCTATCATTGCTAGGAAAATTATAGGTGAAAATCAAAAACCTGAAATAAACAAAATATGAATTCTCCCGCTAGTAAAAGGCTAAAAAACAAGAGTCTATTAGTTTCTAGTGAGCCTTCTCAATTGCAGAGTGGGAGTGAATTTCCTTTTCAGTTTGTAGATAACCGCATTGCTGCCCAGCAATTGAAAAAACTAGAGGTCATAGCAAATAAAAACCCTAAGACATTACAGTTAAAAGCCTTTCAAGAAATAGCTAACAACAGTCCAAAAGCCAAGCAACTGGCTCAGTTGAAGATTAGGGTAGCTAATTTGTCTAATCAAGAACACCAACCTATTCAGAAAAAGGAAAGTCTGGAGTCTACTGCGAAGGAAAATAGAACGGGGCTTCCAGATAATTTGAAATCTGGTATAGAAAATCTTTCCGGCTATGCTATGGATGATGTGAAGGTGCATTACAATTCTAATAAACCAGCCCAATTGCAAGCACATGCTTATGCACAAGGAACCGATATTCATTTAGCTTCGGGTCAAGAAAAACATTTACCTCACGAGGCTTGGCATGTAGTACAGCAGAAGCAAGGAAGGGTAAGACCAACACTACAGATGAAAGGTAATGTAAATGTGAATGATGATAAAGGGTTGGAAAAAGAAGCTGATTTAATGGGTACAAAGGCTTTTCAGTTTGTAGAGAACCAAACTCAAACTATTGCACAGAGAAAACTGAAGGAGATCGCCAATAATAGCCCACAAGTTAAACAAATGGCTAAATTACAGCTTGTTGCTAATAATCATTCCGCTTCTAATTTTTCACATAAAACATTTTCTCAGGGAGTAATTCAGTTAGCAGCCTATATAGATGTAGATTCAGGAGGTACTATTACTTCAGTGAGTTTAGATGAACGTCCTAGTAAATTTCGGAAGTCTACATTGAGCGCTTTAGGACCTGCCCCTAGTAGTGGAATGCACCGCTGTCATGAAGAACCATCAATGGGAATGCAGGCAAGAATTATATACAAGTACACGAACAAACAATTAGCTACTGTTGCTGCTGGGTTTGGAGTATCAACACAGGCCGAAGTTGAAAAGGCAATTTGGAAAGAATATCTAGATGATTATCATGAACCGGACAATCTTCATTGGGGAGGTGGTTCAGCAAATAGCAGTGATGGAGCAAAAGCAAGAGCGCTTAGAGATGCCCTGTTTAAAGATGATCTTGGGCAAGTTACATATCCGTTAACCGTAGGAAGCAATACATTTAATGATAGGACAGAACTTGAACAAGAAGCTATTACTTTTGGTATTGATACTACAGATCCAACAAAGAAAGCCGCAATAGAGGCTAGCTATCGTAGTGAAGGTTGTACAATTCTTTGAGGCAAAAAGGAGTGAGCTTTTGAAGCCAGAGTGATGTGCAAACAATTCATAATTGGTATAGATTTAAGCAGTGCTAAAATATACAAGACAAACACCATTAAAATAGGTGTTGATTCCTATATAGATTTTATCCCTCGCAGTTTACTTTAATTTTTTTTGGATAAAATAGATAAAAACGCCCAAAATTTAACACCATGAATCTTAAACAAATCATGAAATGAAAAACATACTAGTTGTAGGAGTGCTATTTTTATTTTTTGCATGTGAGAAAAGAATGTTGAAGAATAATCAATTACCAATTTCACCTAAACAATGGGAATTTGCTAGTTTTGAAAAGGTAGATAGTATTAACCCTATTTTAAAACCCACACCAAATTTGAAATTTGATTGCCCAATATCTAAAAGACAAATGTATTGGGAAGAGCGTAATGTATTAAATCCGTCTGCTGTAGTAAAAGGAGATAAGATTTACCTATTTTATAGAGCACAAGATTTAAATGGGACTTCCCGAATTGGTTTAGCAACAAGTTCAGACGGTCTTCATTTTAACAAATCTCCAAAACCTGTTTTCTATCCTGATAACGATTTCATGAAAGCATACGAGTGGAATTATAAGAAACTCTTGAATGACAATTTTTTAGCAGACTGCACAAACTGTTATTTTGATGGGGTAGAAGATCCTAGAATCATAGAAACTATTGATCATAAATATATAATGACATATACCTCCTATGATGGGAAAACCGCTAGGTTAAGTATTGCCTCTTCTACAGATTTAATATCTTGGACTAAACATGGATTAGTCTTTAAAGATGAGAAATATAAAGACAAATGGTCTAAGTCTGGTGCCATCGTTGTTGAATCTATTGGGGGCAAGAATATTGCAAAAAAGATAAACGGAAAATACTGGATGTATTTTGGGGATACTGATATATTTTTAGCTAGCTCCGAAGATTTGATTAATTGGAAAGTTAGTGAAAATGAAGAAAATCAGAAAATGATTTCGGTTTTACATCCGCGAATGGGTTATTTTGACAGTAGATTAGTGGAGCCAGGTCCATATGCCTTATATAAAGAGGAAGGAATTTTGTTAATATACAATGGGAGTAATGCTGCTAATTTTAACGATCCAGATTTATCTAAATTCACCTATGCTGCGGGTCAAGCTTTGTTTGATAAAAACAAACCCTATAAGTTAATTGATAGAACCAAAAGCTATTTTATACATCCTGATAAAGACTATGAAAAAGTGGGAGAGGTAAATGAAGTTTGTTTTGTAGAAGGATTAGTTTATTTTAAGAACAATTGGTTTCTTTACTATGGGACTGCCGATTCTAAAATTGCTGTTGCGGTAAGTAGGGAAAATAAATAATTAAAAATGGTGACTTCAACGTGTAAATTGACCAAAACTGTCAATACCTTTTGTACAAAGCGTTAATTACCTTTAAAGAATGAAAAACTGAATTTATTACTATTTTGAATTTACGAATGATAAAAAATAAATTTATATTTATTATAATTTTCATGATAAATCTGACCAACGCTCAAAATAGTGCTGATATCATAGGCATGTATAGTTTGGGAGCCTCCTCTCCAGAAGGAGGAAGTCATTTATTAGTACTGGAAAATAACAACTACGCTATTGCATATTTTGGAGGGATACAAACTGGGAAGTGGAAAATCACACAAGAAAATACCTATAAGTTTACCCCTGATAATAAAGAAAGTAGGTTTGAACTATTTGGACGACATAATAAAGTTTTGAAAAATGAAACAAAAATCTTTTTTAGCGGTTTTGAAGATGACCAAACATTTATCCAATTAAGAACAACAAAAGAAGATGAATATATTATGCAACAAGTATTTAATACAGATGCTAATTGCTTTTCTTTTCCTTATGTTCATACGTTTAAAACCATTGCAAATAGTATTTCGTTACTATTTAAGAGGTATCAAGAAGAGGCTAGTCCAATATTTTCATTTAAAAACCCGGAAGGCTACAATGATTTTGTAGCAAATTTCATTCAAGTAGATAGATATGATTCCCAGCCATTTTTTACTGTATTTAAAGACGATAAACTTTATTTTAACGATCATAAGTTTGCGCAACGAAAACCTTTAGATGAAAATCATGAGGATATTGAATTTATAAAAAATATTATGGATAAAGAGCTTCATAAAAACACCATATATCTCAATCCATTTTATAATACTTTTAAAGAAGATATTCATGAATACCATATATTCAATGAACAGAAAAATGCCTTTATTGATAAGGAATACTATGTGGAAGATGAAGAATATAGCAATACGGATGATTCCTTTGAAAGCATGTCTATAATTTATGCTTATAAGCTTTTAAAAGAGTTCACCAAAGAACCAGTAGAATATAAAATAAATAAAAGTTCTCTGTTCCAAGCTAATTGCGACTAAAGAAAATTGGACTATAGTTTTTGCATCATATAAATAATAATTTTAAAGCTGTAAAAGGAATGACAAAGGTGTTGTTTACATGCATATTGAGTTCTTAGAAAACAGTTATTTTAATTCATAACAATACGTTGGTTGGCTATAGGAATCTTAAACAACGTTTGAATTGTAATTTCATTGGAAATATTGCTAATGAACGTCAGTTCTACATAAACAAGAATTAAAATCGATTTCGAAATTGTCTTTTCTTTTGGTTCATTTTCTTTGGACAAGCAAAGAAAATGAACGTAATAATCTAAAAATAAGATTATTAAATTAAAATAGTGTAAAAAAAATTTAAATTATATTTTATGAAAGTTATATCGAACTCACGTTTATGAAATTAAAATGGATATTTTTAAAAACATTAGATAAAAATAGCGTCTTAATTAATGGTGGCTTACGGTTTTATGCCAATCCCCTTTTATGATACTTAACATGAAAAAGAAAACACAAATCCTGAAAAATTATTTTGAATTTATAGAATCTAAAATTTTATCTGTAGAAGTTGACACGGAAATCATAGAAGAGATAAAAAAAAATTTAAAAGAAGGCTATGAATTTATAAAGAATCATGAATGGGAAATTGCATTTGAGAATCTCTCAGCTGTTCTTGTAGAACACTCAATAATTCTTGATAAGAAGGGCATTGAAATTGCTAAAGAAATTATTAAAGAGTGTGGGTTAGATAAAAAATGGGAGTTTGATTTAAGAAGAATAAATTCGCTAGGCTATACCACTAATAGTTGGAAGTTAATTGATGCTGAAGAACTAGCGAAAGAATACAAGTATACATTTTACAAGCCCAGTAAAGAAATAACTCAAAAGCTTAAAATTGGAAATTTAGTTAAATTGATTTTCTATTTTGAATCTATTAATGAAGAACATCCTTCAGCGGAAAGAATGTGGGTTAAGATTACAAAAATTAATGATAATCAATTTGCAGGGACTCTTGACAATCATCCTTTTTATATACATGAATTACAGGCTGGTGATATCATCAACTTTGAACACAAACATATTATAGACCACGATTTGGGTATATCTGAACCTAATCTTGCAGATAAATATTTTGATAGGTGTTTTGCTACTAATAAGATTCTTTATGAGAATGCACCCATAAATTATTTCTACAGGGAAAAACCTCTTGAGAAAGATGAAAAAAAGGATTATATAGATACTGGTTGGAGGTTTTTGTCTGGTGATGAATCTAAAGAATATATGAGTAACTTAGATAATATAAGTCTAGTTTCCATAGGTGCTGTTTTATCTAATGATGATTCGTTTATTCATCTTTTAGAATCTGAGATAGGCACAAGTTTTGAACGAAATGAACAAGGAGAATTTGAAAAAATTGAAGAATAAGTGTCTATAAACAAACGTAAGTTTGGTTGTAAATACATTTTATACTAAAATTAGTACCTTTAACTAATAGTTTATGGAGTTTTCTATTAAAATCTGAGTAAACAACTTTCAAATCGTCAGCATAACACAAACCTTTTTGAATTATATGAAAAATCTTTCCTTCGTAATCATAATCATATGTATCGTTTCGCTTTGCTCCTGTCATAAAGAACTAACTTGTGAAGATTTTAAAATAGGTACTTTTATTATTCCATCAGATTCTATTAGTGATTTTAAACATACTATAATTAGAACAAGTAAATATCAATTAGAATACCCTAAAGGAACTGAGGACAAAGAGGTAGTTTACGGAAAACTAGAATGGATTGATGAATGTAGCTATAGAATTACCTATGACGAATCGATGGGCAAATTGAATGAAACACAAAGAGTGATAAATAGAAATAACGGAATCCTTATTAATTCTATAAAAATAGAAGAGAATTGTATGGAAATTATGATGACTTTAAGTCTTTCAAATGGAGAAAATATAGAACAAATAGGTAAAATTTGTAAAGAGTAATATTCTTCAGTTTAAGAATTATGGTATAAGCATTAATTTCTGTGGTTTCCAGTGAACTTTGTATATTTTATTGGCAAACTTAATGAAGGTGAAAAAAACAAAAATCTTCTCTGTTTACTATTCAAAAAGAAATGAAGTAATCATAAAAGATTTTTGTTTATAAATGTTTCAAATACTAAACCACAAGAAATTAAAAACTTTTAGTTCTTCTCAGGGGTTTTTTCTTATCTTCTTTAGTTTCAAAATTGGGAAGATTGCGTACTTCTGCTTTAAAAGAATCTGTAATTCCTAAAGCAGGAATCGGTCTGGATTTTTGACGATTTAGAGGCTCTAAAAATCTACCTAAAGTTCTAGGCATTTTCTTAGCCTTTTCTACGGCTCTTCCAAATCTATCAAACATAGTAAGTCTCTCCCGATGTTTATTTTTTGGAATTAGTAAAGTTTTAATGTCTTTTGGTGTAAGTTTTGAAAATGATTCCTTGTCTAGATTCGTTAGCAATTTATTCATATCAATATTGCTCTCAGCAAAAAGAACAGATAAAAAGGTAAGATGGTCAATGCCCATATCTGGGTCTTTTATAAGCTGCTTCATCTTTTCATCATTTCTGGCAAGGTCTGCCATTTCCTGATCACAAGACTTAAGGTGGAAATCTATAAATAGTTCTTTTATGGTATCATTTAACTGATCCTCGGGCATTTCCGTTTTAGCATTCTCAGGTAAATTTGCTAAGATATACGTGCCTACCTGAGAATTATAAAGAGAACTATTCTTAAACTCTTTTGAGAGATCTACCAGAGAAACCCCTGAAGTATTTACAGATATTTTGGGTTCAAAATCAAAACTAGGACTAGATAGTGCAACTTTCGCACTAAGATCTATGTCTACACCCCTTGTTACGTTTAATACTGGTTGAACTACTTTTTCTTCTGTATTAGTAATTCCAAATCTTTCTTTAACTTCTGTTAATTCTTTTGCTGTTTGAGTTACTCGTTCTCTTTGCGCTTTAAACATTTTTGAGTTGGCCTGTGCAAAAGCAAAATTGGCAATGGGAAGATACTTTTTATTAGCCTTTGAAAGTTTTACAGTAGAAATTCCTGTTGCCAAAAGTCCTGCAACGCTCCCTGCCATTCCAAGTACTCCCATTCCTAATCCTATGGCTAGTGGAATTCCAACAACGGTAGTAGCCAAGCCAGCAACTCCAAGTGCGGTACCCATTAAAAAAAGTCCCATTAGTGGTTTTAGTGCTCTTACACCAGTTTTGGTTACTTTACGGGTTTTATTTGATGTCTCCAGTCCTAAATCTCTCCAATTGTTGGCCCCGCTAGTACCTCTTATTAATTCTTTAATAGTCTCATTATTTTTTTCTACTTTAGTATATGTTTTTACAGTTTCTATAAATGCTGTTTTGGTAGCTTCTGTTTCAGATAGGGTTCCCTGTTTAATAAGTGAATCCCTTAAATCTTCAAAAAAGCCTTTGTAACTATTCTTTTTATCCAGATCTTCTTTCACCAAATCATTTCCTCCATCCAAAGTCATTGAGCTAATGGCAAATTGTACCTCAACGGCTGCAGAAACAGGTCTTTCTACCAAATTCCATTTTAAAGAATCGGCTACTTTTGTTCCTGCCATCGCTCCTAATTTTGAAGTGGCTTTGGAAATGGTTTTAGTGATCGCTTTAGGGCTTGTGTTGGCAGGATACAAGGCCTCTTCAAATAATATTTTTCTAAAAAAATCGAGGTCTTTTTGGTCTATATCATTTGATAATGGATTAGTAGGATCATCCATTTTCTCCTTAAAACCATTTATTTCAAATAGCTGTTGAAAAGTAGGTGATAATGTAATGTTTTTATATCCTATTCCTTCTTCTTCTCCTATAAGCTCCGGAGCAGATTTTCCAGAAGTGATTCCTTCAAGAAATTCGGAGCTATCTTTACAAGCGCATTTCCATAACCCTTGATCATGTTCATGGAAAGGATCTGCTTTTACAGAAAAGACAGGAACTCCTGATTGTATTTTTTGACCTAATTCTCCTAAGTTTTGAACAAGTTCTGTGCTATTCCCAAAACATAATACTTCCTCTATATTAACATCAAACTCTCCAAAATTTTCTCTCATAGTCTCGTAGCTTGTATCCAGATCTGTTTTAGCCAAATGAGGCCCCAGTAATTCTGGTAAAGTGCGCTCTTCTATGAGTTCGTCTATATTCATTTCTTGATTAGCTTCTGTTCTAAAAGTTTTTTCAAACTGTTTCTGGTTTTCTTGGGATTTAGCTAATCTTTCCTTCCATAGTTCCTGAAGTTCTGTTTTTAAAGCCTCCTGCTTGGCATCAGAGTCTAAACCCGCTACTACAACCCGCTCTAAAGGACTGGCGTTAAAAGTTACCTTGGCAAGTTGCTTAATATTAGTTTCCGAAGCTTCTAAAATAACCAATCTTGCTCTATTAGAATACGAGTTAATCCAAGCATTAATATCCATTTTATATTCCTCATTAGAACTAATTTTAGCTCTGTTTGCTTGATTTACAAAAAGATCCATGGTATAGCCTAACTGCGCACCTCTATTAATTTTACCTTCCGGTACCCTTCCATCGAGTTTTACATCATCTTCCATTTCCATAGAACTCATTTTATTCAGCATTTTTCTCTTTGCAGAACGAGTCACTCTATTTCCTGTAGGTAAGTTTTCCTGAATAAGCTGTATTTGATTTTGTCGATTCTGTTCTCGAAGACCATCAATTCCATTAGATTTTAGCTTTTCTTTAATTTTATTTAAAGCAACGACTACTTGTGTATCTCGTTCTCTTTGTGCGTAAAACATTTTTGCATTAGCTTCTGCAAATGCTGTATTAGCCCTAGGCAAATGTTTTTTATTAGCTTTTATTTGAAAATACATTGAAATAGCCGTTGCAGTGGTTCCAAGAGCACTACCTCCCAAACCAGCAATTCCCAAACCTAAGCCCACAGCTGCTGGAAGTCCAACTCCGGTTAAAGCTAAGCCTACAATACCTATAGCAGCTCCAGTTAGAAAAAGTGGCATTAAAGGTCTTAAGAATTTAATCCCTAAGCTATTTGCTTCTTTAACTCTATTTGTAGATTCAAGACCTAAGTCTCTCCATGCTTCGGCTCCTGTTTCACCGTGTACAAGTTCTCTTATAGATTTATTGTGTTTTTCAATAGCGGTATAAGCATTCACCGTTTCTGCAAATGCTATTTTAACAGCCTGTTCTTTTTCAATACTATTCTCTACTAGGGTTTGTAACAAATCTTCGAAAAATAACTTATAGGAGTTTTTCTTATCCAGATTCTCCTTAATCAAATCATTCCCTCCATCCAAAGTCATTCCTCCTATGGCAAATTCAACCTCAACCGCAGAAGATACAGGTCTGTTGACCATATTCCATTTTAGTGCCTGTGATACTTTGGTAGCTTTCATTGCACCCAGTTTTGAGGTAGCTTTAGAAATAGTCTTTGTAATAGCTTCCGGACTAGTACCTGCCGGATACAAAGCCTCATCAAACAAGATCTGTTTGAAAAAATCCAAATCTTTTTGCGCTACTTCATCAGCACTTGAAAATTCTTGATTGCGCATCTCTTGTTGCATTCCATCAATAGTAAATAAATTTTGGAAGGTAGGTGAGATAGTTATATTGTCATAGCCTGTTTCATTACTTGACCCGATTAATTCTGGGGCAGATTTTCCGGAAGTGATTTGCGCTATAAATGCTTCTGCATCTTTACAAGCGCATTTCCACAGCCCTTCATCGTTATCTTGGAAAGGAGTGGCTTTAACAGAAAAAACTGGAACACCTGCTTGAATATTTTTTCCAAGTTCTCCTAATTTTTCAACTAACTCATTACTGTCTCCAAAACATAACACTTCCTCAATATTTACCTCAAATTGAGGAAATTCCTTTTGCATTGTTTCAAAGCCTACATCTAAGTCTGATTTAAATAAATGAGGGCCTAACAATTCTTCAAGACTGCGTTCTTCAATTAATTGGTTCAAATCAATATATTGGGTGTCTTGTGAACCAAATATTTTTTTAAACTGTTCTTTATTATCCTCAGCAAACTCTGAATTTTCTAGCCGGTCCTTCCATAATTTTTGTAATTCTTTTTTTAGTAATTCTTGCTTTTCTGAATCCAATCCGGCTATTACAACCCGCTCTAAAGGACTTGCGTTAAATGTGGCTTTAGCCAAACTGCTAATGTTGTTTTCAGTAGCTTCTGTAATTACCATACGCGCTCTACTAGAAGAAGAATTGATCCAGGCATTTATATTTCTTGAAAATTCCTGCCGGTAAGTTTCTATATCTTGATCTGCTTGGTTGTTAAACAGATCCATAGTGTAAGATATTTGTTTATCTCTATCTATAAATCCATGTACTCTTCCATCTATCGCTCCCTCTTTATCTTTAATGGATTTCATTTCCTGAATTAATTGATCTTTAATTTCGCGGGCCAACATAATAATAGTTTTTAGTTAACAATTTTTTAAGTTTTAAATTTGATACATTCGAGAAGAAGTAAACATATTTCTACTTTACCCCCATGGGTGTTTTAGCCAAATAACAATAGAAGCCTAAATTGTTAAAATTTACGGATTACCGTATTATATCTAATTCAATAAAAGATCATTAGTTTTATTGAATTGTTAAAATTCTTTAACACTATTACTGTATTCGTAATTCTGAGGCTGATTGACCGTTTTTAATTTTTTTTAAAAAAGTTTGCTATAATTTTACGCGCTTAATTGATAAATAAAATAAAATGAAACACCTAATTAAAGTGCTTTTTATATGCTTTATAGGAATGGGAGCAGCACTTGCCCAGACACAAATTTCGGGTACCGTAACAGATCAATCTGGAGAGCCTCTAGCAGGGGTTAACATTGTAGAAAAAGGAACTAGCAATGGTATCTCTACAGATTTTGATGGTAATTATTCAATCACCGCTAGTAGTGATGCAACCTTAGTATTTAGTTATATTGGGTTTGTTACACAAGAAGTTTCGGTGGATGGAAAAACAACTATTAATGTATCCTTAGTAGAAGGAATGCAGTTAGACGAAATTCAATTGGTAGGGTCTAGAAGTCCTAAAAGAACAGCAACGGATACTGCGCTCGCAATAGATGTTATTGATGTGCAAGAAATAACAACACAATCTGGACGAATTGAAATAAATGAATTATTACAATATGCGGCACCTTCCTTTAATGCCAATAAGCAATCTGGTGCAGATGGTGCAGACCATATAGATCCAGCAACTTTACGTGGATTAGGACCGGATCAAACATTGGTTCTTATTAATGGAAAAAGAAGACACACTTCTTCGCTTATTAATATATTTGGTACTCGTGGACGAGGAAATTCAGGAACAGACCTTAATGCAATACCTGCTTTTGCTATTAAGCGTATTGAGGTATTAAGAGATGGAGCTTCTGCTCAGTATGGTTCTGATGCAATAGCTGGTGTTATTAACATCGTGCTTAAAGACAATACAGATGTAGTAAATGGATTGATAAGCTATGGAGCTTACAATACGAATGCTAAGGGAGATTTTCCAGCAGGCACACCAAATACAGATGGAAACCGACTTGATACAGATCAAGATGGAAATGTAATTGGAGATGATAGAAGTTTTGATGGAGGTTCTTTGAAAGTAGCGGCCAATTATGGTATTAAAATTGGAGAAGAAGGCTTTGGTAATTTCACCATGGAATATATAGACAAGAACAAAACCCTAAGACCGGGATATGATTTTAGAAGAGGTTTTGGTGAAGCCGCTATTGTTGGCTTTAATTTCTTTGGAAATGTTGGTATTCAGGTAACCGATAACACACAAGTGTATGCTTTTGGTGGACGTAACTATAGAGATACAGATGCATATGCGTTTACAAGAAATGGGGGAGAAAGAGTAGTTACTTCTATTTACCCTAATGGATTTACTCCAAGAATTACGTCAAATATTTTGGATAATTCTATTTCTGTAGGAGTAAGAACTTTAACTGCCGGAGACTGGAATATAGACATTAATAATACATGGGGTAAAAATAGCTTTCATTATTTTATAGAAGGTACTTTAAATGCTTCTTTAGAAGAGGCTTCTCCAACAGAATTTGATGCTGGTGGGCACAGTTTGAGTCAAAATACTACCAGTGTGAATTTTTCAAAGTATTATGATGAGGTTGCTAGCGGATTCAACCTTGCATTTGGTATGGAATACCGTACTGAGAATTTCATCATATTTGCTGGTGAACCTGGTTCGTATGGCACCTATGATACCAATGGTTTAATTATTACAGATCCAGCAAACCAACAACAGCCTACAGATCCAGATTCAGGAGAGTTACGTCCAGGAGGTTCTCAAGGTTTTCCAGGGTATAGCCCAGCTAATGAAGTAGATAGAAATCGTTCTAATTTATCACTGTATGTAGATACGGAACTTGATATTACAGATAATTTCTTATTAGCAGCTGCAGCAAGATTTGAAAATTACAGTGATTTTGGAAGTACTTTTAATGGAAAATTAGCCACTAGACTTAAAGTAACAGATAATTTTAATTTAAGAGGATCTGTAAGTACGGGTTTTAGAGCACCATCACTAGCTCAAATTTATTATAACTTAAGATTTACAGATTTTCAAGGTGGTGTAGCTACCGAAAGTTTGTTGTCACCAAATAACAGTCCTGTTACTGCAAGTTTTGGTATAGGTAGGTTAAAGGAGGAAACTGCATTTAATGCGGCTGTTGGATTTACAGCTACCTTTGGTAATTTTACCGCTACCGTTGATGGATATCATATAACGGTAGATGATAGAATTGTTCTTACTGGAACTTTTGACGCGAGCTCTCTTGGAGTGAATGTAAACGAAGCGCAGTTTTTTGCAAATGGTGTGGATACAGAAACCACTGGTCTTGATGTAGTTTTATCTTACAAAACCGCACTTGGCGAAGGAAATTTTGGAGCGACTTTAGTTGGTAATGTGAATAATATGAGCATTACATCTGTTAATAATGGGGCATTAGACGAGCAAACTTTCTTTGGCGAAAGAGAAAAAGCATTTTTACTAGCTTCAGCTCCTGATTATAAGTTTGGATTGAACCTAACTTACGCAATTAATAAATTTGATGTAGCTTTAGGAAGTACACATTTTAGTGAAGTGGTTCTTGTTGATTTCGCAGATACGGAAGATGTGTATGATCCTAAGACTATTTTTGACCTTAACCTTGGCTATGCCTTAAGTGATAATTTAAAACTTAGTATTGGAGGGAATAATATCTTCAATCAGTATCCTGATCAGCAAAATGATTTTGAAACAGAATCTGGTGGATATTGGGACGCTGTTCAAATGGGATTTGGAGGTGCTTATTACTACGCTCGTTTAGGGTTTAGCTTCTAAAAGTAACTTTTCAACATTATTTTAAAGCCATTGGAATCGCTCCAATGGCTTTTTCATTAAATAGAAGACCAAATAAATTAGAAAAATAGAGGTACTTCAACCTATTCTAAGTATAGAGTTGGATAATTTTTTCCTGCAATTATTCAAATTCTTTTTATCTTTCAATTAATTTAGGTAGATGTACCCAAGTGTAAAAAATCATTCAAAAATTGGTAGCTATCCCGCTCTTGTGAAGACAGGGGGAGGTTATGTATGGGATGATGTACTTGAATACAGAGTCTGGTGTCATCCAGAAAATGGCGCTGAGGATTTGGAAGAGGGTAATGACTATTATTATATGTTTGCTGATTTTGAGGAAGCCTTAAAATTTTCAAAAAATACCAAGGGAGCAGATCGACCGATCGCTCTAATTTTGCAAAAAGAATACATTGACGAACCCAAACCAGGAATATTTATTCATAAAAAAGAGGAAAGGTTAACGGAATGGCCTGTGGAATTTTTAAAACGTCCAAGACGGACTAAAACCACAATTCCAGATTTCTTGGCTCCAGATGCCCCAAAAAACAGATTAGATATTATTAGGGGGATACAATAGTTCAGTCCTCTTTAAAGGAAAACATATTTTTAATTGATAATCAATCAGTTCTAAATTCTTGCTATTTAAATTTCTTATTGATATTCTATTTGAAAGTAGGATACCGAATTTTATCTCTTTTTTGTTTTTAATTTCCTTTTCAACTGTACTTATTTTACAGCTCTAATTAATTATAGGAAGTAAATAGTAAAAATCATTAATTCCCACAGACAAATTTGCTGCTATAATTGTATTTGAAGAATATAGATTATAGTATTATCCTAAATTACTTTTTTATTTATAGGTTTTTTCTTATTATTTTTTCTTAATTTTATTAGATTATCAATAATGAATCCTTACTTGCCTTCATTTATTATTGAGAAATATTTTGTATTCATATTACTACAAACTTGTTAGATTCCGCCAAAATGAAACCATTCAGTTTAATTGCTTACGTTCTTATTAGTATTACTTTATTAGTAAGTTCGTGTGCTAATGATGACAGTTCACCTCCTATAGATAATTTTGATCGTGCCAAAATGGATCTTTTATTTTCCACTCTGGAAGAAAGAGATTTAACCATGGGAGCTGCATCCATTTTTAAAAATGGCAAAGAAATCTATCAAAAATCTTTTGGTATGGCAGACCTTGCTAATACTATTGCCATAAATTCGCAAACCAAGTTTAAAATTGGATCCATCACAAAAACCTTTACAGCTGCAATGATTATGCAGTTGGTGGAGGAAGGCAAATTAACCTTAAACACCCTTCTTAGTGATTACTATCCAGAGATGCCCAATTCATCAGTTATAACTACTGAAAATCTATTGAGGCATAGAAGCGGTCTTTTCAATTATACAGATGATCCAGATTTATTAAACTGGGGAACACAACCAATTACAGAAACAGAATTTATAGAGCGCTTTACACAATATGGAACTATACATGAGCCAAATGTTTTTTCTACCTATTCCAATACTAATTATGTGATTTTAGGATTTCTTATAGAAAAAATTGATGGAAAAACTTATTCAGAAGCTTTGAAGGATCGAATTACAGATCCTATTAACCTTACTAATACTTATTACTTCGGAGAAACTATCAATACTTCTAACAACGAGTGTTTATCTTATGGTTATTGGAATGACACTTGGAATCTTGCACCTCAGATTCATGCAAGTGTTTCAGCGGGATCTGGTTCTATTATGAGTACTCCTACAGATTTAAATATCTTTTATAATGCCCTTTTTCATGGTGGTATTGTATCTCTGTCTTCTCTTGATGAGATGACTAAATCAATTAGTAATATAGTGTGCATTGGTTTATTTCCAAACGTTATACGTATTGTAAAACCTGATTTTGGTCATTATGGAGCTATTGATGGTTTCAATTCCGTAACTGCCTATTTTCCTGAAGAAGATCTCTGTATGTCTTATATATCTAGTGGAATAAATTTTCAAAACTCTACTGATCTTGAGAAATTTAACTTACCGTATGCCCCATTTGATATCTATTTTGGCTATAACTATACTATTCCATTAGAATGATCTTAAACCAAGACTAATTATTAGTTGCCATTTGTAAACTTCCCTCCCTCATTTAAACATTAATTACTAAAAACTCTAACAAAATGAAACAATTCAATTTAATTACTTCCTTCCTTATTAGTATTACTTTATTACTAAGTTCATGCGCTAATGATGACAACTCAACCCCTAAAGATGATTTTGACCGTGCAAAAATGGATCTTTTATTCTCAACTCTTGAGGATAAAGGTTTTTTGATGGGAGCTAGTATATCTATTTCTAAAAATAACAGAGAGGTATATCAAAGATCTATTGGTCTGGCAGAATTTGATAATACGATTCCCATAAGTTCACAAACCAAGTTTAAAATTGGATCTATGACAGAAACCTTTACAGCTTGCATGATCTTGCAGTTGGTGGAGGAAGGTAAATTAGCCCTAAATACACCACTTAGCAATTACTACCCAGAAATGCCTAATTCATCAACCATAACTATTGAATACCTCCTGAGACATAGGAGTGGTCTCGTTAATTATGTCTATGATCCTGATTTTTCAAACTGGGGAACACAAGCAATCACTGAAGCTGAATTTATAGAGCGTTTTATAGAATATGGAACTAGTACTGAGCCATATACCGTATTTGAGTATTCCAATACTAACTATGTGCTTTTAGGGTTTATAATAGAAAAAATTGATGGAAAATCGTATGCAGACGCTTTAGAAGATAGAATAACCAATCGTATTAACCTGTCTAATACCTATTATTATGGAGAGACCATTAATACTACTAACAATGAGGCTTTATCTTATGATTATTGGAATGACACTTGGAATCCATCACCTCAATTTCATGCCAGTGTTTGGGGTGGAGCCGGAGCTATTATGAGCACTCCAACAGATTTAAATACTTTTTATGAGGCGCTGTTTGAAGATAAGATTATAACGGAAGCTTCCCTAAGTGAAATGACTAAAAATATTGATTGGAGCGCTGGTATGGGAATATTTTCGGGAATGACGATATCAGGAAAGCCCTTTATTGTGAATTTTGGGGACATAGACAATTTTTCATCTATAACATTCTATTTTCCGGAAGAAGATGTATGTATGTCTTATATAACCAACGGGTTAAATTTTCAGAGGTTTGATGAATTTTTAGAATTTAATATACCAATTGCTTTTATAGATATTTATTTTGGAGAAGATTATACGATTCCAATTGGGGAATAGATAATGATACCTTATTGATCTTTTTAGAAATCCTCATCTTATTATTCATTTTTATTCTTCTTACTGGGAGATGTATTTAAATGATAGGACGCGGATTTTTAAATTATAAAGAAACTGTATAAAGTTCAAAAACAAACCAAAAGGAATCTTTTAAAAAATCTATAAATTTGATTTTAAAGTATGTGGATAACAATAGCAAAATACAGTATTATCTTATTTGGAATGTTCTTAATTTATGCAGGTTTACTAATGCTTTTTGCTCCTAAAAAGGCAAGGCAAGTTCTTAGAAAAGCTGGGAGTACCAACTTGATTAATTATGCTGAAATAACCATTAGAATGCTTCCGGCAATAGGTCTTATTTTATACGCTTCCCTTTCTAAATTTCCAGAGGTGTTTAAAATAGTGGGATGGTTTATGTTAGGAACTTCTTTGGTATTGTATTTTGTTCCCAGAAAGCTTCATCATGGGTACGCATTAAAATGCGCCGAAATACTTAAACCGAAATACTTTCAATATATTTCACCCTTATCATTTCTGTTTGGGAGCTTTTTCATTTACAGTGTCCTTTAGTCAATAAAAAGATCCTTTTCCATGTTTTATAACATATGTACTAATTGATGAGTAAAAAATAATCCGATGATTTACAGAGAAAGATCATAGGGTTAGCGCATAGTTGTTTGGGTTTAATTATATTAGAAAATCACTGTTTTAAGGTTTATAGTTTCTACTTTGACCTATCAGAAGACTTCAGCTTTTCTCGCATATAATTAAAACTGTCTTCTACATTATTAAATAAATCTGCTTCTGGCACAAGATCTGGTATAATATCAACCGCTTTTAACATATCGCAGGGTTGTTCTTGTAAACCAACAAGAATCACCTCTATATTTTGCTGCTTAAGATCCAGAATAATATCTTCAAGGGCATACAATCCAGATTGGTCTATATAGGGAACCCTATCCATTCTAAAGATAATAGCTTTTACGTCTTCTGAATGAGATTTCACTTTATCTTTAAAATAGGATGTAAAACCAAAAAATAAAGAACCATATAAATGTTTAATAATTACTTTATCCTTGTATTTTTCATAGAATTCCAGTTCATCCTGCCAAGGTTTAGAGCCATCTATATCAGATATAGCACCTACTTCCAATCCTTTTTCACTCAAATCACCAGATTTTTTCATGAATAATAAGCAGGCAAGCGCTACACCAATGCCTACCGCCATTATAAGACTTCCAAAGGTGGTTATTAACAATACAATTATAAGGACAACAGCATCTGCTCTTGGTACTTTTATTAAGTGTTTTAATCCTTTAAAATCCACAATTTTAAAACCAATGGGGATTAACAAACCTGCGAGCACACAAAGAGGTATATGCGCCGCCAATTGCCCCAATCCTAATAACACACCCAATAAGAACAGTCCATGTAAAGCTCCTGAAAGACGCGTTCTCCCTCCTGCATTAATGTTTACTACGGTTCCCTTGGTAGCACCTGCGCCTGGAATTCCTCCAATAACTGCCGCTATCATATTTCCAATACCTTGACCTATAAGTTCTCTATTACTATTGTGTTTGGTTTTAGTCATATTATCTGCTATAACAGAAGTCAATAAAGAATCTATACTTCCTAATACTGCTAGTACTAATCCATACTCCAGAACAAGTCTGTAGGCACTCGCATCAACAGTCATAATATTAGAAATTTTAATGCTGGGCAGGCCAGAAGGAATCTCTCCAATAACCGGAACATTCATTTTTGCAAAAAAAGCAATTAGAGAAGCAATAATAAGTGCCATTAATGCACTGGGAATTACTTTGGTAATTTTAGGGAATAGATAATACACTATTACGGTTATTCCGCCAAGTATTAAGGCTTCTGTGTTAAAATCACTAAAAAGGCGTAGAATATCTTGTAAAACGGCTACGGTAGATTTAGGAGCACTAAGTCCAGCAAAAGGAAACAATTGCAAAATAACAATAATCAATCCCACACCACTCATAAAACCTGATACTACAGGATAGGGAAAGTACTTTACATAGCTTGCGATATTTAAGAAACCAAAAACAACCTGAAACAGACCTCCAGCAAGAAAAGTAAGTAAAATAATTCCCATGGCATTCTCTAGGCTTCCTGAAATTTCTATTGCAGCTGCAATTAAAGCCGCTGAAACAACAGTCATAGGCCCTGTAGGACCACTAGCCTGTGTGGCTGTACCACCAAATAAAGCAGCAAAAATACCAATGGCAATAGCACCATATAAACCAGCGGTAGCTCCCATACCAGATTGTACACCAAATGCTAGTGCCAAGGGTAAAGCAACTACACCAGCCACCAACCCTCCCATGATATCACCTTTCAGGTATTTAAAATTGTAAATATTTGTCATACTTTTTATTTAGCAATAATTAAAACACTTTAAAAATATTACTTTTTTAGACTTGTTTGGGTTTTTTGTTTATTGGATTTTCTTAAGCCAGTATCGCATATCTGTTTCCTTGTGAATCAAATCACGCAGGTCTGAAATAGCCACTCGTTGCTGTTCCATAGTATCACGATGTCTTATAGTAACCGTTTGGTCTTCTAAAGTCTGATGGTCTACTGTAATACAAAAAGGTGTGCCTGCAGCATCTTGTCTTCTATATCTTCTACCCACTGCATCTTTTTCATCGTATTGTACTTTGAAATCCCACTTTAGGTCTTCAATAATTTCTTTGGCTACCTCAGGTAACCCATCTCTTTTGATTAATGGTAACACCGCAGCTTTAGTAGGAGCTAATACTGCGGGAATTTTTAATACCGTGCGTTGTGAGCCATCTTTTAAAGTTTCATCGGTCAAGGAGTTTGAAAAGATTGCTAAAAACATTCTATCCAGTCCTATAGAAGTTTCTAAAACATAAGGTGTGTAACTTTCATTAATTTCATGGTCAAAGTATTGTAATTTTTTACCAGAGAATTCTTCGTGACGTTTCAAATCAAAGTCTGTTCTAGAGTGAATTCCTTCAAGTTCTTTAAAGCCAAATGGAAAACGAAATTCAATATCTGTTGCTGCATCTGCATAATGAGCGAGTTTTTCATGATCGTGAAAGCGGTAATTTTCTGTACCCATTCCCAATGATAAATGCCATTTCAAACGATTCTCTTTCCAGTAGTCAAACCATTCCATTTGGGTGCCTGGTTTGATGAAGAATTGCATTTCCATCTGCTCAAATTCGCGCATTCTAAAAATGAATTGTCTTGCGACAATTTCATTTCTAAAGGCTTTCCCAGTTTGTGCAATTCCAAATGGGATTTTCATACGTCCGGTTTTTTGGACATTCAGAAAGTTTACAAAGATTCCTTGTGCCGTTTCAGGTCTTAAATACAAATCCATTGCACTATCTGCGGAGGCTCCCAGCTTAGTTCCAAACATCAAGTTAAACTGCTTCACATCTGTCCAGTTACGACTTCCTGTTTCGGGATCTGCTATTTCTAGTTCTTCTATAAGTGCTTTAACGTCGGCCAGATTTTCTTTCTCAAGAGATTGTCCTAGCCTTTTCAAAATGGAATCTATTTTTTCAGTATAACCCACAACTCTAGGGTTGGTAGTAATGAATTGCTCTTTGTCAAAACTATCTCCAAATCGCTTTGCTGCTTTCGCTACTTCTTTTTCAATTTTAGTTTCAATTTTGGCGGTATAATCTTCTACCAAAACGTCTGCTCTATATCTTTTTTTAGAATCTTTATTATCTATTAATGGATCATTAAAAGCATCTACATGTCCAGAAGCTTTCCAAGTAGTTGGATGCATAAAAATAGCAGCGTCAATGCCTACAATATTATCATGCATCTGCACCATTGCTTTCCACCAATACTCTCGGATATTTTTTTTTAATTCTGCTCCGTTCTGTGCATAGTCATATACAGCACTAAGTCCATCATAAATTTCACTGGAAGGAAAAATATAGCCATACTCTTTTGCGTGTGATATAACTTTCTTGAAGTGTTCGTCTTGCTTTGCCATGGCGCAAAAATATACTTTTTGCCTGAACTGTTTAACTATTTTAATTCAAAAGTAGAATTCGCTAGCAATTTTTCTTCGAAGAAGAGATTTACATTATATAAGCCTGGAACTGTTTTTTCTTTTGGAGCAATAATAAAATCACAAAAATCAATTGGTTTATCTGCTACATCCAAGGTTAATATTTTACTATAGCTCAGCACTTCATCATTAAAACGCACCATCTTTCTTTCTCCAAGAACATTATTTTTAGGGTCAATTATCTGTAAGTAAATTTCTTGCTTTATATCTTTTAATAATTTATTGGGAAGCACTGTAAAGCAAACTCTTAATCTATCTGCTTTAGAGGCTCTGCTAGTTTCTAGCATCCTATCTTTAGACCTAAACTTGAAGGCTTTTCCTGTGAGCTTATATATGGTAACAATAGATCCAGATGAGATTTTATTTGCGAGCTTCGTGCTAATCGTTAATAACGAATCCCGGTCACTGCTCAATATGGAGTTTGTATCTTTTAAAGACTCTGAATAGTTACTAAGTTCCCTTATTTTCAGTCTAGTGCTATCTATTTCCAATTCTAAAAGTCTATTTTGATAAGATATGGAATCTATCATTTCACGATAGCGTTTATTTTCTTTTCTGAGGATAGCCAATTGTCTGTGATAGTGCTGTAATAATTTATAATCTACTTCCATCAAATTAATGGAATCTAACAATCCAGCTATTCTTCTCCTATTGGTTTTAATTTCATCTAAAACAACTCCTTTAGTTTCATACATCTCATCAAAGCTTTCCTGCATCTGACGAAGATCCTGAATAATCATATCCTTTTCGTTGGAGAGGAAAGAGGCCTTTTTTCCGCTTTCTTGATAATTTAAGTAAGTCACGAAGACTAGCGTACCAATCGCAACAAATAATACTATAAGAATTATTTTTTGAGCCTGCTCTTTGCTGTTACGCATTTTTTTTTAATTAGATTTGAGAAACACTTATATTGAATATGTCATTCAACGCTGTAAATATACTAAATGATATTGAAAATCTATTTTTTCCAGAGGTGTGTTTAGCATGCATGGAAAAGCTGGTAGCGAATGAAAAAACAATATGTATAGCTTGTAGGCACAATTTGCCGCTAACTCATTTTCATAATTACAAAGGGAATCCTGTAGAACAAATACTTTATGGACGATTTAAACTAGAAAATGCCACAGCATTTTTATATTATAGAGAAGCAGGTTCTGTTAGGAATCTTATACATAATCTTAAATATAAACATCAGGAACAAATAGGTGATATGTTAGGAGTTTGGATGGGATATGAGCTTTCAAAAATAGAAAATTATAAAAAAATTGACGCTGTAATACCGGTCCCTTTACATCATAAACGTTTAAAGAAACGAGGGTATAATCAGGTAGCGCAATTTGGTAAACAATTAGCAGTAGCATTAGATGCCAATTACATAGATAATGTACTTTATAGAACCGTAAATTCACGAACTCAAACTTTAAAAAACCGATTAAAGCGATGGGAGCATATAGAGACTATTTTTGCCATTAAAAATCAGCATATTCTCAAAAATAAACATTTGCTAATTGTAGATGATATAATTACTACTGGGGCCACTATAGAAGCTTGTGCTAATTCTCTTAAAGTGATACAAGGCATAAAGCTTAGCATTGCTACGATGGCAATTACGGAGTAATTTTCCAGTTCGCCAAAATAGTCGTTATTTTGTTTTATAATTGATACTAGTAAATGAAAAGAATAGTAAACGCTGGAATTTGTATCATTCTGATAATTTTACTTATGAACTGCGCAAGAAGAGGGAATCCTACAGGTGGACCAAAAGACGAGACGCCCCCTGTTCTTCTTAAAGCATCTCCAGATTTGAATAGTACTAATTTTAAGAGTAAAAAAATAAGACTTTCTTTTGACGAATATGTAAAATTGAAAGATCTTCAAAAGCAGTTGATAGTTTCTCCTCCTTCTAAACTAATGCCAGAAATTAGACCACAAGGAAGTGCTTCAAAAAGTATAGATATTATAATTAAAGACACACTCAAAGAAAATACTACGTACGTATTTAATTTCGGACAAAGTATAGTGGATAATAATGAGGAGAATTCATATCCATTTTTTAAGTACGTCTTTTCTACCGGAAATGAGATTGATTCACTTTCTATTTCAGGAATTATTACAGATGCAGTTAAAAAGGATGCTGAAAAATTTGTGTCTGTAATGCTTTATGAAGTAGATTCTACATTTACAGATAGCATTATTTATAAAAATCCTCCAAATTATATCACAAACACCTTAGACAGCACAGCCAATTTTGAACTTACCAATTTAAAAGAAGGGTCTTATATGCTAATTGCTATGAAGGATGTTAGTAGCAATAATTTATTTGACCAATTTTCAGACAAGATTGCTTTTGTTAAAAATATCGTTACTATACCAAGCGATTCATTCTATACGCTGAATCTTTTTAAAGAAATTCCAAACTTTAGAGCAACCAAACCCAAATTAGTATCTAAAAACCGAATATTATTTGGTTACAATGGAATTGCAGATTCTATGAAAATTGAAATGCTTTCTGAAGTTCCAGAAGATTTTAGGTCTCTTATTCTAAAAGAACCTGAAAAAGATACTTTAAACTTTTGGTTTACTCCTTTTGAAACAGACTCTCTTAATTTTCTGGTAACTAATAAAAAAGTACTGGACACTTTTACTGTAAAAATTAAAGATCTCTATCGCGATTCTTTAAAAATTAATCCGGTTGAAAGACAATTACAATTTGATAAACCGTTTGAAATTACCAGTAATATTCCTATTACAAATTCTGATAAACAGAAAATTAAATTAATTGATGGAGATTCTACCGAAATAGCATTTACAACAGAATTAGATAAGCTCAAAAACAAACTTAAGCTGTTTTGGAATATTGGGCCTGGTAAACGATACTTACTCACCTTATACCCGGAAGCAATTACAGATTTTTATGGAAATAAAAATGATACGCTGAGCTATGGTTTGTCTTCGAAGAATTATTCGGAATTGGGAAACATAAGCCTTCAATTGAGAAATGTAAAAAGCTATCCTTTAATTATTCAACTCACCAATGATAAAGGGGTTGTAATCAAAGAGCAATTTACAGAACAACCCAAAGAAAGTTATGATTTTAAAAATCTTAACCCTGGAGAGTACTTCATCAGAGTAATTTTTGATGCTAATGGAAATAGAATGTATGATACTGGAAATTATTTACTCAAGATACAACCAGAACGAATTGTTTATTATCCAGAATCAGTAGAACTCAGGGAAAACTGGGAATTGAAACAAGAATTTATTTTAGAATAAATTCATCACGGTCTTCCAAAAATCTTAGTTTTTGTCTTTTTGAATAGATGTCTTTTTTAGATAAGGTAATCGTTGCTATTGCATCTGTTTCCATAAAAAGTTTTCTGTCACCTAATACATCATATACAGATGAATGACCCACATAGTTATGTCCATTTTCATCTTCTCCAATTCTATTAACACCAACACAAACTGCCATGTTTTCAATAGCTCTTGCTTTTAATAAAGCATCCCATGCATTTATGCGAGGTTCCGGCCAGTTGGCAACATATATTAACAGATCATAATTAGAGGTATTTCTTGACCAAACTGGAAATCTCAAATCATAGCATATGAGAGGGCAAATCTTCCAATTTTTATACTCAATTATTTCAAGGGTAGTTCCAGCCTCATATATTTTATCTTCACCTGCTAAAGTAAAAGTATGTTTTTTGTCATAATGCAAAATAGTTCCTTTGGGCGAAACAAAAAGCAACCTATTGTAGAAATTCTTTCCCTCACGAATAACAATACTTCCAATCATGGCCGCATTTTTATGAGAAGCCATTTCCCGCATCCATTTTATAGTTTCACCATCCATAGAATCAGCCACTTGAGAAGGCTCCATAGTAAAGCCACTTGTGAACATTTCTGGTAGAATAATCAAATCGCTTTCAACTTCCATCTCATTTATTTTTTTAGAAAGTTGTGCCAAATTAGCCTTCCGGTCATGCCAGAATAGTGAAGTTTGCACGAGAGAAATAGTAAGTTTTTCAGAATCCATAAAGAGTTAATTTACACTTCTAATAATTCTGAAATCTCAGAAAGCCCTTGCATTTGAGCATGCATAAGGGCTGTATTTCCCTTAGAATCAGTGATACTTTTATCAGCACCATGCGTCAATAAAAGATGTATTAACTCTCTTTGTGCAAAGGTAACTGCAAAAATAAGTGCAGTAGTTCCATTAGAATTTTGTTCATTGACATTCGCTCCTTTTTCTATGAGTTTATGGGCCATTTCTTTATAACCTTTAAAGCAAACCCCCATTAAAGCGGTATTTCCAGAGGCATCTTTTCCGTTTATAGGGGTGCCATTATCTAAGAGCACATCTACAACTTCATGATGATTGTAATAAGTAGCTAAAATAAGCGGTGTTGAACCGCGACTATCTTTGGCTTCTTTAAGATCTGGTTGTTCTTTCAGTAGTGCTTTTAAGGTAGCAGTATCTCCCTCTCTAATTGCGGTAAACAATGGTTCCATTAGAATTTTTTAAATGGTTAAAAAGCCATTTCAGACTTCACCCGAATTTACTAAATAAATCTTATTTCCAGATATAAATCCGATTTGTTTTTTTAGTTAAACAAGACTCTAAATAAAAAGCACATGGGGGACACCATGTGCTTTTCTATGTATTTAAGATTATGTAAAAACTATTACTGAATGTTGGTTCCACCGCATACTCTATAATCTTCTCCTGCAATAATGGAATTACAAAATAAGCTAGCAATAGAATCTGTGGTAAGTCCTCCTTTCAAGGATTCGGAAGATTGTTTATTTAACTCGGCAATAGCTATTTTTTTTAACTGTAATGTTTTTAAAGACTTTGTTTTCATAAAATTTATTTTTGGATTTTTTTTCTTAAAACATATGGCAACCTATACCTCCTGCTGCACGAGGTACCGAATTACAAGATACATTAGTAGCGCTTGATCCTCCTTTTAAAATAGAAGCCATGTTATTTTCCAGGTTAATAATTTTTGATTTGTTTAATGATAATTTTTTAAAGCTTTTTTGTTTCATAATAATTCAGAATTTCTGTTTTTCAAATATTAAAATAAATACTTACAACTAATATAACATCTAATTCTGTAAATGCTTGTGTTTTTAGCTTTCAATTTTTATCGAACACCCGGGGAAAAATCTTCGGGTGCATTTTGCGGTTGATTCACAGTACCATTTGCTCCAGTATCATTATAGATATCCCACTCTTGAAATGAATAGCTCACATTTCCTTTGACAACTGTTAGTTTGCGATAGGCTCTGCCATCTTCAAATTCATGATTAGTGCCAGAACCATCTTCCCCGATGATACCAAAAATATCAATAATCTCGTTTTGACTATTTAGGAGTACTAAATTATCATCACCATTGGAATCTGCAGGACTATTACTAGAAGCCGCCACGTCTGGAATGAAGCCATATACTGCTTCAAATACAGTTGCATTAGGGGAGATAATAAATGTTTCTCCTCCCTTGATACGATATCCAGACAAATCAATCTGTGAGCTTACCTCTATATTTTCATTGGTATATCTGAGAAGCTTCCATCCATCTAATAATACGTCTACCTCTCCAGCATTAAATAATTCTACAAACCGTGCATCTGCATTGTTATTTGGATCTGCTAATTCTGATATGAAGACTTCATTGGAATCATTTATATAACAAAGTTGATAGGGGTCTAGAGATTCAAAATCTGAAGTACTACGAATGCGTAAAACAGGATTGCCATTTGTACTCAAAATACCTTTAATGGTTCCATTAGTTTCCGGTACTGAATTGTTATAGAAAGAGGCATCAGTATCTATTAAAACTGGAAGAATGTTTTCGCAATCTGTAATAGAGATAGTTTCTGTGAATATGTCTGGGGCTATGGTAAATTGTACATTGTTAAAAGCGACAAGTCTGCTTTGATAGGCTAGATTGGCTACATCAGTCATATCAAGAAGAATAGGCAGAGGGGGTGTGCCTCCATTCACTGTAATTATATGTGAAGTTCTAAGATTGTCTATTAGTAAAAGACCGCTATCAGATTTTAATAGACCATTCCAAACAACAATCTCAACTTCTGCATAAAGCGGGATTTGATGTTCTGCATTAAATAAAATGGTTATACCCGCTTCATTATCTTGTATAACGAGTTCTGTATTTTTAAAATTACGATTACTGGAATCTGAAATTACCGTTCCTTTAATTTTAAGGTTTTCGATGATTTGAACAGTATCATTTTGAAATTGAGACTTTAAAGTATTAATACTGGTCAAAGAAGAATTTTCAAACACATTACAACGCGCTGCATTCAAATCAATAAGATCATCCATATCTCTTATTCTCAACAAATAGTTATTATTCTGAAAACTTAGAATACCTTGAACGATTCCATTTCCAGAAGGAATTAAGACATCTTTAAAAGAGGCTGTTTTCAGCGTACTTATCTCAAGTAGGTTTCCATTACAATCATTCAGAGGTTGTTTAGTGGTAGTATTATTTTCTACAAATGAAGAAGAAGGGTATAAAAATTGTAAATCGCTTAACCCTATTAATTTACCTATATCTTCGGGTTTTAAATTAGAGAGTTCAATTAAAGATGGTGCTACATTAACTCTGGTTTCCTGCAAAAATAAGAATTGATAAAGCTCCTCCTCCTCCAATCCTGTAAACTCACCTTCTTTTAAAACGCCAAGTTGCAGTTCACCTTCTAGATTATCAATCCAAAGTCCTTCACAGTTCACTATAACCACTCTGTTAATTTCAAATCCATTTTCTAAAAGTTTGGAGCTGTTAATTTTAATTTTAATCCCCGCAGTACTGTCTTGTAGGTAGATTTCTTTAAAAAAATTCCCAGTATCATCGGATGCTGTAATTACTCCTTCAATTACTACAGGTTCTTTTATCTGAAGAGGTTGATCTACATAGCTTTTTTTTAAATCTTCAAAGCTCGTATTGGGTGCAGGAGGGATACACTCAAAAGAACTACCATCACATCTGGAATCATTAAAACTAATATCTGTTGTGTCTCTTATTACAATACTATAGCTTCCTGAACCAAATCCTAAAATACCAGTAATAGTGCCTTTTCCAGTGGGTAATTGCTCAGCTTGAAAATCTGCGAAACCACTATTTATTAAATCAATCTTATTTTGGGAACAATCTTGTATAATTCTTTTACTGGTCTCTCCCTGATTCGCATAACTTTTGCAAAGATCTGTAGGAGCTATTTCTGTATTTTCAATGCTTACCAGCATATTAATCATGTCTTCTTGAATTTGATCTAAACTTATTTCAAGCGGACTCATCTCAGCAAGAGAGTCGCAACTAACTAAAATATGTTTTTCTACTAAGTTTGCTGGAAGTCTTCCAACAGATAGTACCCCACCAGCAGTTGTAAACAATCCTCCAAGTTTATAGGTTTCTTGACTTTTACCCAAGTGAAGCCCCTTTAACCTTATAAAAACTCGGGCACCAATCTCATACCTAAGATGGTAATCTCTTAAATCAATATCTATCTGAAAAGCTTCTGTTGGATTTTCTTTTTTGTCTTGAAAATGAAGTGTTCCAAAAAAATTCCCAGCTTTGTCTGAAGAGGTAATATATCCTTCGATTATTAGATCCTCTTGAATTTGTATAATTTCACCTTCAAAAAGCTGTTTGATCTTTTGATAGGTTGTGTTAGCAGTAATTTCAGTATTCAAACAGCTATTTGGTGCATTAAAATCATCATTTTTAACGCATTTAGACAAAAGACAAATGCATAAAATAACTATTATCCTAAAAAATTTAAGCAATAGATGTTTCATTTTAAAAATTAATAGCAAGGTTTAAAAAATAGGTTCTTCCAGGACCGTACCAATGTTTTGATCCAAATGAGGGATTTCCTCTAGCCAAATCTGCTTTTAATCTGCCAAAATTCCCATTGCGACTTTGTTCAAAGCCACCGGTTCTGTAGGTAAGGTCAAAAAGGTTATTGATACTTAGAAAAGCACTTATATATAGCTCTTTTACAAGCCATGATTTACCCGCTACCAGATTTAGTAAATAAATATCCTCTAAAATTTCTTGTTTCAGGATGCTTGCTACTGCTTCTTGATTAGCTTCTGGAAAAGGTATATTTGTTTCTGGATTAATGAGAAAACTTTGGGTTCTGGTAATTTTGGAAATATCCGTGAAATTACGGGTTAAGTAATTTGCTGTAACACCCAACCACCAATATTTAGGACTTCTATATTCAATACCAAAAGCAACTGCCGTTTGCGGTCCGGTTGCTAGCCGGTAATCTTTTAAAGCAGCAGTACCTAAGTTTAAGCTTCCTTGGCTACTAATAATCTCTTCCTCATCTCCAGATGGATCAAAATTGATAGTAAGATTTGCATCGTTTGCATATCTGTGATCACCTATGCCAAAAGCAGCGGTTAATTTTACATCTGAAGATAACTGCTGTTCCAACCCCAGTTCAATCCCTAGATATTTATGCCCTGATCCAGTAATTACTTCCTGCACAAAATCATTACCAACACCAGACTCAACATAGAAAAAATTAATATCTGTTATATTATTAATGAGTGTGTAATACGAGGTAAATCTTCCTTTTAAATCTTTCCATCTTAAAAAATAATTGAACTCCAGAGTCTTCAATTCTTCTTCACTAATATTTGGAACGATTTCATTATTCTCCCTTGGATTGATAAAAACATTCTGTAATACTGGTGGTCTTATTTGAAAACTTCCATTTACAGAGAAAACATGACGTCCTGTGTATCTAAAAGTGATGCCGCCTTTAATACCAAAATTAGAAAAATTTACCTTTTCACTATTTCCCAAAGAATTTTCTGGAAAACGCTCGTTTAAGAATAATCCTTCTCTCTCATATTGTACAGTTTCCCATCTTCCGGAAATAAAACCATCCCATTTATTTGAAGTGAAACGAAGCTGAGAAAATAAGGATGCTTTCATTGCATTCATTTCATAATTATAGCCAAAAGCAGCGCCTTCTGTTTTTCTGAATTCTCCATTTACATCATTGCGTGTGTTTGAAAATGTATCTATATCTTCATGAAAATCAGAACCTAACAAGTCATTTATCTCTGCATAATTAGCAGAGTTCAGTTGTTGATATGTCGCGCCTGCATCTATTTTAAATTGATTATTTAGGCGATAGTTTATAAGAGTATTTAGGGTTAATTGTTTATCATCTGTATGATCCTGCTGAATGAGATAAGCACTTTTTCCTTCTAAGGAAATAGCCGTATTAGCCAAATAAATAGATGGCCAACTTATTTGTGGATTTTCTAGAAAGCCTCCACGTGCTAATGCAGCATTCTCAAAATTTGGAGTCCTTTGATTGATATAATAGCTGGGGAGATATCTATAGTAAACAGGATCTGGATTTGGTGCATTAAAATAACTTAACCGATTTCGTCCAAACTGCCCAAATTGATAAGCGGCTCCCACATTCAATTTTAAATTATTATGGTTCAGGTAATAATTAAACATTACAATGGGTTCACTAATTATACGTGTTCTTGCATTTCTGATGTCTTTATTTTGAGTTCCCCAATTGGGGTTATAGGTTCTACCCACTAAATTGAAAACTTCCCGTGTTAATGGAGCAGACTGACCTCTCCGGTTAGAGGAAAGGATACCAGTAAGTGCAATAGCTTGTTTGCTATTTATTTGGTATTCTAGCCCCATAAAAGCAGCATAACTATCGTATAAAGTACCGTCTATAAAACCTTCTTTAGCCCATCTTCTGGAAGCAGATATGGTATAAGACACACCATTCTTTTTTTGACCTGAGTTGTAAGTGGCCATTACTCTTCCCGTGTAGGTACGGTTTGAATAGGAAGAAGAGATTCGAAATCCAGCTCTAAAAGTTGATGGTCTCATATTGATATTTGTGAGCCCTAAAATTCTACCAAAACCAATTTCAGAAGGTGCAAGACCATAGGTGTAATCTTGATTACGAGTGATATCGTTTAACCCTCCCCAATTATTCCATTGCGCTCTGCCATTAAACATTTTATTCATTGCTATACCATTTATAGCCACCATACCTTCTTTCCAGTCATATCCACGAAGCCTATAAAATGCTTGACTAAAATCAAAAGCAGCCCTATTTAAAAATACGTCTCTTGAAGCCTGTAAAAGTGCATAATTTCCATCAGAGCCACCCTCTTCTAAAAGATCATCAGAAGTAAGGTTAATAACTTGATTTGTCTGTTGCAATAGCAAGTCTTTTTCAAGGGTAATTTCTTTTAGCACTAGAGTTTTTCCCGGAACTTTAATTACTGTAAGGGTTTTTAGTTTATAGGACTCTGAAGCTACTTGCAAATTATGATTTCCTGAAGGAACGTTTTTCAGATAAAATTCCCCATTCAGGTTTGTAATAGCTTCTATAAATAGACCTTCTAAAGTTACAACCACTCCTTCAAGAGGTTGCTTGTTTTTAAAATCAATTACCTTTCCCTTAATACCAGAATCCATTTGTGCAGTAACTTTAAAAACGAACAGTAAGTATAATACAAATATGTAGTAATAGTCTTTCAATTTTAATACTAAAAGTCGTAAAAATAAAAATTTTACTTTATTATTGTAATATTTTAGTAAGAAAAAACTTCCTTTTTATGCGATCTATTGTTTGCGTGCTATTATTAATTGGTAGCTACAACACTACAAATTCTCAAACAAATACTTATGCCGTAAGAACTGTTGCATTTTATAATGTGGAAAACCTTTTTGATACGTTAAATGATCCAAAAACTTTTGATGATTCTAGAACACCTAATGGGAAAGACAAATGGAACAAAGCTCGATACGAAAAAAAAATAGCTAATATTGCTCAAGTTATTTCAGAAATTGGAAAAGAAAAAACGCAGCAGGCTCCCGATATTATAGGACTTGCTGAGGTAGAGAACTTGAAGGTTTTGAAAGACTTAACTAACCATCCTAGTTTAGAGTTGTATCAATATAATATAATACATGCTAACTCACCAGACAGAAGAGGGATTGATGTTGCATTACTTTTTAAACAAGGAGTATTTACTCCTATAGACTATAAAAGCTATACTTTATTACTTAAAGATGAATTCAATAAAAGAATTTATACAAGAGATCAATTATTAGTTTCTGGAATGTTGGATGGAGAAATTTTTTATTTTATTGTAAATCATTGGCCTTCAAGGAGGGGTGGGGAGAATAGAAGTAAGCATAAGCGCTTAAAGGCCGCTATACTTAATAAACAAATTATTGATTCTATTCAAAAGATAGACTCTCTTGCACGTATTATAAGTATGGGTGATTTTAATGATGACCCAACAAATGCAAGCTTTAAACAAATTTTAAAAACCAAAAGTAGAAATAATAATATCCACACCTTTGATTTAATTAACCCTATGGACGCCCTATTTAAGAAAGGATACGGTTCATTGGCTTATGGAGACTCATGGAATTTATTTGATCAGTTTTATTTTTCCGCTACTTTAATCAACCCTAATCAGAAATCTTATCAATTCTGGAAAGCTAATATCTATAATCCACCATACTTAACGGTTTCAAAAGGTAAATATAAAGGATATCCATTTCGTACCTATGCTGGTGGTGCGTATACCGGAGGTTATAGTGATCATTTTCCTATTTATTTATATCTAATTAAAGCGCAATAAAAAAGGCATCCCACAGAGATGCCTTTTTTAAGAATCCACTTTATTTTTAAGCAAACCACAAGTGATAGGGTATTCTGCTGAGTATAAGGATTAATCCAATTAAATAGAACACAGCAATTTTACCAAATTTACCTTTATCGGTAGTTTGTTTTTTATGTTTAGACCAACCAATAGTAATCAATGCTATGGCTATAATATTGGTAACGGGATGTTCTACAAGTAACATTCTGGCATCTGCATTCTTCATAATCCCACCCATACCTATTTCACTCCAAAGAGCGAAACGTTCAGATACAAAATAGAGTATGAAACCAATTAACAACTGAATATGAGAAAATATAAGTCCAAATAAACTTATCCTAAGGTCTTTATTGCTAAATTTTTTATTTCCACTAAAGCCAATTAAAGCGTTTATTCCTGCTAAAACTAATACTAGTAAAGCAAGGTAAGCCCAATAAGAGTGAAGTATTCTGATTGTTTCATACATAGGTAACAAGGTTAATTAGTTCTGGCAAAAATAGTAAAATAGAATCAATTTGAACTACAGTTAAGTTTTGTAAATTAAGATAAAATAATCAACGAATCATAGGAAGTTTTCCTATTTAAAATTAGAGATACTAAGAAATATAGGTATTTTGAAGATCAGTAAAACAATATGAACTTCCAATATTTTATGGTGATAGATTGATACGGCCAAAATAAAATGGGATAGATAGTCCAACGTCTTAAAAAAACGAATAATCCTTAAAGTTACCTTGCTTAAGAAGTTTTTATTGAATTGGGAGTACTACCAAAAGCACAAGCCCATCTATACAAATTCAAAGAATAAATAAAACAAAAAAGAGGCTGTCTACAAAAACTTAGACAGCCCTTTTTGCTTATTTTCAAGTTAAGAATTGAAAATCAATCTTTATATTATGGATAGTAAGATTTAGTCCCATTATGAACTGAGTTACTGCCAATTCCACTGGCCTCCACTTTAAATTGAGAAGAATTGAAGCTTACTGAGGCAAGGGGAGTTGCTAAACCCAATGCATACTGCCCCTTACCATAGCTTCCAGTTTCTCTTAGAACTTTGCTTTCACTTTTGGCAGAACCAATATTGATATAAGCTCCATCAGCCATGTCTGTATTGCTTACATACGTTCCGGAATAATAGATGGTTATTTTAAAATACATACTACCTCTTTTAGAGCCCCATAACCAGTTAACATTCCAGGTAGTTGTTGATGATTTCCACGAAACCCGATTAGCTTCACCGCTGTCGTTATTATTTTCAGAGGTTACAATTGGTGCTGTGTCCTGCATAGTTAAACCTATCAACAGATTATCCCAAACAATTCCGTTTTCATTATAAAAAGCCATAGTTTTTAGGGTTTCTCCATTATAATTCCAAGCAAGTTCTAGTGCATTTTGCCCCACTTTAATCACTTTGGATGCATAATTGTTAAGGATTTGAATACCTTCCTGTTTCTGTGAAGCAATAATATCTCCTACGGTACTTATCTGCAATGAAGTAGGATCCATTATATTTCCATAACCAACGGTACTGTTATCTGAACTTAGAGCTTTGAAAGTTTGTTCAAGACCTTTGTTGCTTGAGAGGTTTCCTTTTACCTCAAAGCTTACAAGAGATAATGCACCATTTGTGTATTTATCAAGATTTTCTTGAGTTAAGGTTAATTGTTTGAGCACTTCAGGAGGGATATTTTTATCTTCAGTAGTTTCTAATCCATAATCGGTTACTTCAATGGAACTTTCGTTATTGAGTATTACATCCTCATCTTTAGAACAAGAGAAGAAAACACTAGCTATCAACGCTATGTATAACGTAGAAAAGAGCATTTTTTTGAACATTTTCATAATTTAAAGGTTTTAGTTTAATTATTAAATTGGTATTGTTTGATTTGCAAATCGATACGTAAAATATGGTATTTCCAATACCATACTAAGGTAGGAAAGCTATTTCCAGAAATAATAGGAGATGATTGATTGGAGGTAAATACTTACTAAATGGAAAGAAAATTAGTGCTATCTGTATTATTGAATAAATTTTCTTTCAGAGCATATTTTACGAGTTAAGTAACTGGTAAAAAAACATATTGGAGAGAACAGGAGGTGTTTCAAATCATTTTTTTAAGAAACTCTTCTTTTCTACCTCGGCTGATACTGGAACATTCACCATTACTCAATATAACCATTCCACCATCACCTTTCTTATATTCAATTACATGTTTTAAGTTGATGCAATACGAATGATGTATTCTGTAAAAATAAGATTCGGGAAGATCTTTAATCACTTCTTTAAGTGTTTTAGAAAGTAAAAATTTACGATTGTTAGTTAAGAATATCTGAGTATAATTTCCTTCTGCTTTTAAAAGAATAATTTCATCACTATGAAAAAAGAAAAGGCTTCCATTTATGGCAATTCTTATTTTCTTTGGACTTTCTTTTTGATCGTTACAAAGTTTGCGAAGATGTTTGTAAATACGTTTAAGATCCTTATTATCAAATGATTTGAGCAAAAAGTTAAAAGCTGGAATTTTTAAAACGCAAGCAGATAAATCGTCCTTTTTCATCAGAACAATAATATAAGTATCATTTTGGTATAGTTTACTCATAAATTCATTACCTAATTTGAGTGCTATTTTACTATCAATAAAAATACATTTTGGAGTAAGTATATCTATAGTTTTTTCTAGTGTATAAATGTCAATTATCAAGGTTTCTAGTTTAATGCAAGGACAGCTCTGCTTTATTTTACGCTCTAGGAGTTTAATTTCATGGCTATCTACATCAACAAGTATCGCTTTCATAAAGGATTGGTTTCTTTTTAAATCAAGAATAAAAGTAGTAAAAATACTACAAATAAATAATATATCTTTTGGCACTCTCAATTAATCTTTTTGATAAGCATTCTTATTAAATATGGATAATTGATTAAGATTATACTATTGCAATTCCTATTTTTGCTAATGATGAAATCACTTCCAAAGAAATTGATTGAAAAGATGACTACGCGTGAGCAGCAAAATAGCTTGCGAGCTTTACCAGAAGCAGTATCAGGGATTGACTTTTCATCAAATGATTACTTAGGATTCTCAATTTCTGAACAATTAAAGGAAAGAATCAATAGAAAACTAGCGGCATCAAAATTTACAAACGGTGCAACAGGATCTCGTTTACTTACTGGGAATCATACGCTTTATAATGAAGCAGAAGTAGTGATCTCTAACTTCCATAAGTCAGAAACTGCCCTTATATTTAATTCAGGTTATGATGCAAACATTGGTTTTTTCTCCTGTGTTCCTCAAAAAGGCGATATTATTTTATACGATGCCTATATTCATGCTTCCATAAGAGATGGTATTAGTATGAGCCTTGCTAAAAGCTGGAAATTTAAGCATAACAATATACAAGACCTTGAGCGTAAAATAAAACGCTCCTATAATAGTAATACTTCTATTTATGTGGTGACCGAATCTGTTTTTTCAATGGATGGAGATAGCCCGCCCTTAAAAGAAATAATTGATTGTTGCGAACAATACAATTGCTTGCTTGTAGTGGACGAGGCACATGCTTTAGGCGTAATAGGGAATGAAGGTAAAGGATTGCTAGGAGCATGGAGTCTTCAGGACAAAGTATTTGCCAGTATAGTAACATTTGGTAAAGCACTGGGAGGGCACGGTGCTGCTATCTTAGGTGCTGAAGAGTTAAAACAATATCTTGTTAATTTTGCGAGAAGCCTAATATATACAACCGGGCTACCTCCGCATTCTGTGGCTGGGATAATTGCCGGATATCAACTATTAGAACAGCATACATTACCCCTTAAAATACTTCAAGAACATATTGTATATTTTAAAGAGCAAGTAAAAAAGTATCATCTTGAAGCCTATTTTATTGCAAGTGATTCTGCCATTCACTGTGCCTTAATACCTGGAGTTAATAATGTAAAAGAAATTGCTAATCAACTGGTCATGCATGGTTATAATGTAAAACCCATTTTACCACCTACCATTCCTGCCGGTGGTGAGAGGCTTCGTTTTTGTCTACATAGTTATAATTCTAAAGAAGAAATTGCGAGTGTCTTGCAGCTGATGGCTACCTTTGTAACTCATAAGTTTAAAAATGGGTAAAACAATTTTTATTACGGGTATTTCTACTGATGTAGGTAAGACACTGGTTTCTGCCATAGTCACAGAAGCACTTCGTGCAGATTACTGGAAACCAGTTCAGGCGGGTGATCTTGACAATGCAGATGCCCATAAAGTAAAAGGTCTTATTTCAAATACATCTACTGTTATTCACCCCAATAGCTATGCTCTTTCGCATCCTATGAGTCCGCATGCAGCAGCGGAACTAGATGGAGTTACTATAGATTTAAAACATATTAAGACACCTAAAGTAAAAAAGACCTTGGTTATTGAAGGAGCAGGAGGATTGTTAGTACCTTTAAATGATCACCTTACAATTCTAGATTTAATACAACCTTCTTATAAAGTTATTGTAGTTTCAAGACATTATCTTGGTAGTATTAACCATACGCTGCTCACACTTGAGTGTTTAAAACAAAAGGGAATCACACCTTACATTATCTTTAATGGTGATGAAAATCAAGGAACAGAAAGCATCATTCAAAAAATGAGCGATGTAAAAGTGTTGGGGCGTATTGAAAATGAACCTTATTTTGATAGCAATGTGGTTTTAGAATACGCTGACCATTTTCGTAATGCCTTACAAAATTTATAAAGCGAGTTAACTACTATGAATCTTCAACAAAGAGATCAAAAACACCTCTGGCATCCATTAACGCAGCATAAATTACACCCTAACACCATTCCTGTGTTACGAGCAAAGGGTGCTGTATTGTACGGAGAAGATAATAGAGAATGGATTGATGGTATTGCTTCTTGGTACACTAGTATGTATGGTCACTGTAATGATTATATTCTTAATGAGGTAACTAAGCAAATGCATACGCTAGACCAGGTTGTTTTTAGTGGTTTTACGCATGAGCCAGCTATTAAACTATCAGAAGCGCTCATAGATATCCTTCCCCTTAACCAAGAAAAGATTTTCTTTTCCGATAATGGTTCTACTGCTACCGAGATTGGTATAAAAATGGCACTCCAATATCATTTTAATAAAGGTAATAAACGAAATACGATTATTGCTTTTGAGGAAGGTTTTCATGGAGATACTTTTGGGGCTATGTCTGTTTCCGGATTATCTGTTTATAATGGCCCTTTTGCAGAGTTTTTTATTTCTGTAGCGCGAATCCCAGTACCAAATGGCACAAATAATGCTGAGGTAATTGCGTTGTTTCAAAAACTTGTTTCCAAGGGTACGGTTGCTGGATTTATCTATGAGCCTTTGGTACAAGGTGCGGCAGCTATGAAAATGCATGATGCTAAGGGGCTTTGTGAGTTGCTGCGAATTTGTAAAGAGAATGAAATTATCTCCATAGCAGACGAGGTAATGACCGGCTTTGGTAAAACAGGAACTAATTTTGCGTCTGATCAGCTTTTAAACAAACCAGACATTATTTGTCTCTCTAAGGCTCTTACAGCAGGTCTTGTGCCTATGGCTGCTACCAGTTGTAGTCAAAAGATTTATGATGCTTTTTATAGCAATGATATGGCTAAGGGTTTTTTTCATGGTCATACGTATACTGCAAACCCATTGGCATGCACCGCAGCGCTGGCAGGAATAGAGCTCTTAAATTCACCAGAAATAATAAAGCAGCGTAAAATTATTGAGGATGCTCATAAAGAATTTGATAAACAAATCAGAAATCATCCAAAAGTAGCTGCTACTCGTCAATGCGGAATAATTTACGCCATAGATCTCAATGTGAAGATGGATCGTTATGGAGATTTAAGAGATCAACTTTTTAAATTTTTCATGGATAATGGCGTCTTTTTACGTCCGTTAGGAAATACTATTTACATTTTACCTCCTTTTGTGATAAGCAAAAATCAGTTGCAAAAAATATATGATACCATTGAATCTGCCATAGAAATGGTTATTAAATAATTTATTTTTAATAAATCAAAAGTATGGCTTAAACAAAATTAACCTTGTCTAAGCCATTTACATTTAAAGCGGTTTTATCCAAAGTAAATGCATCCATTTTTTTCTTTCACGAAGTACCAATAGAATATTCATACCGAACAGTCCTCCCGTTTGAAATAGCTCTCCTAATTCATCCGCCTCCAAGAAAAGATGAAACAGAAATATATGGAGCGTAATAGGCAGAAGAAATAAAGCTCCCACAAAACTAGTACCCTGTAATATCAATAATAAGCCGAACAATAATTCACAGATTCCAAGTAATTCCCAGAAATATCCTGTTTGCTTAGCTCCATTAATATACAGCACTTTTTGTAGGGTGTTTTTAGCCTCCGGACTTGTAAATTTCTGTGCTTTTTCTATTACCTCTATGGGTGTTGGAGAGGGTTTTTGAAATTTTTGGATTCCGCCATAAATCATCATTCCACCCAAAACTAACCGAATAATTATAAATAATACTGAAATTATTTTCATAACTAAAACTAAAAAGAGTTCACATCTAAGTTTGGTTGATATACGTAATTAAAGGTATAATACCTTCCTTTATCTACCATCACATCTGGGTTAGCAGGAGCATTTTTATAATAACTTAAAATCTCAACTTTTGCATAACGGTTATCACGTGTTCTAAAGACAAGAACTTTTCCAGCTATTGGAACAATAAGAAAGGCTTGTGCATTATATAAGTACCAGCCATTACCACTACCAGAGGGAATAGCGTATCCATTATTGCTATCTTGTATAAATAGAGAGTTGTTAACTTCTGTAATTGAAGAAAGCGTGCCATTTGCGATATACGCTGCGGCATTTCCATTTCGCATTGGTTCATCATTGGTGCCAACAGAGATTCCTCCATTTACAATTATAGTAGTACCACGAAACGCTATATCCCAGTCAGTATCACTAGTAGTAACTTGGCCTGACGAAAAATCAAATTTTGTAAAGTTCCCTGAAACGGGTTCACCTTGTCCACCCTGCTGCGGTGCATGTAGATTTTGAACTTGTCTTGACGCCACCCCCTCAAGAGATATTTCATCATCGTTATTGCTACATGCGTTGGCAAGTAAAGCCACTAGTATTAATAAAAAAAGATGTTTAATTGTTTTCATGTAAGATAAATTAAAAATTAATATTGAGTTTTCCGTAAATAATTCTTCCAGGGATATTGCTTATATTTTGAGTATCTGTAAAACCCATTACATTATCAACTCCCACTCCTATTTTGTAATGTTTAAATAAGGTTTTATTAAATGCCAGATCAAGAATGGCATACCCATCAACAAAATCATCAAAATTGTCTAGATAGCCATTGGCATTGGTGTCTAACAAGCCAAACTTACTTCTGTAAGTGGTTCTCATATTTAGATCTGCTTTCCAGCTTGGAACAGTGTAAAACAGTTTTAGGTTAGCCATGTGGCGAGATCGGTTGAAGAGTCCAAAATAGTCATCTGATGAAAGTAGAAATGAGGGAGATCCAGGATTGAGGCGGGCAAATACTTCTCCATTTTTAAAAGCTTTCTCCGCTTCCTTATCTCTTGCATATAAAAGTTGATAGCCTCCTTGTATTTTTAAATGCTTATGGGGCTTCCAGACCACATCTAATTCTAATCCTTTTGTGTATACTTCATTTATATTGAAATAGCTAAAAACGTTTTGTCCATTAGTTTTGTTAGCTACAATTCTGGTATCAATTAAATCATTAATGGTATTGCCAAAAAAATTTGTTTTAAGTGTAAGATTTTCGGTTAGATTGAAATCTACACCCATATTTATGGCAATTGAATTTTCTGGAGATAATTGATTATCAAAACTAGATAGCGGTACTAGAAGATTGGCAAGGAGACCCTGAGAGTCTAACCTTGATAATGCCTCAACAGCAGCTTCATTACCTAATACAGTATATCCAACAGTGGTATTGGTAAAGTCAAAATAAAGTTGTCTAAAGTCTGGTGCTTTAAAACCATAACCAACAGAACCTCTAATAGCAAGTTTCTCATTGATACGATATCTTAAAGCAGCTTTTGGGCTAAATTGAGAACTATATTCATTATGGCTATCAAACCGAGCACCCAGAATCAAGTTAAATTTTTCTAGGAAACGATGATCTAATTGCGCATAAATGTAAGGAGCATTGAAAACAGGCATTTCAGAAAAATCTGTTCTGTCTAGTGTTTCATGCGTAATGCCAACTCCTGTTATAATTTCTGTTTTTAATGTAGGCTTAAAGCTAATTCGATATTCGGGTCGGAGGAGTAGCTGGTTATAAAAACGATCTTCAAATCTAGTTCCATTAAGTGCATCGGTAAATTCATTAGCACGATATCCAGTGCCATAAAGTTCTAAGTACCCTTTCCATTTTTTTGAGAGCGAATGATCAAATAAAAGATGGGTATTCCATTCATTAATCTCACTTTCTCCAGATAGATTCTCAGAAACCACTAAGTCTTGAACTTGTTCAAAATAGCGTCCGGAGGCGGTAAGTTTTATTTGAGGTGAGAATTCATAGATAATCTTAGAACTAATGGTATAGTTGTTAAATGGTTCTACTGTATTTACGTTGTCATCTTTATTTAAATTGAAACCGTCACTGCTAAATCTATTTAGAAATAGATTTATTCCAAGTGCTTCTTTTTTATGATTTAATGATATGCCTAAATCATTTGTGTTGAATGTGCTGTTTCTATAATTTATAGTACCATTTAGTGGTTCTAAGGGGGTTTCTGTAATTATATTGATGACTCCACCTAGGGCTTCACTTCCATATAAGCTAGAGGATGCACCTTTTACGATTTCTATTTGTTTGATATTTCCCAAACTTATTCTGTTAAGGTCTAAAGTACCTGCAGACCTTCCAATAAGCGGAACACCGTCTATTAGAATTAAAGTGTATTGCGAGTCTAATCCCTGTAACTGTAAACCATCACCTCCTCCAAAATCAGGGATGGTAATAAGCCCTGTTTGTTCATTTAGAATATCGCTCAGCCTAAGGTTATTGGTTGCTTTAAGTTCTTGTTTTGTTAGAATTATTGCGGGTAATGGTAAAGAAGATAGTTGCCTTACCGTTCGAGTAGCAGTAACCATTACTTCGTCAAGATCTTGCCTTTGTAATGAGTCTAGCGTTTCCTGACCAAAAAGCAAATGAATAAAAAAAATGGAAAAATAAATTGATAAATTATTTTTATTTAGACTCATTCTAATTTATATTTGTGCAAATATATAATCTATTTTAATTAAATCTAAATAAGAATAATAAAAAAATCTATTCAATTAAATGTTCGTATTATGAAAACAAAAGCTATAGGTTCTGTAGTACTATTATTGTGTTCCATGACACTTATTGGACAATCAAAAAAGGAGCAAGATCAACAAGCCATAAAAAGTATGTGTGGTTGTTTTGAGGTAGGATTCAATTTTGCAGAGACTTTTAATTATTCTAAAGATTCTACCTATGTACCTTCAAAAGTGAAACATGATAAAGGGCTGGAATGGGTGCAAATAGTAGAAGATAAAGACAACAAAATTGTGATGCAGCATCTTCTTATTGTGGGAAATCCTTCAGAACCTACTGTAATCAAGCATTGGCGTCAAGATTGGCTTTATGAGAATACAAATTTCTATATGTTTTACAAGGATAATACATGGAGATTTAATGTGTTAAAAAGTGAAGATGTTCAAGGACAATGGACTCAAAAAGTATATCAGGTAGACGATAGTCCCAGATATGAGGGTACTGCTACTTGGACGCATGTAGACGGTATTAGCAGATGGAAAAACACTACTGATGCACCTCTTCCTAGAAGGGAATATACCAAAAGAAAAGACTATAATGTCACTATTAGGGGTAATGAGCATATTATTAAAAATTCTGGATGGGTACATAATCAAGATAATTTAAAGGTAATTCGTAAAAATGCAGTTGATGATATTATTCTTGCCGAAGAAAAAGGAGTCAACAACTATGTGAAAGTTGCAGATATCCGTTGTAAAGCCGCACAAGAGTGGTGGGTAGCTAATAAAGAAGCATGGGAATTAGTAAGGCAGAATTGGAATAGTGTGTTTAGTAAAAACAAGAACCTTGTTTTACAGGCAAAGGTTTCAGGTAGACCTCTATATTCCTACTTATTCGCTGACGACTTTTCAAATAGTGAAGAAGAAATTAATGAAACAATTGATAATTTCATTATTAGCAAATAAAAGCATGAATGACATTGATCTATTATATCATAATGAATTTGGGATGGCCTTCCATTGGAAAAACACGAATTCTATAAATATCCAAAAAGTACAGTTAGTATTTAGAGATACCGGACTATTGTTGAATTTTTCTCAGCTCTTATTATTTCAAGATAAGGTGAAATCTGCACTCACAAATTGTACACTTTGCGAGACCTGTAAATCTAAGTTAGATAGTAAACCTTTACTAATGGAGACTCCTTTTTCGGAATTGAGCTTTGCTGTAAGTTACCATGAACTCCATCTTGCATCGGAATTATTGGCAGGAGTTCTATTTCAAATAGAAATGAACCATGTTTTAAAAACACAAAAGATAAATTAACATAAAAGAGGTCGCTGAAGTATTTAATAGAGTTGGTGAAATTCTGTAAGTAGTTAGTCAGTTAATATATATTCCAAATACGAATCGACCTCTTCTTTTTTATTTCTATAAGATTAGACTTTAGGTTAATAAATGTTGAAAGTCCCAATGCAATATCCTAGATTTGCGTTCACCAAAAATCAAGTATTATTTTTCTTGTGAAAACTCCTGTCTCCATAACTGCTATTGGTTCACTTTCTCCTTTAGGTACATCAGAAGAAGTTATCTATACTGAATACCTTAACAATAGTCATTGTATTAAGAAACATTCATTTGGTTTTTTGGCGGCTTCACTTTCAGAGGAGTGTGAAAAGAGGGTTGCGCAGTTACAAAAAGAGGGCAATAAGTATCAAAACCTTGACAGAAGTGTTTTGTATGCCATACTGGCTGCTAGAAAAGCGGTAAAAATTGCAGGTTGGGAATCACATCACAACTTTGGAATCAATATTGGGTCTTCTAGAGGTGCAACTGCACTATTTGAATATTACCATCAAGAATTTTTAGAGAACGGCAAAGTAGCCACTTTAAGTTCACCAACTACCACCTTGGGTAATATTTCTTCTTGGGTAGCACACGATTTGCAAACGGAAGGTCCAGAAATTTCTCATTCCATTACTTGTTCTACAGCTTTGCATGCGCTTTTGAATGGGATTGTTTGGTTATCATCAGGCATGAAAGACAAGTTTCTTGTGGGAGGCAGCGAAGCAGCCCTTACTCCATTTACAATTGCTCAAATGAAGGCTCTTAAGATATATGCAAATCAAGAGACAGCATATCCCTGTCAGGCCCTAAACCTTGAGAAGGATGCTAATACCATGGTTTTGGGAGAAGGTGCTGCTATGGCGTGTCTTGAAAGTGGAAAAAAAGACCATGCGCTGGCAATTATAGAGGGCATAGGCTATGCAACGGAGCCTTTAAAGCATAATATTTCTATTTCAACAGATGCTATTTGTTTTCAAAAATCCATGAAGATGGCTTTAGGGGAGCAAAATCCAGACACAGTAGATGTGGTAGTGATGCATGCTCCAGGCACCATAAAAGGAGATATTTCAGAATTTAATGCAATTAAGAAGATTTTTTGTAACAAAGTTCCGTATTTAACTACTAATAAATGGAAGATAGGTCACACCTTTGGAGCTTCTGGAATGTTGAGTATTGAAATGGCCACGTTAATGCTACAATATCAACAATTTATAGCGGTTCCTTTTATACCCTATGAATTTCTTCCAAAAAAAATTGATAAAGTTCTTATAAACGCAGTAGGCTTTGGCGGCAATGCTGTAAGCGTTTTGCTGTCTCGTTCGTGATAACTTTAATTGCTTTGAATAAATAAAGTCGCTATATTTCTAACTTAATTATTTGCTTATGGATGCTTGGTTTTCAGGATTGGAGATTTTTGAAAAAATTTACTGGACAATTGCCGTTGCAGGTTCAGCGGTATTTATACTTATGATGCTACTCACCTTTTTAGGTGGTGGAGATGTAGGAGATAGCGGAGACGTAGATGCTGAGATTGATGGAGATAGTGGAATTGGTTTTCAATTTATAACAGTTAAAAACCTTATAGGCTTTTTTACTATTTTTGGATGGAGTGGGATAGCTTGTATAGATGCAGGACTTTCAAAAACCAGTACCGTATTAATATCTTCAATTTGTGGACTTATTATGATGGCTCTTATGGGAGCCATGTTTTACTATATGAGCAAACTTACCGCGAGTGGTACTCTTAATTATAAAAATGCTATCAATGCAGTAGGAGAAGTATACCTAACAATTGGAGCTGATCGCTCTAAAATAGGGAAAGCCCACGTACGTATACAAGGCTCGTTAAGAGAACTTGAAGCTTTAACAGATGCAAATAAAGATCTTATATCCGGTTCCGTTATTAAAGTAAAAGATGTTACAGAAAACGGAATCCTTATTGTAGAACCCTTAAATAAATAATTAAATATGCTCAAATTTTTCTCTTTTCAGGTAGGTGCATTTGGCTCTTCTTTAGCTATTATCTTTGCCATTCTATTTGTTTTTGTCTTTATAGTGATACTGCTGAGGCGCTATAAACGTTGTCCCTCAGATCGTATTCTTGTTGTGTACGGAAAAGTATCAGGCGGGGAGTCCGCCAAATGTATTCATGGTGGCGCTGCATTTATACTACCTGTTTTTCAAGATTATGAATACCTAGACTTAACACCCATTTCCATTGAAGTAAATCTACAAAATGCACTTAGTAAGCAAAATATTCGTGTGAATGTACCTTCCAGATTTACCATAGGAATCTCTACAGAGCCAGGGGTGATGCAGAATGCTGCAGAACGTCTCTTAGGCATGGGACTTCCTGATGTACAAGATTTGGCGAAAGAAATTATTTTTGGGCAATTGCGTCTGGTAGTTGCTTCTATGGATATTGAAGAAATTAACTCAGATCGGGATAAATTTTTAAACAATATTTCTCATAGTGTTGAAACTGAATTAAAGAAAGTGGGTCTTAAACTCATCAATGTTAATATTACAGATATTCATGATGAATCAGGATATATAGAAGCCTTAGGTAAGGAAGCGGCAGCACATGCAATTAATGAAGCTAGAAAATCAGTAGCTGAAAAAAATAGAGATGGTTCTATTGGTGAGGCTAATGCTGTACAGGATCAAAGAACCAAGGTAGCTGCGGCAGAAGCACAGGCTGTGGAAGGAGAAAATATTGCTAAAATTGATGAGGCAAACTCTAATTCATTAAGAAGACAGCGTGAAGCGGAAGCAGAACGAACTGCTATTGCTTCGGAGAAAGTGCAATCTGCCAAAGCATTAGAGGAAGCTTATGCAGCAGAGCAGGAAGCAGAAAAAGCAAGAGCAGAACGTGTGCGTGCTTTCCAGATAGCAGATATTGTAGTACCTGCCGAAATTGATAAACGCAAAGTAGAAATTGATGCTGAAGCGGAGGCTGAAAAAATAAGAAGACAAGCGAAGGGTGAAGCAGATGCAATTTTATTTAAGGCTCAGGCAGAAGCCCAAGGTCTTTATGAAGTATTAACCAAGCAAGCCCAAGGTTTAGATCAGATTGTGAAAGCCGCTGGGAACAATTCAAAAGATGCAGTTTTATTATTAATCGCAGACAAATTGCCAGAACTAGTAAAAACGCAGGCAGAGGCAATTAAAAATATTAAAATTGATAAAGTGACTGTTTGGGATGGAGGAGAAGGCAAAGATGGAAAAACATCTACTGCTAACTTTGTATCCGGATTGTACAAATCGGTACCACCATTGCAAGAAATGTTCAATATGGCAGGGATGAATCTACCAGAGTATTTAAAAGGTAAAGATTTGGATGCCGAAGTTTCCGAGGATGCATCAGACCAACAAGAAACTGATTCAGATAACAAATAATAAAAAATTCCGCTGTTAAAGCGGAATTTTTTTAAGTAGGTTTATAAGGTGAACCAAAATGCTTTTCCTATTTTTGAAAGATCAATAAAGCAAATAATGAGTGAAATACGACACAACTGGAGCAAAGAAGAAATTCTCGATATTTATAATAAACCGATGATGGAACTGCTTTACGAAGCGGCTACGGTTCATAGAAAATATCATGACCCTAACACAGTACAAGTCTCCACATTACTCAGTATTAAAACTGGAGGCTGTCCAGAAGATTGTGGATATTGTCCGCAAGCAGCAAGATATCATACTGATATTGAGGGCAATGATTTAATGTCTGTAAAACATGTAAAAGCGCAGGCATTACGTGCAAAAGCTTCGGGTTCTTCCAGAGTTTGTATGGGAGCTGCTTGGCGAAATGTAAAAGATGGAGAAGAATTTGATCAGGTATTGGAAATGGTTAGAACCATTAATAAACTTGAGATGGAAGTTTGTTGTACCCTCGGTATGATCACAGAGAATCAGGCACAACGTCTTGCAGAAGCCGGTTTATATGCGTACAATCACAATTTAGACACTTCAGAAGAATATTATAAAGAAGTAATCTCCACCCGTGGTTATGAAGATAGGTTGGAAACCATTAATAATGTACGCAAAACTAATGTAACAGTTTGTAGCGGTGGTATTATTGGTATGGGAGAAAAGATAGAAGACAGGGCGGGGATGTTAGTTGCTTTATCTACTTTAGATCCGCAACCAGAATCAGTTCCTATTAATGCATTAGTGGCAGTAGATGGAACTCCAATGGAAAATGAAACTCCTGTAGAAATTTGGGAAATGATTCGCATGGTAGCTACCACAAGAATTGTGATTCCTCAAACACAAGTGCGCCTTTCGGCTGGTCGTACTCAAATGAGTCGTGAAGGTCAGGCAATGTGCTTTTTTGCAGGCGCAAATTCAATTTTTGCCGGGGATAAATTGTTAACTACTCCAAATCCAGATGTGAATGAAGACATGGAAATGTTTAAAATGTTGGGCTTAAATCCACAAAAACCATTTGTTAAAAAAGCACAACCTGAAACTGTAGAAGCCAGTGATTCTAACTTGAAATCACTAGGTGAAAAACCTAAATGGACGCGTCCTGGTCATGCAATTGAGCGTAATGAAGATGCTAAGCAAAAATCAAAAGTTTTAAATACCTCAGAATAATTTTTTAGCATACTAAAACGCACCAAATAATTATTGAAAATCCTTTTTTTAACTTTAATAACTTTTAAGGTTTAAAGTAGCCTATGAATTTAAAGGAAATACCAAGGGTAAAAAACATATCTAAAAAAGAATTTAAAGAACGCTATGTAAAGTTGCAGAAGCCTCTGGTTATTGAGGGGCTTACTTCAGATTGGGAAGCTTACAGCAAATGGGATTTAGATTATATAGCTAAAATTGCTGGAGATAAAACAGTACCCCTTTATGATGATCGTCCTGTTGATTATAAAGATGGATTCAATGAACCGCATGCCCGTATGAAAATGCGTGATTATATTGAATTGCTTAAAACGCAACCTACTCAATATCGTATATTCTTATATAATCTTATGCAAGAAGTGCCGGCATTAGCAAATGATTTTAGGTGGCCAGATATAGGAATAAGACTGGTAAAACAATTACCAATGCTTTTTTTTGGAGGTGAAGACAGCAAAGTATTCATGCATTTTGATATAGATTACTCAAACATCCTTCACTTTCATTTTCATGGAAAGAAACAATGTATCATTTTAGACCCAGCTCAATCTAAATATCTTTACAAGGTGCCACATTCATTAATTTCTCGTGAAGATATAGATTTTGATAACCCAGATTATACGAAATGGCCAGCTTTAAAGAAAGCCAATGGTTATATAGCTAATTTAAATCATGGAGAAGCTCTTTATATGCCAGAGGGATATTGGCACTATATGAAATATATTACTCCGGGATTTTCAATGAGTTTGCGTTCTTTTCCTAAAAAACCAGGTAACCTAATGAAGGCAGCCTACAATGTTTTTGTGATGCGTAATTATGACAACTTGATGCGCAAATGGAAAGGACAACAGTGGATAGATTACAAAAATCAACAAGCTATTGTAAATACGCATAAAGAGTTAGGTATTAGTGGGAAGTAAATTGGTTTACTTTATCATAAACTAAATTTAATTCCCATCCCCGGTATATAAGGTAGTTTGCTAACTTTTTCTTTTTAATAAGGAGGTTAGAATCTGATAATTGATTCCATTTCTTCATACTTATAGAGTCTAAGGTATTTACATATTCTTCTGCATCAATTTCCGTAAGTGCTGCTGAAATATTAAATCTGGAAATCTCACGTTGTTTCAATTCTCTAACAATGCGATGTTTCCCCCATTTTTTGATTCTGAATTTACCTCTCGCATAGCTTCTGGCAAATCGCTCTTCATTGAGAAAATTATGTTGAATAAGATGATTGATAATATGATCTACTGCTTGAGGAATCATTTTCATCTCCTTAAGTTTAGTAGTAACTTCCTTATGACATCGATCTTGATAGGCACAAAAAGCTTCCATTTTAGCCGTAGCCTCCAAAATCGTATATGAAATAGATTTTTTCATTCAGGCAAAAATAAAAAAGGCGCTCGTAAATACGAACGCCTTTTTCTAGTTTATTCGGGTACCACTTTTGTTTTTAAAGTGATATTCAAGGTACGTGTAAGCATCTCTTGGTAATATTTTTACCCATTTTTTATGTTCTAAGAACCACTTAGAACGGATGGATGGAAATCCTTTGGTTAGGTATGCGGCGACAAATGGATGTGCGTTAAGGACAATTCCATCCTTTGCACCTTCTTTGTCTTTTAAAATCTTTTCAAGATCGGCAGTTATTCTATCGATAACGAGAATAGGAGCATCAATTTCTCCTTCTCTGCTTGCGCTGGGATCTTCCTCACGCGTTTTGATATTTCTTTCTGGCCGAACTCTTTGTCTTGTTATTTGAATAAGACCGAATTTACTAGGAGGCAGAATTTTGTGTTTTGCTCTGTCTTCTTTCATCTCAGCTCTGAGATGGTCATAAAGTTTTCTTCGGTTCTCACTGGTATTCATATCAATGAAATCTATGACAATGATTCCACCCATATCTCTTAATCTGAGTTGTCTTGCAATTTCTGATGCTGCAATCAGATTAACTTCCAGCGCTGTTCCTTCTTGCGTTTTCGCTTTGTTAGAACGGTTGCCACTATTAACGTCAATTACATGAAGTGCTTCTGTGTGTTCTATAATTAAATAGGCACCTTTACTCATGCTGACCGTTTTTCCAAACGATGTTTTAATTTGTCTTTCAATACCAAACTTCTCAAAAATTGGCACCGATGATGAATACTGTTTCACAATAGATTCTTTTTGTGGTGCAATTTCCTGCACATAATCTTTAATTTGATAATAAAGCGTTTCATCATCCACATTTATTCCTGTAAAGGAATCATTAAAAACATCTCTCAAAATTGAAGCGGCTCTGTTGAGTTCGCTTAATACTTTTGATGGATACGCTGCTTTGTGGATTTTTTTACACATTGCTGTCCAGCGGCTAAGTAAGTTTTCTAAATCTTTGTCTAGCTCTGCGACTTTTTTACCTTCTGCTACGGTTCGTATAATAACACCAAATCCTTTAGGCCTAATACTTTTAACAAGTCTTTTAAGGCGTTCTTTTTCTTCTTTAGACTCAATTTTTTGCGAAACTGAGATACGGTCTGAAAAAGGTACCAATACCAGATAACGTCCAGCTATGGAAAGCTCAGAACTAATTCTGGGACCTTTGGTGGAAATAGGTTCTTTAACGATTTGTACTAATATAGACTGATTGGATTTTAACGCATTGGTAATTACACCATCCTTGTCTATATCGTCTTCAAATGGGAAGTCTTTTAAAGAATAATCTTTTAATTTACCTGTGCTTACACGTTTAACGAATTTTAATAAAGTGGGAAGTTTGGGTCCAAGATCATGATAATGCAAAAAAGCATCTTTTTCATAACCTACATTAACAAATGCAGCATTTAAGCCTGGAACCGGTTTTCTGATTTTCGCCAGCATTATATCGCCAACGGAAAAATCATTATCATCCTGTTCTTTATGTAATTCAACTAGTTTTCCATCCCTCAGTAAGGCAAAATCGACGTCAGAGGAACCAGATCGTACAATCAGTTCTTTATTCACTCTGAATCAAATTTGTATCGATACCGTAATAACGGTAAAGATGGATTAAACAATTATTTTTCACAGGTTTTTATACCCGGCGAAACCCCTCATTAATTGGGAGGTTTCTATTTCAAGGAACGATTTTTTTAAAATAGAAAAAGTAGTTAAGCTAACTACTTTTTCTTATGACGGTTAGCTCTTCGTCTCTTTTTACGCTTGTGCGTAGCTACCTTATGTCTTTTTCTCTTTTTACCACTTGGCATATTAAAATCTTTAGATTAATTAATTATTTTACCTCAACGCTGCTCTTCACACCTTCAACAAAAACTTTGGCAGGCTTAAATGCTGGAATATTGTGCGCAGGAATTTTAATGGTTGTGTTCTTAGATATATTACGTCCTGTTTTTTCTGCTCTAGTCTTAATTATAAAGCTGCCAAAACCACGCAAGTAAACGTTATCTCCACTCTCTAATGAATTTTTCACTTCATCCATAAAGGATTCTACAGTTGCCTGTACATCTCCTTTTTCCATACCTAGTTTCTCGGAAATTTTAGCTACGATATCTGCTTTCGTCATTTTTAATTTTAGTTTGTTATATTATGTTATCTTTTAAGGGGTTGCAAATATATAAATTTATTGTCCAAAATATATATCCTAAATGATTAAAATTTAACTACATAAACATTTACTTTTGAAATTTACTTACAAATATGATTTTCAGCAAAGTAATCATCTCTTGGTACGCTATTCATAAACGAGATCTTCCCTGGAGAAAAACTAAAGATCCTTATTATATATGGCTTTCAGAAATCATGTTGCAACAGACAAGAGTTGCACAGGGGCTTCCCTACTATCTTAAGTTTGTAGAAAGGTATCCAACGGTATTTGATTTAGCAAATGCACCTGAAGATGAAGTACTTAAGCTTTGGCAGGGACTTGGGTATTATTCCAGAGCCCGAAATTTACATTATACCGCTAAAGATATAGTTACAAGATATAAAGGTGTTTTTCCAGATAATTATCATGAACTTTTACAATTAAAAGGAGTAGGTGACTACACAGCTAGTGCTATTGCATCTATTTGTTTTAATGAAGCAACTCCTGTAGTTGATGGCAATGTTTATAGGGTATTAGCCCGTTATTTTGGAATAGAATTACCTATTAATTCCACAGAAGGAGTTAAGTATTTTAAAGAGCTGGCTCAAAAATATATAGAATTTAAAGAACCGGGTACTTATAACCAGGCAATTATGGAATTTGGTGCTAACCAATGCAAGCCTCAAAGCCCTAATTGTGTCATTTGTCCATTAAATGAAAATTGCGTAGCATTAGCTTCTGGAATGATTAAAAAACTTCCGGTAAAAATTAAGAAGCTAAAAGTAAAAAAACGGTATTTTAATTATTTATTGATACACGATGGTGATTCTACATTAATTCAACAAAGGTTGTCCAAAGATATTTGGCAGCACCTATATGAGTTACCATTAATAGAATCGGATAATGAACTTGAAAAAGAAGTAATTAGAGAGCACCCAAGTTTACGTACCTTTACTAAAGGAAAAGCATTTCAACTTGATTTGTACAATCAAAAATCTCTGGTTCATAAACTATCACACCAACATATTTATACTCGTTTTTGGATCGTGGCACTGGAAGAATCTTTAGACGACGGGATTGCACTTGATAGTTTAAAAGACTATGCAGTACCCGTTTTAATTGCTAATTTTGTTGAAGAATACAGTTTCTAAAGTGTACAAATTTTAGTACATTTGATATAAACCTCTTTATAATCTATTCATGAGCGGAACATTAAATAAGGTAATGCTTATAGGGCATTTGGGAGATGATGTAAAAATGCATTATTTTGAAGGTGGAAATTCAATTGGCAGATTTCCCTTGGCAACCAATGAAAGTTATGTGAACAAACAGACAGGTGAACGTGTTACTAACACAGAATGGCATAACATTGTAGTAAGAAATAAAGCTGCTGAGATTTGTGAAAAATATTTAAATAAAGGAGATAAAATATATGTAGAAGGTAGACTAAAAACTAGACAGTGGCAAGGTGAAGATGGGAATACCAGATATAGTACCGAAATTCAGGTAACCGACTTTACATTTTTAACTACCAAAAGTGAAACCCAAAGTGGAGGGAATGCTTCTACTCCAAGTGCTGTTAAAAGTGCTAAACCTTTGGAATCCATTTCTTCCAAACCAACGCCGGAAGAGGATGATGATCTTCCTTTTTAATAAAAGTATAACTAATTAGTTGAATCTTTGGATCCTGACCCTCCCAGTTTATTGATTTTATATTTTGTAAGCTTCAACACATCCTTACTTCTTAAAGTAATATGTCTTTTTATTTTATTAATCTGCTCTGCGCTTATCTCTGGTGCGGAGGTAGCATTATTTTCATTAAACTCTTCGGATATTAATGATGATAATGGATATGCAAAATCAAAAAATGAAGCTATCTTAAGACTTTTAGAACGACCAAAAAAATTACTAGCAACTATTTTAGTCGCAAATAATTTTATTAATATTGGCATTGTTCTTTTATTTGCATCCTTTAGTGACGCTGTTTTTGGCGGGTTTTCATATTATATTTTTGACACCATAGAGCTCCGCTTTTTTCTTGAAGTAGGGGTGATCACTTTTTTAATATTACTTTTTGGAGAAATTTTACCAAAAGTATATGCCAGTCGTAATAGTGTGAAATTTGCTCATTTTATGGCAGTTCCTTTGATAATTTTGGACAAGGTTTTTAGTCCGTTAAGTTTGCCAATGAGAGCCGTAACAATTTTTTTACAGGAAAAACTGGGCAGAAAAAAATCTAATATCTCAGTAGATCAGCTTTCACAAGCCCTAGAGCTAACTTCAGCAGATGACACTACTCGTGAGGAGAAGAAAATACTTCAAGGAATTGTTTCTTTTGGAAATACAGATACCAGACAAGTAATGCGACCGCGCATAGATATTTTTGCATTGAATGAAGAAGCTGTTTTTAGTGAAGTGCTTCCCGAAATTATCAAAAACGGTTATTCCCGGATTCCTGTTTTTAAGGATAATATGGATCAGGTAACCGGTGTACTCTATGTTAAAGACTTACTCCCATATTTAGATAAGCAGAATTTTAACTGGGCAAAATTAATGAGGGCTCCATATTTTGTTCCAGAAAACAAAAAACTGGACGATTTATTAAAAGAATTTCAGGAAATGAAAAATCATCTTGCTATTGTGGTAGATGAATATGGAGGTACTTCTGGGTTGGTTACTTTAGAAGATATTATAGAAGAAATTGTAGGCGATATTAGTGATGAATTTGATGATGAGGGACTTATTTATTCAAAATTAGATGATTCTAATTATGTTTTTGAAGGAAAAACGTCTCTTAGAGATTTTTACAGAGTAATCCGTTTAGAAGATGAAAGTGGTTTTGAAGAGCATAAGGGTGAATCTGAAACTATTGCAGGTTTTGTTTTGGAAATAGCGGGAAACTTTCCAAAACCGGGAACTAAAATTATTTTTAATGAGTATGTTTTTAAAGTGGAGGTTCTAGATAAAAAGCGTATCAAACAAATTAAAGTAACTTTGCCTAAATGAGAAATAACCTAATTTTAATGATAAGCATTTTTAGCTTTATTTTAATTTTTAGTTCCTGTGAAAGTCCGGTTCCAAAACCTAATGCAATGCTGAGGTTACAATACCCCAAAGCAACTTATGAAAGTTTGCAAACCAATTGTCCATATAGTTTTAAGAAAAATAAGGAGGCTGTAATAAATGTTGATAAAAGCTGCCAGCTGAAGATAGAATATCCTTTTATGAAAGCTACTTTACATCTTACGTATCGTAAAGTTTCAAATAATATGGATAGTCTCTTGATAGATGCTCAAAAGCTTACCTATGAACATGTGATTAAAGCAGATGATATTACAGAACAACCTTTTTTAAACTCAAGTAATAAGGTTTATGGGATGCTTTATGAAATAGGAGGTAATGCGGCGTCTCAATCTCAATTTTATGCTACAGATAGCACAAAGCATTTCCTTACAGGTGCGTTGTATTTTTATGCGAAACCTAATTATGATTCTATATTACCGGCTGTAGATTACGTTAAAAACGATATGCGCGTTTTAATGGAATCTTTAAAATGGAAGAATTAATTTATACAGTGGAAAATAAAATTACTTCTTGATATAATTTATCCATTGCTATTATTTTATAAAAATTATGGACTATTTTCTGATGCTTATATAGGGTAAAAAAATGGCTATATAATAAGATCTTTAGTTTTTGAGTAAATTTTCAGCATTCTGGATGCTAGTATTTACTTTTTCTTTCATTGCTTCAACTTTTACTTCTTCTTCATTAAGCCATTCTTTCTTTTCATCATTTAAAGGCTTTCCTTTTAAAATTTCCTCATGGTCAAAACGTTCTCCAAAACCTTTCATCCAATCCATCATTGCCTTATGCGCATTTTGCAGATCTTTCATTGCCTTTTCATAGTCGGCTCCTTTAATGCTATCACCAGTTTTTGATTTAAGTTCTTCTACTAGCTTACTAATTGTACCCATTTTAGGCATTACTTCATCGTGAACCGCCATTACTTGTTGCATTTGGGTAGGTGAATCATTTTTTTTGTCATTTTCCTTTTTACAAGACACTAATGTAGTTAGCGCCACCAATAGAAGTATAAAAAATCGTTTCATGTAATTAATTTTTAATAATACAAAGATAACCTTCAATTCTGAAAAAGCCATTGCCAGATCTTTCAATAAAAAAGTTGGTTTAAAATTTGGGGTTTATTCAATTTGCCTGAGTTTGATACAAAAGAATTAGTTCTTATGTTGGATGTGTCCTTTTTCTGCAGAGTATTAGGCATTTTTTGTCATTTTTTTTGAAGCGTAAGTGAAAATTTAGGAAAACGAAGGCGGTTTTATGCTTTTCGACTAAAAATACCACATGAAATTGAAGATTCATTAATTCTTTAAAAGAAAATAGAAGTGACCTGAACTAAAAACGCTCCCGACTTCCTTCGGGATTCTTTTGTTTTCTTTGAACGAGCAAAAAATCTAAAAATGAGACTTTTAACTTAAAATAGTTTAAAGAATTTAAAATTCTTTTATATTGATTGTCTATCAAACTGATGTTCATTACTTTTTTATGTCATTTTTTCATTTACGAATATTCCTTTAAAACAACCACATATATCAATTCATGAAGAAAAACATCAAGTATAGGTTATCTTAAAACAAACTTTTTAACTAAGAGAGATTATTAATTTTGACTCATTCATATCCAACAAAACTCAATAAATAAAATGTAAATGACTAACCAAGACCTTAAAAGAGAAGTAGATGAGAGAATGGCGGAAGCTAATAAGGAAGGTTACAAAGCACTTGATTTTAGCAATCTTGGGATAACCACGGAACAGATGAATAATTTAATTTTAGGTGATTCTAAAGTAACATCAGAGGGCCTTATGGCTTTTAAGCCTGAATCATTGGATTTATCAGGAAATGATATGCAAGAATTACCTATCACTATAGGTATGCTAGATAGTTTAGAAGATTTATCGGTTTCAGATAATTCATTGAAAGAATTACCCCAGAGTATAGCCCTATTTACAAATCTTAAAGAGTTGATCTCTGAAAACAACCCTATTACATCTATTCCAGAAGCTGTAAGCGAAATGACTAGTCTTGAGGTATTGTACATGCCAAACAGCCAATTAGAAAAGCTTCCTGATCAAATTGCGCAATTACCAAATTTAAAAGAGATAAATGTAGCAGGGAGCAACATAACCGAGCTTCCAGAAGCTCTGGGTGAAATGCCTTCTTTAAGTGAGCTATCAGTACAAAATAATTTATTGGAAACGCTTCCTGAGAGTTTGGGGAATTCAGAAAGTATTCAAACTATCAATGTTTCTCAAAATGAATTAGTAAGTATACCCGATAGCTTTAGAAATCTAACTAATTTAGAATCCTTTAACTTATTGCAGAACGATTCACTTGTGCTTGAAGCAGGGAATCCTTTATTAACCTTCGACGAAGGCGTAGTGCTTTTTGAACATCCTGCATTTGAGCCTGGATATGATGAAACCGTTGTTTTACAAGAGATGTATGGAGAAAATGCAGAAGCGGTGGAATCACAGATTCAAAATTTGGATCCAAGTATTACATATCCACTAGGTAATAGCGATTTGCCTCCTGCACCAGCTAGTGAGGTGATTGAAACTTTTTTGAAGCAAATCCCATCGTTTGATGAATTTGATCGTGAATTTTATGTTCCTGCCGGAAAAGAACTAATAGATAACGCATTAGATCAAAATTCAACACTAGAAGAAAGAAATACAGCTATTTCTAACATAGCTTCTTCCTTGGGTAATTGCCCAACACCCGTAAAAAGTCTTTTGTTGCAAACAGCAATTGGTATGAATGCAAATGCAGAAGGAGAGTTGCCAGAACAGCTTAAAACAGCTATTGAAAGAGAAGCTTTCGAGGAGAAAATAGTAGCTAAACTAGGGGATGAGTTAAGAGATAATGAAAAAATTGAACAAGTTCAAGCTTTAGTAAACAGTGTATTTTTGGAGAATGCAGAGCAAAGATCTAGTAATATTGTTAAAATAGCAGGTGATCGAGCACGCATACCGTCTAAAACATCAAATATAGAATTTGGATTCAAACAAATAACGCCAGAAGCAGCCCAAAGCTTTGCTGCTTTGTGTTGTATAACGGATACTAATGACAAACCTTTACAAACCAACGATAAATATACACTAGACCCCGTTAAATATAAGGAAATAACCGAGCCTTACTTGGCTAAAATAGGAGTAGTAAGCGAAGTTGAAAATTTGGTGGGTAAATTTGAAAGTGAAATGCAAAACCTTTTACTAGATAATATGGATTTGTTAACGGATCACATGAATAATAATGATGTAAATGCATTGTTAAATACTACTCAGCAAAAAAATGATTTAAGAAAGGAGTTATATAAAGCCCCTAAAGAAGGACTTCCAAAAGTATATGATACTTTTTTGGCTCAGAAAAAATCAGAAATGAAAACGGTGTCAGAAAAATATACTCTAGCAGAAGCTAAGCCAGAACAAATTTTGCTACAATCCATAGAAAATACTCTTAATCTTAATATGTTCAAGGTAGCACAACCTACAAAAATGGCCGATACCAAAGGAAATACCGGTATTCTTAAAAAAAACAGCGTAGGCAAGGGGAGCACTCAAAAAAGAGAATCCACCAAGAAATCTGGAAAAACTTTATAGTCTAATTGACTTCTTTGGACATAAGATTTGATGTAAACCTAATACAACGTGAGTTCGACGTAAATAGGAATTAAAATTGAGTCCGAAATTGTCTTTTCTTTTGGTTTCCCACGCCGCCTGGCTGCTTCACTAAAAACAGCTACTAGTTGTTTTCTTTACGTTGGCCCCTAGACAAGCAAAGAAAATGAACATAAGTAACTTATATATAACAACTTTAATAATTCAAAGCCCCTATTTAGGATTAAAATATAAAACTGAAATTAGATAGAACTCACGCTAATACAGTTAAATTAGTGTAATTTAAAGATTTATATTGTTTATAATGGTATTAGAAAATGGTATGATATAATTGTCTCAGCGATATTAAATGGCAGATTTTTGTATTACATTTTAGGTTTTATGAACAATCAAGGCAATAAATGGTTTTACCTTTTGGCACTCTCTTTTATTTGGGGAAGTTCATTTATACTTATTAAAAAGGCATTGGTAGGTCTTTCTCCATTTCAAATGGGTGCCCTTAGAATTATTTTCACAGCTTTTTTTCTATTCGCTGTAGGTTTTAAAAGCGTTAAACAAGTTCAAAAGTCGGATTGGAAATGGATTGCCTTGACAGCTCTGGCTGGATCATTTTTACCGCCTTTCTTTTTTGCTTTTGCCCAAACGGAGATTGATAGTGCTATTGCCGCAATTCTTAATTCTTTAACTCCCCTTAATACAATTGTCACAGGGGTGTTATTATTTGGAGTGGTAAGTTTTAGAAGACAATGGTTGGGTATTATTATTGGACTTATAGGGACTTCCATTCTCATATTAAAAGGCGCAACATTTAATCCAGATCAAAATTATTGGTATAGTTTACTGGTTTTGGCTTCTTCTCTTTGTTATGCTCTCAATATAAATATGCTAAAAAAGTATCTGCAACATTTAAGTCCTTTAAGTATAGCAACCGCTAATTTCACTATAATCCTTATCCCTGCGATTGCAATACTTTACAGTACTGGTTTTTTTGAAGTCATCTTTGCTTCCAGTACCATGCAAAAATCACTTGTTTATGTAGTTTTATTATCTCTTTTTGGAACTGCTTTAGCCAAAGTGTTATTTAATAAATTAATTAGTATATCAAATCCTGTTTTTGCAGCTTCGGTAACTTATACTATGCCCATTATGGCTATTTTTTGGGGGATATTAGATGGAGAATCTCTGAGTTTTCTTCAATTGTTAGGAGGGGTGATTATTCTTGCAGGGGTTTATTTGGCAAACAGAAGCGCATAAAAAAAGCACCTTTTTAGGGTGCTTTAATTATTTTTTATGTGATACTGTTGTTATTTAAAATCTGCTTCTGAAACTCCTTCATTAACTTTTAGTTCTTTTACTTCAAAATCAATACTTTGTGGCCCAAAAGACTGGCTAAGTGTAAAAGGAAAAAGAATACCAGATACTTCCTTATAGTTTTTAATACCCAAAGCTTGTTTCATGCTTTGTCCTTGTCCTTCAACGGTAGTTACAGACTTTACCTTTAATCCAGATTCTAAATCGTAATAATTTACTTTTTTGTCTGATACTTTAATGGCATACGCTTTTTTACCATCTATATCTTCAATGCCTTCTAATTTTACATTTTCATTCGTAAGATAGATCAATTCAGGAAAGGGTACAGATTCTGCTTTCAAACCTGCTATTTGATCTGCCGGAAGTTCTCTTTTCTGCCCTTGAGCAACCATAAAACCGCCATCGCCATCAAATACCTGTTTCATCATAGACCCTCCATTCATCTTCATATCCATAGAAAACTGATTTTCCTTAGTTGTTTTCATTTCTAAATTCAATACCATCCCCTGCATAGAACCTTCTGCATTAATATATACTGAGTTCACAGCTTGTAACTTTTCTGCCCCTCCAATAGCATCTATATACTTTTGTAAAATAGTGGTTGTTGTAGTTCCCTCTGGAATACCAGCACTATAATCTGGTTTTTCGGTAGCTTTTGCATATTTATCATAATATGAAAGAGGAATCTTTTTACCATTAAAGCTAAAGTTTTCAAGTTTTTCTATGACATCGCTTCCTTTCCCAGTAACAACAATTCTAGCATTATTAGCTTTGAAATACTTCTGAGCTGCTTTTTGTACCTGCTCTGCGGTTACAGCATTTATATTTTGTAGATAAGACGTATAAAAATCCTTTGGAAGATTGTCAGTTTCAATAGCAAGAGCATATCTTGCAATAGTTTCTGGTTTTTCTAAAGCCATAATAAAGTTCCCGGTATAGTCTGCCTTAGCTAACACCAAATCTTGGGTAGAAACTTTTTGATCTCTAATTTTATTAATCTCTTCTAAAAATGCCATAACTGCACTATCAGTTACTTCATTTCTTACGCTCGCAAATGCTCTAAATCTTGCCGCATACTTATCTGAACTAAGGCGTGAATAAGCTCCATAAGTAAAACCTTTATCTTCTCTTAGATTGGAGAAAAGCATTCCTTTAGAACCACCCCCTAAGATATTGTTAGCAATTAATGCAGGAAAATAATCCTCATCTGTCTTTTTTAAATCTACCACATTCTGCACCGTTATTTCAGATTGTACAGCATTTGGCATATCAACAAAATTGAGTTGAGTATATTGAACGGGTGCTGGCTTTGAATACGATACGGTTAGGGGGCTGGCAGCTTTCCATTCGCTAAAATATTTGGTGACATTTTTTCTAAGCTCTTTATAGTCAATATCTCCAACCACCACTAAGTATGCGTTTTTAGGTACAAAGAAGTTGCTATAATGATTTTTAACATCGTTCAATTTTACATTTCCAACCGTCTCACGAGTTGTAAACTCCCCATAAGGATGTCCTTGGCCATATGCAAGAGCAGATTCTACTCTGCGAGCTGCGCTGGTAACACTTTTCTCATTAGATTTAATACTTTCTAAGAGTTTATCTTTTTCTTTTTGGAATTCTTCATCGGTGAAATTAGGATTAATAGCAGCATCTGCCATTAACTGAAGAATTCTTTCAGAATACTTGGATAAACCTCTGGCAAAACCTCCTGAAGAGTTAAAACTCATACGAGCTCCCATATAATCAACCTCTTCTTCAAAAGTGTCTTTATCTATTGTTAAAGAACCTTTCCCAAGAAGGCTCCCCATAAGACCAGAAACACCTGCTTTGGAACCTTCAGCATAAGGTGGATTATCAATAGTTAGTGTATAAGCTACACGGGGTAGTTTATGATTTTCAACCAGTAGAACTTTTAAACCATTTGGAAGCTCAAAAGTTTGTGGGTTTCCTAATTTAATTTTAGGGGCAGGACCTGCTTTTGGTTGTTTTGATCTGTCAACCTGTGCGTTAATCGTAAATGCGCACAGTATTAGTAGGGTAAATAAAATTCTTTTCATTATTTCTTACTGATTTTCTTGTTCTTTTGGAAGATACTCAAGCAACATTCTTTGATTCTTCTTCAGGTATTTATTAGCTACTTCTTTAATTTCTTCACGAGTAACTGATCTATAAATGTCAATTTCACTGTTGATTAAATTTGTATTACCATATAATAAGTAATAATTAGCAAGTGAACCGGCAATACCTTCTAATCCAGAATTTGCATTTACAAATTGATTCTCGAATTGATTTTGTAGTTTTTCAAAATCTCGTTCTGAAATAAGCGCTGTCTGTAATTTTTCAATTTCTTTGTCAATTCCTTTTACTAGATCATCCAATGAAGTCTCTCCAAGAGGAAGCGCAAATATCGCAGAAAGTCCATAATCTTCCTGACTAAAATTAAAAGCCTGTACTGCGAGTGCTTTCTTTTCTTCATCTACTAATCTCTTGTAGAGTTTAGAGCTATTACCTCCGCTTAAATAAGATGAAATCATATCTAGTATTCTAGCGTCTCTTGATTTGAATGATGGTGTTCTATACGTTACAAGTATCGCTGGAATTTGAATGTTAGCATCATAAGCTTTTACAGTAAATTCTTCTGTAATAGGTTCTTCTTTAGGGTAGTTTCTAACAATAGGCTCGCCTTTTGGAATTTCTCCAAAATAAGTTTCAATTAGTTTTTTCGCTTCCTTAGTTTTAAAATCACCGGCTATAACAAGTACTGCATTGTTAGGGATATAGAATTTTTTATTGAAAGCTAAAAATTCATCAAGTGTGGCAGCATCTAAATGCTCCATAGAACCAATAGGGCTCCATCTGTATGGATGTTTTTTGAAAAGTCCTTTTTTAAGTTCTTCAAAAATTTTACCATAGGGCCTGTTATCTACACGAAGTCTTTTCTCTTCTTTTACAACTTCGTTTTGTGTGTCTACACCCACCTGAGTAATTTCTGGATGTAACAGCCTTTCAGATTCTAACCAAAGACCAGTTTCAAGGGAGTTTGATGGAAAAACTTCGTAATAGTACGTGCGGTCATCGTTAGTTGTTGCATTATTTTTTCCACCATTAGATTTTACTATTTTATCCCATTCGCCACGTTCAATGTTTTTTGTTCCTTCAAACAAAAGATGCTCAAAGAAATGAGCAAAGCCTGTTCTTTCAGGATTTTCATCTTTAGCGCCTACATGATAAGCGATGGAGGTAACAACAAGGGGAGCAGAATTATCTTGATGAAGAATTACGTGTAATCCATTTTCAAGATCATATTCTTCAAATGATACCTGTTGAGAATTGGCATTAAATATTGCCAAAAACAGCAGAGTAAGGATTAAAAATTGTTTTTTCATTACAATGTTTTAAATTATAGTTATTGTTAATTGTGATTAATTAGACAATCAAAGGATGATTTTGTTACAAACTTCTTTGAAATCATGATTTCAAAAGTAAGTAATTAGCATTTCAAAACTTTGATCTGTCTAAAAATTAACTGTTTATTAAGGATTCGGATGGTGTTTTTTTGCTATATTATGAGGAGTGATCTGTTAACAAAAAATCAACTTTTATTATGAATGCTAAAAAAATACATATTCGTTACGGTATTATAGTAGCGATTGTTTTAATATTTTACTTTTTGTTTGTTAGATTATTTAATCTGCACGAAAATCCTTGGTTACGTTTGCTTAACGGGGGTATAGTTGCTTACGGAATTTATGCTGCTATTAGATTGAGACGTTTACTAGAAGGAAAGGAATTTAAATATTTCAACGGTTTTAAAACCGGATTGTACACAGGTTTTCTTGCTACCTTGATTTTTGTAGGTTTTATGTCTATATATATGTTTCATTTAGATCCTGAATTTCCTATACGGATTATGGATACATGGATGAAAGATTATAATCAAGGGCCAGGTATACTAATTTTTGTATTAACTATTGAAGGACTTGCTTCTTCATTAGTTCTTACACTAGCTTTTATGCAAAAATTTAAACCTAGCTGGAATACCACAAAAAAACCAATCATAGAAACCTAAGATTAAATAAAAATTACAAATTTGAGAAGCCTATTTTCACTAAAGAGATGACACCAATATTTTCTTAATTTTGAAATGTAAAACGTTTGTATTTTAAGCAAGAAGCACTATATTTGCACCCGCCTTTTTAATGGAAAGGTATAATATTTAATTAATTAGAAAGCTATGTACGCAATTGTAGAGATAGCAGGGCAGCAATTTAAAGTGCAAAAAGACCAAAAGGTTTATGTGCATCGTTTAGCTGAAGATGAAGGAAAAAAAGTCACTTTTGACAATGTTCTTTTATTGGATGATAGCGGTAACATTACCATAGGCGCCCCAGCTATAGACGGAGCTTCTGTTGAAGCTAAAGTCATTAAGCACCTGAAAGGTGACAAGGTTATTGTTTTTAAGAAGAAAAGAAGAAAAGGTTACAAAGTCAAGAATGGCCACAGACAATCTTTTAGTGAAATTACTATTGAAAACATTATCACTTCTGGAACTAAGAAGACAGCTAAAAAAGCAACTCCTAAAAAAGAAGTGAATCCAGTTCCTCAGCCAAAACCGGAAAAAGTAGCGGCTCAGAAAAAAGAGGCAAAAAAACCAGCAGCTAAGAAAGTTGCAGGAGATGATTTGAAGAAGATAGAGGGTATAGGACCAAAGATTGCTGAAATTTTCAACAATGCAGGCATCGTATCTTTTGTGGATCTAGCAGGAACTTCTATAGACAAGTTAAAAAGTATTTTAGAAGAAGCAGGTCCAAGATATGCATCTAAAGTTCCAGATACATGGCCTCAACAAGCGCAGTTGGCAGCAGATGGAAAATGGGATGAATTGGCTAAATTGCAAGATGACCTTAAAGGCGGTATAGCCAAATAAATTGTTTAACCCGTAGTTACTAGTAAGTACGTAAATTAAAATAAAATGGCACACAAGAAAGGTGTTGGTAGTTCCAAAAACGGTAGAGAATCAGAATCGAAACGCTTAGGTGTTAAGATTTTTGGTGGTCAAGCTGCCATTGCAGGAAATATCATCGTAAGACAACGTGGTACCTCTCATAACCCAGGTGAAAATGTTTATATGGGCAAAGACCATACGCTTCATGCTCAGGTTGACGGTATCGTGAAATTTCAAAAGAAAAGAAACAATAAATCATATGTATCAATAGAGCCTTTTCAGGCTTAGTGAAAATTGATTTATAAATTTATTAAAAATCCTTTGTAATTGAGTACAAAGGATTTTTCTTTTTAAGAAATTCTACTCTAGATTAGGAACTCTTTATTCATTTGATGCTTTAAGTATATCCCTGCAAATTTTTAAATGATGCTGGGTGTGTATTTTTAAAAATCGTTTAGCATCCTCTCGGTGCAATTGACCAAAATATGGATGAGTGAAATTAGAGTTCTTGGGAAGTGAATCTAAAAGTGCTAAGTTGCTTAAAGCTGTTTCCATATGTTTATCTAATATCTCTGAAGTAACCGCACCCTGAGGACGAATTTTATCTGATGATTTTGCTTGACCTCTTGGAATATGTTTTGTTGTAAATAAAATGAGCTTAGGCAGATTGAAAGCAGACTTATAATTATTGGGGTCTGAAGTTTTGACAGTTTCGTAAACAGAATTTATAGTTAAAAATATATGATCTAAATGCCAAGCAATATTAACGGAGGATACATTTGCGTTTTGTAAATGTTCTTTTGATCTTAAAGTGGTAATCTGGGATATTTCTGCCTTCATATAAGATGGGAATTTTAAGGTAGTTGGTGTAAAATAGGAAATGCAAAGATAAACTAACCCACATGTTATGATTAGAAGGAGTATCAGAAATGATTTTTTTAAAAATTTCATTAGTATTAAAATTGAAAGCGATATCCAAAGTCAGTAAAAAACCTATTTGATCAACGCGATCGATATTGCTAGTTAAACGATTGTATTTTTCTACAAAAATGTTTTATCGGTAAAGAATATTTTGCAGATTCATATAAATATGATTGTTTTTATTTTTACACTGATTACTAAATTAAATAGGTTCTCTAAAATAACGATCATTTTCTTTACTTAAGTCAAATTCTTTATTTAAGATTGAAAATTTCTAGCTATAGTGCAATTTTAATGGTTTACAGGTGTGCTAAAATTCCCTATTTTGCTTGTTAGATGGATGCTGAAAGGAGTTTATTCTGCAAAAAAGAGTGCTCTATCCAAACAATGTATGGATTTACGCTATTTGAAAAGATATTTCTTTTTAAATCATCATTTTCCTCGTATCAAGTTTCGTACGATTTCACAAAAAAACCTTGCCATAAAGACAAGGTTTTTAAAATATAGTATCAAAAATTATATTAGTATCTGTAATATTCAGGTTTGTAAGGACCTTCCACTTTAACACCAATATAACTAGCTTGTTCTTCGTTAAGTTCTTCAAGTTCTACTCCAATACGGGCAAGGTGAAGTTTAGCAACTTTCTCATCAAGGTGTTTTGGTAACATATAAACATCATTCTCATATTTATCACTGTGCTTCCAAAGTTCAATTTGAGCAAGGGTCTGATTTGTAAATGAATTACTCATTACAAAACTAGGATGTCCTGTAGCGCAGCCCAAGTTTACCAAACGCCCTTCCGCTAAGAGAATAATATCATTTCCATCAACTGTATATTTGTCAACCTGAGGCTTGATATTAACATGTGTTTTACCGTAGTTTTCTTTTAACCAAGATACGTCAATTTCATTATCAAAATGACCAATATTACAAACAATAGCTTTGTCTTTCATTTTTTGAAAATGGCGTCCTGTGACAATATCTTTATTTCCTGTGGTTGTAATAACAATATCAGCATTACCAACAACCGTATCCAGTTTTTTAACTTCAAAACCATCCATTGCTGCCTGAAGTGCACATATAGGATCTATTTCGGTAACAGTGATAATGGATCCAGCTCCTCTAAAAGATGCTGCAGTACCTTTACCTACATCTCCATATCCGCAAACAACTACACGTTTTCCGGCCAACATCGTATCTGTAGCTCGTCTAATAGCATCTACAGCACTTTCACGACAACCGTATTTATTATCAAATTTTGATTTAGTTACAGAATCGTTTACATTAATGGCAGGCATTGTTAAACTGCCATTTTTTACTCTTTCATAAAGCCTGTGTACGCCAGTAGTGGTTTCTTCAGAAAGTCCTTTGATGCCTGGAGATAATTCAGGATATCGATCTAAAACCATATTAGTAAGGTCGCCTCCATCATCAAGAATCATATTTAAAGGTTTGCGCTCTTCCCCAAAAAATAGGGTTTGTTCAATACACCAATCAAATTCTTCTTCATTCATACCTTTCCATGCATACACCGGTATACCTGCTGCAGCAATAGCAGCCGCCGCATGGTCTTGAGTTGAAAAGATATTACAAGAACTCCAGGTAACTTCTGCACCAAGAGCCACTAATGTTTCAATTAATACCGCAGTTTGAATGGTCATATGAAGGCATCCTGCAATACGGGCTCCCTTCAAAGGCTGCTCGTTCTTATATTCTTCTCGCAATGACATAAGTCCGGGCATCTCTGCCTCAGCCAATTCTATTTCTTTTCGTCCAAATTCGGCTAACGAAATATCTTTTACTTTATATGCCACGTAAGGGACTGTTTTTGTGCTCATATTTTTATATTTGTTAATCTTTAATAATTAGCAATTTACCTTTTTGCAAAGGTACACATTAACTTTAAAAATCAATGCCTCTTCACAAAACTATAAGAGTTAATAACAAAATTACAGTTTATATTTGGAATATAGAAGAAAACCTACATGAATTAAATAAAAATCTTACGATAACAAAAAATTGTGAAGACCGTATTGCTAACATGAAATCTGAAATCCATCAACGTGGATTTTTGAGTGTTAGACAATTATTGAAAGTTGCTGGATATGAACCTTATGAGCTTTTTTATGATAAGAAAGGAAAACCGCATTTGTCTGATGGAAAACATATTTCTATTACACATTCTTTTATATTTTCTGCGATTATAATCAGTGAGACAGATGAAGTAGGAATTGATATTGAATTAATAAGAGATAAGATTCAGCGTATAGGTCACAAGTTTGTTAATTATGAATACAATTATCTTAATGAAAAAGCGCTTACCCAAAAATTAAGTATTATTTGGTGTATTAAAGAAAGCTTGTATAAAGCATTCGCTACCAAAGGTGTAAGTTTCAAAGACCACATAAAAGTGCTTCCTTTTGATGTTTCCGAGGATGAAGCTATTGCGTGGGTATTATATGAAGGGAAATATGCGAAGTATAAAGCTAACTATTTTTCCATAAATGGCTATATGTGTTCTTATGCTATAAAAGTAATACCTTAGTCAACTATTACGCGGCTTATGAAAAATCAAGTTGGATTTACTTACCAGCATTTATTAGCTTCACTCAAACAGAGAGAAAAATTACTTGCTGTTTTGCTTGACCCAGAAGATTTTGTACTTGCAACGGCACAGAAATCAATAAACCAAATAAATCAATCTCCTGCAACGCATATTTTTGTAGGTGGAAGTACTGTAAAAATAGGCGCTACTTATAAATTAGTTCAACAAATAAGACCCTTAACGTCACTTCCTATTTTAATTTTTCCTAGTGATGAGCAACAGATTGCGTCTAATGCAGATGCGTTACTTTTTCTGATGCTTTTATCTGGCCGTAATCCGGAATATTTAATTGAAAAGCAGGTACGCTCTGCAGCTATTTTAAGAAAACAACCTATGGACACAATTTCTACGGGGTATATTCTCATAGATGGAGGCACTACAACTACTGTACAAAAGGTGAGTCATACAACACCCATTTCAATGAATGATTTGTCTCTTATAACAGACACAGCTTTTGCAGGTGAATTATTAGGAAATAAACTTATTTATTTAGAGGCTGGAAGTGGGGCAATGATACCAATAAACGCAAAGGTTATTGCCAGTGTTAAGAAAAGTATTTCTATACCGTTGATTGTAGGTGGAGGCATAAGATCTTTAGAAGATATTAACAGAGCTTATGATGCTGGCGCAGATATGGTGGTAATAGGTACCGCCTTCGAGAAAGACATTACATTTTTTCAAGCAATAAATCATTCAATACTACCATGAAATTATCAGTTGAGCTTACGCTGACCCCACTTCAAAATGATTTTGAAGAGCCTATAATTCACTTTATTAAACAACTTCGTAAATCTGGCTTTAAAGTGCTTGAAAACCCTATGAGTACGCAGATTTACGGAAATTACGATGAACTCATGCACTATCTTACGGCTGAAATTAAAATAATTTTTGAGAAAAGTGAAAATGTTCTCTTATATATAAAAATGGTAAAAACAGACCGAAGTAGTTATGAACGAAATTATTGATTTTTTTATCAATAGCTATAAAGAAACTACTTGGAGTTTGATTGTTTTGGAGGCTATTGCATTTATTTTTGGTATTGCCAGTGTTTTTTATGCCCAAAAAGAGAATATATGGGTCTATCCAACCGGTTTGATTGCTACTGTGATTACGGTCTATTTGTTGTATAAGGCTGAATATTTTGGTGATATGTCTATGAATTTTTATTACTCTGTAATGAGTGTTTATGGCTGGTATAATTGGGCTAGAAGAAATGGGAATACTAAGTTTGTGACAATTTCCAGCACTAACTTAAGAGAGAAAATTATAGGGTTGTTATTGTGTGTTGCCACCTTTTTGGTTACGTATGGTGTTTATAAATATTTTGGGGCAGAAATCAAAACAGAGAATTATATAGATATTTTCACTTCTGGCTTATTTTTTACTGCAATGTGGTATATGGCGACAAAGAAAATTGAAAATTGGATTTTATGGATCATAGCAGATTTGATAACGGTACCACTCTATGCTTATAGAGGTTTAGGAATGTTATCTTTGCAATATCTTATTTTTACGATTCTCGCAATTCAAGGTTATTTGGAATGGAAGAAAAGCTTAGGCAAGAGCCCAGTAATATCTTAAAAGTAGTTTTATACGGTCCTGAATCTACCGGAAAAACGACACTTTCAAGACAACTTGCAAATTATTATAATACATTATGGGTACCAGAGTATGCCCGTGAATACCTGCAAGATAAATGGGATAAAGAACAAAAAATTTGTGAACCCAATGATTTAATTCCAATAGCAATAGGCCAAATTGCAACAGAAAATAAGTTAACTAGGAAGGTGTCAGATATTTTATTTTGTGATACAGATTTACTGGAAACCAAGGTGTATTCTGAAGCGTATTATGTAGGAAATTGTAATCCTTTACTCGAAAAATATGCTTTGCAAAATAAATATGACCTTTATTTGCTTACCAATATTGATGTTCCTTGGGAGAAAGACGATTTACGGGATAAACCAGACAATAGGGAAGAGATGTTTATCTATTTTAAACAGGCACTAGATCTGTATCAGCGGCCCTACATACTTATAAAAGGAAGTAGAAAAGAACGGTTTCAAATAGCAGTTTCAATAATAGACAAATTATTAAATCAAAAGAAATGTTAACAGCAAAGGATCATGCTATATTAGTAACTAAAAATATATCTGAATCTCAAGTAAAGAGACAACTAGAGATTTTTAAAAGAGGAATACCCTTTATCTCGCTAGAAGATTCGGCTACACTTGGAAACGGTATTATTAAATGTTCAGAAGTAGAGAAGGAAAATTATATACTTCTATTTGAATCAAAAATAGCTGAACTAAGTCTTTTGAAGTTTGTACCTGCTTCAGGAGCTGCCTCTAGAATGTTTAAGGTGCTTTTTGAATTTTTAGAAGAATTTGACGCAGAAAAGCAAAGCTTAAGTGAATATATTAAGATAAATAATCTTGAATCAATCGCTATTTTCTTTCATGAGATTGAAAACCTCCCTTTTTATGATAAAGTTAAGCAAGCGTTGCAAAAAGAAGGTTTAGAATTATCAAATATAGAAGACGGGAGACAAGCGTACTCTTTTGTGGAAAAAATGCTGCTTTCTAAGGGTTTTGATTATGGAGATTTTCCAAAAGGATTGCTCCCCTTTCATAATTATAAGGAACATACTGCGAGCGCGTTTATGGAACATTTGTACGAGGCAGCGATCTATTGCACAAGCAGTCAAAAAGCAAAATTACACTTTACCATTTCTGAAGCTCATGTGGATAAATTTAGACAAGAATATGAGTACATAAAGAAAAGAGTAGAATCAGATACCGGAGTTTCCTTTGATGTTTCTTTTTCTTTTCAAAAGGGAACAACAGATACGATTGCGGTAACTCCAGAAAATAATTTTTTTAGAACTGATGAGGGAGCGCTAGTTTTTAGACCAGCAGGACATGGAGCGCTTATTGAAAATCTAAATGATCAGGATGCCGATATTATTTTTATTAAGAATATTGATAATGTGGTGGTAAATCATTTACAACCAGAAATGGCAGTTTATAAAAAAGTACTTGCAGGTAAACTTTTAGAGATTCAGCAGAAAGTATTTGAATTTTCAAAAAAATTGGATGCTACTTCGCTAAATTCAGACGAAATAGAAGAGATTATTAATTTCTTATATAAAGATTTGAATATAAGATTTACTAAAAATCTATCTGGGGTATCAATCTCAGAAAAAAAAGCATTAATTTATAAAGCTTTGAATAGACCTATTCGCGTTTGCGGGATGGTTAAAAATGTGGGAGAACCTGGTGGAGGTCCTTTTTGGGTAAGAAATAGTGAAGGAGAAGTTTCGCTTCAAATTGTAGAATCTGCCCAAATTAACAAACAAGATAAGAAACAGCACCAATTACTTCAATCTTCAACTCATTTCAATCCGGTGGATCTTGTTTGTTCAATTAAAAATTATAAAGGTGAAAAATACAATTTACCAGATTTTGTTGATACTGATCAAGGGTTTATTACAGAAAAAACATATCTAGGAAGATCACTTAAAGGATTGGAATTACCTGGTTTATGGAATGGAGCAATGGCCGGATGGAATACTATTTTTATAGAAGTACCACTAAGTACATTCAATCCCGTAAAAACCGTGATAGATCTTTTGAAGGACGCACATCAACCTAAAATATAATTCTTACACACTTGTTACACAGCTTGTTTCTTAATTATACAGTTTTTTAATAAAAATGGATAGATAGTAATTATTGTAAATTTTTTAATCTTTTGAAAATCAGATAATTAAATTCTAATTGTGTGTTTTTTAAATGCTGGAACGGTTCTTTCATAATAGTTATCAAATAAATTTAAATAACGTAAAATTTAAAATAACAATTATGAAAAAATTAGTTTTAGCAGCAGTAATAGCCTTAGGAAGTCTTTCAGTATTCGCAACTTCCAATTCAATTTCAGACGAATTTTTAAAAATTCAGTTAGTAAATGAAGAGTTTGTAGAAATTTCGATTGAAGAATTACCCCAAGCTATTAAAGATGCGTTTGCAGCAGACTTTGAAGGAGCTGAAATTGCAAAAGCATATGTTAATGAAGAGAAAAAATATAAGTTAGAAGTTACTATTGGCGAGGAAGCAACTACGTTATATGCTACCGAAGCAGGCGAATGGATAAATGAATAAATGAATAATACCTCTTTTATTAGAATTAGCATATGAAAACCACCATCTATAGGTGGTTTTTTTGTTACCCGATAATTCATAAATAAGAAGAACCTCTGTCAGTAATGTAATCTTTTCAAAATTATTTTACTTCAGTCAATACATACCGCATTCATTTATGATTTTTGATATCAATAAAGGGCTAAAGTAAATACAATGAATAAAGCTTTCAAAAGCAGATCATAAAAATATAGGTTTATCTCTGGAGAATTGAAGGAGACCGTTACTGGTTCGCTAAGTTTTCCGTATTTAAGTTCTGGATTTAAGATCAATTAAACCTATTTAGCAAGAATTAATTAGTTTGTAAACTTGTAGAGATATTAATTAGAATAGCATATTTGCCTCTGTTTAATTATTCAATATTTGCAAACTGTATATTAATTATACGATTTGATTTAATTTTATACACATACAGTATGGTTTCATTTAGTTGCAATCTAATCTTGTCTTATAAAATACTGTTTATTAGCTAGTTAAAATTATATTTTTGAACTCATTTTTTGGCATGACTATTTCATTATAGTAGAAAGTAGCAATAAAAAAACATGGTATATGAAAAAATTAGCTATAATATCAACCATTGCTTTAGGAGGTTTTGCGTCTTTTGCAACTACTCCAGTTATTTTTCACGATGGTATTGTTGAAGAAGTTTTTAATCGGGATTTTCACCATATAGAGATCAGAGATTTACCCAATTTGGTTTTAAATTATCTTTCGGAAAAGTATCCTGAAGGTGTGATTAATAAAATACATGCTAACAGTTTAAAAGAGTATAAAATAGAGTTAGTTTTAGGTGTAAAGAGCACTACGGTATTCCTGAATCAATTTGGGATTCTTCTGCATAGATAAGTGCTCTTAAAGTTAAACTTAGAAAAGGATGGTAAGAAACCATCCTTTTTTTATGGAATTTTTGATCAACGAAGATAAATTACTTACTATTTTTGTGTAAATGGAGGAAAGAAATGCCCAAAATACTGTTAATTGAGGATGATATAACGTTTTCTACAATGCTGGAGCGTTTTTTAATAAAAAACGACTTTAAAGTACAAACAGTACATACTGCAAAGGAAGGACTGAATAGAATTTCTAAAGAAAAATATGATCTCATCTTTAGTGATGTTAGATTACCAGATGATGACGGAATTAACTTATTGACTAAAATTAAAGCATTAGCTGATGATATTCCTGTGATTCTAATGACGAGCTACGCGGAGGTTTCAATGGCTGTAAGCGCCATGAAAAAAGGTGCTTTTGATTATATATCAAAACCGTTTAATCAAGATGAAGTATTAGTAGTGATTAAAAATGCATTGCATAAAAAGTCAAAGAATTTTATAACTAAAACTTCTTCTTCTAAAAATAGATCAAAAGAAACAAAAGCTTATGGAACTTCTATTAAGGGTGTTAGCAGTGCTTCTAATAAACTCAATGAATATATTAAATTAGTAGCTCCCACTGGTATGTCAGTTCTTATTACTGGAGAAAGTGGTACTGGTAAGGAAGTGGTAGCAAGAACCATTCATGAAAATAGTGGTAGAAAAAACAACCCTTTTGTGGCCGTAGATTGCGGTGCAATTCCAAAGGAAATTGCGGCAAGTGAATTTTTCGGGCATATTAAAGGTTCTTTTACAGGCGCTGTAAATGATAAAAAGGGACATTTTGAAGCAGCAAATAATGGAACTATCTTTTTAGATGAAGTTGGAAATTTATCTTACGAAAATCAAATTCAGTTGCTAAGAGCTTTGCAAGAAAGAAAGATAAAACCTATTGGGAGCAACAAAGAAATTGCTGTTGATATAAGGCTAATTACAGCTACAAATGAGAATTTATTAAAAGTGGTAAGGCAAGGAAAATTCCGGGAGGATTTATACCACAGGTTAAATGAGTTTTCAATACAAGTGCCCAGACTGTATGAACGCAAAGAAGATCTAATGATTTTTGCCGATTATTTTCTTGGAGAAGCAAATCAATTATTAGATAAAAATATTTTAGGCTTTTCAGATGAGGTAATCTTACTTTTCCAAGAATATCCATGGCCTGGTAATTTAAGAGAGCTTTCAAATGTTATTAAAAGATCTGTTTTGTTAACTCAAACAAATATTATTCAAAAATCGGTATTACCTTCAGAAATTGTAACTGGCAATATACACGAACTCACTTCTGAGGTTCGTTCTTTTTCAAAAAAGGAAAATGAGAGATTACTTATAATTAATGCGCTTGCCGAAACTGATAATAATAAATCTCAGGCAGCTAAATTGCTAAAAATAACACGCAAAACACTGTATAATAAAATCAAGGAATATCAAATTGATGCCTAATAGTATTGTTTAGTTTGTATTTGCTCAAATATAAAGTGAATAGCAGATTTTAATTCTTGATAGTGAAATTCAATCTCTTTGGCATCAAAAACCTTTATAAATTCAAAATATGCTAAATGAGGTAATACTTCTGATGCCTCGATTTGACGAAACATGGTTAACATTTTATGACTTATTTTTTGTAGGCCAATTAGATTTTTATCTTCAATATAAAGTGAGATCTCTTCTAAATTTTTTTGTGTACTTTGAATAAACGTTTCCAAGAGTTCGTCTAGTACATTTTGATCATTGTCTAAAAAAGATTTTAAAGAGTTTAGATTAAATGCTTGGTTAAGATCTGTACAATCTTTGGAAGTATAAAGTTTTACTCCTTTATGAATTCTTAAACAAGAATGAATCTCGGTCATTAGGTGTTCTGGCAAAAAGGGTTTTATAATAAAAGCTGCAAAACCAGCTTCTTGATAGTCTTTCTTTTTTAAATTTTTTCTTCCACTAACCGCAATTATAGGTTGTTGCTGATAGTTAAATATAGGATTTGACTGTAGCTTTTCGGTAAAGTGAAATCCATTCATGGAGGGAAGTTGAATATCTGTTATAATGAAATCATATTTGAGATTTGGAATTTTATTAAGAGCAGCCTTGGCAGAATCAAACGTAAATGCTTGTATACCATTTTGGTTAAGAATTTCTTTAGTTAATTCTATTAATATTTCATCATCATCAATAACAATTGCTGTTAATTCTTTTTGATTTGGGGAAAATTCTTTGTGGGTATTCAACTGTTGTTTTTCACAAAAGGTCACCGGAAAAATAAATGAAAACAAACTGCCTTTACCCTCTTTACTTTCAAGAGAAAGGCGTCCGTTTAGCAAATGAGCTAGCTTTTTTGAAATAGTAAGTCCTAGCCCAAATCCGCCATGCTTTTTTTCTATGGAAGTATCTGCCTGTGTAAATTCTTCAAAAATAAGTTGTTGTTTTTCTTTGGGAATACCAACACCCGTATCTTTTATTTCAATATGAACAAACGATTTTCCAGCTTGATTTGTTTTAAGTTTAATATTTACTTTTATAAAACCTTCTTCTGTAAATTTAAAAGCGTTTCCAATTAAGTTAGAAACTATTTGTCTAATACGAAAAGGGTCTCCAATAAGCAATGTTGGAAGCGTATTATGAACAGATATTTGCAGTATTATTGGCTTTTCTTTATAAATAGATTTTATATTTTCGGCAGTTTCATTAACAAGTTTTTCAAGATTAAAAGGAATGGATTCAATATGTATTTTTCCGGCTTCTAATTTGTTATAATCTAAGAGATCGTCAACCAATTGAGTAACAAAAGTAGCAGCACTTTTAATTCGTTCTATATAATAAGAGCCCTTAGAGTTTTGAGGAATCTTTTGCATAAGCTCTGTATAGCCCACAATAGTGCTAAGAGGAGATCTAAGGTCATGGCTAACCATGGAGATTAATTGTTCTCTACTATTTAATAGAGACTTTGTATACGTATTGGCTTTTTCAATTTGTTCTCTGTAACGCTGGTTCTTCCAAAAATCATTTAAAATTACCAGTGAAAAAATAATCACAAATACAAGACCAATTATAGCAGCAATGGTAACAATATTAATACTTCTTTTTAAAACCATTTTACGTTGCAAAGTCTTCTGGGATGAATTGTTAAGAAATTCAGTTTCAATATTAGAAAGAATCGTGCGTAATTGCTGAGTAGCAATTAAGTCGTTTTTAAGTAATTGTCTTTCTTTCACTCGCAAAGAGAAGCGCTGTCTGGATGCTTCCTCTTCAATCTTTTGAAGAATAGTACGTGAGGCAACTACAATAGAGTCCAATGTAGTTTGGTTTACGGTATTAGTTGAATCTCTGGGAATATAGCCATTTAGAATCGTAATAGTTTCTTCTAAGTTTTTACGATTCTTGTAATTTAGATTTGCGGGGTTTTCAATAAAATCATTTACCGTAAGACGCCCTAAGGTAGATTCCATATTTGCCAATCTATTAATCGCTTTTTTTATTAATTCCTGTGAAGTATCATTTATTCTAACTTCCCTTAAATCTGAAATGTTTTTTATCTTTTGATCTAGTAATATTTGTACACTATCTAATAAAGAGGTTTGAGAAGAACTTTCAACTAAAGATTTAATAGCTTCAATTTCAAGGGAGATGGAGTCATTCTTTTTTAAATAGTTAGCATAAGGTTTTGGATCTGTAGATTGTATAGCGACTCTAGCAAAACTTTCGCTTTCATACATTAATGTAAGTAACTTGCCAATTCTGAGTATTTTGTTCTTCTCTTTAGTATCGTCTATTTGGGCTTTTGTGAACGAATTAAGTTCGCCATAAATAATCCAGCCCACCACTACAACTAGCAGCGCTAGTGCTAAATAGCTAAAGAATACTTTTAGAGTTATTTTTCTTTTTGCTTCGTTCATGCGTCTATTTTACTAACCTAAAAAGTTTATTTAAAAACTGTTTTTAAAATGAATCTGTATTCGTAGTTTTGCGCCATCTCAAAGGGGTGCTGAAGCCTAAAAAATAGGTGAAAGCTGAGATCATACCCAAAGAACCTGGGCAGGTAATGCTGCCAAGGGAAGGGCCCGAAATTCGGCTTAAGACGAATTTTATCGGAGCGTTATAGTAAATACGATTAAAACGACTTGGCCGACGTTTTAATCGTAAAAAAACAAATATTAATCTTAGAATAATAACCCCTTTTATTCGTAAACTAACTTTTTACGAATGAAACGTTTATTTATTTTTTTAGTCTCTTTTTTAGCGATACAAGCTTTAGAGGCTCAGCAATTCAAACTTTACGGAGTTTTTAATGACACCTATGGATCGCCCTTACCCGGCGTGACCGTGCTACAACAAGGCACCACTAATGGAACCCAAACAGATATTGATGGGTATTACGAATTGGTATTACCAGAGGGAAATCACAGTATTGTATTTAGCTTTCTGTCTCCAAGACCACTGGTAAAACAGGTAAACATTTCAAAAGATACGCGTCTTGATATTCAATTAGGTGAAAAAGATGTATTATTAGATGAGGTATTAGTATCTGCGGTTAGAGCCAATGCACAATCACCTGTTACATTTTCAAATCTTGACAAAGAAGAATTTGCACCTAGAAATTTAGGTCAGGATATTCCTTTTATGGTTAATTTTTTGCCCTCAGTAGTAACTACCAGTGATGCAGGAGCGGGTATAGGTTATACTGGAATTAGGGTGAGAGGAAGTGATGCTACAAGAGTAAATGTCACCATAAATGGGATTCCTTACAATGATGCAGAATCTCAAGGTACTTTTTGGGTAAATCTACCAGATTTTGCTTCATCAGTAGAAAATTTGCAGTTGCAAAGAGGTGTGGGAACTTCTACAAATGGCGCTGGTGCTTTTGGAGCAAGTCTTAATCTGTTAACCGATGCTGTAACCGAAGGATCTTCTGGGGAGATATCAAACTCTTTTGGAAGTTTTAACAGCCAAAAGCATACGCTTAAATTTAATACCGGTAGAATGAATGATCATTTTGAACTGGCAGGGCGGTTATCAGTAATTAAGTCAGATGGGTATATTGACCGTGCTGCTTCAGATTTAAAATCATATTTTTTGCAAGGTTCCTATATTGATGAAAATACACTTATTAAAGCACTCATTTTTGGTGGGCAGGAAGTAACCTATCAATCATGGTTTGGAGTAGATGCCGAGACACTTAGAACCAATAGAACATTTAACCCCGCAGGACAGCAATTTGATGAAGAGGGAAATGCGATTGGTTTCTATGAAGACCAAGTGGATAATTATAAGCAAGATCATGTTCAATTGTTATGGAATGAAAAATGGAACGAGCAATGGAGTACCAATATAGCGCTACATTATACGTATGGAAGAGGTTTTTTTGAAGAGTACGTAGACGAGTGGTTTACTCAAAATATTGCTTTTGGTCCGGATGCAAATCTTGACTTTTTAGGTTTAGACCCTATAACGGTTAATGGCGAAAGCATAACGGCTACTGATAATGTGCGAAGAAGATGGTTAGATAATGATTTTTATGGAACTACTTTTTCTGTTAATTATAAAAACGACAAAACAGAGCTCATTTTTGGCGGTGCTTGGAATCGTTATATAGGAGACCATTTTGGAGAATTAATATGGGCTAGAGTTGCTGTTGACTCAGAACCCTTTGATAGACTTTATGAAAGTGTATCTTATAAAACAGACTTTAATGTATATGGTAAATTAAATTATCAGCTCACCAATAAGCTCTCATTATTTGGAGATCTTCAATTAAGATTAGTAAATTATGAAGCTAATGGAGAATTACTTGGAGGAGATCCCTTTTTAGTGGATGATAATTTTAGCTTTTTCAATCCAAAAGCAGGAATTACCTATGCTTTAAATCAAAAGAATAATTTCTATTTTTCTTACGCACGAGCCAATCGAGAACCAAATCGTTCAGACTATGAAAATGGAAGTCCAAAACCGGAACAACTGAATGATTTTGAACTGGGATGGCGTTATCTAACACCTAATGTAAAGGTTAATACCAATGTGTATTATATGCGCTATAAAGATCAACTGGTGTTAACAGGAGGTCTAGATAATTCAGGATTCCCTCTTAGAGCTAATGTTGGTGATAGCTATCGTTTAGGACTTGAAATTGATGCAGCGATTAAGATCTCTGAGAAATTATCAGTACGCCCTAACCTCGCTATAAGTAGCAACAAAAATAAAGACTTCTTTTTTCAGCGAGATGGGGTGCTTCAAAATTTAGGAGATACCAATATCTCCTTTTCGCCTAATATAATAGCGGGTAATCAGTTTACTTATATGCCAGTAGAAGATTTACAGTTCTCTTTCCTTTCTAAGTATGTTGGAGAGCAGTATATGGGTAATATTGATGCAGAAGGTTCTAAATTAGATAGTTATTTCGTTAATGACTTTAACGTGAGTTACGAGCTAAAAACTAATAATTTCTTTAAATCTATAGTTTTTAGTGTACTTGTGAATAATATTTTTGATAAGCAGTTTGTGTCAAATGGATACTTTTTCACCTTTGATGACGATTTTAGTAATCCGGGAACCATAACCACTGTAGAAGGTGCTGGTTATTATCCTCAGGCTGGAATTAACTTTCTTGCTGGAGCCACTATAAAATTCTAAAATTAATAATAGAAGAAGAGTTAATAAAACCCGTTCTTATCTATAGGAGCGGGTTTTGTTAGTTAAAAATAGTAATGATGTTACCATTAACCCGCGTTTGATAATTTAGGAGTCCATATACACGAGATTCACTATTTGGTTCACTTAACAACTGCCCCGTAAAGAGTGTGTATTCATATTCCTCACAAGAACAAATACAATTAGTGCCTCCTTTTATTGTCATAGTAGAACAACTATTAGGTGCATGATTTGGGCAACTGGCTTCCCAGGCAAGATATCCATTGTTGCCAATACCTGCTCCAGCGTTGATAACAAAAATACCTCTGGTTCCAACATTTGGGTTGCTGATGTAAACTGCATTTCCAATGGTAGTTAACCCGTTATATAAAGGTAAGTTAAGATTAATCTCAAAAGTGAAAGAAGCTTCTCTTAAAAATGGGTTTCTGTCACCAGATCTACCATTATCACAGGATAGAAATGCCAAGATTCCTAAAACCAACAAAATTTTTCTCATCACCATTCAATTTTAATGCAATTTACGACAAAAACAAACTTGAATAAAATTTTGTATATTTGAAATGAATCTTCTCGGTAGAGAGGATTTTTTGTATTTAATAAATGATGAAGTTATGAGCAACGTATCTTATTACACCGCAGAGGGTTTAAAAAAACTACGTAACGAATTAGACCAATTAAAAAGTATAGAAAGACCAAAAGCTTCACAGGCAATAGCAGAAGCAAGAGATAAAGGAGATCTTTCAGAAAATGCAGAATATGATGCTGCCAAGGAAGCACAGGGCTTACTCGAGATGAAAATCTCTAAGATGGAAGAAACGCTTTCAAATGCACGTCTTATTGATGAATCTCAATTAGATACATCTAAGGTTTTGGTTTTATCTACAGTAAAGATAAAGAACCAAACTAATGGCATGGAAATGACCTATACATTGGTTGCAGAAAGTGAAGCAGATTTAAAAGCAGGTAAAATTTCTGTTAATTCCCCTATAGGGAGAGGTCTTTTAGGAAAATCAGTAGGTGATCTGGCAGAAATTAAAGTACCCAATGGAACCCTGAATTTCGAAATATTAGAGATTACTCGGTCTTAATTTTTCTACAAAAGAATTGATCCTTTACTGTTTTTCGGTGGAGGATTTTTTATTTTTACAAAGCACTAACGCTAAATAGTAAGAAATAATGCCAAGTATATTTACAAAAATAATTGAAGGTGAAATACCCTGTTATAAAATAGCTGAAGATGAACATTTTTTGGCATTTCTTGATATAAATCCTAATGCCAAAGGTCATACATTATGTATTCCTAAAAAGGAAGTAGATAAAATATGGAACCTTGATGATGAAACCTACACCGGACTTTTAAAATTTTCCAAAAAAGTAGCACATGCTTTAGAAGAAGTAGTTCCTTGTATGCGGGTTGCAGTTGCGGTAATTGGTATAGAAGTGCCACATACACATGTCCATTTAATACCATTGAATGACATGAAAGAAATGAGCTTTCAACACAAGGTGAAAATGAGTCCGGAAGAATTCTCACTACTGGCGAAAAAAGTAAGTGAAGCGGTTAAATAATTCCTTTATAAAATAACAAAGTGATTACGGTTGCTATTAGTATTATAAATAATACTATAATAATATAGGCTGCTGATGTAAATTTTAAAGAAGCCTTTTTAGGTTTTACCATTTTATCAAAATAATCAAATACCCGTTCTATATCATCTGTCCAATTCACAGGATAGATAGTAGATTTACATTTATTACATACAATAGTTTTGGTAACATTATCTGTAACCTTCATATAAAATCTATTGCTTTTAATGAGTTGATGGAAGTAGAGTATTAAATCTTCATTAGAAAAACATTCCGGGCAATTGTTAGTTAATTTTGCTTCTTTAATTAAAATATTCTTTTCTTTAAAAGTGGCCATAGGTTATCAATTTGGGGCATTATTCAATTGTTTTTAATGTAATTTGCATAGTAGTTCCCTTGTTGATAGCAGACGAATAAACTTTTACCTTACCGTTGTGATAGTCTTCAATTATTCTACGAACCAAAGAAAGACCTAATCCCCATCCTCTCTTTTTAGAAGTAAATCCAGGGTCAAATATTTTTTGGAAATTACCTTTGGGTATTCCCTTTCCGGTATCTGAAATACGTATATGAACATAAGGTTCTTTATGTATAACCTTTAACTTCAGAGACCCTTTTCCTTTCATAGCATCAATTGCATTCACAACGAGGTTTTCTATTGTCCAACTAAATAACTGTGAATTCATCTTAACAAACACCTGTTCATCTGGCGATTCAAAATGAAATTCAATCAATTTAGAACTTCTGTCTCTTATATACGTATAGGCCTCCCTAGTTTGGTTTACAACATCTAATTTTTCTAGTATGGTCTTAGAGCCAATCTTTGAAAATCGTTCTGTAATAATGTGCAATCTTGAGATATCTTTTTCTATTTCTGTAGTGATAGATTGGTCTATGTTTTCAGTTTTTAGAATTTCTGCCCAACCCAATAACGAAGATAGAGGTGTGCCTATTTGATGCGCAGTTTCTTTTGCCATACCAGCCCAAAGTTTATTTTGTTCAGAGGCTTTAGAGGTGCGATAGAAAAAATATACTACTGCTCCAAAAAGAATAATAATTAAAAGAAGAGCTAAAGGATAATATTTTAATTTATTCAACACTTCAGAATTACCATAGTATAGCGTAGCTAGTTTATTCCCTTCGTGAGTAATTTCAATAGGACTATTTTCATAAGAGAACTGAGTAATTTTTTTTTTGATAAACAAAGAATCAGCAATTTGCCCCTCTTTAAAATTACTGATAAAGGTAAGTCCCTCAATGTTTACCAGAATCATTGGGTTAGAATTATTTGACGCTAAAATAGTGCGTTCCAATTCAATATCTGCATCTTTGGGGGCAGTAACCAATGCCTTTTGTGCAGAAGCCCAAACCTGCATTTTGGTGCGTTCTTCCTCTTTGAATTTTTGAAAAAATGCATAGGTGTTCCATAAAATCAACGATACGATAAGGAAAGATGATAAAATAAGGATACTACGAATATTCCCACTTTGGTTGTTAAAAGTCATAGATGCTAAAAGCTTATTGATCTAAATATAAGGTAAAAGCTTTAAAATTATTGTCTATGGCTTTAAATGATTTTTACACCTGTATTAGTTTGACTATTTTTGTAGCAAACAAATTTGTTTCATGCTTTCTATAGAACCTAAAGAAATTTCAACAGGCAAATTGCACGGATATTTATTGGGAGCAGTAGCACCCAGACCTATTGCTTTTGCAAGTACCATAGATGAGAATGGAATCCCTAATTTATCACCGTACAGTTTTTTTAATGTATTTAGTTCTAATCCACCCGTAATGATTTTTTCGCCTAATCGCAGGGTTCGGGATAATAGCACAAAACATACTTATGAGAATGCAAAAAAAACAGGTGAAGTAGTAATAAATGTAGTGAATTATGCCATTGTACAACAAATGTCTCTATCAAGTACAGAGTATCCTGAAGGGGTAAATGAATTTGAGAAAGCTGGTCTCACTATGTTAGCTTCAGATTTGGTTAAGCCTTTTCGTGTTGCAGAATCTCCTGTACAATTTGAGTGTAAGGTGCGTGATATTATTGAATTAGGAAATGAAGGTGGTGCAGGAAATCTTATTCTTTGTGAGATTGTAAAAATGCATATCAATGATGCTGTTTTGGATGAAAATGAGAGAATTGATCAACATAAAATTGATTTGGTAAGTAGAATGGGAGGAAATTGGTATGGTAGAGCTAATAAAGGATTATTTGAAGTTCCCAAACCATTAGCAACCTTAGGTGTTGGAGTAGATGCAATTCCAGAAAATATTAGGTTAAGCAAAGTACTTTCAGGAAACGACTTGGGAATACTTGGGAATATTGAAAAAATACCTACAGAAGAAGAAATAGAAGCATTTGTATCTGGTTCATTGGAAACTAAAGCAGTTTTAAGTTCAGGAGATCAAAACAAATTGCATCTTTGGGCAAAAGAATTAATAAATAAAAATGAAGTGCTTTCTGCTTGGAAAGTACTTTTGGCAAAACAATTATTTTAACAATGGAAGTACAGGGAAAAATTAAACTTGTTGATGAGACTAAAACATATGGTAATAATGGTTTTAGAAAACGCGAAATGGTAGTTACCACAGAAGAACAATATCCACAACACATTATGATAGAATTTGTGCAGGATAAATGTGACCTACTCAATAATTTTCAGGTAGGCCAGAATGTAAAAGTTAGTATAAATCTTAGAGGAAGAGAATGGGTGAATCCACAAGGTGAAACTAAATATTTTAACTCTATACAGGGATGGAGAATAGAAAATCTTCAGGAACAGGCTCAAGGAATACCGGAAGTGCCACCTGCGGATGCTTTTGAACCTGCTACCGATTTTAAAGAAGAGGATTACGACGATCTTCCTTTCTAGGAATTCCTTTGAAATATTCAATTTAAAGTGGCTTGCTGAAAAGAGTATACCTCAATTTCAGTAGGCCTTTTTTATTTGTAAAAATGCTTGTGAATGAATATCACTACATTAATAGAAACCTTATTTAGGAAATATCTTCCCTCTCCTTTTACAATTGCTGTACTGTTATCGCTTTTTACATTGGTAATGGCATTTTTTTTCACGGGTAATTTTGGAGACCATAATCATTTGATTACCATTTTAAAGTATTGGGAACAGGGTATTTGGAATTCAGGATTATTGGTTTTTGCTTATCAAATGATGCTTATATTGGTTCTGGGGCATATTCTTGTTTTAAGTAGGCCTATGAGTATGTTTATAAATAAATTGGTAAGTAGCATAAGCAATGCGGGTAATGCGGTTGTATTAGTAAGTTTTTCAACACTCTTGGTCTCTTTTTTTAATTGGGGGCTCGGTCTTATTTTTGGAGCAATTATGGCGCGTAAAGTGGGTGAGCATGCGCAGAAAAATGAGATTCCAATAAACTATCCCTTGATTGGAGCTTGTGGATATGTTGGATTAATGGTTTGGCACGGCGGTATTAGTGGTTCTGCTCCTTTAAAAGTAGCCGAAAAAGGTCATCTCTCGCAATTAATGCAAGGTTTAAAATCTCCTGTAGATAATCAAATACCTAAATTTATTAGTACAGGAGAGACTATTTTTAGTGTATCAAATCTTATTATATTTGTCGTTTTACTATGGCTAGTTCCCATGGTGTTTTATAGAATTAATAAGACTGTTAAACCCACTGAGATTTATCTGGAAGCGTATCAAACTAAGCATAAGAAAGAAGCAAAGGCTAGTGGGTCTGAAAAATTAGATCGTTCTCGAATTCTTTCTCTTATATTTGGAGTGCTTATATTACTCGCCTCTTTTTTTCAATACAAAGGTCAGTTAACTAATTTGACGATCACTCCTAATTTTCTTAATATTTTTATGTTAGGCCTTGGAGTCATCATGCATAGAAATTTTAATGAATTCTTAAATGCTCTAGAAGAAGCCATTAAGGGAACCTCTGGGATTCTCATTCAGTTTCCACTCTATTTTGGAATTATGGGTGTAATGAGTAGCAGTGGTATGGTAGGAGATTTATCTGCTTTTTTTGTTTCGGTAAGTAATGAGGTTACCTTGCCCATATTTACGTTCTTCAGTGCGGGTATTGTTAATATTTTTGTACCTAGTGGAGGAGGACAATGGGCTGTACAGGGCCCTATTATAATTGAGTCTGCAATGAAACTAGGCGTGCCATTGCCTAAAGCAGTAATGGCACTTGCATATGGAGATCAATTAACAAATATGTTACAACCCTTTTGGGCATTGCCATTATTAGGAATCACGAAATTAAAGGCAAAAGAAATATTACCATATACATTGCTAATTATGATGGTAGGAATGTGCGTTTATATTATAGGATTGCTAATCTTCTAAATAAAAAAGTCCCGATAGGTTATATCGGGACTTAATGTTGTGGTTTTAGGTTTGTCTTTACACAAACTCAAAAAGCAATGATGAAAATATAAAGAAGTGCAAAGACATTAACAAATTTGATCAAAAAAATTAGAAAAACAAAGAAAAAGTATTTTTTTTTAGGAATAAAGAATTGAATACCATTAATTTAAAAGAATAGTATGTTTTATCTTACGGATAAATTAGAGTTTCCTCCGGCTCAGAGTGCTTCTGAGGATGGAATTGTAGCGGTAGGAGGTGATCTTTCTCCAGAAAGATTAATACTTGCTTATAATAGTGGTATTTTTCCTTGGTTTGAAGAGGAGGATATTATTTTATGGTGGAGTCCAGATCCTAGAATGGTACTGTATCCAGAAAAATTAAAAATTTCTTCTAGCATGCGAAAAATCTTGAAGAATAATTATTTTTCAATTACGTACAATCAAAATTTCAAGGAGGTAATTCAAAATTGCGCCGCAGTAAAGAGATCTGGTCAAGCGGGCACTTGGATTACTGAAAGCATGATTAAGGGGTACACTGCCTTACATGAAATGGGATTAGCAGTATCTGTAGAAGTCTGGAAAGACAAAGAACTGGTAGGTGGGTTGTATGGTATAGATTTAGGTCACGTTTTTTGTGGAGAGAGTATGTTTAGTAAAGTTAGTAATGCCTCAAAAGCTGCCTTTATTTCATTAGTAAAAAGATTAAATGGCAAAGGCTATAAGCTTGTAGATTGTCAAGTATATACAGAGCATTTAGAGAGTTTAGGAGCCGAAGAAATTGCACGTAGTGAGTTTCTTGAAATTTTAAATGGAAAAGATCAGAGACGATAAAAATAGGAGTACAGGCTCCGTACCCTTTACAAAGTTTTCAGATCTATATTCGGTGCCGGTTTGAAACCTTAATTTGTCCGTAAGAAGCCATCCTATCTGAATGGTAAGACGGTGATCATACGCTGGTAAAGATGCTTTCGCAACACTAAGCAACGCTTCGGTGGAAATGGCAAGATATGCCTCTCCAATATCTGTTTTTTCTCCATTAAGCGCAAAATCTACTGCAAATCTATACCGAAATCGATGAATTGTTTTAAGAGTAGTAATTCTTTGTTCTGCTCTTATTCTATGTCCAAAACGTATTGCTACGGGTCTTATAGCATAATTGTATTGCTGTGTGATTCTCAATTCATTAGAGCCGCCTTCAAAACCATCTCTAAACCTATATAAAATACCACCACCAAGACTTTCATTAGCATTCACTTTCCAGTTTGAGAAATGAGAAATATCTATCTGGCGGAGTCTTAATTCTGTTTGGTCATCAGTATATATAAAACTGCGTTTGCGAATCCCAAAGTTGTGCCGATAGTTAGAGGTCACAGCATAATTGAAAGAAACTTCAGGTTCCCAATAACCTATCAGATCAGATTGTGCATATCCCAGTTGGGAAAACAATATAAAAATTAAGATCAAAAAAGAACTTTTAATACAGAATGTGGTCATAAGATGCTTGGGCAAAAGGTCTTTCCGTTAAGAATTCACCGTTTTTATTAAAAGTTAGTTCTGCCATGCCTGACTCTTTTTCCTGAAATCTCCAGATTACAATCTCATAATTAATGAAATCTGAATTCCCGTTGTTAAAAGCAATTTCAGTAAGATATATCAAATCTGTATCTTTTTTATAATAGTATTGCTTTTGCAATTTTTTAATCGTGTATTTTTTGGTGTTTTGTTTGAGATAGCTTGAAATTGTTTCTTGTACTTTATCGGGTAACTCATTGAAATTCATTTCAACTTCAATATCCTCTAAAATTCCATTTATATCAAATTCTACGCTATACTTTTTACCATGTTTTTTAAACTTGGCTTCATAACTGGTTTTGCTGCTATCCGTTTCTTTGTAAAAACGAATCCTTTTGGCATCATGAAGATATTTTTGAAGTAAGTTTTCAGCATCGGTTGGAAACTCCTTTTTAGAAATTCTTGACTCCTTTTCATACTTTTTTTGTGCCATACTTTGGCAAGTGATAAAACAGCAAATAAAAACCCATAAATACTTCATGATAATTGCTTTACTTCATTGTAACGAAAACAAGATACTTCATGATCATTTACCATGCCTGTTGCCTGCATGTGTGCATAAATTACCGTTGTTCCAACAAATTTGAATCCTCTTTTTTTAAGGTCTTTACTTAGGGTATCAGAAAGAGGGGTGTTTGCTGGGGCGTTTTTATAATCTTCAAAACTATTTTGAATGGGTTTACCATCTGTAAAATTCCAGATATATTTGCTAAAACTACCAAACTCTTCTTGTACTTTCATAAATGCTTGTGCATTGGTAATGGTGGCTTTTATCTTTAATTTATTACGAATGATTCCCGAATTTTGCATTAACTCTTCAAACTTATCTTCTGAATAGGCTGCAATTTTCTTATAATCAAAACCATCAAATGCCGCTCTAAAGTTTTCACGTTTTCTCAAAATGGTAATCCAGCTCAGTCCAGCTTGAAACGTTTCAAGAATTAAGAATTCAAATAGCGTATCATCATCATAAACGGGCACCCCCCATTCCATATCATGATAAGCTTCATAAAGTGCATCTCCTTCACACCATCCACATCTTGATTTTCCCATAATATCAAAATTAATATAATACTCTGTAAGGATTTTTATTATTTACTACTAAAATACAACTTCCGCTTAATGCAGAAATTAATTAATCTTATTTTTGAATAAATTATGAATAGTCTTATGAATCAAGCACTGGTAAAGGCATTAGAAAGTGCAAAATCATATATGGAATATAGGAATTTGGTATCACATCATGTGGTATTGGGAACATCTACTGGATTTGATCAAAGTGAAGCTTTAAGCAACTATACCATGCTTAATGATCGTAGAATGAAAAGACTTGATAAAACGGTTAAATTAGCTCCCGAAATACAGGAAAGAGTAAAAGAACATTCAAAAAATGTTACTTGGTTAGTCTTAACTGAAAGTTGGTGCGGCGATGCAGCACACACCATCCCAATTATGGAAAAAATGGCCGCTTTAAATGATCAAATAGAGCTAAAAGTGAGCTTACGGGATGAAAACGAAGATTTAATGAATCAATATCTTACCAACGGCAACAAATCAATCCCTAAGTTATTAGTAATAGATAATGCTTCAGGTGAGGTTTTGAATACTTGGGGCCCCAGGCCATCTAAAGCTACCGCCGCAGTTGAAGCGTTTAAAAATCAATTTGGTACACTTACCCCAGAATTTAAGCAAGACCTGCAACTCTGGTATAATAAAGATAAAGGCCAAAATACAGCTGAGGATCTTTCCAAATTAATGATTCTGGAATGAGTATGTTATAGAGCCTAATTGATTATCCTTTACGCCCGACTCAAATTTAGAACGCAAAGCATAAGCAATAGCGTTATCTACTAAACAACCATTAGAAGAGTTTGAACTGGATTTATTGTGTGAGGCTTCCAACACGTTTCCGTACCTATCTACTTTAATATTTATAACAATCTTACCATTCTGTTCACAGGTATAAATAGGATTTGGTAATTTGGTATGCATTCTATCTTTTAAGGAATAACTAATGGTGGTGTTTCTTCTAAAAACATTTGTAGCTTTTTTTACTTCATCAGTAGTATTATCACCTTTGGAGTCTATAGTACGTTTCTTGATTTCAGATTTAGTAGCTACAGAACCACGCCCATCAGCAGAGGTGAGCAATTCATTTTCTGATTCATTTTGGGTCTCTTCTGAGCTGTCGTTAGATTCCTTATCGCTATTTTCAGCGTCTTCAGACTCCGTATTTTTTGCCTCCTCCATCAACTCTTCCAAAGTCTTGAATTCTTTGAGTTCTTCTTCAAACTTACTTTTAGCATCTTGATTGTATGCCATATGGGTTTTGGCAATATCATCCATAGGCTTTTCTTCTTCCATTGGAATTTCTTCAAGTAATAGCTCCTCCTCATCTAGTGCCATTTCAAAAAGATATTCCGGCTCTTTAATACCACTCAACGAGATATTAAAAAGGGTAAGTGCTATTAAGCACATTATAAAAAACGTAATTATAAATGATAATTGACGATTGTTAAGACTCATTTTCCTGTAACTTTTAGGGCGTAAAAAGCCTTTAAATATAGTAAATATTTTTTTTTAGTTTAAAAGTTGCTTTTCCAAGGCTTCAGGTGTTGTAGCTTCTATAACGTTGTAAGTACCTATTTTAGTTCGTCTTAGAGAAGAAAGATGTGCGCCAGAATGTAAACTAACACCAAAATCATATGCTAAACTTCTAATATAAGTACCCTTACTACACACTACCCTAAAGTCAATTTCAGGAAGTTCAATACGCGTAATTTCAAATTCATCAATAGTAACATCACGGGTATTAATTTGTACTTCTTGCCCTTCCCGCGCATATTCATAAAGGCGTTTGCCGTCTTTCTTTAAGGCCGAAAAAACGGGAGGTTTTTGTTGTACTACTCCTATGAAATTTTTGGTTGCCTTATGAATAGCTTCTGGAGTGATATGATCAATAGGGAAAATTGCATTTATGTCTGTTTCTAAGTCATAACTAGGGGTAGTGGCCCCTAGGGTAATAGTACCTGTATATTCTTTAACCATTCCTTGCAATTCATGAATGCGTTTGGTGAATTTGCCTGTACACAAAACAAGAAGTCCGGTGGCTAAAGGATCAAGCGTGCCTGCATGTCCTACCTTAAGTTTTTTAAGCTGAAATTTTTTACGAAGTATCCATCGTACCTTATTTACCACTTGAAAAGAGCTCCATGTAAGTGGCTTGTCTATTAACAAGACCTGTCCTGTTTTAATATTTTCTTCTGTAAATTCGATATCTACTGGTTTTTTAAGAATTCAAACATAATAGCTAATACTCCCACTACCAGACAATAAATGGCAAACCAGCTTAACTTACTCTTTTTAACTAGTTGAATCATCCAGGTGCAAGCTACGAGGCCTGAAACAAATGCGGCTAAAAATCCCACCGCAATTGGCGTGATTTGCGAAGTTTCAAAAGCAAGTTCCCCCGCCATCAAAGTTTTTGCGATACTACCAAAAATAAGAGGTACCACCATGAGAAAGGAAAATCGAGCCGCTTTGGTTTTATCTATTCCCAGTAAAACGGAAGTGGAAATAGTAGCACCACTTCTCGAGATGCCTGGAAGAATAGCAATTGCCTGTGACAAACCTATAATAAAAGAGTTGTTAAAAGTGACATTTTTAGAGGTGTCTTTAGCTTTATCTGCCAGAAATAATAACAAAGCAGTGATTAAAAGCATGACACCTACCAACTGTATGTTTTCACCAAACATACTTTCTAGTTCTTTTTCAAAAAAGATTCCTACAAAAGCTGCTGGAAGCATCGAGATTAAAATTTTAACAGAGAATTGCGATTCTTCATTCCAGGTAAATTGAAACAACCCTTTAATAATTTGGAAAACTTCTTTTCTAAAAATAACCAGTGTACTTAACGCAGTAGCAAAATGTAGAATAACAGTAAAAAGAAGACTTTCTTTAGGAACGGCATTTTCACCAAGAATTGCTTTACCTAATTCCAGATGACCACTGGAAGAAACAGGTAAAAATTCAGTAAGTCCTTGAATGATTCCTAATAAAATAGCATCAATAATATCCATAATTGGTATTTAATAGCTTGGAATGCTAATTTAGGCGCCTTTGTTTTTATCAGGATTGAGTAAAATAGCATAGATCTCTATACCAAAACCAATCAGTACCAAAGTAGGAGCCAGACGGATACGTCTGAAATTAAAGATTTCTGGATTAAATACATTAGGATCTTCATGTCCGCCACCACTCATCAATAAGAAGCCAATGGCGATAAATGCAATACCAATAAACATAAAAAGATAATTCTTTCGCTTAAAAATAAACTCTCTTTGTGCTTGTACAAGTTTCTTCTGCCCCTTCTCTTTTTTTTGAGATTCCTTCTTCTTATTTGCCATCTGTCTGAGGTCTTAATAGTAATTAGTTAATAATATAAATCATCTGTGCGCAAATTTAGAAAACGTTGCGTTGCAAAAAACGTACTTATCCAAGTAATTACAATACCTAGTATAAAAATACCTGTAAAAACAAATACCAATAAAATAGGTTCTTGTAATAAATTTAAATTGTTAAAGCGTTTGTCAAAGTAATACAATACCAGTGCCATAGCTCCTAGTGCAATAATTGCACCCAACATTCCTAATTGTACACTCTTTAAAATAAAGGGTTTACGAATAAAACTTTTGGTAGCACCCACCATTTGCATGGTTTTAATGATGAAACGTTTAGAATAAATGGAAAGACGAATAGAACTGTTAATTAATAAAACAGCAATAAAGGTAAAAATACCACTAGCCAATAAAATCCAGAAGCTTACCCGTTTTACATTTTCGGTAAGCAAAGAAACAAGTGGTTTATCATAAGAAACCTCAGAAACATAATCACGCGTGGTAATCTCAGTTGCAATTTCTTCAATTTGATCTAAGTTTAAAAAATCAGCATTTAAGTGAATATCAATTGAGTTTTGAAGCGGATTGTACCCTAAATAATCCATAAAATTTTCTCCAATAGCTTCACTATGTAATTCAGCGGCCGCTTCTTTCGAAATAAATTCAGCCGTTTTAGTATATTCTGCTAGCTTAAGACTCTTGAGTAATTGATCTATTTCTACTTCTTTGGCATTGTCTTTAATAAAAATGGTGATAGCAATTTGCTCTTTAAAATGATCGGCAAGCTTTTTAGTATTTAACACTAAAATAGCCAACATTCCTAATAAAAATAGTACGAGTGCGATACTCAGTATAACTGAAAAGTAAGAGGAAATCAGTTTTCTTTTTTGATACCTTTCAAAAGATTTGCTCATAAATTGCTCAACATATTGTTTGTGTAAAAATACTAAAGTAAATTTACTTAGAAATAATAACTCTTTCATATGAAAATTGTTGTGTATGGTACAGGAGGGGTAGGAGGCTATTTTGGAGGTAAATTAGCAAAAGCAGGCTTTAATACCACTCTTATAGCAAGAGGAGAACACCTAAAGGCGATAAAAAAAAATGGGTTGTTCGTGCGAAGTATTTATGGTGATTTTCATGTGAATCCCACCTTTGCGACTTCAGATGTAAGGGAAGTAAAAAATCCGGATTTAATTTTATTAGCAACAAAAAACTGGCAAATTCCAGAAGTTTCTTTACACTTAAGAGAAATAATTCATAAAGAAACTATGGTGTTGCCACTACAAAACGGAGTGAATGCAACAGATAAATTAGTAGAAGTGTTGTCTGAAAAAAATGTGTTGGCAGGGTTATGCAGAATCATCAGTTTTATTGAAGGGCCTGGTAAAATTTGGCACAAAGCATTTCATCCACAAATATTGTTTGGAGAACTAGATAATAGTAAAACACAAAGAATTAAGAAGGTCAAAGCTATTTTTGATGCTGCCGACTTTGATAATCAAATCCCAGGAGATATTCAATTAGAACAGTGGCGAAAGTTTTTATTCATAGCAACCATTAGTGGTATTGGGAGTATTACCAGAATGGAAATAGGTGTCAATCGTGCAGACAAAGGGATACGGCAAATCATGGAAGAGACTGCACAGGAAATAAAAGCACTAGCAAACGCCAAAGGAGTTGCGCTAAGTGATACAGATATAGCTCAGACTTTTGCAGCAATTGATAAACAAGCACCTAATACTACCGCTTCAATGCAACGAGATATAATGAATGGTAAACCTTCAGAATTAGATGATTTTAACGGTTACGTAGTAAAGGAATCCAAAAAATATGGTTTAAAATCACCCGTAAATTCTTTTATTTATACTTGTTTAAAACCGATGGAAAAAATGGCAAGAAAATCGTAAAACAAGTACGTCCCGTAAAGACATAATTTGTTAGAAGACCTTCTCTATCTTAGAAGTTACTTTTGTTTAAAAGAAAAAATCTGGAACCTTCAAAACAGCTTTCAAGCTTCAGTTTGATTTCTCCGTATAGTTCACGTTCATTTGCAACAATAACACTATTTTTGCGGCTGATAGATTTAAATGCGTCGGAAATTCTTTTTTCGGGGTACAAAGTATGTAAAGATCATGAAATACAATTGCAACGAAATTGAAGCCAAATGGCAAAAATATTGGGCAGATCATCAAGTTTTTAAAGCTGAGAATAACTCTGCTAAACCCAAATATTATGTGCTAGATATGTTTCCCTATCCTTCTGGTGCAGGCCTGCATGTAGGCCATCCGCTAGGGTACATTGCAAGTGATATTTACGCTCGTTTTAAAAGACATCAAGGCTATAATGTTTTACACCCTCAAGGGTATGATTCGTTTGGGTTGCCCGCTGAACAATACGCTATTCAAACGGGGCAACATCCAGCAATTACTACAGAAACAAACATCAAAAGATACCGAGAACAGTTAGACAAAATTGGTTTTTCATTTGACTGGAGTCGTGAAGTGCGCACTTCCAACCCTGAGTATTATAAATGGACACAATGGATTTTCACAGAACTCTTTAACTCTTGGTACAATAAGACAAGCAATAAAGCAGCACCTATAGATACCTTAGTAGAATTTTTTGAAAAAGGAGGGACTTCAAAAGTAAATGCAGTTTGTGATGATGATATCAAAGATTTTTCCGCAGATGAATGGAATGCCTTTACAGCAGATGAGAAGGAGCAGGTATTGTTAAAATACAGACTCACTTATTTGGCAGAAGCCGAGGTGAACTGGTGTCCTGCATTAGGAACGGTTTTGGCAAATGATGAAATTGTAAATGGAGTTTCAGAACGCGGCGGGCATCCGGTAATCCGGAAGAAAATGACCCAATGGAGTATGCGTATTTCTGCCTATGCAGAACGATTGCTTAATGGCTTGGAGACTGTTGATTGGCCAGAGCCATTGAAGGAAAGTCAAAGAAACTGGATTGGTAGATCCCAAGGAGCATCTGTACGTTTTAAACTTGACGGATTTGAAGCGCAAATTGAAGTTTTTACTACCCGCCCAGATACCATTTTTGGAGTTACCTTTATGACATTGGCTCCAGAACATGAATTGGTTAGTAAAATTACTACCTCAGAACAAAAAGAAGCAGTAGAAACCTATGTAGAAGCTACTGCAAGGCGTAGTGAGCGAGAGCGAATGGCAGATGTGAAAACCATCTCTGGGGTATTTACAGGCGCTTATGCTATACATCCATTTACTGGAGACAAAGTACCCGTATGGATTGGAGATTATGTGTTAGCAAGCTACGGTACAGGAGCAGTGATGGCAGTGCCTTGTGGAGATCAAAGAGATTATGATTTTACGCATCATTTTGAAGGACAGCCAGGAATGCCACCTATTAAGAATATTTTTAAGGATGCAGATATTTCAGAGGAAGCTTTTGCAGACAAAGAAAATACCATTATTGCTAACTCTGATTTTCTCAACGGACTTCCCTACAAAGAGGCAGTTGCGAAGGCTATTGAAAAATTAGAAGAGATAAAGCAGGGTGAAGGTCGTATAAACTATCGGCTACGCGATGCGGTTTTTAGCCGTCAGCGGTACTGGGGAGAGCCTTTTCCTGTATATTATATAAATGGATTGCCTAAGATGATAGCATCAAAGCATTTACCCATTCGTCTACCAGAAGTAGAAAAATATTTACCTACAGAAACTGGAGAGCCTCCTTTGGGAAATGCCACCGTTTGGGCTTGGGACACCCATAAATATGAAGTAGTAAGCAATACGTTGATAGATGAAACCAAGGGTATTTACCCCTTAGAATTAAATACTATGCCCGGATGGGCGGGAAGCAGCTGGTATTTTAACCGTTATATGGACCCTCATAATACCGAAGAGTTTGCTTCACAAGAAGCTTTGAATTACTGGAAAGACGTAGACTTGTATATTGGTGGGAGCGAGCATGCAACGGGTCACTTACTATACAGCCGTTTCTGGCAGAAATTCTTGTTTGACCTAGGGTATGTGCCCAAAGCAGAATACGCTAAAAAACTCATCAATCAAGGAATGATTTTAGGGACGAGCGCATTTGTTTATAGGATTAGCGGAACCCATAGGTTTGTCTCAAAGGGATTAATAAATGAATATGAAACTGAAAGTATTCATGCAGATGTTTCTCTAATTAACGCTTCGGATGAATTAGATGTTGTAGCCTTCAAAAAGTGGCGTCCGGAATATGCAGATGCAGAATTTATTCTAGAAGATGGAAAGTATGTTGTTGGTCGTGAGGTAGAGAAAATGTCCAAATCCAAATACAATGTGGTCAATCCAGATGATATTTGTAATGAATATGGAGCAGACACCTTACGCTTGTATGAAATGTTCCTTGGCCCTTTAGAACAAGCCAAGCCGTGGAATACCGCAGGGATCACAGGCGTGTTTGGATTCCTTAAAAAATTGTGGAAGCTTTATCATGGAGGAAACGAAGGAAGTTTTTATGTTTCTGATGCCGAACCTTCCAAAGATGCATTAAAGACCTTACATAAAACCATTAAAAAAGCCATTGAAGATATTGAAGCGTTTTCATTTAATACCTCAGTAAGCTCCTTTATGATTGCGGTGAATGAATTAACTGCGCAAAAATGCAATCACAGAGCTATTCTTGAACCTTTAGCTATTGTAATTTCTCCTTATGCGCCGCATATTGCAGAAGAACTTTGGAGTAAATTGGGGCATGAAGGCAGTATTTCATTTGCTCCTTATCCAAAGTTTAATGAGCAATATCTAAAAGAAAGTACCAAAGAATATCCAATTTCTTTCAATGGGAAAATGCGATTTAAAATGGAATTATCTCTGGATTTAGATGCAAAAGCAATTGAAGAGCTAGTTATGGCAGATACGCGTACGCAAGCACAACTAAATGGTAGAGCCCCTAAGAAGGTAATTGTAGTTCATGGGAAAATTGTGAATATTGTCGGATAAGTAGTAGGTGGTTTTAAGTATTTCCTATGTTTGTAGCATTATAATTGCTGCACATTATGAAACAAATTACACTACTAACCCTAATTTTGGGAATGCTTCTTACTTTATCATGTTCCAATGATAATGGTTTTAATACGCTATCGGATGAAACACTCAACGGAAATGTCTTTGGAGAAGACTTTATAGCCTCCAATGGTAATGCAATACTTACAAGGGGAGAATTTATTGCGATCACTTTAAGTGTAAGCACCCTAAGTTGTAATGGAGCCTCTGAAGCTACTCCTTTATATGTTACTATTGCGGTGCCAGATAGAGTAGGATTTCATAAAAATGTATTGGCAATTTTCGGTAAATCTGGACATGAACCTGTAACTGAACTGGATGCTTTGGTTGAAATTATAGAAGTGAATGAAACACAGGTTGTTGGGAAAATCAGAAGCAAGAATAATAAGGATAACCGTGTTGAGGGAAGTTTTGCTGTGACAATTTGTGGCGGATAGCCATAAAAAAAGCAGGTATTATAAAACACCTGCTTTCCAATTAATATTCTTAACAATATTCTTCTTAACACTTTTTATTTTGGCATTACAACGGTGTCAATTGCATGAATTACTCCATTTGAAGCAGCAACATCAGTCATAATAATAGTAGATACATTTCCATTAGCATCTGTTAAGATAACATTCTCTCCTTTTACAGAGGCAATTAAAATTCCACCTTGTACGGTCTTAATTTCAAATTCTCCATCATTATCTTTAATTGCTTTCAATACATCTTTTGCCATTACTTTACCTGCTACTACATGATAGGTAAGAACAGCGGTTAAAGTTCCTTTAGCTTCGGGCTTTAAAAGTCCAGCTACCGTTCCTTTTGGTAATTTGTCAAATGCGGCATTTACAGGAGCAAAAACCGTAAATGGACCTTCACTGTTTAAAGTTTCTACTAAATCTGCAGCTTTTACAGCAGCAACCAATGTGCTAAAGTTTTCATTTCCAGCAGCAACCCCAACAATGGTTGGATCTGCGTTTACAACTTTATTGTTATTTTCTGTAACTGGGTTTGTGAGTCCGTTATTTGCGAAAGAAGCGGTAGCAATTAAACTAAATATTGCAATTCCGGTGAATAATCTTTTTGTAATCATTTTGTTATAGTGTTTTTAAGTTGGAGTAAAAGTACACCTCCTTTAATAGGTTCACTAATAATTTTGTTTAAACTTAAGTTAAAAAGTCTAAACAAAATCATAAATCATGATTTTGATGGAATAAGTCATAAAAAAACAACGTAAAGTAAATTACCTACGGTTTTACCGTTAAGTTTTTAGCCCTTAGGAACTAAAAACAGGTATAAATACGCATACTTTTTATATAAGAAACAACCTAAATTTGTATTGATAAATTAAATAGTGAAAGTTAAACAAAACCCCCAATACATCCTTACTTAACTTTAAACTTTTAATATACATGCAAAATTCAAGTTCAAACTTACTAAGTTACATTAGTTTATTAATGCACAATGACGAAGCCTTGCAGCGGTTCATAGTGGATCCAATTACAGATGCAGAAACCAAGTATGGTCTTACCAAGGCAGAACGCGCTGTTTTAAGACGTACAGTATCTAATCTGTCACACCATGCAATAAATGGGTTTTCTATGGAGCGTACCTTATCTTCCTATAGAAGATCTTTACGATTGTTACAGAACGTATTGCATAATACTGGAACAAAAATGGGTGTAGATGTATTATCTAATGGAGCAGTAACAGCTACCAGCCAAGTGTACCATTTGGTGATTAACTATCCCAATCTTCCTTCTGGTTCTACAACAGATTTTACTTGTGCAGATAATGCAAAAGTAGATTCATATGGCGGACCTTATTATCAGAGCCAATTTTTCCAAATTGTCTTTAACGATTCAAATCCAACTACAGTTCAGCGTTTGTTGTTAGGCGCAGCACAAGCATTTCCTAATATTATTGCTTATAATTCTGTTGTAATGGGAACACCAGCAAAACCATTTATTTCTGAAATTAGTATCAATGGCAGAACTATTAAAGCAGATATTAGCAATCCTTGTTATGATTTATCTACCAATCCAAATGCCGATAGTGTTTTTTGGTTTTACTCTATCAATGGCATGCCACAGAAAGGTTTTGCTGGAACTACTGGAAACTTAGGAGAAAGCTTTCAAGATTATGTGCTTACTAGCGGGCAAACTGTCTACTGGCAAGTGCTTGCACCAGACACTACGTATGGCTTTAAGTCTTGTAAGCCGCATACGCTTAATGAGTATGCAGCAAGTGAAAGCTACAAGAAAAAGTAAATATCAATTAATTATACAGAAAGTCCTGCTCTTATAAAGCAGGATTTTTTTATGTGATGTTTTAATTAAACTGCTTGCTCTAAATGAAAAACAGTAATCTCTGGTCGCATATTAAAGCGCACTTGCCATAAGCAACCCAGGGCTCTATTGATATAGAGGGTGCGACCATCTTCTAGAGGAATTTTCCCTGAAGAATATTTTTTATTTTTTACTGGTAACATGGGTGAAGGCAAAAAAGGGGGTTTTACCTGCCCACCATGGGTATGCCCACTGAGAATCCAACTTTTATAGCCATTCCAGACACTTAGATCACATACATCAGGGTTATGGCATAATGCAATATTAGCATGGTTTGCATTGTGTTTTTGAAGCAATGCTTCTGGCTGAAAATTAGTACCCCAATAATCGTCTATACCTATAATATGTAGGCCTTCCTTTTCTTCTTGTTCATTGCGCAATATGCGAATACCGCTTTCCTCTAAGATTTCACTAACGGTATCTGCAACTTCTGGTTGTTCCCAATCGTGTCCGTAATCATGATTTCCCAAAACACCATAAGTACCTATATTTCCAGTAACCACATGTTTCATGACGGTTTTAAGATCTTTGTATTGAGTTGCATCTTCATAATGCACAAAATCTCCTGTATAAACCACAAAGTCTGGTTTTAAAGCTTGGGCTTTTTTAAAAGAATCAATAATATAACCCCAGTCAAACCTATTGCCTACATGAATATCACTAATCTGCATTACCATTTTACCCTCTAAATGTTTTGGAAGATTTTTTACAGGCATTTTTTGATGGACAAATTCTAACCAAAAAGGTTCAACTTGCCATGCATACATTCCGGTAGCAGCTCCTAAAGCGGTAATCGCTGCCATACCTTTTACAAATTTGCGTCTTTTCATAGATGTTGTTTATGTGCAGTCTAATGCAAAACTATCATTTTCACACTAGAGTATAGACTTTAGAATAAAGTTTTAAAGGTGCATTATGTTATTTATATTTCAAAATATTGCTTTGATAGCTAGCATAGTCAATCTTAAAGAATAGGTATATAGACATCCTCAATGGAATCAGGATGATCTGGCCCAAGATATCGTTCATCTAATACTTCAAAATGAGGACGATCATCTAGAACATAGCCAGAAGTTGGAAGCCATTCTTCATAGATATATTTAGATGTTTTATGAAAATCCCTAGTAGCACCTTGATGCTCAAAAATTGCGTACAAACCTTGTGGTATTATAAAAGAATCCATGCCTTCTGGGATGAGTGAAAGATTGGTCACCTCTATTCCAGCTCGTGTAATAAATTCAGTCTGAGGAGTAAAATCTGCCATATCTAATCCTTTCGGATATACCTGTATGGAAAGGAAAGAAGTATTCTTTTTATGTTTAATTGAATTCCGCCTAGGCATAAATTGGCTCCAGATTTTTTTGGCATTGTTTTGAAGGAGACTTGTTTTTGTAGCCATGCAGACAGTTTTTTTTTCAGCGCATTTGTGGATTTTAAGAAAACACATGTTAATAGTTAAGAATTAATAAGGGAAAAGATACGTAAAGACTTTAACTAGTGAACAGCACTCTAATGATATGTTAAATTAACTACACCCCTTTATTTTTTACATATTGCATGCAAATAATTCATTTAATACTTCATTAACCCCCTTAAAAAATAATTTATTTACAAAATAAAGATGATTTTATCGCAATCACCCCTATTTTTATCGATTTTATTTGTTTGATTAAAATAGAACATAGAACTTTCTAAAATAAAACAAGAAAACTATGGTCATAGGTGTTCCAAAAGAGATCAAAAATAATGAAAGTCGTGTTGGTATAACGCCGGCAGGTGTATTTGAACTTACAAAAAGAAACCATAAAGTTCTTATTCAACAAGGAGCTGGAGAAGGAAGCGGATTCTCTGATGCCGAGTACCAACAAACAGGAGCAGAAATTGTATATAGTTTAGAAGATGTATATGCAAAGGCAGCTATGATAGTCAAGGTAAAGGAGCCGGTGGAAGAAGAATATAACCTTATTAGAGAAGGTCAGATAGTGTTTACTTATTTTCATTTTGCATCTAGCAAACTGCTAACGGAAGCAATGCTAAAAAGCAAATCTGTTTGTATTGCGTACGAGACTGTTCAGGAAAAAGATGGGAGTTTACCGCTATTAACTCCTATGTCTGAGGTGGCCTGAAGGATGGCAATTCAACAAGGGGCTAAGTATTTGGAAAAACCAATTAAGGGAAGAGGGGTGCTATTGGGCGGTGTTCCAGGAGTTGCACCAGGGAAGGTCTTAATATTAGGTGCTGGAACGGTTGGAATTCAAGCTGCAAAAATGGCGGCTGGTCTTGGGGCGCATGTCACTATTTTAGATATTAATATGAAAAGACTTCGGCACGTAAATGATATAATGCCAAGCCATGTAGTTACCGAATTTTCAAATGAATACAATATTCGTAAACATATAAAAAATCATGATCTTATTGTTGGCGGTGTACTAGTAACAGGTGGAAAAGCACCTATGCTTATCACTAAAGACATGTTAAAAGAAATGCGACCCGGAACTGTATTGGTTGATGTTGCGGTAGATCAAGGAGGATGTATGGAAACTTCAAAGCCTACTACGCATGAAGACCCTACTTTTATTATTGATGATGTAGTGCACTATTGCGTTGCCAATATGCCAGGTGCAGTACCTTATACCTCTACCATAGCACTCACCAATGTGACTTTGCCCTATGTTCTAAAGTTAGCCGATTTAGGATGGAAAGCAGCATGCCAGAAAGATCCTGTCTTGCATAAAGGACTCAATATTATAAGAGGGGAAATAGTTTATAAAGAAATAGAGGACTCTTTTCATTGGGAGGTGAATTATAATTGAAGAAATAATTAATAGCTAACTAAATCAATTACTTTTCCAGAGAAATTAAATACGGTAAATGAAGGTTTTGTATTTCCTTTGATAGTAATGGTATTTTCGAACGAACCTTTTTTTTTGGCGACAAAATCCACAGGAATTTTGAACTGATTACCCGGGGGTATCTCTCTAGCAATACTATAATCAAAATTAAGACAGCCGCAACTTCCCAATATGTTTTGGATCTGGTAGGCTTCCGTTCCTTTATTTTCTAACTGTATATCAAAAGAGACCGTATCTCCCAGGTGCAAATTTTGAAGAATAAGTGAATCATTCTTTACTATAATAATAGGTTCCTTCTGACTCATGGTTTCTTGTTTTTTACAGGATATGAACAACACAAGAAAGCAACTACACGTAACTAAAAATTTATTCAAGATGTTTGGCAATTAAATGATCTATATTATTATAAAAGTGATACCATTTATCATGTAGCCTTCCTCTATATACAATCTTTGCATCTTTATTTACAATTAGATATTGAGGAACCTTTTTAATTCCTAGAGTCTTCCATGCAGATTTATCAGCCGCAAATAAGGTCTCAAACTCATATTTTGCAACAATTTTAGATGCTGTTAACACAGAATCTCTTGGGATAGGAAGATTGAGTGTATAAAATTTGACATCTTTATTATTTGCATATTTTTTATTTAGTTTCTCATAATCGGGAAATTTCTCTATGCAACTACCACAGGAAGTAGACCAAAGATCAAGAATTAGGACTTTATCTTTTTCAAGGTTGTAAGGACTTTTATCGGATTTCAAAAGTGCCAGTTCTGGGAATTGTTGAACTTTAAAATCTTCTTCAAAAGCGAACGCAAACCAATTTTGAATAAATAGAAAATTGATAAATGTTATTAAAACTCCAATAACGATCATACCTTTATAAGGAACTCCTTTTCGATAAATAAAGTAACCTAAAATTGCATATAAAATAGCACCTAACCAGATGGGCATAGTTGCAAAGAACCCCTTTTCAAAGATATTTTTCATGGATAAAAACCCATAGATAAGAATAAAAGGTAACATTACAATGACATAAAGCCATGTTCTTGACCTGTTAAGTTTGGGTCGATTGGCTAGTAGCAAGCCTACTATGAAATAAAGTAGGCATACTAATAAGAATTGGAAAACCCAATTGACAGCACCTGAGAAAAAACAAAAAAAGAATAGAAGTATTCCTGTAGCTAAGAGGAGAAAGTTACTATTATAATTTAGTTGCATTTTTTAAGATATTTAATTGCAACGACCATCGCATGGAGAACCCCATGCAATACCGCAGCCTGTGTATGTTGATTCGCAATCGGAACTTTCGCAATCGCTAAACCAACAATAATCTTCTTTCTGACTACATTTACATTTATTGGAGGCAGGATTTCCATCCAGGTCAAGCTCTACCTCTCTTGATTCCACCATGGACTGATAGGATAATGAGGTAAATATTTCCATAAATTCTTCCCGAGTGAACGATTTTTTGGCATCTTTAAGCCATGGTTTTATATGATTTTCTTGTATTTCTTTACTTGCCAGACTTTCAAAGGCAAAAAAATCTTCAGAGAGTATATTCTTTAACGATTCTATTAAATCTAATTGTTGATTGTTTAAGGTTACTTTACGTCCGTATAGGGTAGACTCTTCAAGAATCAAATTAAACTTATCATGCCAGATAGAACGTTTTTGTGCTGGGCTAAGCATAGAAAAAGCTTGTTTTTGCGCATCTCCAGTTAGACTTAAAACCTGAGACACGTCATCTTGTAGGGTATTAACATTGTCTTTCGAACAAGAAACAAATACAATACAGAGAAGTAATAAAATTAATCGTTTCATTATCATATTTATTGGTTGGCAGGTAATGTAATAAAAACGAATGGAATAAATAAAATATTCTTTCATATTTATAAGAATATAGCTACATTCTATTTATTACGAAATAATGTGGATAGTTCAAGGTGACAAAACTGACAAAAAATCATACCGTTAAAACCTCGCTAAAGTTGGCGGGGTTTTTGCTTATATTATTGTAATTTTATACAAAACTGTAAACTATGTACGGAATAAGTCCTATGTATTGGGTAATTATAGGGGGGTTTATGCTCCTAAGTATGTTGGTGAGCCAGCGACTTAAAAGTAAATTTAAAAAATATTCAAAATTACAGCTTCGCAATGGAATGAGTGGTGCAGAGATTGCTGAGAAAATGTTGGCAGATAATGGCATCTATGACGTGAAGGTAACTTCCACGCCTGGAATGTTAACAGATCACTATAATCCTGCAAATAAAACAGTTAATTTAAGTGAAGGAGTGTATTCACAAAGGCATGCAGCAGCAGCAGCAGTAGCTGCACACGAGTGTGGTCATGCGGTGCAACATGCAAAAGGATATGAATGGCTACAAATGCGGTCTAAATTAGTACCTGTAGTTAATGTAGCTTCAGGCTTGTCTACTTGGTTAATATTTGGAGGTTTTATTTTGGGAGTAAGTTCAACTTTTGGTTATGGAGTTGCCTTAGCAGGAGTTGTACTCTTTGGTTTTGGAACCTTATTTAGCTTTATTACTTTGCCGGTTGAATACGATGCCAGTAATAGAGCGCTGGCTTGGTTGAAAGCTAAGAATATGGTAAGTCAGCAAGAATATGCAGGTGCAGAAGATTCCTTAAAGTGGGCTGCCAGAACTTATGTAGTAGCAGCCTTGGGTTCTCTAGCCACCTTATTGTACTTTGCATTAAGAGTGTTGGGTAGCCGTGACTAAAAAAGCATAAGAAATTATAATAGAAGCCCTGCACCACGTTTGCAGGGTTTTTTTATAAAGAGATTTGCCTGTCAATCTGTTGGTGCAGTGAGATAAACGTTTCTGTGCGCGAAACGCCTTCTATGGTTTGAATTTTGTGGTTAAGTAAGTTCATTAGGTGTTCATTATCCCTGCAAAGTATTTTAACTAAAACACTCCAATTACCAGTCGTATAATGACATTCTAAAACTTCTGGAATATCCTTAAGCTGTTTTACAGCTTCTGGATTACGCATTGCTTTATCCAAAAAAATGCCAATAAATGCCATTGTAGAGTACCCAAGTACTTTTGGATTAATAATAAGCTTAGACGCTGCAATTAGATTAGAGGCTTCTAGTTTGCGTAATCTTTGATGTATGGCGGCTCCTGAGATACCAATCTTACGGGCAATCTCCAAAATAGGCTTACGTGCATCTTCCATGAGGTATCTAAGAATTTCTTTATCAATACCATCAATCTCTACAATTTCGTTAGCAATTTTCATATAACTGTTTCAAATTCTAAGTAAATATACAAAAACAGCTTATATTCAATAACTTAATCTGCCACATTGTCGGGATTGTATCCTACATAAGGAACTTCTTTTTCAATAAATTCTATATCAAACTTTTTGAGTTCTTCTAAGATAGGTTTATAGATTTCCTTTGAAATAGGAATCTGTACTCCGGTATTTTTAATCTGTTTATTAAGTATTTGTAGGGTGGCAATGGCTACAGGCAAACCTACAGTTTTGGCCATTGCCGTATAAGTGCGATCCTTGCCTAAGCAAACCATACTGGCGTCTATTTGTCTTTTTTTACCTTCTAATTCAAAGCCAAATTTATGATACATAACAATCATATCTTTATCCTCATCCTGTAAGGTCCATGATGCTTCTAAAATCTTTTGAAGTACTTTAGCGGGCGTTGCATTTTTAAGCCCTACTTTTTTATCGGAATTTAAAAGGTCAAGTTCCATGAGTTTATTCCACATAATATCATCCTGATCAATTTTAAGGTAATGTCTCAGTTTGAGTTCTACAGAATCTGTAAGCGAATAGGGAAGAAATGAATTAACATAATCTCGATAAGACATGTTTTCAGACCCTTCCAATTCGTAGCTGTCATCTGTAAGCCCTAATTGCACAAACATGTTCCAGGCTTTTGAGAACCCAACCCGCCTCATGGTTCCGCGATATAATGTAAGCGCATCTTCAAGGCCGTACGCTTCCCTATATTTTAATGAGTCTCGATTGGCATACACTTCAAATTTGCCATACTTCTCAATATCAAGGAATTCTGTACGTCTAAAAAGTTTATGATAAGGAATGTATTTATAGCTACCTTCTTGAATAAATTTAGCTGCTCCGCCTTGTCCAGCAAGCACTACATTTTTTGGATTCCAAGTGAATTTGTAATTCCAAAGATTGTGATCGCTCTCTGGAGCTACCAAACCTCCTGTAAAAGATTCAAATAATAATATTTCACCGCCCTTTTCCCTTATTCTGTCTATAATCTCCATAGCACTCATATGGTCTATGCCGGGATCAACACCTATTTCATTCATAAAAATAAGTCCGCTTTTTTTTACCTCAGCATCCAATGCTTTCATTGGGTCACTTACATAAGATGCGGTAACCATGTTTTTCTTAAAAGTAAGACAGTCTTTAGCAACTTCCATATGCAGAGATGCAGGGAGCATGGAAACTACGATGTCTGCTTCTTTAATAGCATTTTGCCTTTGCTGCATATTAAAGATATCTAATTGAATTACCCGCGAATTTGGATGATTCTGCAATAAATTAATTGCATTTTCAGGATAAAGATCTCCAATGGTAATAAAGAGTTCTTCGCTTTTGCTTTTATCTAAAAAATATTGAATAAGATATGAAGTAGATTTTCCTCCTCCAATGATCAAAATATTTCGCATACTGATATTCTTCTGTAACTTTGTAATCGTTTAATTTATTCACGAATGTAGCAAATTGTTATATCTATAAAAAATATTGAATATTAAGTTATGAAAAAAACAATTTTAATCTTTGGTTCTCTGTTTGGAATGTTGGCGGTTGTTTTTGGAGCATTTGGGGCGCATGCACTAGAGAAAGTGTTAAATGAGAATGCCATTGCTACTTTTGAAACGGCTGTTAAATATCAAATGTACCATGCTTTGTTATTACTTTTTCTGGGTTCCTCAAATGTTTTTTCTCATAACACTTTAAAGCTCTTAAAGAGCTTTCTTATTTTAGGAATAGTACTTTTTTCAGGTTCTATATATTTATTGGCTACAAATACACTCACATCATTTGATTTTAAAATTATTGGTTTTATAACTCCCATAGGCGGGGGATTATTAATAGTAAGTTGGGCGCTTATGTTTTATAAGTTAATCACTACAAAGAGAGAATAAATCGATAGCGAAAACGTTTGAGTAGGTAATATTTTGTATTTTTGCGATGCAAAACTAACCTTTCAAACCATTAAAAAATGGAAAATAATATCTTAATAACGAAAACGATTTCGTTAACAAGTTATGGTATAAAAAATACGAATGTACGCTACCAATTATCAGCAGATAAGCTTCATGAAATAAGTATTGCTCATGGTATGGGCTTAGAAGCTTCTTCAGGAGCACTGGCCATTAATACAGGAGAATTTACAGGGAGATCTCCCAAAGATCGGTTTATTGTAAAAGATGCTATCACTACAGATAAGGTATGGTGGGGTACTATTAATATTCCTTTTGAACCAAGTGATTTTGACAAACTATATGATAAAGTGGTTTCTTATCTCTCTGGAAAAGAACTGTATGTAAGGGATTGTTATGCTTGCGCAGATGATAATTACAAAACCAACATAAGAGTAATAAATGAGTATCCATGGAGTAACTTATTTGTTTTCAATATGTTTTTAAGGCCTGAAAGTAAAGATTTGGAGAATTTTGATCCTGAATGGACTGTCATTAATGCGCCAGGCTTTATGGCTAATCCGGAAGAAGATGGAACGCGCCAACATAATTTTGCTATTTTGAACTTTTCAAAAAAAATAGCTTTAATAGGAGGCACGGGTTATACGGGTGAAATTAAGAAAGGAATTTTTTCGGCATTAAATTTTTTGCTTCCTGTTTATAAAAATACATTACCCATGCATTGTAGTGCAAATGTTGGGGAAGAAGGAGATACTGCCATATTTTTTGGGCTTTCGGGAACAGGTAAAACTACTTTATCAGCAGATCCTAACCGAAGATTAATTGGTGATGATGAGCATGGATGGACTGCAGAAAATACTGTTTTTAATTTTGAGGGTGGATGCTATGCTAAAGTGATTAATTTGTCTGAAGAAAGCGAACCAGAAATATATGGAGCTATTAAACGAGGCGCGTTGCTAGAGAATGTAGTTATGAATGCAAAGGGAGAAGTAGATTTTGGAAATACTTCAATCACTCAAAATACAAGAGTAAGTTATCCTATTTATCATATTGATAATATTCAAGAGCCAAGTATCGGTAAAAATCCCAAAAATATATTTTTTCTAACAGCCGATGCATTTGGAGTATTACCTCCTATTTCCAAATTAACACCAGGCCAAGCTGCATATCATTTTATATCAGGATATACTGCAAAAGTAGCGGGAACAGAAGCAGGAATAAATGAGCCAGTACCTAGTTTTTCTGCTTGTTTTGGCGCACCTTTCATGCCATTACATCCTACCCATTATGCGGAGATGTTAAGTAAAAAAATGCAAGAAGCGGGTGTTAATGTCTGGCTTATTAATACGGGATGGACTGGTGGACCTTATGGTATAGGAAAAAGAATGCAATTAAAATATACGCGTGCTATGATTACGTCAGCTATGAAAGGACAACTAGACCAGGTCAATTATGAAAATTATCATATTCACTCTGTATTTGGTGTTGCTCAACCAAGAACTTGCCCAGGTGTTCCTACTGAAGTGTTGAGTCCTAGAAAAACATGGAATAATGATAAGGGCTACTATAAGAAGGCTCAAGAGCTTGCAGATGCTTTTAAAGCGAACTTTAAAAAGTTTGAAGCGTATGCAAATAAGGAAACTTTGGAAGGAGGGCCTTTGGTGTAATTTAAAAAGTAGCGAAAATCACTTTCCATAAAAAAATGCCTGCTTCAAGCAGGCATTTTTTTATATAAACAACAATTATTTCTTATTTGCTTCCGATATGTATTTTTCTAAAGCCATAGTCATAGAAGGGGTTTCCGGAGTTGGAGCCTCTATATCTATGCGAAGTCCTGCATCGTTAGCCGCCCGAACAGTGCTGTTACCAAAAACAGCAATGCGGGTATTATTTTGTTCAAAATCTGGAAAATTTTTAAACAATGATTCAATACCTGAGGGACTAAAGAAAACTAAAATATCATAATAAACATTTCTCAGGTCAGACAGATCGCTAATCACCGTTTTGTACAAAATACCTCTCGTCCATCCTATTTTTAAATCGTCTAGTATTTTGGGCACTTCTGGTTTTAAAACATCAGAAGAAGGGAGTAGAAATTTTTCGTCTTTGTACTTCTTAATCAGTGGAGCAAGATCTTTAAAAGCCATCTTACCTACGTATATTTTACGCTTTCTATAAACTACATATTTCTGTAAATAATAAGCAACCGCTTCTGATTGGCAGAAATATTTCATAGAGTCTGGAACCTTGAATCGCATTTCTTCAGCAATTCTAAAGAAATGGTTAATTGAGTTTCGGCTAGTAAGAATAATAGCTGTATACTGTGAAAGGTCTATTTTTTGTTGCCTTACTTCTCTAGCATCAACACCTTCTACGTGAATAAAAGGTCTAAAATCAATTTTTACTTTTTGTTTTTCTATAAGCCGGATGTAAGGAGAATTTTCTACTTTAGGCTCTGGTTGGGAAACCAAAATTGTCTTCACTTTCATATAAACCTTTAGTTTAGTCCTTCGTTATTAGTAAACCCACTTATAAATAAGTAAATAGGGTGCAATTTCAAGTGCGCAAAGATACAAAATAAAATAAAACAGACGTGATTGTATTAGTTTTTGATGATTTCGTAGTGTAAGAATAAAAGAAATTAAATTTAAGACTAAGAAAAGCCCTATGGTTAAGATAGTTATAACCTCTTTATTCAAAGTGCTATAGATTATCAAAGCCAAAAATGGCAATAGAATAATAGCGATATAATTCCGGTAGCTAACTTTATGGAAATTATAATATTCAGAAAATTTTTCCAATTCAAAGATTTCGGCTAACAATTTTTCTAAATAAAATTTAAAAAGAATAAATAGGGTAAGTATTAAAATGATTACAAGTAGCGGAACGTCTAATTCTTCACCAAACAGCGCGAATGTTAACTTTATAAGAATACTAAAGATAATTACCTGATTGGAGAATAGTAAAATGTTGAACCAATTTAAATTTAATTGTTTGTCTTTACCGTAAATTTTAAGGTATTTATTTGAAAACAATAAAATCAAGAAACTTGAAAATCTAGTTTCATCTGTAATTTTAACAACGGTTATCAACAGAAAACAAATAGCTAGTAGAATTGTTTCTGTAGTATGATAATCTATATTTCGTAGTACAACTTCCAAATTTTTAGCGTATTGGAATAATGTTTCCTTGAAAACCAAAAGGAAGTAAATTTCTTTCTGAAATGCAAACTCTAAAATAAGAAGCTCTTTTCAACTTGGCTTTCTCACCCAAGAAAGCCTTAAATTTTAAAGAATCTCCTGGTAAGATATGTTGTTTTTGAAATTTTTTGGACAAGGAGATTGGTAAAGTGTCCATTCTCCCTTTTTTTTGACTAAGTGATAATCCATAAAAATAGAGGTCACTCACTGGAATAGTTTCTTTATAGGGATTAAAAACGTAAAAGTCTATGGAATCCTGTTTCGTTAGTTTTTCATCTTCTGATAATGAAAGTTTAAGTTTTCTCCAAGAGATAAAATTAGTATGAGTAACTCCTCTCCAAATTCTATTTCTATAGGTACGTGTAATTCCAAATGCAGAGTCTGCTTTCTTTCTCGTTGATAAATATACCACTTTTTGATGCCTGTAAAGATCTTCTTCGTTCCTAAGGTCATATTGATTGGGTCTAAAAGGATATCCATTTAAAGAGAATGCCTTTTTACCGGAATAGAACATATACATACTCGCTTCTGTATACGAATTTCTAAAGACAACAGGTTTAGAGTCTGCGAGATCACTTAATTCTTTTACCCACCGTTTATTGCCATGTGTTTCATATGCAATTGGGGAAAAGTGCTCATTTGAAATAGCGATGCGAATAAGGATGGTTAATACTAGTGATGCCACACTTAAAAGCTTTAGCCATTTCCGGAATTGTAAATGATCTAAAGCATAAGTAAACGTTATGATTATAAAAGGAAATAATACTAATAAGGGCCATTGCGCCTGAGTTCTGCGATTGAATGAAGAAAAAAGAAAAAAAGTAAATATTCCAATAACTGTTATAATCATCCCTCTGTCAAACAGGTTTTTGTAAGGATAACGAAATAATGCTTTAAAAATTAATGGAAACGCGATTCCAGAAATCAAAATAAAGCCAAGAAGATATTCTAGCGTAAAGACAATTTTGTATTGGCTATCTGCTCTGCCAACTAAATGGTATTTTAAAGAAACAAAGTCATTTTCATATAACCAGTAGAGATGCGGAAAATATAAAATCAAAGATAAAATGGCCGCAGCGAGAAACCTTTTATTCAAAAGTAATTTAAGATTAGAAATAAGAATAAACCCTATAAGCAAAATGGCCATGTATTTACTATACATCATTGCTGCCATGCTTATTGCAAGCAGTAATACTGATACGATACTTTTATTGGCTAAGAATTTTTTATAGGCATACCAGAAGAGTGCTGCAAAAAAGACCATAGGTGTATCTGGAACCATAAAAAAGCCATAAGCATTAAAAAGGGCGACAGATAAAATAAATAAAATGAATAGGGTATAATGTTTGTATTTTCTAGGATCTTCTATAGTTTTCCATAACAGTAAAATAGATCCCGAAAATAAAAAAGGAGCAAAAAGGCGTACTCCCAATTCACTAGAAAAAAGCGTGTTTCCAATTGCTACCAGAAGTGCTACCATTGGTGGATGGTCAAAATATCCTAGTGCCAGTTCCTGAGAAAAGTACCAATAATAAGCCTCATCCAGAATAAGTTCTGAAGACGAAGCTTGAATCAGGTTAATAATTGTAATCAAGACCAGAGAAGCGTAAAACACCTTTGGTGAATATCCTTTAATTTTATTCATTAAATGATTATAATTTGGACAAAAATACTTAAAAAGTATATCCTTACGCAGGTTAAATTGTTCTTAAACATTAGAGAATGGTTTTAAAAGTGATGGAATATATTATTTTTGCCATTCAATTATTATTGCATGCAATCAGACGGTCTTGTTATTATTCCTACTTATAACGAAATTGAAAACGTAGAAGCCATTATTAGAGCTGTGTTCTCTTTAAAAAAGGCATTTGATGTTTTGATTGTAGATGATAACTCGCCTGACGGAACAGCTGATTGTGTTTTATCTCTACAAAAAGAATTTGAAGGGCGTCTTTTCTTAGAAAAAAGAGAAGGTAAAAGCGGTTTAGGAACTGCTTATATTCACGGATTTAAATGGGCATTGTCACAAGGGTATGCATATATTTTTGAGATGGATGCTGATTTTTCACATGACCCTCAAGACTTACCAAGATTATATAATGCCTGTGCGGTAGATGGTAATGACATAGCCATTGGTTCTCGTTATGTAAAAGGAGTTAATGTAGTAAATTGGAGTCTAGACCGGATTTTACTTTCATATGGAGCTTCGTTTTATGTTAAACTAATTACGGGCATGCGAGTGCATGATCCTACCGCAGGTTTTATATGTTACAAGAAAGAAGTGATTGAAAATATTAATCTTGATAATATTCAATTTATTGGATATGCCTTTCAGATCGAGATGAAATTTAGAGCACACCTTAAAAAATATAAAATTAAAGAAGTCCCAATTATATTTAAAGATCGAACGCGAGGTACTTCAAAAATGAGCGGTTCTATTATTACAGAGGCTATTTTTGGAGTGATAAGCATGAAGTTTAAGAGTATTTTTGATAAGAAGAACTTTTAAGTTATGAGAAGAACAATAATTAAAAATGCTCGCATAGTTAACCAAAATAGTATTATTGAGGGTGATTTGCGCATTAAAGGCGTTTATATTGATAAAATTGCAACGTCAATCACTCCAGAAGAAAATGATAGCGTAATTGATGCTAAAGGTAATTATGTACTCCCCGGACTTATAGATGATCAAGTGCATTTTAGGGAACCAGGGCTAACGCATAAAGGAACAATTGCTACAGAAAGTAGGGCAGCGTTGGCCGGAGGAATTACAACCTTTATGGAACAGCCAAATACCAACCCCCAAACAACTACAATAGCCAAGCTTGAAGAGAAATATGAAATAGCAAGAAAAACATCTTTTGCCAATTATGCATTTTTGTTTGGAGGTACGAATGATAATCTGGAAGAGCTAAAAAAACTGGATAAGAATGCATGTCCAGGAGTGAAATTGTTTTTGGGTTCTTCCACAGGAAATATGTTGGTTGATAATGAAGAAGTGCTAGAAAAGATATTTAGCAATACAGATATGGTAATTTCAACGCATTGCGAAGATGAAGGCACCATAAGAGCCAATTTAGAAAAATACAAGAAACAATACGGAGACCAGATTCCAATTGAATTACATCCGGTGATTAGAAGTGCAGAGGCTTGTTACCTTTCTTCTAGTAAAGCCATTGCCCTAGCTAAGAAAACGGGGGCACGTTTACATGTATTTCATCTATCTACGGGAAAGGAGACATTTCAATTTCAAAATGATATTCCTTTAGCAGACAAAAAAATTACAGCAGAAGTATGTGTACACCATTTATGGTTTAGTGATGAAGATTACAAATCAAAAGGAACCTTTATAAAATGGAACCCTGCAGTAAAATCAGCCAAAGACCGCCAACAATTATGGGAGGCTCTTAATGATGATAGAATAGATATTCTTGCTACAGATCACGCACCGCATACGTTAGCTGAAAAAATGAACCCGTATACTTCTGCTCCATCTGGTGGGCCATTGGTACAGCATGCGCTTTTAGCATTGCTGGAGGCCTCATTACAAGAAAAAATAAAGATTACCAAACTTGTGGAAAAAGCATGCCATAACCCTGCAATTCTTTTTAATATCAAAAAAAGAGGGTATCTTAAAGAAGGTTTTTTTGCAGATTTGGTAATTGTAAATACCAACAAACCACAATTAGTCACCAAAGAATCTTTACTGTATAAGTGCGGGTGGTCTCCTTTTGAAGGTACTAGTTTTAATTCAAGCATAACTCATACCTTTATAAACGGACACCTTGCTTTTGAAAATGGAAAGATTTCTAAAGAACAACATGCAATGCGTCTTGAATTTGATAGATCATGAAAAGAGCCATTCCAATACTCGCTATATTTTTACTTGTAATTGCTTGTAAAACAGAACTTGTTGAAAAGCCTGAAGATCTTATTGCCAAAGATAAAATGACAGAAATACTTTATGATCTTTCCATAATGTATGCTTCAAAAGGGGTAAGTGTTGGTCAGTTAGATTTTGACCGATTGAGTATTGATAATTTTATCTATGAACAATATGGGGTAGACAGCACTCAAGTTGCCAATAGTACCATTTATTATTCTTCAAAACCAAATGTTTATTTAGGAATGTATGAAGAAATTGAACAACGACTAAAGGCCGGTAAAGACACCATTATTGAAAGACGTAAATCAATTAAGAATAATGATTCTACTAGTATAAAAGACAAAATAAAAGTGGATAGTTTAGAGAGGGAACGAAAACTGCGCGAATTCATTGATACTAAAAATTAAACCTGTTCACTACATTCTTTATAGTTTCATCCAAAGGTTTAAATTGATAAGAAAGTGCCTTCGTAATTTTATCGTTAGCATAAACAGAGTTTTTCAAAGCTGCTTTTACAGATGTTTTGGTAATTACGCGCTTTCTTCCAACTATTTTATTTAGTATCCAATCAAGTCTCCACATAAGTTCAAGAATCCATTTTTCCGCTTTTTTTTGTGGAGGTTTTTTACCCATGCTTTTAGCGATGGTAGTCATCATTTCTTTAAAGGAGACATTTTTAGCAATCAGGATATAGATTTCGTTTTTAAGATCACTTTCCATAAGCATCTGCATGATGTTGGCTACATCTTCTACATCTACAAATCCCGTTTTTCCTTCTGTGTAGAATAGCATGCCTTTGTGAGCCATACTAAATAATTTACCACTTCCTTGATGAGGGAATCCAGCTCCAAGAATGACTCCAGGATTTATAATAACTGCTGGTACACCTTCACGAGTACCTCGCCATACTTCCATTTCGGCACCATATTTTGAAATGGCATAATCATTATTATCACCTTCTGCATTCCAATTAGATTCTTCCGTAATAAATCCGTTGCTTTGCGCATTACCTAAGGAAGCAATAGAACTTACAAAACATAATTTCTCAACATGTTTTAAAATACAAAGATTCACCACATTTGCTGTGCCTTCAATATTGATCTTACGCATAGCCTCACTATCTGCACTGTCAAAAGAAATCAGCGCAGCGGAATGGTAAACTCTGGTAATTCCCTCAAATGCTTTTTCTAATTGGGGAATGTTTGTAATATCTGCCTCTACCCATTCAATCTGGTCAAAAAGGGCAGATGGCTCATCGGTAAAAAAACCAAAAACCTCCTGTACTTTTTCAAGCATACTACCCTTACGGTGTATAGCGCGAACTTTATCACCAGATGCGATAAGCTTGTAAAGAAGATGACTGCCAACGAGTCCGGTGCCTCCAGTAACTAAAATCATACTACGAATTTACTATTTCATTAGATGCGGACATAAAATAATAGGCAAAAGTTTGATAGGCTGTGCGTTTGTACTTTTGTCTTTATAGGATTACAACTATCTTTGCGCGGTATTTATTAAAATGTAACACCATATGCATAAGAATTTTGTAGCAGAACTTACCTGGAGAGGAATGATTCATGATGTAATGCCAGGAACAGAAGAACATTTAATGGAGGGAATGAGAGCAGCCTATGTTGGAATAGATCCTACAGCAGATTCTTTACATATTGGTCATTTGGTTGGGGTTATGATGTTAAAACATTTTCAATTGTGCGGGCATAAACCATTCTCCTTAGTAGGGGGTGCTACCGGAATGATTGGAGATCCTTCTGGGAAATCAAATGAGCGTAACTTATTAGATGAAGAAACGCTGCGTCATAATCAGGAGGCACTCAAAAATCAGTTGCGAAAATTTTTAGATTTTGATACTAAAAATGAGAATGCTGCGGTAATGGTAAATAATTATGATTGGATGAAAGAGTTCTCATTTCTTTCTTTCATAAGAGATGTAGGAAAACATATTACGGTAAATTATATGATGGCAAAAGATTCTGTAAAGAAACGTTTGTCATCAGAAGCTGCTGAGGGTATGTCTTTTACAGAATTTACCTATCAGCTAGTGCAAGGATATGATTTTCTTCATCTTTATAGAGAAAACAATTGTACACTTCAGATGGGAGGAAGTGATCAATGGGGTAATATTACTACAGGAACTGAATTGATTAGGCGTATAGGTGGTGGGAAGGCATACGCAATGACTTGTCCGCTTATAACCAAGGCAGATGGAACCAAGTTTGGTAAAACCGAAGGAGGAAATATATGGTTAGACCCTAAGCGAACTTCCCCTTACAAATTTTACCAATACTGGTTAAATACCTCTGATGCAGATGCAGAAAAATATATAAAAATCTTCACGCTACTTTCTAAAGAAGAAATTGAGGCTCTTGTAGCGCAGCATCAAGAGGCACCGCATTTAAGAACATTACAAAAAAGACTAGCGGTAGAGATTACGGTGATGGTTCATTCTGAGGAGGACTTAGAAAATGCGATACAGGCGTCTGAAATATTATTTGGCAAAGCTACCTCAGAAGCACTTCGTAAGTTGGACGAAGCTACGTTTCTGGACGTTTTTGAGGGAGTGCCACAGGCATCTATTTCTAAAGATAGTATTGCTAATGGTCTTGATATTGTGAGTGCTTTGGCAGAACAATCAGGCTTTCTAAAAAGTAATGGAGAAGCAAGAAGAGCTTTAAAAGAAAACTCCATTTCAGTGAATAAGGAAAAAGTAGGAGGAGACAAAATGATTACCATAGACGATCTTATTAATAATAAATATGTTTTATTACAACGAGGCAAGAAAAATTACTTTGTATTGTCTTTTGAATAAAAGAAGGGTTTCTTTTAAGTTTGGATTGCGTTTACAAGCAACCTGTTGTCAACATGAACAGAATTGAACAACTGCGGTTTTGTGGGTGACCCAATTCAGAAATCTCATCATAGAAAACCATATCTTCTTTGTTCTTGCAAAGCATCCAGCTTATTTTTCAACTTTTTCATAGTAAGTACTGGTATTATCTGATTTGTTTTTTTCTCTTCAAGAAGTTTTTTTGAGTAGTTATATGTTTTTTAATTGTACTCATGAATATGGATAGACCACTCCTAATTAATAGCTACTCATAAAAACATAAAAAGGGGAAGCTGGTTTTAAACAACTTTCCCTTTTAACCAATTAAACTTAACTTATGAAAACTATTCGTATTTAGGTATTATTTTTTTCCAATCTTCTGCCAATTTGTATCAGCTTTCTTTTTGAGTTCTTTTGGATTTTCATTTTTCCAAAGAGTAAGGGTATTTGTGCTCCATTTATTATAAAAAAGAAAAAGTTTTCCATCTCTAACTTCAAAAGTTTCTGGGTCTACGTCTACTTTTTTACTTTTTACCGCGACGGCGTAGGCACAATAGCCACCGTATTGAGGTAAGAAATCTTTAGGTGCCGCTTCAAACTTGTCTAGGTTTTCTTCTGAAGAGAAAAGAAAAGTGGTATCCTCATAGTCAACAGCAAATATCTTATCACCTTTTTTTGGTTTCCCATCAAAATAGCTCACTACATCATAACCATTTATGGCTATTCCTTTTTTAGTATTAAAATCTGATTGTGCATAAATTCCCGAGATAGAAAATAAAACTGCGATAACAAAATAGTGTATTGATTTCATGTTTGATTTGTTTATTTGATGAGTGAGTCGGAGTGTTTTGAAAGAACTTTCAGGAAAATAGAACGAAATAGTGTTAAAGTTTACTTAAGGAGTTGTAGTTACTCAATTTAGAGAGCCATAAGATTACAACCTCTAATATCTGAATGGTCAAACCTGCCTAAAATTTCAAAACTTCCGTCTGCATAAACTTTACCTAGGTCTTGGGTAGCTATAAAAGCACAGGAGTTTATGTTTGCCAGATCAATAATATTAATACCTCCAGTTTTTCCGATGGCTTGTTTTGATAAGGCATCTTCTGGGTCTCTTGTATTTATTTGCATCCAGGGAGGACAGGTAAAAATTCCGTCTCCTTTTGAATAGGCTTGAGAAAGTAATTCGGTCATTCCATATTCAGAGTGAACTTTGGTTACATTTAGGTTGTCTTGGAGTATATCATGAACCTCTTCACGAATCATTTCTTTGCGGCGTCCTTTCATTCCACCGGTCTCCATTACAATAGTATGATGTAATTGTTGAGGATATTTTTCTGCGAGATCTAATAAGGCAAAAGTAACTCCTATAAGTAGTGTTTTTTGATTTGCAGCTTCTAGTTTTTTTAAGTTGGCTGATAATTTCTTTAAGTCGTGTAAATAGAATCCGCTTTCTTCTTTGCCTGATTTTTTAATTAGATCTTCTGCCATAAAAATGAGAGAAGATCCTTTTCTTTCAAGGTAGGATGGCAATAATGCCAGTATTACATAATCTTTTGGGGAACCGTAGAATTTTTGAAAACTCTTAAGATAACTCTGTTGATATATAGAAAGGTCTGTTACATAGTGTTTGCTGTAAGTACTGCCAGTAGTTCCACTACTAGTGAATATTTCTTCTATAGGTAGGTTTCCAGTTATAACTTGGTGAGATTTAAAAAATTGAATGGGTAAAAAGGGAATATCATCTACCTCTTTAACTAAGGCTGGGTTTTTTTTTAGAAGTCCACAGAAATTTTGATAAACAACATTGTTTTTATATTGATATTGAAAAATGTTTAGTGCTGTTTTTTCAAAATCTTCTCGGGTTTTTATATTAAAAACATTCTTGCTGTTCATAAAGTAATTTTCACTTACAAAAGTAGCCAAAATAAAAAGCTTCCTGTTGAGGAAGCTTTTCTAGTTTAAAATATTACTTTGAATTAGCGGATGACCAGTTTTCGAGTGCTTGAAGCATCTTTTTCTGAAACTTTCATAAGATAAATACCAGCAGTAAGTCTGGTTACATCTAAAGAATTTCCGGCAATTACAGTTTTCAAAACTTCTTTACCAAGAACGTCATAAATTGAAATGGTTTTGCTTAAATTCCTTTTCGTTGATATGGTTACATAACCATTGGTCACTGGATTAGGAAATAATTTAAAACCTTCAATTTCACCGTCTTGGTCGCTTGCTGATTGGGAATCAGCGTAGTAGGTCATTTCAATTTCATCGGGGCCTGATGATAGTTGGGTATCCCCATGAAATTCCGGCTGTCCTGCGGACAGATGCATCACTGATAGGGCAATAAAAGTGAGCAGAGAATTTTTATTCATGGTACAAACAATAAGTTAAGTTACAAACAAATATAATAATTTTAAAAAAGCATCGTTGCCTATTTTTCCTTTTTTTTGTGAAAGTGGTGTTTTTTGTTGTAAACTACCTGAAAACCAAAACATCCTGCAATTTTACAGGATGTTTTTTCTCGAAAAAATTATATAAGGTGTGAAATATGCTTATAATCGTACCCAACCATTTGTCCACGTATCAGTACTTGAAAGTGCGCCCGCATAAGGAGCAGATGTAAAGAAAGCACCAAGGGTTGAAGGGTCAAAGTTGTCTACACCATCTACAGCCGCAGTATATTGATAAGTACCTCTGAATCCTGTTAGTCCGAATCCAGATGGGATACCAGTTCCAGCGGTATTAAAAGGATCTCCAGAACCATCAAGTGTAAAGTTAGAATAGGTTGAGAAATCATTAAGATCAACTGTTGCAGAACCTCCGTGATCTAGATCAAATGAATTTTCGTTATTGATAATGGTATTGAAAACTTGTACTTCACCGTTGTTAAGGTTAACAAGTGTTTGATCATCATCTACCTCAATACCTTTTTCTGAGAACCCTTGTATGATCATATTGTAAGCAGCTACTTTTGTACCCGCTCTAAACTCTATCCCTTTGTTCTCTCCGTCGCCGTCATCAGCACCGATAAGTGTAACATTAGATATAGTTGGGAATGAGAAAGGAACTGCATCGTTCGTTCCATCAAGGTTATCTGCTTCAATTCCTTTATCGCCTTCTATTGTGCCTTGCTGAACGATCCAAAACTGGCCGTTTCCAACCCATCCGTCTGTCCAGTCAAAAGAATCGTCTTGAGATCCGGTAGCTACCGCATATTTAAGATTTACAGTACCCCCATAAAATTCAAAGCCATCATCAGCACCTTGAAAAGTCTGAATGTATTCTAGAGTAGTACCATTTCCAACTCCATAAAGCGATAAACCATTGTATTCCGAACTTTCATTGATCTGACCTCCGGTATACTCTAATCGTACATATCTTACGATTCCTGAGTTGTCTGTAGGGTCATCTCCTCCGTACGTAAGGTTTGCTACTTCTGCAGTGGCAGTTCCTCCCGCAGTAGTAACTCTATTGATAGGTGCTCTACCCGCGAGAATAAGACCACCCCAGTCACCAGGATTGGGCGTAGTTTGATTGGAAGTAAATACGATAGGATTGTTTGCAGTACCTTGCGCATCAATGATTCCTCCCTGTCTAATAGCAAGAAAAGCGAATACTCCATTAACGTTACCTGCTTCAATTCGAGTTCCCGCAGGAATGGTGATGGTAACTCCATCATTTACAAAAACACCACCTTCAAGTTCATAGGTGATGTCGTCGTCCAACGTCAAATCTGAAGTGATCTCTCCAGACAGTACTACTCTGTCTGAAGTTCCTGGATCTCCTCCGCCATTATTATTGATAGTATCTCCCTCAATAATGATCTCGCCTATGCTGTCGTCATTCTGAGTACAAGATTGGAACATAAGTGCTATAGCAACAAAGATTCCTAAGATTGATTTACTAGTTTTCATCATGTTAATTAATTTAATATAATTTTTGTTAATCTTTTTTATTGTTTTAATTAAAATTTATAAGTGAGACCTAGGCTGAAATCTATCCCCAGTTTTTGTCTAAAAACGGTATATTCAACTCCTTGATCTTCTTGATCTTGGTATCTTTCGATAGTTGGATTCAACAGGTTTTTCCCTCTAATACTAAATTCCCAGTGTTCGCCAATCGCATCACTAAAGTTGAAATTTAATGTGCCAAATCCTTTTTCGAAAATGTCTCCTACTCCATTACCACCCGCACTGTAAATGCGGTCTCCGAAGATGCTAAAATCGAGGGTGGAAGAAATTTTGTGGTTTCCTTTCTCTGCCTTATAAGTAAGATCTGAATTAATAATAAATGGAGATGCTCCCTGTAATTGTCTGGAGGTATTGGTAGGCGCAATATTTGAGCCGTTAAAGGTGACAATTTGGTCGTCTATATTAACTTCTGTATACATAGCAGTACCGTTAAATCCGAAAGTAAAATTGTTCCAGGTTTCACCCAGCAGTTTGCTTAAGTTTTGTCGGTACTCGAATTCGATCCCCGCTACATAAGCTTCATCTGTATTTACAAACGTGTTGATATTATTTGCAGAAGCCAATCGTGTTTTTTCAATGGGATTCTCAATATATTTTCCAAAGGCAGTAAAAGAGATGATTTCTCCAGCTTCCGGGAAAATTTCATATTTCAAATCCAGATTGTAATTATCAGAATTCACAACAATCGGGTTACCTTGCGTGGTCTCAAAAATATCTTCATCCAAAAATGGTGCTGTTTCTGTGAATTTGGGAAGGGTAACTGTTTTACTGGCTGCCAATCTCCAGTTGGTAGTTTCGCTTGCCGCATATTTAAAAGAAAGGCTTGGCAGAAAGAAGGTTTCCTGAATTTGCTCGTTAAAGAATTGAAGACTTACATCCCCTTCATTTCGGTAGAAAATGTTCTGAGTATAATCTTCTACACGTACCCCAGTAGCTAAAGTAAGTTTGTCAGACAAATCTAATTGAAGATCTACAAACCCTGCATTGCTACTTAAATCTGCTTTGTATATATTTTGAGGTCTCTGAAACTCTTCCAAATGATATAGCTCATTTTCAAAGTTTTCTTGGTTCAAAAATTCATCAGGGTTATTAAAATCAACGCTTACATTGGTCAACTCATCAAAAAAGTAATTCAACTGAAATGCTTCAAAATTTCTTCTTTTATCACGGTTGTTTACTCCAAAGGTTACACGGTTTTTAAATCGACCATCTTCATCTTTGGTGAAATTGATATCGAGGCTTATGTTTCCGGAAAGGTCATTTTCATTCAGTTCTTGCCAGAAACGTTGTGTATTACCGCTGAATGAATTTCTTCTGTTCCCAAATAAAACAGTACCGTCTTCCAATTCGGAGAAGAATACCTGTCTTCTATCTGGTACAGAATTTAAAGAGTAATTATAGGCACCCGCCCAATTTAGTACATATGCGCCATTATTGAATTTGTGTTCACCCAACAATTGCTGCGTAGCTAAAGCATTTTGACGAAAAGTACCTCGTCTGATCAAACTATTTAATTCGTCATTTTCACCAGAAGGACCTACAAACTCTCTTAGTTCATCTTCTGTATCATTTATTAATAAAGTAGTGGTTTGAACTTTATTATTTTCATCAAAACGGTAGGTAAGTGTTCCCAGTAAAGTTGAATTGGTAGTATATGCCCATCGATCAATACCAGCAGAGAAAGCAGATAAAAGAATACCTCCCTGTGAACTTAAGGCCGTTTCGAATCCGTCTTCTACCGCGGTTCGACCCGAACTAAAACTAGCACTAAACAATACGTCTAATCGATCGTCATTTTCAAAAACAAATCTTTTTCCTCCCGAGATAGAAAGGCTTCCGTTGGGAATATTGCTATAGCGTTCTTCTGGATTTAAACTGGTTTCAAATTGATAAATTGGGACAAGTCGACTGTCATACGAAAGATCTGGAATTTTCTGAAAAGCTCTTACAATAGAAGGAATTCTTCTGGTTCCGTCATCAATTCCGAAATAATCATATTCGCCTCCGTCTAATAAAAAGAAATCACTAAATAGAGCATTGGAATTTCCTCCCATACTTAATCCAATTTCAAGAAAACCATCACCAGGATTGTCTTTAGTATTGATATCTACACTGGCACCAGCGAAATCTCCATATAGTAAGGAGGAATATGCTTTGAAAATCCCTAAATTTTCAACAATGTTAGTGGGGAAAATAGCTAGATCAATTAATTTTTTTCTAGGATCTAATGAGGGTAGCGGCAATCCATTGAGATATGCATTGTTGTAGCGGTCTCCTAAACCTCGAACATAAAGTCTGCTTCCCTGAGTGGCTACCCCGGTTGCCTTCGCCAAACCAGATTGTACATTACTGATAGCTAATTCAGCTAATTGTGTAGCTCCTATCTTAGTTTGAATGGTAGCTACATTTTTTTGTTCAAGCAAAAGTGCAATCTGAGATTCTCTTTTTACCGTAGTAGTTACTACCACCTCTTCAAGTGCCTGAGCATCTTGGCTCAATCCTGCAGTAATTTCAGTTATTTTCCCAGCTTCTACTATAACCTCTTTTACTTCAATTGTTTGGTATCCTATAAAACTTATAGAAAGTATATAAGTACCAGGATTTACATCGTTAAATTGAAATAAACCATCAAAATCAGTAGTTGTACCTTTTGTAGTTCCTTTAATTAGAACATTGGCAAAAGGAAGTGGATCATTGTTTAATTCTTTATCTGTAATTTTACCTACTATAGATCCTGTTTGTTGCCCAGTTACTAAGGTAGAGATAAAAATAAAAAGTATAAGAAGTAGTAAATTATGTCTCATTTGTATTCTATATAAATTCTCGGTGCAAATAAAGGTTCAATTTGTAAAAATCAAGTTACTTGCTCATTAAACCTCTGTAAGCTAAAAGTTACCTTTGTGTTACCATATTAAATGAATGTTAACTCCCTTGGGTTTTTAATTTTATCTTTACTTTTGAGGTCAAACAGAACTATTTTCAAATGAAAAAAAAGGATATAAAAATTCTACTAGTTGATGATGAACCTGATATTCTAGAAATTGTAGGTTATAATTTAACTGCAGAAGGATATCATGTAAGTACCGCTAAGAATGGAGCAGAAGGAGTTGCCAAAGCCAGAAGAGAGCAACCACACTTAATTATATTGGATGTAATGATGCCGGAAATGGATGGGATAGAAGCATGCGAGCAGATAAGAAAAATTCCTGAACTTGAAAATACAATTGTCGCATTTCTTACCGCAAGAGGTGAAGACTATTCGCAAGTTGCGGGTTTTGATGCAGGAGCAGATGATTATATTACCAAACCCATTAAACCAAAAGTTCTGGTAAGTAAGGTGAAAGCACTGTTAAGAAGGATAAAAGAAGGAGAAGACTATCAAGCCAATATAAATAATGTAGGCGATATAGTTATTAATCGCGATGAATATAAAATTGTACAGCGCGGTGAAGAGATTATATTACCCAGAAAAGAATTTGAATTACTTTCTCTGCTAGCTTCTAGACCGGGAAAAGTTTTTAAACGAGAAGAAATTCTTGATAAAGTATGGGGTAATGAAGTAATTGTCGGTGGAAGAACTATAGATGTTCATATAAGAAAACTTCGTGAGAAAATTGGTGATGACCACTTTAAAACTGTTAAAGGGGTAGGCTATAAGTTTGTTCTTTAATGTCAAGAAAGCTCAAAAAGTCATATAAATTCGCTTTACGATCTTCACTTTTTATTACGCTGATTGCAACCCTTCTGGCAGGTATCCTTTTAGTGTTTGATTCTTATCCTGCTTACATAATTTTGCCTTTTTTCACATTATTTGTATTTGTATTATCGTTTTTTCTTTTACAATACCGGGTAGAACGGTTTATTTACAAAAGAGTCAAGCGTATTTATGATGACGTTTCTTTATTGGAGTCAACCAATTTTCAGAATCAGCCCATTACCACAGACATGGCTACCCTTACCAGAGAAATAGAAAAGTTTGCAAAAGACAAAAAACTGGAAATAGAAACCCTAAAAGTTAGAGAAGTATATCGTAAAGAATTTATGGGAAATGTATCTCATGAACTCAAAACCCCTTTATTTACTGTACAGGGCTACTTGCTTACACTTTTAGACGGTGCAATGGATGATAAACAGATTCGTAAAAAGTACCTGCAAAGAGCTGCAAAAGGCTTAGAGAGGCTTATTTATATTGTAAAAGATTTAGATATGATTACAAAACTAGAGGTAGGAGATCTACATTTAGAGTATCAGGTCTTTGATATTGTTGATCTTATTAAAAATGTCTTTGACCTTTTAGAAATGAAGGCAGCGAAAAAGTCTATTGTACTCACCTTTGATATGAATTATGATAAACCAATACTGGTGTATGCAGACAAAGAGAGAATTCAACAAGTAATAACAAATTTAGTAGTAAACTCCATTAAATATGGTAAAAGTGACGGCACTACTGAGGTGAGTATTGAAAACCTCATAAAGAATAAGGTAATTGTTCGGGTAACAGATAATGGTGAAGGAATAGAGAAGCAGCATATTCCACGTCTTTTTGAAAGATTCTATAGAGTAGATAAAAGCGGAAGTAGAAAAGAAGGTGGTTCTGGTCTTGGACTTTCTATAGTAAAACATATCATTGAAGCACACAATGAGAAAATCTATGTAGAGAGTGTGTACGGGATTGGTTCAGAATTTTCATTTACGCTGGAAAAGGCAAAATAAATCACTCAAATCTATTTTTGAATCAAAACTTGAAAGACCACTGTACAAAGAAATTTTTCCTAACTTGGAGATGGTAAATTTTTCCTGAGCACAGCTAGGTACAATTCCATTTTTTTTTAGCCTCTTAGCTAGATATACTTGTTCAAATTGACCTGGAGTAGGAATAAAAAATGCTTTTTTTTCTAGCTTTGCCAAATCCATAATAGTTGTATATCCAGAACGAGATAATACCACAGCACTTTCATTAATAGCAGTTTCTATTTCAAAAGAACTCATATAATTATAGATAGTTATATTATTTGTTTGTTCAATGTGCTGTTTGTTTTCAATCTTACCTCTTATAAAAAGGATCTTACCTTTATGTTTTTGAAGTTCGGTCAAAAGTTTTTGTTCTAAGAAAGTGCGCTGGGGTTCTGGCCCTGATAGTATTGCCATCACATCGTATTTTAGGGGTATCTCCTTTTTGGCTAGCCTGCTTATAGGACCCATGTATTTAATGCGAAGTCTACTTTTTTTTATATGCCCCAAACGCCCGCTTAGATTGGGTTTTCCATCCACATCAGGAATCCAGCATTCATCAAACTTTTTCATAATAGCTAGATGTATCTTTGTACTTAACCAAGTAGTACTTCCTGTAAGTACATTTAGTTGGTGCGTAATAAAAACAGAGGGTACTTTTTTGCTGTGAACTCCAAATCTATTATCAGAAATAATGCCATCTATAGCGTAGGTGCCTATAAGTTCTGCTACTATCTTTTTTTCGGCCCTTATAACTTTAATTAATTTAGGGCTGTCCCAAATTATTTTACGCTTAAAATTTTTACCATTTATAGGATAGGTAATGTTATAAGATGGAAGTTCTATAGATTCCAGTTGAGGAAATTCCTTTTGCAATAATAAAAGTGAAATACCATCTGAGGCTATTACAGGAGTAAAGTTTGCTTTAAGTAAAGCATTTATAATTGGGATACAACGGGTAGCGTGACCCAACCCCCAGTTTAAAGGTGCAACAAGTATTCTTTTTCTCATGATAACATTTACAAAGATAATCACATTTTCAGGTGATAAAGATTTCCTTAATTTTGCTAAAATTTTAAATAATTGTTTAGTGGGAAGCAAAAACAAGCTTAAACGCTTTAAGGAGAATGAGAGTTTTGCAAATGTTGTACAGCCTACAAGAGAAGAATTAATCTCTGGTAACTTCAGTTGGAAGGGAAATTGGTCGTCTTTTTTTGGTAATTCAAACCCAATAGTGTTAGAGTTGGGTTGCGGTAAAGGGGAGTATAGTGTAAATCTTGCCAAAAGATTTGTTCATAAGAATTTTATTGGGATAGATATAAAAGGGGCTCGCTTTTGGAGAGGTGCTAAAACAGCTATAGAAGATAACATCAATAATGTAGCCTTTTTAAGAACACAAATAGAATTAATAAACCATGTATTTAAAGAAGGAGAGATAAGTGAAATTTGGATTACTTTTCCAGACCCGCAAATAAAATACAAACGCACTAAGCACAGATTAACGAATGCTACCTTCCTTGACAAATTCAAACAAGTATTGAAACCTAGCGGGTTAATGCATTTAAAAACAGATAGCGAGTTTATGCATGGGTATACACTAGGGTTACTGCATGGTTTGGGTAAAGAGGTTTTATATGCAAATCATGATGTATACAATAATCACGGCAGCCCAGAGGAGGTAACACAAATTCAAACTTTTTACGAAACACAATACCTGGAAAAGGGAAAACCCATTACTTACATTAGGTTTAAACTTCATTAATGATTCATTTAATAATTCTATTTTTTGCCACCTATTCTGCTGCTTTTATGGCTGCAGTTCCGCCTGGTTTACTCAATTTAAATGCGGCAAAAATCAGTGTTGAAAAAGGAAAGCTAAACGGACTTTTGTTTTCTGCGGGTGTAGCAATAGTTACGGTTATACAGGCGTATGCTGGGACACTTATTTCCCGATATCTATATAACAACCCTTTTGTAATTGATATATTACTTAAAATTGGTTTAATAGTTTTCGCATTTTTTGCCATTTATTTTTTTGTTGTAGCAAGAAAGAACAAGAAAAAAAGAATTAAAACAGTATCCGTAAGTAAAAAGAACAGCTTTTTTAAGGGGATGCTTTTGGCTTCTTTAAATATGCTAACTATTCCTTATTATTCAGGGCTTAATGCGGCGTGGAATATCTCTGGATGGATTCAATTTGAAATAGCAGATATTCTTGTATTTATTTTTGCTGCCGGTTTAGGTACATTTTCTATGCTTTATATGTACGTCATTTATTTTAATAAGATGGAATCTACCAGTACTCGGTTTTCAAAATATTCAGATTACATTTTAAGTGTATTAATGGTAGTTTTGGTAGTAATAACTTTTATTAGAATAGTGTATGCCAACAAATCCTAAAAATGAAAACTTTTTTGAGCGGGTTTATCAAGTAGCCAAAAAAATCCCATATGGTAAAGTTACTTCGTATGGTGCAATTGCAAAATATTTGGGTACTGCAAAAAGTGCTAGAATGGTTGGTTGGGCTATGAATGCCTCTGGGCTTAAAGAAGATGTGCCAGCTCATAGGGTGGTGAACCGTAATGGTGTTCTTACTGGAAAGCATCATTTTCAAGGCACTAATTTAATGCAACAACTGTTGGAAAGTGAAGGTATTCAAGTAGTGAATAACCAAATTATTGATTTTGAAAAGTATTTCTGGAATCCAGCCGATGAGTTAGCAGACTAGACTTTTACTACTATTAGAACTTCCTATAACCAAATAGGCATAATCCATTTTTATATTGCGCGATATCCAATTGAAGCATTATCTTTGCAATTTAGAATCATTTTAAGTAATTGCTCAAAGGAAAAATATGAAATTAGATCGCAAACAGATACTGAGTGCACTTGAAACCATTTCAGTACCTGGTGAAGGTAAGAACATGGTGGAGAGTGGAGCTGTTGCCAATGTGATAACTTTTGGAGATGAGGTAGTTGTAGATATAACCATAAATAATCCAAGTTTACAGGCACGTAAGAAAACAGAAGTTGAGATATTAAAAACAATCCATGAAAAGGTTTATGCGAAAGCTAAAATAAAAGTAAATGTAAAGGTGGAAACACCTGAAAAACCTGAAATTAAAGGAAAAGCTATCCCCGGTATTAAAAATATTATTGCAGTGGCTTCTGGTAAAGGAGGGGTTGGTAAATCAACCATTACTGCAAACCTTGCTGTGACATTGGCAAAAATGGGATTTAGTGTAGGTTTGCTGGATGCAGATATTTATGGACCATCTGCACCTATTATGTTTGATGTTGAAGGTGAGAAGCCATTAGCGGTAAATGTAGGTGGAAAGTCTAAAATGAAACCAATTGAAAGTTATGGTGTCAAGATATTGTCAATAGGATTTTTCACGCAGCCTAATCAGGCGGTTATTTGGAGAGGCCCAATGGCAGCAAAGGCTCTAAATCAGATGATTTTTGATGCGGCCTGGGGTGAAATAGATTTCTTACTTTTAGATTTACCTCCAGGAACTGGTGATATACATTTAAGTATCATGCAGTCCCTCCCAATTACAGGTGCAGTGGTAGTTAGTACGCCTCAGCACGTAGCGCTAGCTGATGCCAGAAAAGGAGTGGCCATGTTTCAGCAGGAAAACATCAACGTTCCCGTGTTGGGAATAGTAGAAAATATGGCATATTTCACACCTGAAGAACTTCCTAATAATAAATATTATATTTTTGGTAAAGAAGGTGCTAAAAACTTATCGGAAGACTTAGATGTGCCACTTCTAGGGCAAATTCCATTGGTACAAAGTATTCGGGAAGCAGGAGATTCAGGTCGCCCAGCTGCAATGCAAACGGGAACTCCATTAGAAGCAGCTTTTGAAGAACTCACCAGAAATACGGTTCAGGAAGTAGTAAATAGAAATAAAAGTCTTCCTCCTACGGAGGCTATAAAAATAACAACGATGGCAGGTTGCGCCGCCGTTAAAAAGAAGTAATTATGACATCTGAGGAAGTAAAAATAAATGTAGAAAAGGCATTAGCAGAGATTAGACCATTTTTGGAAAGCGATGGAGGAAATATTTCTTTGGTTTCTATAGATGATGATAAGTTTGTAAAAGTTCGCTTAGAAGGTGCTTGTGTGGAATGTTCGGTAAATCAAATGACGCTAAAAAGCGGCGTAGAGATGACCATTAAAAAGTACGTTCCACAGATTGAACAAGTGGTTAATGTAGATTAATAACTAATGATTACAACAGATATAGTAATAATAGGAGCGGGTCCTACCGGGCTCTTCGCAGTTTTTGAAGCGGGTCTGTTAAAACTTAAATGTCATTTAATTGATGCTTTACCACAACCTGGCGGGCAATGTGCAGAGATTTATCCCAAAAAACCTATTTATGATATCCCAGGATTTCCAGAAGTAATGGCTGGAGCTCTTGTAGATAATTTAATGCAACAAATAAAACCTTTTTCACCAGGTTTTACATTGGGCGAGAGAGCAGAAACCATTGAGAAATTAGATGATGATTCTTTTATAGTGACTACCAATAAAGGCACACAACACAAGGCACCTGTAGTAGCAATCGCAGGAGGCCTTGGCAGTTTTGAGCCTAGAAAACCACCTTTAAAGAATTTAGAGAAATATGAAGATAAGGGTGTCGCATATATAATTAAAGATCCAGAAGTATATCGGGATAAAAAAGTGGTTATTGCCGGTGGGGGAGATTCTGCATTAGACTGGAGCATCTTTCTAGCAAATATAGCCTCTAAAGTAACTTTGGTGCATCGCAGAAACGAATTTCGAGGCGCGCTAGATTCAGTAGAAAAAGTTCGGGAACTTAAAAAACAAGGTAAAATTGAATTAATTACACCTGCCGAAATTGTGGAGTTACACGGTGACGAACATCTGGATTCACTCACTATTGAAAAGGAAGGAGTAAAACATACTGTATCTACAGATTGCTTTATCCCTTTGTTTGGGTTATCACCAAAATTAGGGCCTATATCAAATTGGGGTTTAGAGATCGAAAAAAACGCAATTAAAGTAGATAATTCATTAGATTATCAAACTAATATTCCAGGAATTTATGCTATTGGAGACATAAATACGTATCCCGGAAAGTTGAAGCTTATTTTATGCGGGTTTCATGAAGCCACTCTCATGTGTCAAAGTGCATATCAGCGTATTTTTCCAGATAAAAAGTATGTAATGAAGTATACCACAGTAAGTGGAATAAGCGGTTTTGATGGTTCTAGAAAAGAAGCGGAAAAAGCGGTAGTGAAGGCTATTGATTAAATACTTCATAATTAAAAAAACAAAATAATCTACTAAATGAGTAGATTATTTTGTTTTACAATAGGTTTTTTTACTATTTTTATCCCAAATAATAGTAATGTCAGATATCAAAATTAATATAACCGACCGCGAAGGTACTATACATGAGGTAGATGCACCAACAGATATGGCAATGAATCTCATGGAGCTATGCAAGGCTTACGAACTCCCTGTTGAAGGTACTTGCGGAGGCATGGCAATGTGTGCTTCTTGCCAGTGCTATGTTCTGTCTGAGGATAAGGAGTTACCCGAAATGGGAGATGAAGAAGAAGCTATGCTAGCAGAAGCATTTTATGTAAAACCTAACAGCCGTTTGGGTTGTCAAATTCCTATAACAGAAGAATTAGATGGTTTGGCTATAGAAATTGCCCCAGAGTCTTAAATTCTGGCCAATGACTATTTAGATTTGGTTATTCTGAAATATAGTTGGAGAGCGAAACTGGGCCTTCCAATACGGTTCTTACAATTTGAAGAAAGCCCTTATCAGTCGTATCAATATTCCACTTAATTAAACGAATTGCTCCATTTTCAATTTCAATTCCTGTAATAGATCTTGGATGAACACAGCTACCATCATTAAAAAAAGCAAGATCACCAGGTTCGGGAAAACGGGGTCTATGTGTATGTCCAGTAATGGTTAAAAGATTTCCATTTTCATAAATCCATTTTTTTATACGCCTTTCCACCTTAATTAATTCTTTATGATTTTTAGCAGGACTGGTAGGATCTGCAATACCAACTACCTGTAAAGGTTTCCATAAGATGCGCACTAGAAACCTACCCCATCTCCAAAAAGTATAGTTCCACCAATCTGCTTGATGCCCATGAATTAAGAAAAGTTGTTGTTTTGTGTCTTCATGCGTTAAAACTATAGACTCATTTACTTGGATACCATCAAATAACGGCTCTTCTTTTCCAGTCTTAGGGTTTAAGTAGGTATATAAATTTTTTGCAACATACTGCGGATTTTTGTACACCATATCATGATTACCATAAATGAGATGCAATCTGTTTTGATCATGAAATTGTTTCATGATTAGAAAGACATTTTTATGGGCTCTAAAAATAGAGTCAAAAGAGTGGTTTTCCCACAATTCATCACCATCTCCCAGCTCAAAATAGCTAAATCCTTCATCAAAATAGTATTTTAAGGCGTGAAAATAAATATTACGATTGTTGGCAAAATCATCAGCAAAACTATTATCTCCCCGGTGGCAATCACTAAATAAAACAAGCTTAGAACTATTATTAAACGCAACTCTTTTCGCCTTTTTGAATGCATTGGAAAGCAATCGCTTAGAAGACATCATACTTTTTTCGCTAAATATCGATAAAATTAGTGAGTAATGAAATACAACTTTTCACGACTCATTTAATGTCTCCAAATTTTTTTAACAGAGTAAACTTAACAAGTAAGAATTTAAACGTTTCGTATATTTGATATAGGAAGGCTATTATTATGAAAGATTCACCATTACAAATACAAATTAGTTTTAATAAATTATTAGAAGTATATGATAATCAGCAGCATAGTGATGTTGATTTTCTTGCAGACAAAGCTAGAAATATTCTAAAAGTTGCCGCAACGGTACCCCAACTAAGGGAAGGTTTTGAGGACTTTTCTTTGGTAAAGAAATATGAAAAGGAAATAGAAATTGTTCTTCAGGATGCTTTTTCTAATGTTCTTACAAAAAATGAAATTAAAGCAGCAACTGCTCCATTTGAAAATTTGTTTTTCAATACTTCCAAAAGGTTTGACACCATCATTAAAAATGCAGGGGATAATTATGAATTGCAGATTCGTAATATGCCTGAAGGGCATCTCTATATTCTTGGGTGTAGTGTGATTTTAAAAATTCATTACGGAGTAGATATGGATTTTAGAAGGCCTTTGTTTTTTGATATTCCAGATCAGAAAGGATTGTTTCGCCATTATAGAATTATGTATAATGCAGATTATATTGATATAGCTCCAACTGATAAAGCGGTAGAAGTCACCGATGAAGATATCAAACTTCTTATGGATAGTTTTGATAATTTGGAACTCTGGAAAGAGAAGTTTCCTCCTGAGAGTTGGATCTGTAAAGGGTTTATAATCTCTAATATGTTTGATGTTACTGTAGATAATTCTATTTCAGAACTCAAGTCTAATTTGTTGGCTTTAAATACAGACAAGGATAGTAAGACCAATTTTTCAGATTCTTTTGAAGCCATCTTTCAATCTATTTATGACAGTAAAAATGTTAAAGTAGGTTTCTCTGCATACGATGAATTTTCACATAAATTTGAACATGTTCCAAAAAAAGAAATAAACAGTTATTTGCTATACCAGAATGAGGAAATTTATTGTAAGGAAGCCTTGTGTCCTTCTTCTTTTAAAACGCTGTTTGATAACAAAACCTATTTTTCGGTTGCTGATATTGAGAAGTATTACAAATTATCGGGTGGTGTAGCGCCCTATAAGAATTTATACGAACAAGGGTATAGAAGTGCCATTCTTGCTCCAATTTTAAATAAAGATAAACTTCTTGGGATACTTGAATTGGTCTCTACAAAACCCTTCGAGTTACACAGTGTGAATGCAAATAAGCTAGAAGACGTAATGCCCTATCTGGTTACCTCTATTTTACGTTCAATTTCTGAAGAAATGAATCAAATAGCAGCCATCATTCAACACGAATGTACCTCTATACATGAAAGTGTTTATTGGAAATTTGAAAAGGAGGCAAAAAACTTTTTGAGAGCACAACAACGAGGTGATCAACCTGTGTTTGATGAGATTGTTTTTAAAGACGTATTTCCGTTATACGGGCAAATAGATATTCGTAATTCTTCGGTAGCCAGAAATGAATCTATCCAGAAGGATTTATTAATACAATTAAATCTGGTAAGTGATATTTTTGTAATGGCAGGCAAACAAGAATCATTACCTATTTACGACGAAATTAATTTTAGGATTAAAAATTATTTAACAGACCTAAGAGAATCTATAGAAACCAGTAGTGAACAAAAAATTATTGATTTTTTGGTAGAAGAGATTCACCCTGTTTTAGACCATCTAAACGAACAAGGTACTGAATTGACAGCACTTATTTCATCTTATTATAGTCATTTAAATAATGATAAAGCTGTATACAAGTATCGGAAGGATTATGATGATACCGTAAATAATATCAACAAAAAATTAGCTAGTATAATTGATAAAAAACAGCAGGAAGCACAGGCCATGTTCCCGCATTACTTTGAAAGGTACAAAACGGATGGTATTGAACACAATATGTATATAGGAGCATCTATAGCACAAAATAAAAAATACAGTCCCATTTATTTGCAGAATCTTAGGCTCTGGCAGCTAAGAACAATGTGTGAAATGGAGAACACTTTCTATAATATGCAATCAGAATTACCGGTTAAATTAGGAGTCGCTTCTCTCATTTTTGTGCATAGTGATACACTTTCTGTGCGTTTTAGAATGGATGAACGTCAATTTGATGTAGATGGAACTTACAATGCCAGATATGAGGTGGTGAAAAAACGAATAGATAAGGCTTTCATTGCAGGTTCTAGAGAACGTATTACCAAAGAAGGAATGATTGCGATTGTATATTCATCTAAAAAACATGAAAAAGAATATCTTAGATACGTAGAATTGCTTCATGCCCAAAATATAGTTAGCAAAGAAGTAGAGATTCACGAGGTAGAACCGCTACAAGGAGTGAGCGGACTCAAAGTGATGTTGGTAAAAGTTCTTTATACACACAAGAACGAAGGAGAACAAAAATATTATACTTATAAAGATTTGCTAGAAGTAATTAATACTTATTAGCTATATTGCCTAAACTATTAGTTTACTATGGCTTCCACTATTCTTCCAGTGCCATAAAATTGATATGCAATTCCAAAGGCAATTACAGATGTAATAATGCCTATCATAAATATGGTGTAGGTAAGTCTTAAAATTCTGTATTTCCTGTCAAGAACTTTGCCAAGGAAATACAAATCTTTTGTGAGTGAATTGTATAGATAGTCTTTGTCTTTAATAACTTCACTTATAGCCCATTCAAAATCACTTAGTTCCATTCGGTGAAAATTTCCAAAAAATAATAGATTTACGTTTTTGTTTTCAACATCTTCTTTCGTGAATTCTCCTCTGGTTACATTGGGTCTGGTAGCTAGAACAGAAAGAACCATAGAAGCAACGCTAAAGAGAATAAAAATTAAAGTAGGAACTACTAAGTAGGTATTAGAGGGGTTATCTAGTTTAGGTATTAAATTAGATAAAGCTAAAGAGATAATAATAGCATTTACAGAAAGTAAAATATTGGCTTTGGTATCTGCAATATCACTAAGCTTTAAATGGTTTCTAAGTGTTACCCGGTATAAGGTTTGGATACCTCTTTCTGGGCTATTACTCTTCAAAGAAGCCTTAATGGACTCTTTTTTTTCAACCTGCTTAAACTTTTTCTTAGCTTTTATAAGCTTTTTAAGATTTTTGTCTTTATCCTTTTGCCAATTTTTCTTTGCGTAATCAGTATAAAATTGATGTCCGGTAGTATACATCTTTATATTCTCATTACGCCATTCAGAAATTGTATAGTCATATACACCTAGCAACCTCAACTCTTCCCTGAGAATTTCGGCCGTCTCAGGATAGCTATCTTTGGCAAAATGAGAACTGTCTGCATCTCTCATTACCTCCTCCAGAAAGTCCTGAGGTACATATCCCATTTTTGTTGCTCTAATACATTTGGTTACTTTTTGGATTTTCTTTTCTCCATAGCCCTCTTTTTCAAGGAACTCTGAAGCGATAGTACATCCTATTTCCTCATGATTTTCAAACTGTTGTGTAAAACCAGTATCATGAAACCAAGCTGCAATTAGAATGATTTCTGAATCGTCTTTATCAATATCACTACTTTTAAGTATTTCTTTAGTATTTTTAACTACACGTTCGGTATGGCGGAGATTATGATACCGATATTTGCTACTTAGTTTTTTTATCAATAAATCGGTAACAAAAGCTTCTGTTTTCTTAAGGATGTCAGACATACATGCATTTTTAAGTCCATGCAAAGTACAAAAAATTAAAATCTAGTGTATTTCATCTATGAATAAAAATTATATCTTTTTCACTGTATTGATCTTTTTAATTGGATCCTGTGCTACTTACAAACCGCAATTCCAAAATGAAAAAGTAGCTACTAATTATCCCATCAATAAAAAGATAGAGAAAACCTTTTACCTTATAGGGGATGCAGGGGGTGCAAAAAAGGAATCTTCAACTCCAGCGCTTCTTGGTTTTACAAAGGTGCTTGATACTGCTTCTGGAAATAGTTATGCAATTTTTTTGGGTGATAATATTTATCCAAAAGGTATGCCTAATGAAAAATCAACTCAGCGAAGCTTGGCAGCGCATAAATTAGATGTTCAAATAGCTACCTTAAAAAACTATCAAGGAGAAGTAGTCTTTATTCCGGGTAATCATGATTGGTATGATGACGGTTTAAAAGGTCTCAAACGCCAATCAAAATATCTTGAAGAAAAATTAGACAGAAAAGATGTTTTACTACCAGAAAAAGGTTGTGGACTGACCGATATTGATGTTAGTGATCATATTCAACTGATTATTTTAGATTCTCAATGGTATTTGGAAAACTGGAATAATCACCCAGGGATTAATGACAACTGTTCAGAAATTAAATCTAGAAAAAAATTATTTGAAGAAATTAAGGGCCTTATTAAAAAAAATCAGAATAAAACAATAGTTTTTGCTCTGCATCATCCTTTAATGACACATGGCCCGCATGGTGGCGCATTTGCAGCGGAAAAACATCTGTTTCCATTTCAATCTAAAATTCCTCTTCCTGGTTTAGCTAGTGTTATTACACATATTAGAAAATCTGGAGGTATTTCTATTCAGGATCGTATTAATGAGCGTTACAATGAATTGGCTAAGAATTTACTCACTTTGGCAAGAGATTCAGATCGTATTATTTTTACATCTGGGCATGAACATTCGCTTCAATACAACAAGCAAGGAAATACGCCACAAATTGTATCTGGCTCTGGATCTAAAAACTCGGCAACCAAACTTACAGGAGATGCTGTTTTTACTTATGGAGGACAGGGTTTTGCGGTATTAGATGTGTTTACGGACGGTTCATCCTGGGTTAGGTATTATGCTTCGGATGCAACGGGTAATAATACGTTACTTTTTGAAACGGAAATACATAAAGCCTTAGAAAAGAAGACTCCAAATAACCTCCCAACTGCTTTTCCTACCACAGTAAAAGCTTCCATTTATGAGAACGAACGAACATATAAAAGCAATTCGTATAAGCGTTTTTGGGGAGACCATTATCGGGATTTATATGGATTAGAAGTAACTGCGCCTGTGGCATTGTTAGACACACTCTATGGAGGGCTTACACCCATAAGAAAAGGTGGAGGCAATCAAACAAAAAGCCTGCGCTTGGTGGATAAAGAAGGTAGAGAATTTAATATGCGAGCCTTGAAAAAGAGCGCGTTACAATTTTTACAATCTAAAGGGCTAGGCGTTGCTAGTGAAAATGATTTTGACAATACCTTACCAGAAGATTTGTTACTCGATTTTTATACGGCAGCACATCCGTATGCCCCATTTGCTATTGCTGATATGGCAGATGCTATAGGTGTTTATCACACCAATCCAAAACTTTACTATGTTCCAAAGCAACAAGCACTGGGAGCATATAATTCAAATTATGGGGATGAGCTGTATATGATAGAGGAGCGGCCTATGGAAGCGTTTGAAAATCTAGACAGTTTTGGTGCTCCAAAAGATTTAGAGAGTATGGACGATTTGTATAAGAAGCTTCGTAAAGATGAAAAGTATACAGTAGATGAACGCTCTTATATAAGAGCACGCCTTTTTGATATGTTACTTGGTGACTGGGATAGGCATGCAGATCAATGGCGCTGGTCTGAATTTGAAGATAAAAATGGAAATAGAATTTTTAAACCTATTCCTCGTGATCGTGATCAGGTATTTTCAAAATTTGACGGTTTCTTTTTAAATACGATAAGAAGCTTTATGTCATCAGCCAACTTAATTCAGGTTTATGATGGACAACTAAATAAATTACAGTGGTTTAATTTTGAACCCCTCCCACTAGATCGCACCTTACTTGAAAATATGGGAAAAGAAGATTGGATTGCAGAAGCAAAACATATCCAATCTCAATTAACGGATGCCATCATAGAAGAAGCTTTTATGAAAATGCCCAAAGAGGTGCAGGATGAAACTATGCAAGATATTATTGTTAAGTTGAAGCAGAGACGCGGTAATCTTGAAGATATCGCCACAAGGTATCATAAAGTATTACATGGTTTGTCTGTGCTTACAGGGACAGATAAGGATGATTATATTCTAGTAGAACGCATTGGGAAAGGACTTACCCGTGTTAGAATGTACAGAATAAAAGATGGAAAGAAGGCAGACCTTATGATTGATAAAACCTTTGATAAGAAAGAGTCCGGTGAAATTTGGATTTACGGACTTGATGATGATGATATTTTTGAAGTCACCGGAAAAGCACAAGATCCAATTTTAATACGATTAATAGGAGGTCAAAATAATGATATCTATAAAATTAAAAGTGGACGTAAAATACATGTGTACGATTATAAGACAAAGAAAAATACGGTAGAAGAAAAAGGAGGGGCTGATTTTCACTTTACAGATCTCTATGCAGTAAATGTATTTGATTACAAGAAAGACAAATACAAAGCATCTACTATTTTACCTGGAATTGGTTTTAATCCAGATGATGGTATAAAAATCGGTATGCAGTATACAGCCACAAAATATGGCTTTGAAAGAAATCCGTTCTCCAACAAACACTCATTTGCCGCTAATTATTACTTTGCTACTAGTGGTTTTGAGTTTTTGTATAATGGAGAATCAGCTAATATTTTCAATGCTATAAATCTAACCTTTGGTGCCAAATTCACTAGTGAGAATTTTGCCCGAAACTTCTTCGGTTTCGGGAGTGATTCGCCAAATTTTGATGATGATTTAGAATTTGATTTTAATCGGGTAAAACTTAGTGAATGGATGGGCTATGTAGGGTTTATTCGCAGGTCTAATTACGGGAGTGATTTTACAGGCACTTTTAAATTTCAAGGGATTCAAGTAGATAATACATCAGATAGATTTATCAATGCGTTTTCTGGGATTGATGGATTTTTTGATAGGAAGTTCTTTGGAACAGCAGCTTTAGGCTATACCTTTGAAAGTTATGATGTAAAAATAAACCCCAGTAGAGGGTTGAAATTTGATCTTGAAACAGGGTATACATTGAATATAGAAGATACAGATCGTGGCTTTGCTTTCTTAAAATCAGGAATAACTTTCTTCAACAGGATTACCTCAGATGAAAAGCTGGTACTTAAAACATCAGCAAGCACTCAAATTAACTTTAATGATGATATTGAATTTTATCAGGCGGCTAATTTGGGCGGGAACACAGGATTAAGAGGTTTTAGAAATGAGCGTTTCTCTGGTTCAAGTAGTTTGGTGTTTAATGGAGATTTAAGATATCGCTTTGAAAAGTTTAAAACGACTATTCTACCCTTGCAATTTAGTGTGTATGGAGGATATGATTATGGCAGGGTATGGGCAGAAAATGATCCTAATAATGCTTGGCAACAATCTTTTGGAGGGGGTGTGATCATTAATTCATCAAATGTAATTAACGGAGATTTTGCACTTTTCTCTTCAGATGATGGCTTGCGTTTTACACTAGGTTTTGGTCTTGCATTTTAATAATTACTAAGATCCAGACCGTATAAATTATTACCCTTGTATCCTGATTTTTCATCAGTAATGTATAAGAATTGGTTATTTTTAAAACAAATAGATTCTTTTTGCGAATAATGATCCAAAGGAATCTCCATTACGGTCCCACTAAAAAAATCATCTGCTTTAAAATTTTGTAAAAGCCATATGCGGTCATGTGCAAGTAAAACCACCTTTTTTTTATCAGGTGAAATATCAGCAGAGGTAACCATACAACTGTGTCTTTCTGAACAAAGAGAGGTCTCGCCTAATAGAGTCGCTTTATAAGTTCCTTTAACTGCCGGAATTCGATATAATAGAGTATTCCCATTAAAAGGCTTACTTCTATTTTTTGTAAAAATGTACAAATAATCATTTAAATAAAGGAAAGCTTCTGCATCATATAGCTTTCTACTATCCTTAGGCGGAAAGTCTTTTTGTTCTGGATATGTAAACCTAATCTCTTCAGATGGAAGCTCTTCTTTTTTGATACCTGAGGGGTTTGGAATGCGATAAATAACGAGATCTTTTCTCTCATTATCATTGTTGCCAAAATCACCAATAAAAAGATTTCCAGCATCATCAGAAGCTAAATCTTCCCAATCTTGGTTTTTTGCGCCTTTAATATTAATGTCTCTAACAATTTCTCCCTTCTTATTTATTCCATAAACATGATCTTTGTTACCGCTATCTTCCACTAGCCAGAAAAGATTATTATCTGGAATAATTTCTAATCCGGAATTTTCCTTAAGTTTCTTTGGCAATTCAGTAACAAATTCCAATTGTCCGTAATTATAACAACTGGTAAAAAGAATCATTACAAATGGAAGAGAAAGCTTTTTCATCTTTACTTATTTAGGGGCATAAAAATTTCACTCTTCCAATTTTTATCATCCCCGCCTGCATTTGGGTTATTGAAAAAAACTTCTCTAGGTTGTAATTTAATGCCTATTTCATTTCTTGTCGCATAGTCATAAAGAGCATACCAAGCTCTGTCTGAAGACTTATAGTTACCATAAAAAACAGCTTTGATTGCCTTCTGAGCTGGAATTGTTTTAAAAAATACTAAAGGGTTTTTAGGTAAGGAATCTCTTTTTTCTGTTGGAAAACAAAAATCAAATTCAATTCCTTTTTTGTCTACTATCCATTTATTGATTTTTAAAAACGGATTTCCCGTAACTTTCATTCCGTTTTCACTTAGTAGATTATCAACTACAAAGTTATTAGACATCATGCTATAGGCTTTTCCTTTTTGTGAGCTTTTTAAGGAAGTACATGCGCAAAAAACCTCTTCTATGGTTGCTTCTCCTACTATTTCTACACGAAAATCAGTAAGTTTTTGATCAAACGATAATTTGAATGGGATAAGCATACCCCGTGCAATTTTTTCAATCGCACTCTTTGAAAATGGAACAGAAATTCGGTTTGACAGCGAATGAACCGGATCTGTTAAGTCTACAGTAATTTTAGAGACAGAATCATTTAAGGCCTTTATATGCCAGTTTAATTGAATCGTAGAATCTTTTAATTTGAGAGTTTGTGAGACAGATTCAAACCCTACAGAATTGTTAGTTTTTAGGTTAATATTCAACATAGCAAAATCTAATATTTCTTCATGGGCTGTGCCAGGAGATGTTTTGATATTAAAAGCTACGCGATAATCATACGGTTTTACAAATAAGTACCAAGCTACTGCCGCAATAGCAGCGATAATAAAAAGAATAATTATTTTTTTCATAAATGATTAATTTGAAGCTAATTTTTTAGAAGTTCTAGTTGTTAATTTCTGATTAATAAAATTACCAAGATCACGACCTTGCTTTACACCAACCTCTACAGCAGCACGATAATGGATACCACCATACATTCTACTAATAGCGGCTTCATCTGCTGCTTGCCTAAAGGAAGTGAAATTACGAATTCCTAAACCATATCTTTCTTCGGTATCATCATCAAATGCAAAATTATCTCCAAAAATTTGAGTTAATGTTTCAGAGGCTGCTCCAGAAACTACAGAATGGCCGCTGGTATATTCTGGGAATGGAGGTGTTTGTAAAATTGGTTTCCATTCTTCGTCAATATGCTCATTTATCAATGTTTCAGGACGTATAAGATTACTTCTATACTTTTCATCCCAACAACTTATAAAAGCATCTGCAATAGCAATAGATGTCTTAGTATATGCATGAATGGTTTGGGCAACTTCTGTATTTGTTTTTTTACAGGCAATTTTACAAATTCCAATCCAATGAGCCCCAGGAGTAATCTTCTTAGTAGCAAACATTAAGTGTCCGCGAGTTACAGAAACATAAGGATTACAGTCCCAAAACTGTGCGATGGCAATTTCTTCTGAGTCGTCACCGCTAGACGTAATTTGATTACTAATATCATAGACCTCTTTTAATTCTCTGTAAAAATCACTGTCAGGCTCCATGGAAAAAGGTGGTGGAGGTACTGGTTTGAATTGTGAGGCGGAATCAATAACAAAGGTTCTTATCTTATTCCAATGTGGCTCAATACCGTCCATATAAGAAGGTGGGGTAGGTTGCCACCTTGATGGTTCATCTATATCTACAGTAAACTTAGGCATTGTTCGTGTTTGTTTGTAATTATCACCATCATACCAATCCTTAATTGCTGTAGCAACCTTTAAACCATAGGTTTTGGACGCTTCAAATTCCTTTGCATTTTGTTCTTGCCATATAGAATAAAGACTATCACTATAGTTTTGCATCTCATCTTCAGAAAAAATAAGACTTTTGCTTACATCCATGTGAGCAATAAGTGCTGCAAGCTTATAATTTACATTGGGAGCTGCACTATCTGCTACTAATTTTAAGCCATGAATCTGTCCTGCAAGAGATTGATACTGATCATTTTCTGCCGCCATGATCTCATAAGCCGCGATATTTGGATATGCATAGATACGACTAGCTACCGGAGGAGAAAAAATATCATGTACCATGATATCTGTTACCTTGTCTATAGCATTATGAAAATCTTGAGACGTAATTATAATAGGCTCTTTTTTCGTGCATGAGATGAGTAGTAGTAATACAATGCTACTTTGTAATCCTATTTTGATTATCTTCTTCATGATTAATTAATTCTTAAGTTTATTTAATTGGTATACCTCGCTGGCATCATTATTCACTGTTACCAGTAAATAGAGCTGTTTTTTATAGTGTAGAAGGTGTAACTTTCTAACCGCCTTATTTTGAAGATCAAGTCCTAGAAGATCACTGGAAATAATATGGTCTTCATTTTTAATGATAGCTCCTGGAAAACTATCAAACTTACCATGAAATGGTTTTACGCCAAAATAGTTGCCAGCGGCTAATATTTCTTCTTTACCGTCTTTATCAAAATCAAATTTCAGAAAAGTGGTAATAGGTGCAATTTGCATAGTATTATCAAATGGAACAAAGGTATATCTTCCGTTCTCGTTTTTAAGATATCCACTTTTAAGTGTATGAACCTCTAACAAGGTTCCTTTTTCAAGCGTATTTTGATCAAGAATTTCCCGCATAGGTTTTCCTGCAAATTCTTTATAACTATTAAACTTCTTGCGCATAAGACTAGACATCTGTTCTGAGAGTTCATCAAGTCCTGCCAAGGGATAATAATTGTTGTTTTTATAAATGGAGACAATAGTTTCTGTTTTTTCATTATCATCAAAATCTCCATAATACATTTGCATAGGATGCTTTTCTGAAGCTTTAAATTTGGTATTTGTACCCCAGTTACCTAATACATAATCTGTATCCCCATCACCGTCTATATCAAATGGGATAATTGCTTGCCAAAGTCCATTTAAGTTATCAAAACCAACCGACGTCTTTTTGAGCTCACCATTTTCATTTTTAAAGAACGTGGGTTGCATCCATTCTCCTATGAGTATGAGATCTTTAATACCATCACCGGTAAAGTCATTCCAAATAGCATCTGTTACCATGCCTGTATTTTGTAATTCTACATTTTCTATTAAAGTAAAGTCACCATTTTGATTGTTTAGCAAATAGGAAGAAGGGATATTACCAAAATCATTAGAAACCGCTTGATTTCCAACAAAGATATCCAGATCTCCATCATGGTCATAATCATATGGTTTTACAACAGCGGCATTTTCAAAATAATCAGGCAACGCAGATTTTACAAAACCAGAGTCTTTTTGAAAGTAAACGGCATCTAGTAAGGGTTTCATTTTTGCATAGAAATCACCACCACCAGTGCCTACAAATAGATCATTTTTTCCATCTTTATTGAGATCCGCAATAAGTGCGGCGGTTTCTTCCACTATAGAGTCATTTATAATTTGAGGATAGCGTTTTTTTACAAATCCAGAATCGGTTTGTATGAATGTGACCGATGTTTTGTATTTGGAGCCACCAAAGAAAAGATCTTCCTTGCCATCATTATTGAGGTCTCCAACGGCGGATGCTGGACCGCGATCTGAAATTTGATAAGGGATTAGTTTTTGTCTGTTAAAATCTAAATAATTATCCTCTTGATGTACATAATTAATTCCTAGACTATCATTAACTTTAGTAAACCAAGGTGTCTTTATTGGTTTTAAATATTTAAAATCAAAAGAACTTGTGTTTTGTGGTGTTATGGTTAAGAATTGATTTGTGTTAACTTCTTTTAAAAGTTGAGAAGAATTATCGGGCCATACTACTCTCAGAGAGTCAATTTTATTTGTATTGCCATATCCAAAATGGATAATTGGTTCTGATGAGGCTTGAAATCCCCTTACAGGATATAACTCTTTGTATTGTAATTGTCCTTGATGCCAAGAAAATACTTTGGCACCAATTCCTAATGTGTTGGGAGTTTTATACTTAAAACGAATTTTAAGATAATTATTCTTTTCATTTGTGGTATTAATATAGAGGGTAGCCTTACGATTAATGTTATTGGTTATAAGATCCAGATCACCATCATTGTCTAAATCTGCATATGCGGTAGCACCAGATATCAATGTGTCTTTTGAAATCCATTCTTTTGATTTGTTTTGGAATGCAAGTTGAGCGCTTCCCTTAAAAATATAATTATGAACAGCACCAGAAGGCATCATCTCAAGTGCTTTTTGATCTACTAATTTGGTATTATTAATTTTTTTCTGAATTTGTTGATTGGAAACAAATTTAATGTAGTCCAAATCATTAGGTCTTTTAGGAATACCATTGGAGACAAATAAATCTTGGTATCCATCTTGATTATAATCACCAAAAAGAGCACTCCAACTCCAGTCTGTAGCTTCAATACCGCTTAACAAAGCAGTTTCCTGAAATTTATCTCCTCTTCGATTTATATGAAGCATATTTCTGGAATACTGATTATGATAACCATAATTTTTGGTACGCAGCTTGAAAATTTGTGGATTATCATCCCCTTCCGATGATTTTAAGACTGTTTCATCTTCTGCCAACATATCTAATGAAATCAAATCTGGCCATCCGTCTGCGTTAATATCTGCTACATCACTACCCATAGAGAAACGACTTATATGTCCAAAAGCCTCTTTAACGCTTTCAGTGAAAGTACCATTGCCATTATTGAGGTAATAGTAATCGTCTTCATGAAAATCATTGCCAACATAGATATCTGGAAATCCATCCTGATTAAAGTCAGAAATAGCTATTCCAAGACCATAACCGTTGACCCCCCCATAAATACCTGCCTCTTCACTCACATCTGTAAACGTGTCGCCATCATTACGCAAGAGTTTATCTCCGGTTTCATAAATACGTTTTTCACGTAGGCTTGCTCTACCAAAAGATTCCTGAGTATGTACAGCGTGATTTAGTAAATAGATATCTAGGTCTCCGTCTTTATCATAATCTAAAAATGCAGCGGAAGAACTATAGGAGTCAAAATCAAGTCCATATTTGGCAGCGTTTTCTAGAAAAGTACCGTCTCCGTTATTGATGTATAGTTCATTAAAGCCGTTAAAGCCGTTAATGCCAACTACTGCACATACATAAATATCCAGTAAACCATCACCGTTTACATCACCCATTACTGCCCCTGTATTCCAGGTACTATTGCCTGCAACACCGGCTTTTTCTGTGATATCCTGAAAAATGAGGTTGCCTTTGTTTAGATAAAGTTTATTTTTAACTTGATTACCTGAAAAGAAAATATCGGGTAGCCCATCTGCATTAATGTCTCCAACAGCTACACCACCACCGTTATAAAAGTACAGATAATCTAAAATATTGAGATCATCAGTTTCTGTGATCGTGTTAGTAAATTCAATACCGGTTTTTTCAGACGCAGGATTTTTGAAGAGCTCTCCTTCTTTATCAGTACATGAAATTACCAGTAATGTTATGATTAGATAAAAGACCTTATTCTTCATTGAGTTTAAAAATCTTTGGTTTATTATTGTTGATCGCTGCAATTATATACTTACGACCATTTTTATCTTGAAATATTTTTAAGTGCTTTATTTCCTCCCGCACAAAGAAACCGCTTTTAGTATAATCTTGCCATTCAAACCCCATTTTTCCATCTCCAAGTAACACACTTCCATAATGAGCATCTAATCTTGAAAATTGAGGTTTAAACTCGTAATTATTTCCTCCTAGAATAATATCTAAGTTACCATCTTTGTTTACGTCTGTACAAGTAATTCCGCAGATGCATGATAATTGAGTTCTTATCGGTAATTTTTTTATGGTGTATTTACCGCCTCCTTCATTAATGGCAATAACGCTTTCAGAGATACGTGCAGTTTTCACAATAGAATTTTCAATAATATTCGCTGGAAAAAGTTCTTCAACGGTTCTGCTGGCATAGTCTGATGCCTTCAAGTTCTCTTTTTTAAGAGAAACAAGTTGCCCTGTTAATTCCTTTTTCATGTGAATAGGATAATCACCCCCATCTCTATGCCTTGTGATAATTTGTTCAATTGTACCATTGTTATCAAAGTCATTAATCCACATTTTAGCCGGATGGTCAAAGTCTGTTTTGTAAGGAAGATTACTCCCTTGATTTCCAATTACAAAGTCGTTATCTCCATCGTTATCAAGATCTGCTGTAGTAATGGTATTCCACCAGCCAGAAAGACTGTCTAGGGAAGTAGCGAGTTTACTTAACCTTCTCCCAGAATTTTTATAAATATTAGGATTACCCCATTCAGAAATAGTCACCAAATCTTTTTTATTGTCGCCATCCACATCTACCCATAGCGCATCAGTAATCATACCTGCATCCTTAAGGTCGTATGCATATCTGTCTGTACCATTTGTGAAGGTACCATCTCCATTATTTTCTAGGAATAAATGATTTGGATTCACTCCATAGGTTCCTACTACACTTCTTGAACCTACAAAAACATCTATATCCCCATCATTATTAAAATCGTGAGGTGCAATAACAGCAATGTTCTTAAATGCAGAAGGGAAGTTTTGTTTGGAGGCACTAAAATTTCCTTTGCCATCATTAACATATAGACGCACTTTATACTTCTTGTCTTCTCCAACTTCATTTCCACCATTTCCAACCATTAAATCTAAATCGCCATCACCGTCTGCATCAAAGAATGCAGAAGCAGTGTCTTCAAGACCCGCATCAACATCAAATACTCGTTGATTAGAAACTCTTAAATTTCCATTTCCACGATTCAGGTACAATACAGGAGCCTGTTTTTTTGCACCTCCTATAAATATATCTTCATTCCCATCTCCATTTACATCTCCAACCGAAAGTGTAGGTCCTTCTTGTGATAGCATCTTATAAATAAGCCCCTCGTAATTAAAATCAATATAGGTATTTTCTTTATGGGTCTTGAATGTAGCATTATTAATTTCTTCCAGTATGGTAGCTTCTTTTATTACTTTTGGAACTCGATATACATCCAGTGCTTCCTCCTGTTTAAATACGATCTTTTGATTAGCATTTAGGTTAGTAAACAATTGAGTACGATCATTAGGCCAGATTACTCTAATTGAATCAATGGTTTTGGCTTTACCAAGCCCAATTGTCATACCGTATTCCATAGAAGATTGAAAGCCTCTGGAAGGCATTAATTCTTGAAAAACTTTCTGATTATCAAAATATAACTGTACGGTGCTGCCTATGCCAAATAGATTGGGAGCTTTACCGTTAAATTGTAGTTTAATATAATTATTGTCGGTTTGTTTTTCTGTATTGTTACGGTAAACAAATGCAGGCATATTTACATTGTTTACAATTACGTCAAGATCACCATCATTATCCAGATCACCATAAGCAACTCCATTAGACATACTTGGTAAATCTAAACCCCATTTCTCTGTAGCATTTTCAAAAGTGAGGTCTTTGTTATTACGGAATGCATAATTAGGAATGGGGACTCTAGGCATTTTGGCGATAATAGTATCAATAGTTTCTTTTTTTCCGGTAAGCGCCATTTTTTGAATGATCTCATCTGCAAAGAAATTCACAAAATCAATATCTGTTAAATCATGATTTACACCATTGGTAACAAAAATATCTTTAAAACCATCGTTGTCCATGTCAAAAATAAGTCCAGCCCAACTCCAATCAGTTTTTGAAACACCACTAAAATGCGCTATTTCAGAAAAAGAATTATTTCCATTATTCAATTGTAATGTATTCTGAATGTACTGTTGGTAGAAATCTTTACTCTGTTTTAGTTTATAAATATCATAGCCTTCAAATTCCATGACCGATTTAACTCTTTCATCACCTTCGGGAAGCATATCGGTAATAAAGATCTCGTTTAAACCATCATTATTAATATCGGCAACGTCTACACCCATTGCGGAAAGGGATAAATGTGAAGTCCAGTTTTTAATGTCTTCTTTAAAGGTGCCATCTTGATTGTTGATGTAGAGGTAATCACGCTCATAAAAATCATTAGAAACATAGATATCTGGATAAAGGTCCCCATTAAAGTCGGTAACCATAACTCCCAACCCAAAACCAATAAGGCTACCAAAGATACCGGCATCTTCACTTACATCTACAAACTTGCCATTATCATTACGCAATAGCATATCGCCCACACCTCTAAAAATTTCAGGTACACCTTCCCAGTCTTGCGCCCTTACTTCTCTTTGTTCTGCATAACCTAAACTACTAACAGGAATGTTACTATTGTTTAGGATATAGGCGTCCAGATCACCATCTTTATCATAATCAAAAAAGGTAGCATGGGTAGTGAAACCACTTTCTGCAAGGTTATATGCTGCTGCTTTTTCACTAAACGTAAGATCTCCGTTATTGATAAATAGTTGATTATTGTGATTGTCACCTTCCATATTTCCGGCATTAGAAACATAGATGTCTAAAAGGCCATCTTGATTGATATCTACCATAGTGACCCCTGTAGACCAAGGCTTGTTACCTGCCACCCCTGCTTTTTCAGTAATATCTTCAAAGGTAAAATCTCCTTTATTTAAATAGAGTTTGTTATCGCCCATATTTGCTGTAAGGTAAAGATCTGCAAGCCCATCGTTGTTAATATCTCCAATGGCTACACCACCACCATTATAAAAATTACGATATTTGAAAATATTGAATTCTTTACTATTTACTATATCATTTCTAAAGTCAATTCCTGTCTTTTCTCCTGATAGTAAGGAGAATAATTTCTCTTTTTTAACTTCTGCAACGTCTTTTACATTCTTTTCTTCGGAGTTACACGAGATAAATGTAATGGATAGGCATAAAAAAGCGGTTAGTCTATGTATTGTTTTGTAAACCATGGGTTTAATCATTTATTATTTCTAGTATTATGGGCATTCCATTATTAATTCCTGCAATAATGCAAGGTTTGTTTTTAATGATAATTTTTTTGAGGGTTCTTACGGGTCCAGACAATTTAAAGTTTTGAGATAATACAGCTTCAAAACCACCTTTGGTATTATTGAGTAATAAAAGGCCATGTGAGGCATCTAATCTGCTTAACTGGGTACTTACTTCATATTCATTTCCCGCTAAAAAGACATCAGGATATCCATCTTTATTAAAATCTTCAACTACCATATCATGCACGCTAGACAATTGCGCCTGCAAAGGTAATAGATGTTTTTTAAAAGTTCCATTGCCTAGGTTTTCAAAATAGCAAGAGGCAAGTTCCGTCACCTGTTTTTTATAGGCATCTTCAATTTTCTTCGCAGAAAAGAAATCAGACAAAGAGGCTTCTGCAAAACTTTTGTAAGAAAGAAACTTTTTATTTAACGGAGGTAGTTGCTTAACCAGATCGTCTTTGGTAGCAAAAAGCGTTTCTTCACCTCTATAAAAATAGGTAATCAAGGGCTCAATTCTTCCATTGTCATCAAAGTCGTTTCTATAAAGTTTGATAGGGGCTTCTGGACTTGCGGTAAACCTAGTATTGAAACCCCAGTTTCCGGCTATAATGTCTTGATCACCATCCTTATCAAAATCGGCTACTTTTACTGTGTTCCACCAGCCATTTGTATGTGCTAAGTGCGTTTCTTTTGCCAACTCAAATTTCCCTTGCTCACTCTTAAGCACAGAAATTGGCATCCAATGCCCCACAGCAATAGCCTCTGGAATCTGATCATTATTTAAATCTGCCCATATAATATCTTGAATATTACCAAGAGATTGAAATGTTGTAGATAGGGTAGTAGTAACGTCTGAAAATTTGCCATTTCCATTGTTTAGAAGGAAATATTGATGGGGAGTTTTTCCGTATTGCGCAGGTAATTGATTGGAAGTGATGCAAATATCAAGAAAACCATCATTATTTAAATCTGGAGTGGTTACACCGGAAGCATTTACGAACAGCTCTTTGAATTGAATAGAATCTTTGGTAAATACGCTATTTTGGTTAAGATACAAACGCGGATTAAGAGGTTTTCCAGATTTAAATTCATTACCTCCGCTTACCACTATCAAATCCAAATCTCCATCATTATCAGCATCAAAAAATGCAGCTCCTGTATCTTCATTGATGCTATCTTCATTAAATACTTCATTGGCTATAGAAGTGAAATTTCCTTCTTCATTTTGTATGTAAAGTGCGGAAACTTGTTTTTTCCCTCCACATATAAAGAGGTCTTGTATAGTATCTTGATTAATGTCTGCCACGGCAATATCAGGTCCTTGATTGGTATAAACAAATGGAATCAAAGGATCTCTATTGAATTCTAAAGTGGCATATTCACGATGTTTGAATTTTAAAGAATCTTGAGAATTTTTGAGATACCTATTTTCTTTTTTTGTATTTAACCTGAGTGGTGTATTAGAATTTGCGTTTTTATGCTCTAACAGGAGTGTTTGGTTAGAGGCAATTTGAGATCTTTTTTCCAACCGTTGATCTGGCCATGTAATGATGAGTGAATCAATAGTTTTGTTATTTCCGATCCCAAAATGTAATTCCGGCGGAGCAGCGGAAAGGTATCCTTTTGTGGGGTAGTTTTGAGCAGTCATTACCTGTTCACCAACATATAGCGTAACTTCTGCACCTATTGCAAAGAAATTTTCTTTACTTCCTTTAAACTTCACTTTTAGGTATTGATTTGAATTCTCAAGATGGGTTGCTTTGTTCTCAAGAACAAATGCCTTTTCGTTTACGTTGTTCACAACTAAGTCAAGGTCTCCATCATTGTCTAAGTCTGCAGAAGCAGTTCCATTACTAAAGGAAGGGAGTTTTTGAAACCAGGTTTCTGTGGTGTTTTCAAAGGTGGTATTACCAAGATTTCTAAAGAAGTAATTAGCCGATTTTTTTTCAGGAAGTTCGCCAATCATTTCCATATCCTCAGCGGTAAGTCCTTTACTAATTCTTTTCTGGATATTGTCATTAGCAATAAAATTCACATAATCCATATCATTACTTGCCCCTTTTATCCCATTAGAGATGTACAAATCATTCCAGCCATCATTATCAAAGTCTCCTGCTACGGGGCTCCAAGACCATTCGGTTGCTGCAATACCGCTTGCAAATGCTGTTTCAACAAAATTTTCATTACCCATATTTACATGCAATGTATTTTGCATGAATTGGGGCGCGTATCCATTTTTAAGATAATTAGTATAGGTTTGAAAAGGATATTCTAAACCTGAGGTATTATAGGTTTTTAAATCTTCAGGAAGCATGTCAAGCGATATAATATCTTGACGACTGTCATTGTTTAAATCTACCATAATATTTCCCATAGAATAATGAGAGGTATGACCCAGTGCAGTTGGATTAGAAGTGATAAGTTCACGAAAAGTACCGTCTTGATTGTTGAGATATAAATAATCGTTCTCAAAAAAATCATTTCCCACATAAATGTCTGGGTAGCCATCAGCGTTTAAATCGCCTACAGCGATTCCAAGCCCGTAGCCTATTTTTCCCTGGAATATTCCTGCTTCTAAGGTGACATCGTCATAATAACCGTTATTATTTTTAAATAATTTATCTCCAGATCTCCAATCTATTTCCTGTCGTTTAGAGCCTTTGCCATAGGTGCGATTTGGATGAACAGAATGATTTAATAAATACATATCAAGATCGCCATCTAGGTCATAATCAAAAAAGGCAGCTTGAGTGCTGAAACCAGCAAAATCCAACCCGTAGGCTGCGGAAGATTCTTTAAATATAGGAACTCCTTTGTCATTATTCCCTTGATTTACGTACAAAAGATTATGCCCTCTGAGTTCTTTGTAGTTTGAAACTTTACATACATAAATATCTAATAATCCATCATTGTTAATATCTACATGCGTTACTCCTGTTGTCCAGCCTTCCTTGTTGCTAATTCCTGCTTGCACAGAAACATTTGAAAATTTTAAACTTCCATTATTTAAATAAAGTGCATCATTGTCTTGATTGGAAGTAAAATAGATATCAGATAACCCATCATTATTAAAATCTGCCAGCGCAACTCCTGCGCCATTGTAGTAGTATAGATACGATAGGATGTTTAATTCTGGTGTATCAACAAGCGTATTTGTAAATTTAATACCGGTATCTTTATTAAGCACAAAGAGTTTGTCTTCTTTTTGACAACTGTGTAAAAGAAGAAAGCAAAGGATAGTTAATATACTTGTTGATAATCGGGTCATATTTTTTGTTATACCAGTACCTTGTATAAATAAAATTGCAAAATGTAACTCAATACATTTTGCAATTAAATTCGACGTAATTTTACTGTATGTAGAATAAAATATAAATTCATTAATTTATGCTTACGAATGTAAGTGTTTACAATGGATTATAGGGCTAATGGTAAAGTAAAAAGATTAATGAAAAGTTAATAAGATTAATAGAAATGTAAGGGTATTTGTAATGAAGCTATTTTAGGTTTATTTGTAGATGAAATGAATAAAAGAAAACTATATATACTAATTTTTGTTGTTTCTGTAATAGGTCTTGCTATGGTGCAATACCAATACCTTAAAATAGGATTAAACTTGGCTAAAGTACAGTTTAGCCAGAAGGTAGGGGATGCAGGGAAACTCATTAAAGAGGACTTGAAGAATAAGAATCAATTAACCATTCTACTAGAAAAGGCTATTACAAGAGATTCTTCCTATTTTAATTTAAGTATAGATAGTCTTTACGATGCGTCACAATATTTTCTTCAAGATTATATTTCCTTACAGCTGGTGCAACAAGGAATAAAGTCTGATTTTACATTTAGACTTTATACGAAAGATTCACTTTATAATTTAATCTCAAAAGCTTCTGATTTTGAAACAGATACAGATTTAATTAGATATCCTCTAGAATTGAAAGGGTATCTTCCCGGGGAGTTAGGAAGAAAAACATTTTTGGAGCTTAGATTCAAGAACCTTAACCAATATTTTTTATTCCAACTTAACGGATTAACGATTCCGGGACTTATTTTTATGATTGCCATTGTTGGGGTAGTTATATGGGTTTTACGTTCTTTTTACTGGCAGCGCAGTGTAATTACTACTACAAATGAATTTATAAATAATCTAACTCACGAACTAAAAACACCTGTTTTTGCGATAGGAGTAGCGGCTAAAATATTGGAAGAAGAGGTCTCAAAAGAAAAACAACCGGTACTTTCTATTATTAAGGATCAAATAAAGAAGTTAAATGATCATACCAATAAGGTACTGGACCTTTCAAACTTAGAAAGGAGGCAAAGTGTGTTTGCATTAGAAAGACTAGATCTTAAGCCGGTAATTACAGAAGTTTGTGAAAGTTTTAAATTATTATCGGCACTTGGGGAGATTGATTTTAAGTATTCAATAGAAGGTGATCATTTTTGGATACGTGGAGATGCTTTTCATTTGTCAAATTCCATATCAAATTTGCTAGACAACGCAAAAAAATATAGCCTTAACGAACCTATTGTTAACTTAAGGGCCTATAAGAAGGGAAATAAACTTGTGATTAGTGTAATGGATAAGGGAATAGGGGTTGATAAGGATCATTTGGATTTGATTTTTAAAAAGTATTACAGAGTCTCAAATGGAGATACACATAATGTAAAAGGTTATGGACTGGGTTTAAGTTATGTAAAACGTGTAATAACAGGGCATTCAGGAAAAATATATGTTAGTAGTGAGAAAAAGAAAGGTACAGAAGTAACAATTGAGCTAAATCTATGTGGTTGATATGCAGAACTATAAAATTTTATTGGTAGAAGACGATGCGGCATTAGGATATGTTTTGAAGGAGTATTTAGGAATGAAGGATTTTGAGATTACCTGGGCGCAAAGAGGTGCCGAGGCTTTGATACATTTGGATAAAAAAAGTTTTGATATGGCTATTTTAGATGTGATGATGCCCGATATGGATGGGTTTGAATTGGCTTTAAAAATTCAAAGTTTATATCCAAAATTGCCGTTTATTTTTTTGACAGCTAGGTCTATGAAGATAGATGTTTTGAAGGGGTTTGCGGCTGGTGCTGTAGACTATTTGAAGAAACCTATTGATGAGGAAGAGCTGGTAGTAAGAATAAGTGCCTTACTCTCAAGGTTAGTGAATAATAAGAAAGGGAGTGTAGAAACTATTTTGTATAAAATTGGAAGATACGAATTGAACTATCTAAATATGGAACTGCGATTTGGAAAAGAAAAATGGCAGCTCACGAGTCGTGAAAACGAATTATTGAAATTTTTAATTCGTCATAAGAACCAGTTGTGTACACATAAAGAAATACTCACTCATATTTGGGGTGAAAATGACTACTTTAATCGCAAAAGCCTGAACGTTTTTATTTCTCATTTAAGACGATATCTGGAAAAAGATCCGGCTATTATAATTGAAAATGTACATAATAAAGGGTTTATTTTAAGAGAATAGTCGTAGAAGACATCTTTTTTAATAGTCTAAATACAACATAAAAAAGAGACTGCCTCTTCAGACAGTCTCTTTACAATTATTATTTTATTGTTATTTTACCTTAGTAACCCGGATTTTGAACCAAGTTTGGATTAGATAGAATAGCAACTGTTGGGATTGGAAATAGATTTCTATTTGTATCACCTACAGCAGAAGGATCTTTAAATTCCCAGTCTCTAGTAAATTGATCAAATCGAACTAAATCATTTCTTCTCCAGAATTCAATATACAATTCTCTACCTCTCTCATCTAATAAATCTTGAGCGGTAAGACTTCCTAACGGATCTGCATCACGAATTCCTCTCAATTGATTTACCAATGCTAATGGATCTCCAGAGCCAAGGTTAAATTGAGCTTCTGCTTTCATTAGTAAAGCATCTGCATATCTAAACATAATTTCATGACTCGTAAATGATCCGTTTACTGGGTGGTATTTAATTACCCTAATCCCCGTATTTTCAGTATTACCAATTAGACCAGGTAGTTCTTTGGTAAAGTTTAATGGATTACCAATACGATCTGTTAGAAGATTACCATTTGTATCATATTGAAGTCCTAAAAGGAAACCATATCCAATACCTAGATTTGTAGCATCTGCATTGGTAGCATCAGGTACAAAACCTCTTCTTTCTTCTTGTCCGGAACCAACGCCATTTTCATTAGCATCTCCTTCAAAAAGATCATAGAATTCGGCTAAAGTGCTAAAGCCGTTCCATCCACCACCGGTGTTATCTGGGGCTATGATGTTATAGTGCATACCATTCCAGATTCTGTTACCAACAGAGGTTCTTAACCACCAAATAGTTTCTGTATCCACATCTTCTTTAAAGATATCAAAATAACCATCTGCTAAAGCGTAACCATCTGCTTCTATAGCATCTACCGCGTTAATTACTGCGGTCATATCAGCAGGATCAGGGGTTCCTGTTCCTTTATAAATATGTGCGTTAAGATACAATTTTGCCAATAAGAAATTTGCAGTAGCTTTAGATGCAAAATTGGTTTCAGCACTTGGACCTCTGCTTGCCAGATTAGGCATTGCAGTTGTTAAGTCATTCAAAATGAAATCATAAGCCTCTGTTCTTGAAAGCACTCTAGGATCAATTTCTGGTCCTTCATCTACTTCTCTAAAAGGTACTTGCCCATAAAGATCCATCACATTAAACATAGCGAAAGCTCTTAAAAAGCGTGCTTCTGCTTCTTGTTGAGGTGTTGGAGTACTTCTTGAGTCAATAATTTCAGAAGCTCTAAAAACATTTTGATTTTGGTTATTCCAAGCGTTCAATACATGAGGATGTGCTGCTGTCCAAGTATGTGCATGAAGTGTTCTCCAAAGCCCATTATCACCCCAGTCTGTACCACGGGTAGGAACTAATAGTTCATCCGTAGAAACCTCCATAAGAGCAAATTCATTTTCTTGATTACCGAGTTGTGCATATACATCATTATACAACTGTTGCAAAGATGATTCTGCAGGAACTCCATTAAATACCCCAGTTTCGGTAAATAAAGAATCAGTTTCATCAATCTCCAAATTTGTACAGGAGAACATGAATAGGGCGGACAGTATTGTCAGTACCCCTAATTTGTTAAAATACGTTTTATTCATAGTGTTATTTTTAATTAAAAGGTAGCATTCAATCCTATTGTAACCGTTCTTGGTCTAGGGAACGATGTGTAATCTATACCTGTTGTTGGTAGACCATTCAACAAATCAGCATCACCTGGTTGCGTACTTACTTCAGGGTCAAGACCGCTGTAGTCTGTAATTACAAACAAGTTCTGACCATTTACAAAAAGGCGTAAGGTTTTAAAAGTACCCTCACCACTTAAAGGTACTGTGTAGCCTAATGTTGCATTCTGTAAACGAATAAAATCACCAGATTCTAAGAATCTTGTAGAGACCGCAGCTTCCGCAGTTCCTGCCTCACCACTGGTAAGAACATCCGGAGTTACGTTACGTGCATTGTTTATACCACCTGCCGTAAAGAATGCATTTTTAGTATTGTTATATATATAATGTCCAAACTGTCCTGCTAAGAATGCTGAGAAATCCCAATTCTTATAGCTTATGGAAGTAGAAAGACCTGTGTTGAAGTCTGGCAAAGCACCTTTATCTACAAATCCTTGAACATCACCAATAGGCTGTCCGTTTGCATCAAAACCTTCAAATTCTCTCAGGAAGTAAGCAAATAAGGGTTGTCCGTCTGCCAAAATTTGAGCAAAAGCTCCAGTAAGCCCTTGACCTCTAATAGTACCAGCAGGAATCTCCCCTGCAAAATCTTGAATCTCATTTTCATTATAAGCAATATTGAAACCAACATTCCAGTTAAAGTCTTCTGTTTGGAAGATATCATAATTCAATGCAAATTCAACACCTTGGTTAACTACCGTTGCATCTAAGTTCTGGAATACAAAGGTGTTTGGAGAGGGTTGCGCCGCATTTATTCTTAAGAGGAAATCTGTAGTTTCTTTGCGATATACATCAACAGTACCCGTAAAACGGTCATTTCCAAAACCAAAATCAATACCTAAATTATATTGAGTGGTTTCTTCCCATTTTAAATTAGGATTCGCAAAACCTACTGAGGTAGTTCCAGGAGGATCAATATTTCCATTGTCCTGAATGTTGGGTTGTGCATATCTATCTCTTCTTACAAACTGTCCATATCCTAAACCATCTTGGCTACCTGTGATACCAAAACCAAGACGTAGTTTCAACGTAGAGAAAGATTCTCCAATAAAGTCTTCTTCATCTAGTTTCCATGCAAAAGCTCCAGAAGGGAAGATACCGTATTGGTTATCTGAACCAAATCTTGAAGAACCATCTGCACGTACTGTGGCGGTGAAGATATATTTGTCTGCTATAGTATAATTTACTCTTCCGAAAAACGATTGCAATTCATCCGTTGCATCAAAGGTGTCTCCCCATAATGAGTTTACATTAACTCCAGAGCCTAAAGCAACTTGATCTGTTGTTGGACCTGTTGGGCTGAATAGACGGTTTACAAAAGCATTTGAAGATCTGGCGTCATAACCGTATTGCTGGTATCTTCCATCAATTAGGTTTTCAACTGATTCTGCTGAACGGGTTAGATCGGTAACCATTGTATTTAAATCTGTTGTACCAAATCCAAATCCTTGTATATTTCTCCCAAAACGTTGGAAATCTTGATAAGAATATCCTACCAACGCTTCTAATTTAGAATTTTCAAATTCTTTAGTATAATTTAAAGTTGCTTCTAAAAGACGGTTTTCTACATTTACGTCACTAACGGCACCACGGCCATTTCCAAATACACTATTATCTAAATTTCTGGCTAGCGAACTTGCAACACTTGAACTGGTAGCTTTAGATCTATCATAACCTAAACTTAACTTACCAGTAAGCTGATCAGTAATTTTATATTCACCAGAGAAATTTAAAAGAACTCTATCTGTAAAAGATAAAGTCTGAACTTCATTTAATAAAATATTTGGGTTAATTTGACCACCAGTATCAAAAGTTGGGTCATTAGGCCAAGTTGGGTTTGCGGTATAAGCTGCACCTAAGATATCTCCTCTAAATCCAGCACTACCACTTACAGGTGCTCTTTCGTCATTAACACGAGAAATACTTGCTTGTAAATTCAATTTTAATTTGTCTTCAAATAATCGTTGAACCCAATTTAATCTCCCTGTAATTCTTTCCAAAGAAGAATTCTCAATGATACCAAATTGCTTACCATATCCAAAAGTAGCTCTAACAGATCCAGTATCATAACCATGTGAATAAGCTAGATTTTGATTTTGAGAAACCGCAGCTCTTGTAACCACACTTTGCCAATCTGTATCTGCACCAAAATCTTGATCTGAACGATTTCCTCCAAATTGCTCAACCGCATCTAAAAATTGTTCTCTCCCTAAAAGATCGAATTCATTTGCAGGTGAAGAGAAACTAACGGAAGAATCAAATTCAAAACGTCCACCTGTGCCTTTACCACCTTTGGTAGTAATAAGAACCACACCATTGGCACCTCTTGAACCATAAATAGCAGTAGCTGAAGCATCCTTCAAAATACTGATGCTTTCAATGTCATTTGGGTTTAAGAAATTAAGCGGGTTTTTAGGAGCACTAGAACCAAATCCAACATTTGCTCCTGCTCCAGAAGTATCTTCGGGTGCTAATGGCACACCATCAACAACAAACAGAGGGTTGTTGTTAGAACGTATAGAACTCGTACCTCTAATACGAATGTTAATACCAGCTCCTGGTTCACCACTACTAGAGGTAATCTGTACCCCTGCAGTTTTACCTTGAATTAGCTCTTCCGGTGAAGCAATAACCCCAGTGTTAAAGTCCTTAGAAGAAACCACAGATACAGAACCTGTTGCATCTTTAATTTTTTGAGTACCGTAACCAATTACTACGATCTCATCTAATGCCTGTGCATCTTCTTGTAATGTAATATTGATAGTAGATCTTCCATTAACGGTAACTTCTTGGGTTGCGTACCCCACGTAGCTAAAAACTAAAACAGCGCTACCGCCTACATTGTCAAGCTTGTAATTACCATCAAAATCTGATTGTGTTCCATTGGTTGTTCCTTTTACCACAACGCTGGCGCCTGGAAGTGGTCCATTAGCGTCGGATACTGTTCCGCTAACAGTTTGCGCTTGTGTCATTCCAAAGCACAAAAATGTGCCTAAAATGATCAAACTCTTGAGTAAGTTGTCCTTCATACAGTGAAAATTTAAAGTTAAATAGTTAGTCGAACTATGTTTAAAGATTAAAACTAGGTAAATATTTTGTTAATTTAACACTACACCTATATAAAACAGTTACGAAAACGGTTTAGTGTTAATAACTTTTAAATAAAAATCAATATAGCAAATATTATTAAAAAATATTGAAAATTCTGCATCTTTAAGGCTTTTAAATATTATTTTGACATTTGAGCGATGCAGTGTAAAGGTACAAAACTATAATTTTCGTACAACAAAACAAAACCTACAGGCAATTCCATAGGTTTTTGTTAAACAATTGTTAACCCCATATAAGGTTACTTAATTGGTTCTAAACTCAAAAACTTCAGAAGCGGAGGTGTTGTTTTTTGCATCTCTAGTAAGTACAGACCAATAATAAATAGTATTACTTTCAGTACTGGCAATTATGGAGGTGGCAGTGCTTTCTGTGAAAATTTTGGTTTGAGGGGGATTACTAGTATCCAGAAAAATATCATAGTTGATTATATCATTATCAATGTCTTCTCCAGTCCATGATAACAATACGTCTCCTGCATTAACAGTGGCTCCCATTTTGGGGTTTACTATTTCAGCAGGAAAAGGAGCGTAGCTATCTATTGGTGCACCTGCGTTATAAAATTTCCATGTATCACTGTTCGCTGTTTCATTTGTTGCATTACTTCTAGAGATTACGAACCAAGAATAGGGAGTGGCTCTTTTAAGGGTGAGTGCTTGTTGGTTCGTACTTGCATTGATACTTTGTGTAGTGCCTTCAAGAAGATTGCGGATAGTTACAGTATAGGAATCTGTGTTTTCTGAAGCAAACCACCTAAAAATCACTGTACTCTCTGTAGCAGAAAGTACAGTTCCTTCATTACATTCTGTATTGTTTTCAGGAAAAATTAAGGTTGCTTTAGAGGGGGTTAAGATGGGTTCTTCTGGTTCCGGGTCATCACCTCCACCTCCGCAAGATGTTAGGGTTATGACAAGCAAACTGAATACGACATATTTTATAGTGCTTTTCATTGCTTAACAAATTTAAAATTAGAATAGGTATTTTGAGATTCTATTTGTATGAAATAAATTCCCGTAGAAAGTTTATCGGAGTTAAATAGGATTCGTCCATTTTTAGAAGTGTGAGAAAGTCTCATCACTTCTTGTCCTGCCAAGTTAAGTATCTTTATGAATAGGGGTTGATCTTCAACTAGATTAGTTTCTATGGTTACTGTACCATTATTTGAAGGATTTGGATACACGATTATTTGATCTGTAAGTCTTATCACTTTTTCATAGGTTCCCTGACAATCTTTTGCGGTACTCACTTTTAAACGATTAACAGGTAACGCAAGGTCTATAGTGATTTCATTTTGTCGAGTTTCAAAAACCTTGTTATTTAAGGCTATGTAATATAGGTCACTACCACTTAAAGAAAGACTTATTTGTTTCGCTTCTTTATTAATTCTGGAGAAAACGGCTAAGTTTTCTGGTTCATCAATACTGAGATCAAAACAGATTTCATAATCATTTTCACCTTCAACAGTAATGCAAACCGCATAATCTCCTGCTTGTAAGTCGGTAAAACTAACTATCTCTGTAAAGTCTTTTACTTGATTAGTTGATGCGCCATTAAGTGTTGCCGTATAATTAAAGTTCTGCTGAGCAGTAATTTCAATACTTCCATTATTACTGTTTCTACAGGTTTCTGAAGAAGATTTAACGGTAAAATTATTGCCCGGAAGTGTAAATGCCTCGCAACCATCTACCCCTACCGTGGTTCCAAAAGGAGTATCTGGGCAAAGGTCGTTTACATCTAAAACGCCATCATTATCTTGGTCTGGAGGATTATCATTAGGGAAAAGAGCGGATGGATTGTTTCCATAAATTCTAAACTCGCCTGGAAGTAATCTAATAGCTTCATTTGCATTGGCAACAATACGTTTGCGATTGGTATTTAAAAACTCATACCAAACACCGGTTTCTTGAAACGCTGGATTAATGTTTTGAGGTAAAACTCCAAAGTTCCCTATAATGGTGACGTATTTTATTTCATCATCTGCGGCACTTTCTAAAGTGAGATGGATTTTTTTGAGGCCACTCTCACTTCCTAAATTCAGTTCAAAATCTTCTGTTTGAAAGATAGGTTCCTTAAGTTTTAGCTTGATAAGGTTTGCCCAAGTATCATAAATAGCCTTTCGGTTGGGGTCCTCAAAATATTCCCATCTAATAGGTTTGTTGCCAGTACGACCATTAAAATCTATAGAAACTTCATAACCTAATTCACCAAACTGCCATATCATTTTTGGTCCAGGTACAGTAAAGAAAAAAGCACCTGCGGTTTTAATTCTTGATAAAGCAGTGGGTAGGTTCCTAACGGAGTAGCTTCCATCTTGATTACCAAACTCAAGGTTTTTAAACATGAGCCTTTCTTCATCATGACTTTCCATATAAGATACGTTAGCAGGCGTAGTCCATCCTTTTATTTTATAAGAAATTGCAGAAAAGTTAGATTTCCCATCTTCATGATACCCCATAGTAGCTTCGTTATATGGAGGAGTTAATTTATTCCAGAACATAATTCCTTTTCCTTCATCTAAACGGTATTCTACCCATGCTGTCTCTTCCAGCGCAGATCCACCAATGCCCAAATGTTCAAAAATGACATAAAAATCATCATCAGTTTCCCATTGATAATCGGCGTATAATTTAAGCACCTCTACTCGGTCTTCATTATAATCATTAGTACAGGTTTCTTGGGTTGCTCCTGTACAATTCTGTGTGAAGCCTTTGGTAAGATCCCACCGAAATCCGTCCAGATTGTATTCAGTAATCCAATATTTCACGGTTCTTTCTACATATGCTCGGGTAGCTGTTGAAGAATGATCAAAATCATTAAAAACACTGTAAGAGTGTGTGGCGGTAGGATTAAAAAAAGGATTTTCTGCGGATGCCTGACCGTCAAAGCCACCGTTAGAGGTGTTCCACATTCTGTAGTAGGGATGTTGGCCTGAAGCGTGATTATAGACTACATCTACAAAAACGGCGATTCCCCGTTTGTGACATTCGTCTACTAGTGCTTTAAAGGCGTCTTTTGTCCCGTAATATTTATCTAATGCCATATGAAAAGATGGATTGTATCCCCAACTTTCATTTCCGTCAAATTCATTAAGTGGCATAAATTCAATAGCATTTACGCCAAGTGTTTCCAGATAGTCTAATCTGTTTTGTACGGCATCAAAACTGTGCAATTCATCAAAATCTCTTATCAATAGTTCATAAACAACTAAATCTTCTCTATCTGGAGCAGTGAAATCTGTTACCTGCCAATTATAAGGGTTGTCACCCAAACGCATCACGGTTACAGCGCCATTAGTTTTCCCTTCTGGATATGCAGGTAAGTCAGGATAAGTGGTGCTATTGATGAAAGGGTCATTAAATTCATCTAAAATTAGGGTTGAATAAGGATCTGCCACGTTAAGCGCACCATCAACTGTGTATTGGTATAGATGATTAAATCTTGGCGTAAAGCCTGAAACTTCCAGCCAAAAACGATTGGTGATTGGATCTTTTTTCATAAGATACGCACTATTCTTTTCCCAATTATTAAAATCGCCAATAAGATAAATAAATTCTTTGCCTGGAGCATACAAAACAAAGGTTGCTGTATCTTCTGAGAGTGTACTTGGGTTAAGTCCGTCCAATAAGCCAGCGGGTAAAGCTTCTTCGGTTACCATAGGAATTATGGTAACATCAAAAGTTAGCTTGATCGTTTCACCATCATTGCTTACCTCAAGTTCAAAAGCTGTGTCTTCCGTTACAGCATAGTCAAAAGTATAATTAGTTGTTGCGGAGCCTGACATATTTATTTGGACACCATTTCCTTTAAGTACAAAATCTGAATCTAAAGAGGCTGTGGCAGAAATTGTAAAAGTTTCACCTGAAGCAATTACTAAAGGAGAACGGGTTGGACTCGTAAGATTGGTTTGAAAACGACCTACATCAACTAAAAAGTCTTGAGATTTTCTATCACCATCACCGTTTTTTGCTTTTACGAGCATTCCTAATCTTGAAATACCTGTGGTGCCGTAAAATGAGGTAGGAGTTAATGTGTAACTATAGGTCCCATCGCCGTTATTGATAAGTTTTTGCGTTTCATCAGAATTTGTCCATTCTCCATTGGTAGGGGAATTGGCTCCAAAGTCTCCGTTATTATCAAAATACCATGCCCATAAATAGATATTATCTGGTTCCTCGTTATTCCATAATGTTGGATCTACATTTGAAACAGTAATAGTGATCTCTTCATTTTCATTAAAAGCGGCAGGCTCTATGGTGAAAGTAACATTTTGTACCTGTGCAAAACTCAAGCTAAAGGAACACAGAGAGAGTAGTAAAAAATTTCGCATAACGTTATATTTTGACCAAAAAAAGGTAATCATGTAGACGACCTTATTAAGCATATAGATTTAATTTTGGTGAGCGAATAGACATGCGCTCTTGGATTATTGTTTAACTCAATTACTATGGTATAATCTTCATCTTTTGCAATTGAAATGTTTGTATTTTTATCTCCAAGATCAGGATTCCATACTTTTCTTGCACGACATCTAAGATCGTTATTAGGAGTTTATTTTGTTATTAATTTCGCTGTTTTAATTTTCAAGGATATAAAGGTAACATGGATTTATCTAGTTTTAAATTCGATATAGGAAAAAACTAAAAACATCGTCAGCCTTTGTCTTAATCGTATAATTTTCTTCAAAAATTAGAGATAGCTTCTTATAGAAGTTTCTTTTACCGCAGTATTCACATCAGTATTTACACCAAGAAAAAGCTACCTTCTCTTGTTAGTGTAATTGCATCTATAATCTTTGTGTTAAGATTCCTATTTGAATAAAAAAAGTAAAAAGAACAGGTGCTTTTGTAGTTTCTTCATACAATATATTAAATTTGTTTATTTGAGTATTGTTATATTTTTACTTCTTGAGTTAAAAATATGTAAAAAAATAGTACTAAAATGGAATCGTAATTGCCAACTTGATAATGAAAACGTTTTCGTGTTAAAAAAAAGTCAAAAAAAATAATATGATAATTTAAAAAGGGTCATTATTTAGTTTCAATAAACAAAATCCTTTTTTTAAGAACCTCCTGAAAATTATGAAAAAGAAAATTACACTTAAGCAAATTGCCCGGGAATTAGATGTATCCGTTTCAACGGTTTCAAAAGCATTACGAGACAGTAAAGAAATAAGTCAGGATACCCGACAAAAAATTAAGGCATTTGCTAAACTTTATAATTATAAACCTAACAATATTGCAATAAGTCTTAAAAACAAAAAAACCAAGAATATAGGAGTGATTATTCCCGAAATTGTGCATCATTTTTTCACGATGGTAATTACAGGAATAGAAAGGGTAGCCAATGGTTTAGGTTACAATGTAATTGTGTGTTTATCTAATGAATCCTTTGATAAAGAAGTTATCAATATGGAAATGCTAGCCAATGGAAGTATTGATGGCTTTATTATGGCACTTTCTAAGGAGACTCAAAAGAACAAAGACTTTCATCATTTACGTGAAGTAGTTAACCAAGGAATGCCGTTAGTAATGTTTGATCGTATTGCAGATGAAATTTATTGTGATAAAGTGGTTATTGATGATGCAGAAGGAGCGTATAAAGCAGTAAACCATTTAATTAAAACAGGGTGTAAACGAATAGCCTTATTTACTACTGTTGATTACGTTAGTGTAGGTAAATTAAGGACATTGGGATATAAAAATGCACTGGAAGACGCAAATTTTCCCTTTAATGAAGAACTCATTCTCAAAATTGAGGATATTGATAATTGTGATCAAAGCATAAAAGAATTCTTTGATAACCAAGATTTTGATGCCATTTTTGCGGTGAATGAATTGTTTGCCGTAACAGGAATGAAAGAAGCATACAAAAGAGGTTTTAAAATTCCAGATGATATTTCTTTTATTGGTTTTACTGATGGGATTCTTTCAAAACATGCTATTCCAAGCCTTACAACTGTTGTGCAACACGGTGTTGAAATGGGTGAGGCCGCAGCTAAGATGCTCATTGAAAAGCTTGAAGAAACTGAAGAGGAAGAGTCTTTTAGAACAGAGGTGATTAAAACTTCTTTACTGGAAAGAAATTCAACTAAAAAGATTTTATCTCAAGCTTAAAAAATAATAATAGTATTTTTACTTCTCAACAAAACGGTTTTGGTAAGTGGTATATTACTTATCGTATAATAATTAAAACATTACGATAATGAAGAAGCGTAAATTAAGCTTCTGGGAAATTTGGAATATGAGCTTTGGCTTTCTTGGAATACAAATGGGGTTTGCACTGCAAAACGCAAATGTCAGTAGAATTTTTCAAACTTTAGGTGCGAGCATAGATGATATACCAATACTATGGGTAGCAGCTCCCCTCACAGGACTTATTGTACAGCCTATTATAGGTTATTTTAGTGATAGAACATGGACTAGGTTAGGTAGAAGGAGACCTTATTTTTTGGTAGGAGCATTGCTAGCTTCGGCTGCACTCTTTGTAATGCCAAATTCTCCTATTTTATGGTTTGCAGCAGGAATGCTTTGGATTATGGATGCCTCTATTAATATTTCTATGGAACCTTTTAGAGCTTTTGTGGGTGATAACCTCTCTAATGAACAACGCACATTAGGCTTTGCTATGCAAAGTTTTTTTATTGGCATAGGTGCCTATGTTGCTTCTAAATTGCCTAGCATTTTTGCAAATTTTGGAGTGAGTAATACCGCACCTGAAGGAATAATTCCAGATACTGTGAAATACTCATTTTATATTGGAGGCTTGGCTTTTCTTATAACTGTTTTATGGACGGTTTTTACCTCAAAAGAATATTCACCCAAAGAAATGGAACAAATAGAAGCTGTAGAGCTGGGAAATTTTGAGAATGAGGAAAAAACTCCTGAATGGTTCAAGTCTAATGGAGCAGAACATCTTAAAAATGGAATTTTAACATTGCTATTTGCAGGAATTTTCACTTTTATCATTTTCTACTTTCAACTTAAGAAGGATTTATACGTTCTTTCTGGAGGATTGATTGGTTTAGGAGGAATTGCGCTAATTGTTTCTGGAATTTTTCAAAAAACAGGGATTTATAAAAATGGTTTTGTTACAATAGTAAATGATTTTCAATTTATGCCTAAAGTAATGAAACAACTTGCCTGGGTACAGTTCTTTTCCTGGTTTGCTCTTTTTTCTATGTGGATATATACCACGGGTGCTGTGACAGAACATATTTATGGCACTACAGATACTACTTCAGAAGCCTATAATATTGGCGCCAATCAGGTAGGTGAAATGTTTGCAAATTATAATATTATTGCTGCAATGGTAGCTTTCTTACTTCCTATTTTAGCGAAAAAAACTAGTCGTAAATTCACACACTTTCTGGCACTTTTAGCAGGAGGAATAGGGCTTATATCCATTATTTTTGTAACAACTCCAACTAGATTAAATTTAGAATGGTTGCCAATGCTTGGTGTTGGCGTTGCATGGGCAAGTATATTATCTGTTCCTTATGCGATGCTTTCTGGTGTTTTACCTTCCTCTAAAATGGGATATTATATGGGGGTATTTAACTTCTTTATTGTGATTCCCCAATTGGTGGCTGCATCTATTTTAGGATTTTTAGTATCTTCTTTTTTTAATAATCAACCTGTATACGCACTAGCTATTGGTGGATGCGCAATGATACTCGCAGGTCTTTTATCACTTCGTGTGGATGACAAAGACACTTTAATAATAAACGAAACATAAGTATTTATAAATGAATAAAAAAGGATTTATCTTCGACCTCGATGGGGTAATAGTAGATACAGCACACTTTCATTTTCTGGCTTGGAAAAAGACTGCTGCTGAATTAGGATTTGAGCTTACAGAAGAATTAAACGAAAAACTTAAAGGAGTGAGCCGCATTGATTCGCTTCAAAAGATATTAGACTGGGCAAATACAAGTATAGATGAAGAGAGATTTGATAAACTCACTTCTGATAAGAATGAAGATTATCTTACTTTTGTAGATCAAATGACGGCAAAAGATATATTGCCTGGTGTAGAGGAATTTATTCTTCTATTGAAAGAAAAAGGGTATCCAATCGCTTTGGGTTCAGCAAGTAAAAATGCCCCACGAATTCTTAGCAAGGTTGGTTTACTAGAATTGTTTGACACCATTGTAGATGGTAATAGTGTAAGCAAAGCTAAACCAGATCCTGAGGTATTTTTAATTGCGGCTAAGAATTTGAATGTTTCTCCACAAGAATGCATCGTTTTTGAGGATTCTCAGGCAGGAATAGCCGCTGCGAATATTGCAGGAATGACATCTGTTGGATTGGGAGAACCCGCAGTGCTGGCCGATGCTCATGAGGTTTTTAGTAGCTTTACCGAAATTGAACTAGATTTTATAGAAAAACTTATAACAACATAACAACCATGAATCAAGATTATATAATACCCAATCCTTGGTCTATCATAGAAGAAGGCTTTGAACCTGAAAGAGTATGTTCTTCTGAAAGTTTATTTAGTATTGGCAATGGCGCAATGGGGCAGAGAGCTAATTTTGAAGAATATTACTCTGGAGATACTTTTCAGGGTAGTTATATTGCGGGCATTTATTATCCTGATAAAACAAAAGTAGGTTGGTGGAAGAATGGATATCCAGAGTATTTCGCAAAAGTTTTAAATGCACCCAATTGGATAGGAATTAATGTATTTGTTAATGAGGAACCTTTAGATCTTTTTACTTGTAAAAAAGTAGAAAATTATCGCCGAGAACTCAATATGAAAGAGGGTTGGTATTTGCGTTCATTTAACGCAACACTTCCTAACGATATAGAAATAGAAGTGAAAGCTTTGAGGTTTTTGAGTCTTGAATTAGATGAGGTAGGAGCTATACAATATAGTGTAACTCCAATAAATTCTAATGCTACTATTACCTATGAACCTTATGTTGATGCAGGTATTGAGAATGAAGATACCAACTGGGAAGAGAAATTCTGGGAACCCATTCAGGTAGAAGAAGGTGACCAACAAGCATTTGTAGTTGCACGAACTTTAAAAACACATTTCTATGCATGCACTTTTATGCAATTGTCTTTTGAGGTAAATGGTAAATCTGCGGCGCCAAAAGAAGAATCGGTAGTTAAAAATGATTATATCGCTTACAAGTATAGTAGGGAAGTAAATCAGGGAAATACATTTGTAATTACAAAATTAGCAGGTTATGTTACTTCTTTGAATCATGAAAAAGAAAACCTTATACACGCCGCCAAATTGTCCTTGCAAAAGGCATGTGCCATGGGTTTTGAGGGCTTGTTAGAAGAACAAAAAGAATCTTGGGCGCGCATCTGGGAAATGGCAGACATTACCATTGATGGAGATATCAAGGCACAACAAGGTATTAGATTTAATATATTTCAGCTAAATCAGACCTATTTAGGTAAAGATGCTCGCCTTAACATTGGACCTAAAGGTTTTACTGGAGAAAAATATGGTGGAAGCACCTATTGGGATACAGAAGCTTACTGTATTCCTTTTTACATGGCAACAAAAGATGATAAGGTGGCAAGAAGTCTTTTAAAATATAGATATAACCATTTGCAAAAGGCTATAGAAAATGCTGAAAAGTTAGGATTTACTAATGGAGCAGCACTGTACCCAATGGTTACTATGAATGGTGAAGAATGTCATAATGAATGGGAAATAACCTTTGAAGAGATTCATAGAAATGGTGCCATTGCTTACGCAATCCATAATTATGTGAGGTATACAGATGACTATAGTTATATTCCTGAAATGGGATTAGAAGTGTTAATAGGTATTGCGAGATTCTGGCACCAGCGGGCAACTTTTTCAAACCATAAAAAGAAGTATGTGATTTTAGGCGTTACGGGTCCAAATGAGTATGAGAACAACGTAAATAACAATTGGTATACCAATTACATTGCTAAATGGTGTATTGATTTTACAGCAGCACAAATAAGTCATGTTAAAGAAGTATATGGAGAAGATTTTACTAGGATAATGAATAAAACCAGACTCTCAGAGATGGAAGTTGAGAAATGGTTAAAGGTGGCTGATGAAATGTACTTTCCGTATTCAGAAGAATATCAAATATTCTTGCAGCAAGATGGTTTCCTTGATAAAGAATTAATTACCGTTGAAGATCTTGCAAAAGAAAATAGGCCTATCAATCAAAAATGGTCTTGGGATAGAATTTTAAGATCACCCTACATCAAACAGGCAGATACGCTTCAGGGATTTTATTTCTTTGAAGAACGTTTTACCAAAGAAGAACTCAAAAAACATTTTGATTTTTATGAGCCTTTCACAGTTCATGAATCTTCCCTTTCACCTTGCGTGCATAGCATCTTGGCAGCTTCACTTAATCAAATGGATCAAGCGTATGAATTTTACCTAAGAACCTCAAGGCTTGATTTAGACGATTACAACAAAGAAGTGCACGAAGGATTACATATTACCTCTATGGCGGGTACATGGATGAGTATTGTTGAAGGATTTGGAGGGATGAAAGTAAAAGATAATTCGTTGTCTTTTGAACCGCGAATTCCAAATGAATGGGAAGGGTATTCCTTTAAAGTGAATTATAGAAATCATATTATTAAGGTAGATGTTACCAAAAATCAATCTAAGTTCACGTTAGAAAAAGGAGCCCCTCTTACGGTACTTGTAAACGGTAAAAAGGTAGAACTTGCACCAGACGAACTGGTTGCATAATAATTTTATAAACCTGCCGGATCTTCCGGCAGTTGTTTTTTTGTAGTATAAATTTCTTTTATATAAATAGATTTTTAAACAATAAATCTACTTTTCTTAATTAGAGCTATTTAGAATGATAGGCATAGATGGTTAAAGGATAATATTAAGAAAACTACAGCAATGATTCTAGATAACTTTAATGAAAAACAAATACCACTATCAGAGGTGTTTTTCCGAACGCTTACTTATAGTGTCAGAGATAAAAATATAAAGACAAGAAAAACTTTATCACTTACTAATAATGTTGAAATTGAAAATAAATCTGCTCTTATTTTAGAAATAAAACAGAACTATGAAGTACCATTTTAAAATTTGTGTTTTAATAGTTAGTATTTTAAGTATTGCTTCTTGTAAAAAGGAAATACCAGCAAAAGAAAAGCCGTCTTCGTTAATTAAAAGTATAGCAACCCCATTTTATTTACCTGTAGATGGAGGTAAATTAGTATTGTCTGATTATTTTATTGATGCCTATGTGGTAGATTCTATATCTCAAAACAAAGACTATGTGTTAAGAATGTCTGTAGATAAAAAAGAGGTGAAATTAGTGCCTACTACTCAGATGGGTTGGGTAAGCAATATTCGGGTATGGACAAAGGGAATTTATAATGATATTCCAATTTTTAAAAGCACTACAGAAACCGTTCACTTTTCTTTAGATGACCCCAATCGTGAGTACAAATCGGTTAAAGTTAAAGGGCAGTTTAATGGCTGGACACCAGAACGCTCAATAATGATATTTAAACAAGGTAAATGGGAATATACAACAAACTTAAGTGCTGGCACTCAACCTTATCTTTATGTTATTGATGGAAAGGAAACGCAAGACCCCAGTAATCCAGAGTCGCTAAATAATAGTGCAGGAGGTAAAAATTCAGTTTTATATATTGGGAGTAAAGAGCCTGCACCTTATATATCTACTTCAAAAAATTTAGGATCTCAATTCACCATAAAATGTAATCAGGCACTTCAAGAGGTGTTGGTTTATCTTGATAACCAGTTGCTACCCAAAGAAAATATCAATAAATCTGATTCACTTATTACGATTACAGTTCCTGATATAGATAAGAAAGGAAGATCTTTCATAAAAGTATATGCTTTTAACAAAGCAGGGAGATCTAATGATCTATTGATTCCTTTGGAAGCAGGACAAGTTGTTTCAGACCCCAAATTATTAAAGCGAACAGATTTTCATACACAGGTGATGTATTTTTTAATGGTAGATAGATTCAAAGATGGAGATATTTCAAATACAAGACGTGTGCCTAATGATAGTATTTTACCCATTGCTAATTACTTTGGAGGAGATTTAAAAGGAGTGGTTGATAAAATTGATGATGGTTATTTTGAAAATCTTGGTATTAATACGATCTGGTTATCACCTATCACTCAAAATCCAGAAGGCGCTTATGGCTTATGGAAAGAACCCTATACAAGGTTTTCTGGGTACCATGGTTATTGGCCTATAAGTAATACTAAAATTGACAATCGTTTTGGAGATGCTAAAATTTTAAAAGAACTTATAGCTAAAGCACACGCTAAAGAAATGAATGTTCTTTTAGACTACGTTGCCAATCATGTGCATCAAGAGCACCCTCTTTTTAAGGAGCACCCAGATTGGGCTACTTCTCTATATCTACCTGATGGAACTTTAAATACTGAGCGTTGGGATGACCACCGTCTCACCACTTGGTTTGATACCTTTCTTCCTACTTTAGATCTTGAAAAACCAGAAGTATATGAGAAAATGACAGATTCGGCAGTCTTTTGGGTAACAGATTATGACCTAGATGGTTTTCGTCACGATGCGACAAAACATATTCCGGAAGTGTTCTGGAGAAGACTCACCCAAAAAGTACGTCAAAGGGTAGACAGGCCCATTTATCAAATAGGAGAGACTTATGGTAGTTATGAACTTATTAGGAGTTACATAAACACAGGGATGTTAGATGCTCAGTTTGATTTTAATTTGTACGATGCATCTGTAAATGCTTTTGCAAAAGATCACAGCAGTTTTAAACCCTTAGCAAATGCATTAAAACAAGGAATTGAATATTATGGTTCTAATCATTTAATGGGCAATATTACGGGCAATCAAGACAGAGCAAGATTTATCAGTTATGCTTCTGGCGATGTTAGATTTAATGAGGATGCCAAAGCAGCCGGATGGAACAGAGATATTATCATTTCAGATTCTACTGCGTATAAAAAATTAGAAATGTTGCACGCATTTAACCTTATCATACCAGGTATTCCTTGTATTTATTACGGAGATGAGTTTGGTTCTCCTGGAGGTAATGATCCGGATAATAGGAGAATGATGAAATTTGAGGGGCTTGCGGCTAAAGAAGAAGCCTTAAAAACCAATGTCGCTGTTTTGGTGAAAATGCGAAGAAACAATATGGCGATGCTTTATGGCAGCACCCAAGTGGTACTGGCGAAAGATGAAATATTGGTTGTTAAAAGAAAATATTTTGATTCGGAAGTTGTAATGGTCTTTAATACTTCCAAAGAAACCATAGATTTTGAGTTTAATAATAAAAAATATCAAACGTTGCCTAATGATTATAGTGTTTTAACCAATTGAAAATGAATAAATTATTAACAAGTTTTTTTTTGATATCGGTTTTAGTAGTTAGCTGTAATATCAATAAAAAAGAAAAAGAAATAAAACCCATGACCAATGAAACCCGCCCTATCGGGAAAGCGCATAAAGAAGTAGTTTATCAAGTGTTTACAAGACTATTTGGCAATACTAACACCACCAATAAGGCTTGGGGTACCCTTAAAGAAAATGGTGTAGGTAAGTTTAGTGACTTTACAGACAAAGCACTAAAAGAGATTAAAGACTTGGGAGTTACACATATTTGGTATACCGGAATTCCTCATCACGCAGTTATTAATGATTATACAAGTATAGGGATTACTAATGATGATCCAGATGTGGTAAAGGGGCGCGCAGGCTCCCCTTATGCAGTGAAAGATTACTACAATGTGAATCCTGATCTTGCAGATAATCCTACGAAACGCTTAGAAGAGTTTAAAGCGTTGTTAAAAAGATCTCATAAAAACGGATTAAAAGTAATTATTGATATTGTACCTAATCATGTTGCCAGAAATTATGAAGGAAAAACTAATCCGGAGGGTATTGTTGATTTTGGTGCAAATGATGATACAACTGTGGTATATGCAAGAGATAATAATTTCTATTACAACCCTGGAGAATCCTTCAAAGTGCCGGAATGGAAGAATGGATATTTACCATTGGGAGGAGAAAATCAGATCTTGGCAGATGATACGTTTGTAGAAAAACCTGCAAAATGGACTGGAAATGGATCCAGAGCTTCTCAACCAGATATTAATGACTGGTATGAAACGGTTAAAATAAATTATGGAATTAAGCCAGATGGATCAAAAGACTTTGATTCTTTACCAGAAGATTTTGGTACTAAGGATTACAAATCACATTATGAATTCTGGGAAGAGAAGAATGTACCAGATTCTTGGACTAAATTCCGAGATATAGCACTCTATTGGACCGCTATGGGAGTAGATGGTTTCCGGTTTGATATGGCCGAGATGGTTCCTGTAGAATTTTGGAGCTACATGAATTCTTCTATCAAGATGAAAAATCCAGATGCTTTTTTGTTAGCAGAAGTATATAACCCATCACTTTACAGAGATTATATTCATTTTGGGAAAATGGATTATCTCTATGATAAAGTAGAATTATATGATACCATTAAACATATTATGCAAGGAAAAAGTATGACCGATTATATTTCGGGTATTCAACATGGACTTTCAGATATAGAACATCATATGCTTCATTTTTTAGAAAACCATGATGAACAACGCATTGCAAGTCCGGATTTTGCAGGAGAAGCAAATAAAGCACGTCCCGCAATGGTAGTTTCTGCTACTCTAAGTACCTCTCCAACTATGATTTATTTTGGGCAGGAAGTAGGAGAGCCTGGTGCAGAGAATGCTGGTTTTGGTGCTCCAACCCGTACTTCCATCTTTGATTATATAGGAGTTCCGCATTTACAGCGATGGGTAAACAATAAAAAGTTTGACGGGGGTCAACTTTCAAAGGAAGAAAAAGATTTAAGAGATTTTTATAAGCGGCTGCTTAACTTTACTATTCATAGCAAAGCCTTAATGGGAGCCTATGAAGAAATTCATTCCTATAACAGGCAACATACAGAATGGTATAATCACCATGTGTATTCTTTTACTAGATGGTCTGAAGATGAGAAGTTGGTCATTGTATCTAATTTTCATCCTTCAGATACTTTTGGGTTTGAATTACAAATACCAGAATCAGTTATCTCAAAATGGGAATTGAAAGATGGAACCTACCAACTAAAAGACCAATTATTTGAGAGCTACGAGACAACGCTGCATATTTTAAAGGGTAAGGGAGTAGCTAGAATAGATATAGCACCTTTAGCATCCTTTATATTGAAATTAGAGTAGGCTGAAGCTTATATGAATTGTATTTTTTAAAAAGTTACTTATAAATTTGTAGGCTATGAAAATTTATAACTATTGGTTAAGTTTTATATTTATTATTACGTGTTTATCCAGTTGTACAAAAATGAAAAATGAAATGATAGTCATTGGACACAGAGGTGCCATGGGTTATGAAACCGAAAATACATTGGCATCCATACAGAAAGCTTTAGATTTTGAAGTTGATGCAATTGAAATTGATGTTTTTAGGATCAAAAGCGGTGAAATTGTTGTTTTTCATGATGATACGGTAGACCGGTTAACCAATGGAACGGGTAGTATTGAAGAGATGAATATAATTGAAGTGAAAAATCTTCAGCTCATTGGAGGACATCAAATTCCGTTACTACAAGAGGTGTTAAAATTGATAGATGGCAAGTGTAAACTTAATATAGAACTCAAAGGAAAAAAAACTGCAGGCAAAGTTCAACATATAGTAAGCTATTATATGGATAAAAAAGGTTGGAATAAAGAAGATTTTATTATTTCCAGTTTTGAATGGGATGAATTAAGAGATTTTAGAAGCCTAGATCAGCAAATGGCTATAGCAGTATTGACTGAAGATGATCCTTTGAAGGCTCTTGCGGTGGCAGAAGAACTAAAAGCGGTTGCTATTAACCCTTATTATAAAAATATTGATGCAGAAACGGTAAATCAAATTCATAATAAAGGATATAAGGTATATCCCTGGACTGTAAATGAAGAAGTTGATATTAAAAAAATGAAAGAAATAGCAGTAGATGGGATTTTTACAAACTTCCCAGACAGGGCATTAAACAACTAAGAATGTCAGACACCCATTTTTTCGATTTCATTGAGGGCATGCCAAAAGCAGAGCTACATCTTCATATTGAAGGTAGTTTTGAGCCTGAGTTAATGTTTAAAATAGCACAAAGAAATCAGGCATCCATACCTTATAAAAATGTAGAAGAAGTAAAAAAAGCTTATAAGTTTACCTGCCTTCAAGATTTTCTGGACATCTATTACGCTGGAGCTGGTGTACTCCAAAATGAAATAGATTTCTATGAGCTTACCATGGCGTATCTTCAAAAATGCCATGAAGAACATATTACACATGCAGAGATAATGTTTGACCCTCAAACCCACACGCATAGAGACATTCCTTTTGATACAGTTATAAAAGGTATTCAGAAGGCAAGGGAAGAAGCTAAAAGCAGATGGGGCATTAGTACAGAACTCATCATGAGCTACTTAAGGCATCTAACAGAAGAAGATGCTTTTGTGACACTTAAAGAGTCTTTGCCATATAAATCGCTTATCAAAGCGATAGGGCTAGATTCTTCAGAAAAAGACAATCCACCCGCTAAATTCACAAAAGTTTTTGAGGCGTCTTGTAAAGAAGGTTATGTGCCTTTGGCACACGCTGGAGAAGAAGGTTCAGCTGCCTATATTTGGGAAGCTTTAGACGTACTTAAAATAAAGAGGGTTGACCATGGTAATAACTGCCTTGAAGATCAACTATTAATGAAAAGGCTTGCTGATGAAAAGATAGCCCTTACTATTTGTCCTTTGTCTAATACGGCTCTTAAAGTAGTAGATGAGATGGGAAATCACCCCCTAAAAAGACTTATGGACGCAGGTATAGTTGTGACTGTGAATTCAGATGATCCGGCTTATTTTGGAGGGTATCTAAATGCTAATTATAAAGCAGTTCAGAAAGCGCTAAAATTATCTAGAAACGACTTAATTACGCTTGCTGAAAATTCTTTTCAATATTCTTTATTAAGTGATGATTTGAAAGCCACAAAAATTACTGAACTACACAACTGGGTTAAAAATCACACTTTCTAATGGTGAAGCATAATACCAACTTTGATGTAGTAATTATTGGTGGTGGTGCAGCCGGGTTTTTTACGGCAATTAATCTGGCAACGCAAAGGCCAGATTATAAGATTGTTATTTTAGAAAGAGGAAAAGAGGTATTGAGTAAAGTGCGTATTTCAGGTGGGGGTCGTTGCAATGTAACCCATGCCGAATTTGTGCCAGATGAGCTCGTTAAAAATTATCCAAGAGGAGAAAAAGAACTTAAAGGTCCGTTTCATACTTTTTGTACAGGTGATACTATAGACTTTTTTGAAAAAAGAGGGGTTAATCTTAAAATTGAAGAGGATGGGAGGATGTTTCCGGTAACAGATTCATCAGAAACCATTATTAATTGTTTTTTGGAAGAAGCAAGTAAACTAGGAATCAAAATATTTAAGGGATGTGCTGTGAAAGATTTTAAATTTAAAGAAGGCCAATGGCAAATAGATAGTACCCACACAAAACTAAGCTGCGATAAACTGATTTTGTGTACCGGAAGCAATCCTAAAATATGGAACCTACTGAGTAATCTTGGTCATAAGATCATTCCGCCAGTTCCTTCTTTGTTTACATTTAATTGCCAAGATCACAGGATTAAAGGTTTGGCAGGGGTAAGCACAAACGCAACTATTAAAGTTGAAATAAAGGATAAAGCAAAACAAAATTCCCCGCAAATACTAGAAACTGAAGGCCCCTTGTTAATTACTCATTGGGGAATGAGCGGACCTGCAGTCTTAAAGCTTTCTGCATGGGGTGCCCGAGCATTAGCAGCTTCTAATTATGAGTTTTCAGTTAAGGTAAACTGGCTGTATGATATCGGTTATGAAGAATGCATTTCATTATTAGAAAAATTGCGTAGAAATGATTCTAAAAAAATGATTCAGACTTCTAAACCTTTTCAGCTCCCTAAAAGATTATGGGTGTCACTTGTTCAATTTTGTCATATTAACTCGGAAAAGAGATGGGCAGATCTGTCTAATAAAAATCTTCAAAATTTAGCTGTTGAGCTTACACAGGGAGTTTTTGAGATTCGAGGGAAAAGTACCTTCAAAGAAGAATTTGTTACGGCAGGTGGTGTTGCTTTAAATGAGATTGATTTTAGAACGTATAGCAGTAAAAAAGTATCAAATCTTTATTTTGCCGGAGAGGTATTAAATATTGATGCGGTAACAGGAGGGTTTAATTTTCAAAATGCCTGGACAGGAGCATTTATTGTAGCAAAATCAATTGCGGAAGCGGGTTAAATGCATGCTATTTAATTCAACTGCCAAATCTTGAAATTTAGTAATGTAGCAAAACAAACCCAAAGTAAATAAGGTATCATTAGATAGGCAGCAGTTTTACTTACCACCTTAAACCATTTTATAGTAAGTAGAATAAGAACTAATAAAACTAGAATCACCCCCAAAGCCCATAAAGGTTCTTTAAATCCGAAAAAAACGATACTCCAAAGTGCATTGAATAAAAGTTGAAATCCAAAATGGTACAAAGCAGTCTTTACCCAGATGTGATAAAAACCTCTAATCCATACAATTCCTGCTGCTACTCCCATCATAATATAGAGAACAGTCCATACAGGAGCAAATAACCAGTTTGGTGGATTAAATGATGGTTTGTTAAGAGTTACATACCAGTCGCCAACAGAACTTTGAGTAGCAAATCCTGATAAAAAACCAATTAGCAGGCAAACTACTACAGATAGGATTATTTTAGTAATTTTTTTGGACATACTTCGTTGATTATTCCAATGAGTTTATCGGGCTCATCAACGTAAAAATATAACTTTTTAAACAATTTCCTAGTACCGTATGGCTTTAACAAAGTTTCTTTGTTTTTTAAAGTGACTAAAAGATTATGGGATTCCGTATCTCCTAATAAACCTATTTTTTCAATCCCATCTATTTTTAAAAAAGAAGCGGTGTTTTTTTGGATAGATTCAATACTTTCAAGAGGGATAGAAGTTTCCATAAAAATCCCATAACGTATGATAAGAGTACCATCTTCAATACTAATAGGCCGTTGTAAAATTGCTTTGATATGAGCAAATAATTGTAAAATTAAATAGATACTTGAGCCAGTAAATATCCACGCAATTATTGCATTCCATTTTATTAAGAAAAAATGAAACCCTAAAGTTTCTGCTATGGCAACTAAAATTAACGCACAAAAAAGAGAGATACTCCCATTATTATAGCTAGTAAATAGATAGTTTGTAGGTTTAACTTTCTTCCAACTTAGAAAGCCATAGTAGAAAACACTTAATTCTGTGGTCAAAGCTCCTGCTACATATTTGTTTGAAAATGTGTTAGCTACACTTTCTCTAAGTACCTGCATTGCATCTGGATAGCGTTGAGGTTGGCTAGAAAGTAACTTTCTGAATTGATATATTTTAAAAAGTAGTAGTGAAAATACGGTGAGTTCAACAATAGGAATCACTATATGTTTTAATTGTTTAATAAAGGGATGAAAGTTTTGGGGCAAAATCCATCCCGCTAAAAATAAACCTATAATAGCAAACGTAATTGTGCTTAGGTTTGGGATGTTTCGTTTTCTAATGAATAAAAAATAAATAAATGGAATGGTGATTGTAAGATCTGTGAGAATTGCATAGCCTAAATATGATGATTCTTGTATGAGTGCAATTCTAGACAGGACCACCAAAAATATAACTAATAAAATAGGGGTAGCTACTACTTTAACACTTTCCAAGAACATAGTTTTTTGAGTCATAAAACAAGCTTTTCATATAGGTCTCAAAGAATGTTTTTTTGTTACAAAAATGGCGTTGAGAATCTTGTATATTTGTCAAAATTTTTTTCTCAGAGATTTAATTATGGATTTCACCTCAAAATACAATCCTTCCTCAACCAACATTAGTGGTAGTTTTACATGGAAATCACCTAGCAACATCGCCTTAGTAAAATACTGGGGTAAAAAACCTGTTCAGATTCCTGCTAATCCTTCAATTAGCTTCACTTTAGATGCCTGTGCCACTAAGACCAAACTTTCATTTTCAAAAAGAAAGAAAACTACAGAACCGTTTGATTTTGAATTGCTATTTGAAGGAAAAAACAGAGAAGACTTTAAACCAAAAATCACTAAATTTTTAGAACGAATTGAAAAATTTATGCCTTTTGTAAGAGATTTTCATTTCGTGATTGAAACATCTAATTCTTTTCCACATAGTAGCGGTATTGCTTCTTCAGCAAGTGGAATGAGTGCGCTGGCTTTATGCTTGATGAGTATAGAAAAGAAAATGCTACCTGAGATGTCTGATTCTTATTTTAAACAAAAAGCATCTTTTCTAGCACGTTTGGGTTCGGGGAGTGCAAGTAGAAGTATAGAAGGCGGATTAGTAACTTGGGGCTTGCATGAAATGCTTCCAGATTCTTCTAATGATTTTGCGAGTACCTATCCTTTTGAAATACATCCGGTGTTTAAGAATTACCACGACACCATACTTTTAGTAGATAAAGGGGAGAAAAAAGTAAGCAGCACAGTAGGGCATGATTTAATGCACAATCATCCATTCGCAGCCTCCAGATTTAAACAAGCCAATGATAACTTATTTAAATTAAAATCGGTACTAAAATCAGGAGACTTAGCATCTTTTATGGCAATAGTAGAAAGTGAGGCTTTAAGTTTACATGCTATGATGATGACCAGCATGCCTTATTTCATTCTCATGAAACCTGCTACTATGCAAATAATTGAAAAAATATGGGAATTTCGTAAAAAAACAGGACTTCCGGTTTGCTTTACTTTAGATGCGGGTGCCAATGTACATGTACTGTATCCAGAAACAGATTATGTGAAAATTTACGAATTTATTAAGAATGAGTTAGTTGCTTATTGTCAAAACGGACACTATATTTGTGATCGCGTTGGTCAAGGAGCAACTTTACTAACAAAAGAATAAGATTGCACAAGGATTAGTAATTATGTATATTTAATTGTTTATAGAATAGATCGTTGAATACAAATGGTATTTAATCTAGTCTCTATAACAACCCAAAACTTATGAAAGGACCATTATTTTATTCCAAGATACTTCTCTTCGGGGAATATGGTATCATAAAAGATTCCAAAGGTTTATCTATCCCTTATAATTTTTACAACGGTGCTCTAAAGCTAGATGGAAATGAAAGTGAGCAGGCAATAGATTCTAATAGGAGCCTTTCTAAGTTTGTTGATTATCTTCATAATCTTGAATTAGATCAACCAGGTTTGGTTTCTTTTGATTTGGAGACACTTCGCAAGGATGTAGATGCAGGCATGTACTTTGATAGTAGTATTCCACAAGGATATGGTGTAGGCAGTAGCGGAGCATTGGTTGCAGCTATTTATGATAAATACGCACAAGATAAAATTACTGTACTTGAAAACCTGACCCGTGAAAAACTACTTAAATTGAAATCAATTTTTGGGGCTATGGAATCATTTTTTCATGGTACATCTTCAGGATTAGATCCTTTAAATAGTTATTTAAGTATTCCAATTCTCATAAATTCTAAAAACAATATAGAAGCAACGGGCATACCTTCTCAAAATAATGAAGGTAAAGGAGCAGTCTTTTTGTTAGATAGCGGTACTACCGGAGAAACAGCACCTATGGTTCAGATTTTCATGGAGAATATGAAACAGGATGGTTTTCGTAAAATGATTAAAAATCAGTTTGTAAAACACACGGATGCCTGCGTAGACGATTTTCTAACAGGTGATTTTAAAAATTTATTTGGAAATCTTAAAAAACTCTCTAACGTTGTTTTTGATAATTTCAAACCCATGATTCCCTCTCAATTTCACAAGCTTTGGGAAAAGGGAATTGAGACCAATGATTATTACCTGAAACTTTGTGGTTCTGGTGGAGGAGGTTATATTCTTGGGTTTACGCAAGATATTGATAAAGCAAAAGAAGCCCTAGAAGGCCATAAGCTAGAGGTAGTCTATAACTTCTAATAGCCACTAATGCTCAGTCGCAGAAACAAGCTTATCGTTTTAAAGTTTCTGAGCCTATTCTCGGTAATTCGCGGTTATAATGTATTGGTAATAGTCATTGCACAGTACTTAGCATCTATTTATATTTTATCTTCAGATTTACCTGTAAATGAGGTGGTTTTTGACTTAGATTTATTTGCAATAGTAGCAGCCTCCGCTCTTGCTATTGCCTCTGGTTATATTATAAATAGCTTTTATGATGCCGAAAAAGATTTAATCAATAAACCTGCAAAATCTATGTTGGACAGGTTAGTGAGTCAGAATACAAAATTGTCTGGATATTTTGTCTTGAACTTCCTTTCGGTGATTTTTGCAAGTTATGTTTCTTTCAGAGCCGTACTTTTTTTCTCTGCTTATATCTTCTTGATCTGGCTGTATTCGCATAAGCTAAAAAAGCTCCCTTTTTTAGGAAATCTTACCTCAGCGTTGTTAGCAATTGCTCCGTTTTTTGCAGTTTTTATTTATTATAAAAACTTTGAAACGGTTATTTTTGTGCACGCTACGTTTCTGTTTTTACTTATATCTACAAGGGAATTAATTAAAGATCTTGAAAACCTAAAGGGAGATTTAGTTCACGGATATCAAACAATACCAGTAATATACGGAGAAGGAATTTCCAAATTATTAATTACCGCGCTAGTAGCTCTTACTTTTATTCCTACCTATCTTTTAATACGTTTTTTTGAAATAGGATATATGGGCTATTATTTTTATGCTTCTGGAATCTTACTAGGTATTTTTTTACTATTGCTAGTGAAATCTAAACAACGCATTGATTATATTATTCTTCACAATATTTTAAAAATAATCATCGTATCTGGAGTCTTTAGTATTTTATTAATAGACATTCAGTTAGTACTTAATAGAATTTTATAATATGACAACTTCATTAACAATTGGGATGGCACAAATTGCTCCGGTTTGGTTACAGAAAACGGAGACACTTCTAAAAATAAAAGATGCGATAACTGAGGCTGCTAATAACAAGGCAGAATTAGTTGTTTTTGGAGAAGCACTATTACCAGGGTATCCTTTTTGGATTTCTATTACAGAGGGCGCTAAGTTTAACTCTAAGATACAGAAAGAACTTCATGCCCATTATGCTAGAAATGCGGTGGTGATTGAAGAGGGTGATTTAGATGAGGTATGTAACTTAGCAAGACAGTTAAAAGTAGCCGTATATCTGGGAGTTATAGAAAGAGCTCACAATAGAGGTGGGCATAGCTTGTATTGTTCTTTGGTTTATATTGATCAACATGGAGTAATGCAATCTGTACATAGAAAATTACAACCCACTTACGAAGAAAGACTTACCTGGGCGCCAGGTGACGGTAACGGATTAAGAGTACACAAATTAAAGAAATTTACTGTCGGGGGTCTAAACTGTTGGGAAAACTGGATGCCTTTGCCAAGAACAGCAATGTATGCACAAGGTGAAAATTTGCATGTAGCGGTATGGCCAGGAAGTGATTTTAATACAAGAGATATCACCCGTTTTATTGCTAGAGAGTCTAGAAGTTATGTGATTTCAGTTTCCAGTTTGATGCGCATCACTGATTTTCCCGAAGCAACACCTCATCTTGATTTGTTGAAAAAGAGATCACCTGAAATCTTGGCTAATGGAGGCTCTTGTATTGCCGGTCCAGACGGAGAATGGATTATATCTCCCGTTTTAAATAGGGAAGGTGTTATCCTTAAAACAATTGATTTTAAAAGAATTTATGAAGAACGCCAGAATTTTGATCCTTCAGGTCATTACTCAAGACCAGATGTAACACATCTCTCAGTAAACAGAGAAAGACAAAGCGTTGTTTCTTTTAATGACCATTAAGCCAACCATGATTTTAGGTTTTATGTTAGAAGATAAGTTATCTTTGTACAAATTATTTTAATGAGTAGATCAGATAAGTCAGGAGATAGAAAGCCATCAGGAAGACAGGGAGGTAATGCACGAAAGAAAAGTTATGCAAGAGGAAATGCACCATTTTCCAAAAAGCATACTGGCGTTCCTTCCTCTAAAGTTTCTGACGAAATTAGACTTAATAAGTACATCTCTAATTCTGGAATTTGTTCAAGAAGAGAGGCCGATATTTATATAGCATCAGGTAATGTGACTGTGAATGGAAAAGTTGTGGACGAATTAGGCTACAAAGTAAAGCGAACAGACAAAGTACGTTTTGATGGTAGATTGATTAATCCAGATAGAAAAGAGTATATCCTTCTCAACAAGCCCAAAGGTTTTTTTACAGCTATGAAAAATGAGAAAGGAAGTCGTACCGTAGCAGATCTAATAGCGAACGCTACAGAAGTAAAAATAGCTCCTGTAGACCGTTTAGAACGTGCTACTTCTGGATTATTACTTTTTACAAATGACGCTGAACTTACTCGTAAACTTACCAATCCAGCAAAAAAGGTAAGGATGATCTTTCATGCAGAACTCAATAAAAATTTTGCAAATGATGACCTTAAAAAGATGCTAGAAGGAGTGGTGTTGGAAGAAGGTCCTGTTGCTATTGAAGACATTAGTTTTATTGATGGCGCACCTAGAAAAGAAATTGGAATTAGAATTGAAGGTGGATATAGCGGATTAATAAGAGGGGTGCTTGAAAAACTTGGTTACGAAATAGTAAGGTTAGATCGCGTTGTTTATGGAGGTCTCACCAAAAAAGATCTCCCAAGAGGAAATTGGCGTAAATTGAGTAAACAAGAGATAATTAATCTTGGAATGATCTAGTTGTGGAAATTTCTTGATTATACATTTTAATTCTTATTTAACCTGAGTTCAATGTAAAAAGAACTACTTTTTCTATAGTTTTCTTCTTTTCCGCTAAAAATACCTCTGGTAATCAAAGGTTCATGAATTCCTTAACGGAAAATAGAAATAATATGAACTAAAAGCGCTCCCTACTTGCTTCGGGATTCTTTTGTTTTCCCCGCGCCGCCTAACTGCTTCACTAAAAACAACTGCTAGCTGTTTTCTTTACATTCGCCCCTGTGCGAGCAAAGAAAATGAAAGTAATAATCTAAAAATAAGATTGTTAGATTAAAATGGTGTAAAATTTTCGAGATTATATTTTATGGAGGTTATATCGAACTCCTTTAGATTTGATTTATAATAAATATGTGAATCACATTAGTATATATAGTGTTTGATTGCTTCTTGATAAAATGTGGTGGCTTCTTCTGATGTAATACCAGAAATTGCCATTGCAATTCCTTTCCAATCTTCATGATAATACTTTCCTTTCTTAATTTTAATTGATATGGGTAAGTCAATAGGATTGTGTCCTTTATAGCCACTTACATACAAATAAAAATCATCAATTATAGAATCAGGAAGTGCCATTCCTAAACCAATACCAATCTCATTACTATACTGGAAATACACGGCAGAATCAAAGTGATGCGGCCAAATGCGAATGGGAATATTCTGATTGTTACTTTGCAATACCTTTTCAAGTGCTTCCTGAACCAGATCTCGTTGTGTAATTAATTGCTCAGTTTCTTTACGAGGAGGCTTTAGGAAAATGGTATCCTCAGTAATATTTTCATAAGGAAGCTCATAATGTAGCTTGTATTTATAAGGCTTAGTAAGACCAGCTTCTTTTGTTGATTTTTGAATCCAATAAATCACTTCTTCATGAGATTTTCCATCAAGGAGTACTGAGTTTTTATAGCCAAGATCGTCTTTTAAAATCAGAGAAAATGATTCATAGTCTAAAGAAAGTATCGCATTATTATGATTCAGTGGATGGGTATGTAGTGCCTTATTCTTCCAACCAAAGTTGGTGTGGCTATCATCATCTTTAGAGGTCAAGAAACTAATGGCAGTGGTTGCTAAATATTGAGATGTTATATGAAATACTTTTACCATTATATAGAGATTCCGGCATAACGAATACCTGTTAATTTATGAATGTTCTGATCAAAAGTGGAAAGATCCTGAAGATTGAATTTTGAAATATCGTCATAGCCACAAGCCCTTGAAACCACTTTGATGAGGTTATTGGTTGCATCAAAGAAGTTGTAAAGCTGCTTGGCTGAGGCATCAACAATAAGCCTATTCCGTAAAGATTCTTTTTGAGTAGCAATACCTACCGGACAGTTATTAGAGCCACAGGCACGCATGCCTAGGCATCCTATTGCTTGTAAAGCTGAGTTGGATACTGCAATAGCATCTGCACCTAGCATTAATGCTTTTGAGAAGTCTTCTGCAACCCGTAAGCCACCTGTAATGACTAGTGTAACATCTGTTGCGCCTGTTTTATCTAAATATTTTCTAGCTCTTGCCAAAGCTGGGATAGTAGGTACGTTAATATGATCTCGCAATATGGTGGGCGCCGAACCAGTTCCGCCACCACGGCCATCCAGAATAATGTAGTCTACTCCTACATCTAGTGCAAACTGAATGTCGTTTTCAATATGACTTGCTGCAATTTTGAATCCTATTGGAATTCCACCTGTTCGTTCTCTTACCTTATCTGCAAAGTCTTTAAAATCTTGTACACTATTAAAATTAGGGTTTGCTGCAGGTGAAATAGCGGTCTCACCTTCTTTCAAACCTCTCACCTCTGCAATTTCTGCACTTACCTTGTTACCCGGTAAATGACCCCCAGTTCCTGTTTTGGCACCTTGACCAGCTTTAAAATGAAAAGCCTGAACATTATCTAATTTATCCCATGAAAAGCCAAACTGTGCCGATGCCAGCTCGTAAAAGTACTTTGAGTTGTTTTGTTGTTCTTCCGGAAGCATACCACCTTCGCCAGAACAGATTCCTGTTCCTGCCATTTCTGCTCCTTTAGATAAAGCAATTTTTGCTTCCCTAGATAAAGCTCCAAAACTCATGTCTGAAACAAATAAAGGAATGTCTAATTCTAATGGTTTTTTAGCTTTTGGACCAATAATGACTTTGGTAGTAACTTCTTCATGATCCAGTAGAGGTCTGCTTGCTAATTGAGCAGGTAAAAATTGAATATCATTCCATTTGGGTAATGTATTCCTATCTACCCCCATGGAGGCAGAAAACCCATGATGCCCTACGTTTTTGAGTCCGTTTTTGGCTAATTCTTTAATATAACCAGTAAAGGGTTCAGTTTCTTCTGGATGCGTATCTGCGTAGGTACCCAAATAATCTTCTCTGTTAAAAGGCTGTGGGTGTACCTTTTCAAAATCTGCTATCTCATTTTCATCTACCAATAAGGAATCACCTTCTATAAATTCTTTAAACTTATAAAGTTGTTCGTCATTATTGTATTCGCTAATTCCAGTATCATATCTATAATCCCACCCATGAACCCCACAGATTAGATTTTGTCCATCAATATGGCCATCTGCAAGTAAAGCTCCCCTGTGGTGACATCTGCCATAAAGAACAGAAATTCCTGCTTCGTGTTTTATAATTACGAGATCGGTGTTGTTGACTAAGGCATAAGAAGGTTGTTTAAGAGTAAGATTTGAAATTTTAGCAATTTCAACTTTGTTAGAAGTCATTTGGTTGGTTTTGGTTAACTTATTGGGTTTAAAAATTTTGACGTAATAGCATCGTAAAAATTACAAATTCTTTATGAAAATATCACACTACTCTGAATAAAAGATAAGTTATGAACCCAAACAACATCTGGTTTTTTAGACTCTTTTTGAATTCGTTTAAAGTTTACACTAAGGAATTACAATTGCGTTCTAACAAATTTTTTAACATTATTCATTCAATTGTAGGAATTCAGTATTTTCTTTCAATTCTCGTCTTTGTCATAGATATTTAGGAAAGTTATTAATAACGGTTGAGACTTTAATTATTGTTACAATGGTTATATCACCTTTGTATAAATCCAAATAATTTAAATGGGCCAATTTGATCTTTTGTTTGCCACTGTTTTAGGAGTTGGAAGCCTGCAAGGTGTTATTCTAACGTTTAGTTTAGTTTTTTTTAAAAAGTTACATCACATAGCAAATCGGTATTTGTTAGCGCTTAGTGTTGTGCTTTCTTTACTGTTATCCAACAATTTCATAATCGCAAGTGGGTATTATGTTAAGTTTCCACATTTAATATTTGTTGTCTATCCTGCTGCTTTATTGATAGGACCTTTTTTTTATTTGTATGTCTTGTCTCTTCTCAATCCTAAAAGAAAATTTAGACTTTACGATGTACTTCATTTTGTTTGGTATTTATATTTCTTGTTTGAGCATCGTAAATTCTTAATTCTTGCTCCTGAATATAAGATTAAGGCAGCAGAATATTTCTTTTATAGTGATCAGCTATTGAATATGGCTGTTCATCCTAAGGTAGTTTTAAGTAGGATTGTGATGGTATTGTACGCTATTGCTTCTTTGTATATTTTAAAAAATAAGATAAAACAACAAAAGAACTGGTCTTCAAGTGGCAATTTATTATACCTTAATAAGTTTAAATGGATTGGTTATTTATATTTGGGATATACTATCTTATTTATGTTAGGGCATTTATACTCCTTCTTTTTTAAGATGACCATTGCACGTTATGAGGTCTATAATCATTTACTAAATTCAGTGATCATATTATTTCTTAGTATAATTGCTCTCAATCAACCAGAGCGACTTATTTTTAGTATAACACCAAATAATGGGTCAAAAAAAACAAATGAGTCAAATGGTTTGGTTATCTATAATTTAAAGAAGTTCATGCAAGATTCAAAGCCTTACTTAAATCCAGATTTAAAGTTGCATGACCTTGCAGGTTTAATGAATACATCATCACATGTCTTGTCTACGCTAATTAATACAGAACTAAAGGTGAATTTTTTTGAATTTGTAAATCAATACAGAGTAGAAGAATTTAAGAATAGAGTTGCTTCAGGCGATAATAAACGCCTTACTTTATTAGCAATTGCTTTTGATGTTGGTTTTAATAGCAAAGCTACGTTTAATCGCATTTTTAAAAAGAATACAGGAATGTCGCCAAGTGAGTATTTAAAACAGTTAAAATAGGTCTCAACTTCTTATATTGAGACTACGGTTAGTTTAAAAGATTTTAGTATTGCTGTAAACTAAAATCTAAAAATTATGTATTTAAAAACTTACAAAAAGTATTTTTTATTATGGGGCCTTTTAATCTTTATTTTAGGTTGTTCTAGTATGGATGATGGAGATAAAGAACCGTCAGATTCAATCAGTTTTGTTTCCTTTGAGGCTTTAGATAGAGAGAATCTAGGTAATGGAGCTGATGTTTATATAAATTACTCAATTGCCAGTGATGTTTCTTTAATAAAAGAACTCAGACTGCTAGTCAGTAAGACTACAATTTCTATTGAGGAGGCAATTCAAGTTACAAATCCAAATTATGGTGTTCTTACAATTTCAGAATCAAATCAGGAAATGCTATCAAAAAATCTTTCTGATATTGAAGGAAACTTGGTTAATGAAGATATAAACTATTATGTTTACATACTTGGGATTTTGAAGGATAGTGAAGCTTCACCCGAATTATCACCTGTAGCAGAACTTATGTTGGTTAATGAAATAGCTGTAACAACTCCTAAGTTGAGCGGATCTTTTTTTGCCATGGAAGATATTGTGATTGATAGTGAAGGTACATTATATGTTAATGGGGGAGGAATTAATCAAGATTTATTATATAAAGTAACCAAAGATGGTGAAAGCTCTGTTTTAAATAATAAAATGAATTTTGGTGTAGGGATCACTTTAGATGATGAGGGAAACATCTATACATCTAGTTTTACAAGTACGGTAATAAAAAAAATTACACCAGAAGGTGAAGCCACTGATTTTGTTGTAGATACTAGGCTCGTAGGAGGCGGTGGACTTACTTTTGATGCAAACGGTAATTTGTTTAATTGTTTCTATTCTAGTACTAAACTTTTTAAAATAACAGCAGGATTAGTAGAAGAATATACTACAAGTACACTTTTTAATGGACCTGTTGGTATCACTTATGTTCAAGAGCAAGATAAATTATATGTCTCTAGCTTTAATGACGGAAAGATTTTTGAAATAGGTTCAGATAGTTCTATAAAAGAGATTGCAGATACACCAGCATCCATAGGGCATTTATCTTATGCAGATGGTTATTTTTATGTTACGGGATATATTGAGAACAAAGTATACAAGGTTTCGTTAGAGGGTGTTGTAGCAGCAACAATAGGTACTGGTGCATTCAGTGAACTAGATGGTACTGCAGATAAAGCAACTTTTTCACAACCAAATGGTATTGAAGTGACTCCTGATGGGAAATATGTATATGTAACACAAGGAAGTGGTACACTAAGAAAAATCATTTTGGAAAGGGAAAATTAGTTTTATTTAGGACCTTTTTTTTAGATTAAAGCTATAAAAAATGTATTTAGCTGAATTTTTGAACTAGATCTAGGTTGATTAAAGTATATGATGTTTGTTTAAATTTTAGAGTTAAAAATTGCATAAAATGTAAGATTAAAACTACAATTTATTGTATTTTCGGATGAGTCAGTTAAAGCTAATCGTACCATGAAAAAAAGAAACCTTAAAAATTTGAGTTTAAAGAAGAAGGTAATATCTAGTTTAGATGTTAATGTTCATAATATTAAAGGAGGAAGTTTAAGACAAGACACCTGTCCGGGCTATGGTATAACATCTGTTAGGCCGTACGTTTGCAAGATTCAATGCGAATCTTAAAAGCTAGTGGATTTATTCAAATTGTGGATAGATAATTAATCAGAATCTATCCACTCCTTATTTATGTAAGTCAAAGTGCCTTAGACATTTTTGTCTTAATACCTTGTAGTCCTAAATTCCCCAAACTGCCCAAATGAGTGTGTTTAATATCTCTTTTAGGCTTAAAGATGCCTGATTGTATTTCAGCTCCCATCTTTTTATATGCCTCTCTAAAAGGCATCCCTTGAAGTACCAACTCATTTAAGGTATCTACACTAAAAAGATAGTCGTACTTAGGATCTTCCAGAATTTCTTGGTTGACTTTTATTTCTTTTAAACTAAAAGCAAGTATTTCAAGACAAGATTTAAGTTCTTGAATTGCAGGTACAATAATTTCTTTTACCAATTGTAAATCTCGATGGTAACCACTTGGTAAATTATTGGTAACAGCAATAAGTTGTGCCGGAATGGCTTGTATTTTATTGCATTTGGCTCGAATGAGCTCAAAGACATCAGGATTCTTTTTGTGGGGCATAATGCTAGAACCTGTAGTTAATGCATCAGGAAAAGAAATAAAATTAAAATTCTGACTCATATACAAACAAATGTCCATTGCAAGCTTAGATAGGGTAGCGGCAACACTACTCATTCCAAAAGCAGTAGTTTTTTCTACTTTACCCCTGCTCATTTGTGCAGCCACTACATTGTACTTCAGCGTGTCAAAATTCATTTCAGCAGTAGTGAATTCACGATCTATTGGGAAAGAACTTCCATATCCTGCAGCACTTCCTAAAGGATTCTGGTCTGCTATTTTATAAGCCGCATTAAGCAGGTATACGTCATCAACTAAACTTTCTGCATAAGCAGAAAACCATAAGCCAAAGGAAGAGGGCATTGCAATCTGTAAATGGGTATAACCAGGTAATAAAACGGTTTTGTGCTTATCTGCCAATTCAATTAATAGGTCAAAGAGTGATTTCACCAAATCTTTTATTTCCTGAATCTCATTTTTCAGGTATAAATGCATGGCAACCAGCACCTGATCATTTCTGGAGCGGGCAGAATGTATTTTTTTCCCAGTATCTCCTAGTTTTTGAATGAGCAGAAACTCAATTTTGGAATGCATATCTTCAAAATCGGTTTCAATGGTAAATGAACCCTTTTTAATACTTTTTCCTATTTCTTTTAACTCATGCACCAATGCTTTTCCTTCATCTATAGAAATAAGCCCTACTTTAGCCAACATGTTGGCATGTGCAATAGATGCAATCACATCATATTTGGCAAGAAGCAAATCAAGTTCCCTATCGTTACCTACCGTAAATTGATCTATTTTTTCATTGGTTGGTATGCCTTTATCCCAGAGTTTCATAATGGTATCGTTTAATTATTTTTAACTAGCTGTTTTGTAATATTACAATTAAGAGTTCTCCTTTAGGTTATTCTTATGTAATTAAAACTTGTTCCAGTAGTTTAATATAGATGTCAATTCCTTCTTCAATCTCTTTTACATAAATATATTCATCTGCTGTATGTGAACGTGTTGAATCGCCCGGCCCTAGTTTTAAAGAGGGACAGCTTAAGACTGCCTGATCTGATAAGGTAGGAGAACCATAGGTGCTTCTTCCTAATTTTTTCCCCGCTAAGACTAGTGGATGATTTTCTGGAATTGACGATGAATTTAGACGTAAAGACCGTGCTTTTATCTCACTGCATGGTGATTCTTTACTCAAAATTTCTGCTATTTCAGTATTGCTATATTGATCGTTTACCCGAACATCAACAACTAAACTCGTTTGAGCTGGTACTACATTATGCTGACTTCCAGCACTTATCTGAGTAACCGTCATTTTCACCTCACCAAGTACAGGCGAGATTTTTTGAAAGGTATAATCTTTAAACCATTGCAATACCTCAATTGTATTATAAATACTATTGTTGTTATTAGGATGAGCCGCATGACTTGGAGTACCTGAAACAATGGCATCAAAAACTACAAGGCCTTTTTCTGCGATGGCAAGATTCATTAAAGTAGGTTCACCAACAATAGCTACATCAATTTCAGGAAGCAAAGGTAGTACACTATTGAGTCCGTTAGGTCCAGAACTTTCTTCTTCTGCCGAAGCTACAATTACAAGATTATAATTGAGCCCTTCTTTTTCATAATAATAAGTAAATAGCGCAATTAATGATACCAGACATCCACCAGCATCATTACTTCCTAACCCATAGAGTTTTCCATTTTCAATATGTGCCTGAAACGGATCTTTGGTATAAGCTTTATTCGGTTTTACGGTATCGTGATGGGAATTGAGTAGTAGAATAGGTTTAGAATCATTATAGTGTTTGTTAAACGCATAAATATTATGCCCAGCTCTTTTAAAGGGAATATTATAATGCTGAAACCATTTTTCTATGATCGCCGCTGTTTGATCTTCTTCTGATGAAAATGATTGTGTATTAATCAATTGATGCAGGAGGTCTAATGCGTGCTTAGTGAGTGTTTCCTGATTCATAATTGTAAACTTAGTTTAGTAGCAATTGGATTTTTTTTAGTGATCATTTTTTCATTTCCAAGAAAAACAGTTTGTACTTTGTTCTCTAATGCATGGAAACAATTTTGAAGCTTTGGTAACATACCATCCGCTATTATTCCATCTTCCAGAAGACAGGTATATATTTCTTTATCAATCATTTCAATTACAGAATTTTCATCATTGAGATCTCTTAATACTCCATTTTTCTCAAAACAATAAAATAATTGTGTTTCGTAATGTTTGCTAAGAGCAATAGCTATTTCTGCAGCCATTGTATCTGCATTGGTGTTTAATAATTGTCCTTTTTGGTTATGAGTAATTGGGCATATTACCGGCGTGATATTTGCCTGTAGAAGTGTTTTCAAGGCCAAATCATTTACGCTGTCAATATCGCCTGCAAAACCATAATCTATATCTTTAACAATACGCTTATGCGCTTGAATTATATTGGCATCAGCTCCAGAAAGTCCTAGTGCATTGCAACCATATTTTTGAAGATTAGCCACCATATTTTTATTGACAAACCCACCATAAACCATGGTAATTATTTCAAGGTTTTTTTCATCTGTAATACGTCTTCCATTTATCATTTTAGCTTCAACACCCAATCTTTTTGCTAATTCAGTAGCGATTTTACCACCACCGTGTACCAGTATTTTTAATCCTTCAATGGATGCAAAATCTTGAAGAAAAGCTTGCAGCTTTTTTTCATCTGAAATAATATTCCCTCCAATTTTTACAATCTTAATTGTTTGCTTATCCATTTTCCAGTATTTTTTTAAGAACAGTCATGGCGGCATACGTTCTGTTATTTGCTTGTTGCAATACCAATGATGTATTGCTGTCTAGAACAGCGTCTGATACGATTATATTTCTTCTTACTGGCAGACAGTGCATAAAATGAGCCTTATTGGTGAGTTCCATCTTTTTAGCAGTTACCATCCATTTTGAGTCTTGCTCCAGTACTTTTCCATATTGATGATAAGAACTCCAGTTTTTGGCATATATAAAGTCTGCTCCTTTAAAGGCTTTATCTTGATCGTATTCAATTAGACTATTTTGAGTCAATGCGGGATTGAGTTCATATCCTTTAGGATGTGTGACAACAAAATCAACATTCATTTTTTGCATCATCTGTACAAAAGAATTAGCTACTGCATGTGGTAATGCCTTTGGGTGTGGCGCCCATGTAAGTACAACTTTGGGTTTTTCAATTTTTTGATGCTCTTGAATAGTAATTGCATCTGCTAAGGCTTGCAGTGGATGGGCTATGGCACTTTCCATATTTACTATGGGCACAGAGGCATACTTTTGAAAGCTTTTGAGCATGAGTTCAGATTCATCTTTATGCTTATCTGTAAGGCTTGCAAATGCGCGAATAGCTATAATGTCACAGTATTGAGATAGCACCCCCGCAGCTTCTTTAACATGTTCTGCCTTACCACCATTCATCACGGTGCCATCTTCAAATTCTAATGCCCATGTTTCACTAGAAACATTCATGGAAAGTATTTCCATTCCTAACATTTTAGCTGCTTTCTGAGTGCTTAAGCGGGTACGTAAACTAGGATTAAAGAAAAGCATACCTAAGGTTTTATGCTTTCCCAAATTTTCAAAAGCATATGGGGCTGCTTTTAGCTCCTGTACTTCTTTCAACCATTTGGGTAAATGGTCTATGGACTGAATATTCAAATAGTCTTTCATCCTAATGCAGTTTTTAAGGCTTCAAAAAATGTATCTAAATGTTTGGTTGTAATACAAAGAGGAGGAAGAATACGCAATACGTACTTGTTCTTGGCGCTTCCGGTAAAGATATGATGTTCATAAATGAGTTTCTTTCGAAGTTCTGCAACCTCAAAATCAAATTCTAACCCCAGCATTAAACCTCTTCCTTTAATATTTTTTACAGCACCAATTTCTTTGGCTTTCTCTCTAAAGTAGGTTTCTATTTGTAGGGCATTCTCCATTAGTTTGTCTTTCTCTAGTACTTCCAAAACCGCTAAAGAAGCAACACATGCCAGATGATTACCGCCAAAGGTGGTACCTAACATTCCGTATGTTGCTTTGATGTTTGGATGAATCAAAATACCTCCCACCGGAAAACCATTACCCATGCCTTTCGCCATTGAAATAATATCTGGGATCACTGCATATTTTTGGAAGGCAAAAAAATTACCTGTCCTTCCAAACCCTGCTTGAACTTCATCGGCTATTAAAAGTGTACCATACTTATGACAAAGACAGTTCATTTCTTCATAAAAATCTTTGTGGGCTTCATCTAATCCGCCAACTCCTTGTATATACTCAATAATAACAGCACATACATCTTGTTTTGCCAATTCGGTTTCCAGAGCTTCTATGTCCCCGAGAGGGAGAAAGGTTACTTCCTGTTGTAGATTGATGGGAGCATTGATTGCAAGATTATCAGTAGTAGCTACCGCTGCAGATGTTCTGCCATGAAAACCATTTCTAAATGCAATTACTTTGGAACGATTGGTTACAAACGAAGCTACTTTTAAAGCATTTTCATTGGCCTCTGCTCCAGAATTACATAAAAAAAGCTGGTAATCGTCACATTCAGATAACTTTCCAAGTTTTTCTGCTAATTTAATCTGTAATGGATTTTTTATAGCATTACTATAAAATCCCAATTTCTTTAATTGATCACTCACACTATTTACGTAGAATGGATGGGAGTGACCAATAGAGATTACCGCATGGCCTCCATAAAGATCTAAATATTGGGTGCCTTTATCATCATAAACATACATGCCCTCTCCTTTAACCGGAGTAATATCGTATAATGGATATACATCAAATAATTCCATACCTAACTTTTAGCGATTTGACTTATTTTATCATATGAAGCTACAATGCCTTTTATTAAGGAGGAACTAAGCCCTTGGTGCTCCATTTCGTTTAAGCCTTCAATAGTGCAACCTCCGGGGGTGGTAACTCTGTCAATTTCTTCTTCCGGATGCCTTCCAGATTCAACCAGTAGACTAGAGGCTCCCAAACAAGTATTTATTGCCAAGGTGTGTGCTTCATCTGCATCAAACCCCAATTGGATAGCAGCTTGTGTAGTAGCACGTACCAATCGCATCCAAAAAGCAATACCACTGGCACAAATAACCGTAGCTGCACGCATCTGTTCTTCTGGAATTTCCATGGTGGTGCCTAATCTGTTAAAAATTGCTTTGGCAATATCGGTTCGTTTTTTGCCCATTTGATTACTGCAGATACAAGTCATTGATTTCCCCACCGCAATAGCCGTGTTTGGCATACTTCTAATAATGTATTGTTCTGTTCCTATTACAGATTCGATTCTTGAAATAGGAAAACCTGTAATAGTTGATATGATTACATGTTTTTCTGTAAGCAGGTCTTTTATCTCACCCAAAATGTTATCAAAATGACGTGGTTGAACGCCAAAAATTAAAATATCCGAATTTTCAACTGCTACCTTGTTATCTGAAGTAACACGTACTCCATTGTATTTTTCCCATTCGGCAATGCTATTGGTATTTCTTCTGGTTAGATAGAGTGTTGTAATGGCGTTATTGAATATGAGTCCTTTGGCTATGGCTAAACCCAAATTTCCTGCGCCTATAATTGCTATTTTCATGTAGTGTTTTTTTAATTTAAAACTGACTTGCTTTTAATTGTAATCCTTCTTGCTCATTGTATCCAAAAAGCAGGTTCATATTTTGAACTGCCTGTCCGGAAGCTCCTTTGAGGAGGTTATCAATTGCACTGGTAACTAATATAATGTTATCGTGTTTGTGCAGGTGAATATGGCATTGATTTGTATTAACTACCTGTTTTAAAGATATAGGCTGATTGGAAACATGAGTAAAGGGGGCATCTTTGTAGAAATCTTTATACAATAAAGTTACTTCTTCTAAAGTCCCTTCAAATTTTGTATATGCTGTCGCAAAAATACCTCTGGTGAAATTTCCTCTAACCGGAAGAAAATGGATGGTAGCGGTTTCATTTTGAAGATTACTGATAGTTTGCTGAATTTCTCCTAAATGTTGATGTGTAAAAGGTTTGTACCATGATACGTTATCATTTCTCCAACTAAAATGAGTGGTTGCACTCATGCCAGCACCTGCACCTGTACTCCCGGTAACTGCGTTTATATGCACAGATTCATTTAGTTTTTTAGAAGCTGCCAATGGTAATAATCCTAATTGAATTGCTGTTGCAAAACATCCGGGATTTGCAATGCTATTGGCATTTTCAATAGCTGCCTTTTGAAGTTCCGGAAGGCCATAAACGAATGACCTGTTTTGAAAACTAGCATCGTTTGACAACCTGAAATCATTGCTTAGGTCTATGATTTTCGTATCCTTAGAAAATGAGTGTTTTTCAAGAAAGTTTTTAGAATTTCCGTGACCCAAACATAGAAAAAGTATATCTACAGATGTATTTGCCTCTCCTGTGAATTTCAGGTTAGTCACTCCCAATAAATCTGTATGAACATCGCTAATAGCTACTCCGGCTTTACTGGTGCTATACACAAAATCTATGTGTACTTTTTTATGGTTGGTAAGCAAACGAATGAGTTCTCCTGCGGTATAACCGGTACCTCCTACAATTCCTGCATTAATCATGACTAATCTTGTTTACGTGATTATATATTTTATTCTGATTTGAAAGAATCTTAATAAATCCTTTAGCATCATCTGCACTCCAGGCTTTATTCATTTCACCATAGCTACCAAAAGAAGCATTCATTAAATCATGTGGTGAGTTAATTCCATCCACCACAAATCGGTAAGGATACAACGAGACAAAAACATCTCCGGTGACTTTCTTTTGAGTATCGGCAAGAAAGACTTCTATGTTTCGCATTACTTCGTCTAAATACTGCCCTTCGTGTAATAGCATCCCATACCAATTACCTAATTGTTCTTTGTGATGTAACTGCCATTTAGTAAGCACATGTTTTTCTAGCGAATGATGTGCCTTGATAATTATTAAAGGAGCCGCTGCTTCAAAGCCAACTCTTCCTTTAATTCCTATAATGGTATCTCCTGTATGGATATCTCTTCCAATGGCAAAAGAGGATGCTAACTCATTAAGTTTCTCAATATTAGAGGTAGCTGTATCTTTTTGGTCATTGATAGCGGTAAGTTCACCTTTAACAAAAGTTAGTTTTACCTGTGCTGAACTTTCTGTTGTGGTAAGTTGACTGGGGAAAGCATCTTCTGGAAGTCCTAGGTGTGAAGTAAGTGTTTCTGCTCCACCTACGCTCGTTCCCCAGAGCCCTTGGTTGACAGAATATTTGGCTTTTTCCCAGTTCATTTTAATACCGTGTTCTTTAAGGAAATCTATTTCTTGATCTCTTGAAAGTTGTTGGTCTCTAATAGGAGTAATTATTTCAATATTAGGTGCAATGGTTTGAAAGATCATATCAAATCTAACTTGATCATTTCCAGCTCCGGTACTGCCATGAGCAATAGCCGTAGCACCTATTTCAACGGCATACTTAACAATTTCAATGGCTTGTACAATACGTTCTGCACTTACTGATAATGGATAGGTGTTGTTTTTAAGTACGTTTCCATATATTAGATAGCGTACAACCTTATCATAAAATTTCTCAATCGCATCAATATTTTTATAGGAAGCAGCGCCTAATTGGAGTGCCTTTTCATGAAGCTCATCAATCTCGGTTGCTTTAAATCCGCCGGTATTTACACTTGCCGCATGTACTTCATAACCTTTTCCTGTTAGATACTTTACACAATAAGAAGTGTCAAGTCCACCACTATAGGCTAATACTAATTTTTGCATGATTATTTCTTTTTATCTTCTCTTTTAAGAAAAAGAGCTTGTTTTATATTTTTTAATCTTTTTAATACTGCTTTATCTTTTTCATACTTGGTATGCTGTTTCTTTTTTTCGGGATCGTATAGCATTCCGGTACATAAGCACATCTTTCTTTCAGTTCGGGTAAGAATATCAAAATTCTTACAGGTACCACAACCACTCCAAAATGTAGGGTCGTCTGTAAGCTCTGAAAAGGTTACGGGTTCATACCCTAATTCATAATTAATTTTCATAACGGGAAGCCCGGTTGTAATACCAAAAACTTTTGCGTTAGGATACTTAATTAGGGAATGCTCAAATATTTTCTTTTTGATAGTTCTAGCAAGACCCTGCCCCCTATAATCTGGATGAACAATAAGACCTGAATTGGCAACATACTTTTCATGACCCCATGCTTCAATGTAACAAAAGCCAGCAAAATTATCTCCGTCTAAAGCAATAACAGCATTTCCATTTTCTATTTTGGCAATGATGTATTCTGGAGTTCTTTTTGCTATTCCAGTACCCCGAATTTTAGCAGATTCTTCTATGGTGTCACAAATGCTATGAGCATATTTAATATGAGAACTGTCAGCAACGGTTACTAACATAATTAGGATGATTTAAAAAAAATTATTTGAAAAATGACTTGTGAAGGCTGAACCGGACTCACCTAGGTTCAAAAAAATAATAAATACACCCTAGGGGCGACGGCGGGGGAAAGACATAACAAATGAAGGAGCAAAAAACTCCGAAGAAAATTTACATATGTAGTAGTTGTCTTTCATCTTAAAGAATCAAATATACAATTTATTCAATTAACAACCCAAAAATCTAAAATAAATGGAGGCTACGGATTTATTATTATACTTTTTCAAGTATTTGTACCCTTATTTTAAAAGTATTATAAATTAAACGCTATTTTTTTACGAGAAATAAATATTTCATAAATGCATAAGGCATAGACTGGAAGGTATTGTAATACTAAAAGCAGATAACTTTCAGTAAAATTAGGTTGCGAATAGGTGAAGTAGCTCAGCATAATTAAAAGTGACCATAAAAATGGGTAGCGATATTTTGTAAAAATACTTAGCAGTAACAAAGTAGAAAGATACCATGGGTGCACTACTGAAGCTGTAAATAAGTAAAAAGAAAGGGCAAATAGCATTCCTGTAATAAGTTTAGGTAACGATTTATTATCCCTTAAAAAGGTGAGTAAAATGACAAGAAATAGAACAATTAGAGGCGTGATCTTGCCTACTGTTCTAATAATGTTGTATCCGCTTACTTTAAAGCCTATTGCTTTGATAATATTGTAAATACTACCATTAAATTCAAAGTTGGTAAACCAAAGACCGATAGTTTCTGTATAAGACTCTATGAACTTAATTGAAAAGAAAGGAGTGAATAGTAAAATAGTAATGAATATTGATAAGGAATAAAAAATTATCGCTTTTTTAAATGATAGCCTTTGAAATAACAAGGGAAGTAATAATAAAGGTAGAAGCTTTACAGAAATAGAACATGCCATTGCTAAAGCAGCTAATTTGGTTTTGTCAAGAACAATTAGATAGAGACTTAGTAGCAGAAAGAATAGCATCAAACTCTCAAAATGTAAGTTTCCAGTTAATTCAATAATGATAAATGGATTTAGAAGGTATAAATAAATATAATGATCTGGCAGTTCAAGCTTTCTTAATAACTTTTGACCTACATATAAAATACCCAGATCTGAAATAATAATAATAATTCTTAAAGTTAGTACGGAGCCTAGAATTGAATTTCCAGAAAATAAAGCTGCTATAAAAAAGCATAATTGGTTTAAAGGCGGGTAGTTTGTATAATGATTTGCACTAAGTTCTCCCATGCCTTTATAGAGCTCTTGTGCTTGTGCAACGGGAGCAATACCTTCTTCCATAAGTGTTTTTGGTAGGTATAGAAAAGGATTCCAGCCTTCAACTAACATTCGGCCATCCCATATAAACCGATAAAAATCCTGCGATAAATTTGGAATGGCAAAAAGGAATACCATCCGGGAAAGAATTACAAGAGCATTCAAAAAAACGGGCTGGGTCTTTTCTACCTTGATCAAGGTATAGTAAAAATAAAATAACGCTCCGTAAAGCGTTATTAATTTTATAAAATCGGTTCTTTGAAGATCGTAAGCAAATGAAAAGTATAAAACTATACTTGTTAATGCCATAAATATGGAAAATTTATGGTATTTCCAAAAGGTTACAATCAAGCTTTAGAGGTTAGCGATTTAAAGAAAACAAAACCAAACCCAAGAAAAAGCATAAAATGAAATGGAAATAATCCAAAATCATTTAAAGGTACCGCGCTATACATTCCAAAGAGGAAATACAACATAAGAATTGCTTCTAGCATTGTATTAGCAGAAATATTCTTTCGGAGGTATTTATTACCTTTCCACGTGTCTGTAAGGTTCTTAATATTAAATTTAGGGGTTCTAACAAACTCACTTTTCTTACCCATATGTCCTTCCAGAACGGCAACTGAGTTATGCAAAGAAAAGCCCATTGCTACAGAGAAGAAGGTAAAAAACATTCTGATGTAGTCAATAAATTTATCAATACCACCTCCTTGTATATTTTTATAAGTAAACCAATAACAAACAAAAAGTATAATGGTACTAACAATAAAAAAGCTAGTTACATCAAAAAACCAAGCCAAATGCCCATAGGTGTTTTTGATATAAAGCATAGGAATACTTAGTAAGGCCACTGTTAGTACGCATAAAAACATTGTACTATTCAATAAGTGAAGTACTCCATGTAAACGCGTTTTAAAAGGAATATTCTTAGTGGTCATTACTTTCCAAACCATCTTTCGGAAGTTTTCTGCACCACCTTTATTCCATCTAAATTGCTGTGATCTGGCAGCGCTTATTACCACAGGTAATTCTGCCGGAGTTTCAACATCTTCCAAATACTTAAACTTCCAATTTCTCAATTGTGCTCTGTAGCTGAGGTCTAAATCTTCGGTAAGGGTATCACCTTCCCAATTACCTGCATCAATAATGCATTCTTTTCTCCAGATACCAGCGGTACCATTAAAATTTATAAAATGGCCTTTAGCACTTCTTCCTACTTGTTCTAAGGTAAAATGTGCGTCTAAGGCAAATGCTTGTATTTTGGTAAGTAAAGAATAATCTCTGTTTAAATGGCCCCACCTGGTTTGAACTACGCCTATCTCAGGATCTTTAAAATAAATAATTGTTTTTTTAAGCCAATCAGAATCTGGTAAAAAGTCTGCATCAAATATGGCAATATATTCTCCTTTTGCATCGCAAAGACCATCTTTAAGAGCTCCTGCTTTAAAACCAACTCTATTTTCTCTTCTAATATGTTTAATATCCAGTCCTGTTTTGCGCAATGCTTCTACCTGAGTTGCAGTTTCTTTTACCGATTCATCTGTAGAATCATCTAAAACCTGTATTTCCAATCGGTTAGAAGGATACTCAAGTTTTGCAATATTTTCAAGAAGTCTTTCAACTACATACTCTTCATTATAAATAGGAAGTTGTATAGTAACATATGGAACTTCTTTAGGGTCTAGAAGATTAAATTTTGCGGCTTCATCATTTTTCTTCTTATAGCTAAGATAATTTATGAGCAAATTTAATTGGGCCAAACTATAAAAAAAGATAAGTACAAGGGCAGTACTGTAAATGGCGATGATGATGTAAGATATGAGTAGGTTCATTTATCGTATACTATATTTAAAAATCCAACCAAGTATTTTTATGGCAGCAAAGATAGTACCTTTTATGGTTCCTGAAACTTTTGAGACTCCAATTCTTTTTTTGTAGTGTACGGGTATCTCTGTATAACTTAGTTTTTTACGTAAAATTTTGAGTTGCATTTCTACTGTCCATCCATAGGTTTTATCAACCATATCAAGGGATAACAGTGTATTGTATTTGATCGCTCTAAACGGTCCAAGATCTGTATACTTAGCATTAAAAAAAAGTTTCATTAGACTGGTTGCCAGCCAGTTTCCGAATACTTGTTGAGGGGTCATTGAGTGTTTTTCGCGTAAATTTTTCACACGTGCGCCAATAACCATGTCAATATTATCTTCAATAATAGGTTTTACAAGCTTTGTGAGTTCTTCTGGATAATCTGAATAATCTCCATCTAAGAAAACAACAATATCTGGTTTTTTTTCTTGAGATGCTATGTGATCTAGACCTTTCAGACAGGCATAGCCATATCCCATTTTTTCTTCGGTCAATACGGTAGCTCCGTTTTTTTGAGCAACTTCGGCTGTCTTATCAGTAGAGTTATTATTAACCACAATAACTTCGTCAACCAGCTCAGGGATTTCCCGAAGTACAAGCGCAATAGAATCTTGTTCGTTATAAGCGGGTATAACGACTTTAATATGTGTCATTTAAGATCTGATAGTCTGTTTTCTTTCCTAAAGCTGAGATAGTCCGTCCATTCATTAACCTTAGTACCTTGATGGTATTTTTCTGCTTTTTGAAGTTTTCCTTTTTCATATACTAAGGCATATCCATGAATTATTCCGTCTTTAAATTGGTACTTTACGGCAACTTTACCATTTTTGTAAAATACCCACCAGCCTTGTTCAAGTCCGTTATTATAACTTCCTTCGCTTTGCAACGTTCCATTCAAGTGGTAAAAGTACCAATATTTTTCTTTTTGATGATTTTTGTAATGTCCTTCTTGTTTTAACTTTCCATTTGGAAAATAATATTTCCAATATTTTTCTTTCTTTTGGTTTTTCCACCAACCTTCTGCACTAACAATACCATTTTGATGATAAGAAACCTTATACTTTTCTTTCATTGATCCAGAAATAATCAACGAAAAAAAAAGAATAAAAGAATAATATTTAAAAGTCATAACAGAATATAATCAAGGATACTATAATTTAAGTTGTTAGTTTTTTCTAAAGCTAACAACTCGTTATTTTTTATTAATGAGTTCCATTAGGTTTACATCATTTCCTAAAAGAATTTCGTTCGCATTAATGCGGTTATCTTGTGAGCCATTTTCAAGTTTTAAAACACCTCTTGGGCATACAGCGGAACAAATTCCGCAGCCTACACAAGAAGAACGCACTATATTTTCTCCTTTTTGTGCATAGGCTCTCACATCAATTCCCATTTCACAATAGGTGGAGCAATTTCCACAGGAAATACATTGCCCCCCATTGGTGGTAATTCTAAACTTAGAGAATAGCCGTTGTTGAAGGCCCAGAATGGCAGCCATAGGGCAGCCAAAGCGGCACCAAACTCTACTCCCTAATAACGGATAGAAACCTACCCCAATAACGCCTGAGAAGGCGGCGCCAACACCAAATCCATACCATTCTCTAATTTTATAACTGCTTACAAAAAGAATATTTTTGTCGTTTGCCGTATAATTGATTACAATAGCGCCAATAATCACAGCTCCAATAGCTCCCATAGTGAATAATGCATCATTATCCATTGCTTTTCTTTTAAATATATAAATAGCAAGAATGAGTACCGATAGAAAAATAACGGTTCCCCAAACAAATTGCCCTTTACTAATAATACTAAGCGCTGCTCCTGATTTACTTCCTAGAAAAGAATAAATAACCGCAACCGTCATTACAAAAGCGAATACCAATACAAGATGAATAGACCAACGTTCAAGTTTCCACGCATTCATTTTTTTGCTAGATAATTGCCGGAATGAGTCTCCTGCTGTTTCGGCAAGTCCTCCGCATCCACAAACCCATGAACAGTACCATCGCTTACCATAAAAATAAGTTAAGATAGGGGAGATGATAAAAATTAAGGCAACTCCAAAAATGAGCATGAACATGCCCAAATTTCCCCCGTTGATTAAGTTTTTGAGGTGCCAATCAAAGAAAAAATCATAATCTAAAGGCCACATATTCTTGAGGTCTTTACCAAAATAGGCTTTGTCTGGATTCAATTTTTCTAGGATTTCAGGAATAAGAAACGCAAAACCTAATTGAAAGAACATAACAGAGGAGGTCCTAAATATTTGGTAACGATTGTGTCTGTATTTTAAAATAAACTTATAGCCTAATGATAAAATAGCTACCGTGTATAAAGTACCGTAAACAAACCATTGACTTGCCTCATGACCATTCAGGAGATAGCTTAAGGGATCAAAAAAACTAACAATACCGGTATTTTCACCATCGCTGTTTAGGCCTAAATACTCAGGAAACCAATACAAAAAAACATAAAATGCGGTAAGTAAAACACCCACAATCCAACCCCAAAAACCGGCACTAGAGATAGATTTAAACCATACGCCATTATTTTTAATGCCTTCTGGGTGGATTAGATACAAGCGGTTTGCATAAACGATGGTTCCTCCAATAATTAGTATGATAGAAAGACCAAGCCACATTGCTTTGTTTGTAAAATCAATATTAAACAATGCTAATGCCATAATAAGAAGCCCTAAAAGACCTGCTGTAAGAGCTATTTTTTGAATAAGATCCATTCCATTAGCAGTAGGATCTGCAAGAGAGATACTTTTATTATCTGAATTCATTTTAATAGGTGTATTTTGTGATTAGTCTAAAACTAGCGTTTCTTTTTTATGCATATGATAAGAGACCTGAATCTCATTTTCATGATGACGATAGAATTCTGGATCAAAATTGGCTTCTTTTAAATTAGCAATTACATGATCAATGGTGCGTTCTTCATCAAGCCATTTGTTAAAGGTTTCATGACGCATTCTTATTCCAAAGGTGTTAATGCCAAGAAATAATCTTGAATCTTTATGGTAAGAAATACGAATACACTTCTTCCCGTCTGCGTGTTCCCAGTAAAATTGTTGCTCGTATTCTTTGGGTTTTGAAAATACCCATCCATAGGTCTGATATTCAATATCCAAGAATTTGGCAGAATTAAACCAATGACCGGGATTATAGGCGGTTCTATTACTACAAATGGTTTGTGCTAATGCCTCTCCCATCATCCTTCCGGTGTACCAAACAGCTTCAACGGGTCTTCTAAGACCTATAGCCTCTCTTTGTTCTGCACAATCTCCTATTGCATAAATATCTGGAACGTTAGTTTCTAGATATCTATTGACTAATACACCTCTATTTGTTTCTACTAATGAATCTTTTAAAAATGCTATGTTTGGTGAAACACCCGCCGTAAGACCTACAATTTGACATTCTATAATATCTCCTTTGTCGGTTTTTACGGCTTTAGCCCTTCCATTTTCATCAGCAATAATCTCCGTAAGATTGGTTTGAAGACGTAAATCTATATGATGTTCTTTTATGTGACGATTGATCATTTCCGATTCTCCTTTGGGTAAAACACCATTCCAGAAGCTTGACTCTCTTACTAAAAATGTCACTTCAATATTTCTGGACCTGAGCATTTCCGCTAATTCAATTCCAATCAAACCACCACCAACAATAACAGCTCTTTTGCAATTGGGTGAATGACTTTCAAGATTCTCAAGATCTTGACGATGATACATTCCCATCACTCCTTTTAAGTCTTGACCGGGCCATCCAAATTTATTAGGCTTTGATCCTGCAGCAATTATTAGTTTATCATACGGCAACTCTGTTCCATCTTTAAATTTTAAAACCTTATTATCCGCAGAAACATGAGTTACTAAACCTTTTTTCAGCTCAATTTTATTCTTCTTCCAGAAATTATTTTCATAAGGTTGTGTGTGCTCAAACTTCATGTGTCCCATGTAGACATACATTAAAGCAGTGCGGGAGAAAAAGAATTCCGTTTCATTTGAAATGATTGTAATTTTCTTTTTGGATAATTTTCTAATATGTCTTGCAAGTGTAACACCAGAAATTCCATTACCAATAATAACGATGTGTTCCATATAAGTGGTCAATTATTTTTAATTAAGTCGCTTCTAAAGTTAATAACTTATTTGACAATTTGAATTTATAATGAATTTAAATAAAACTTCATTTGTAAGTTTTTTGATAGGTTTTCGAACGGGATGTCTTTAAATTTCTGATGACTACGGACCTCTTAAAGTTTTGTTGTTGTTTGGAAGTAATTAGAACTACTAGTTAGTCAGCTTGCCGTAATCCAGATTAAAAAATATGGTTAAACGCTTAGACTTAGGAGATAATTTTGAACAAGATTTAATTTCAATTGGCAGAATCTCTTTAGTTTAAGCATTGTGTGTCAACTTTATATGTGTTGTAAATATTGTTTTGAGATAAACTTTTAACATTGGAATAAGACTCATTTTACAGGTTTCCTGTTATCTTAGAGCCTTATATAGTTTCCTTATGAATAAAATAAAGTACCTATTAATTTTAACTGGATTGCTTTTCTTTCAATCCTCTTGTACTCAGAATACTAAAATTAACGGATTAAGTTACGTGGCTTCTCGAGATGAAATTTCAGTTTCAGACATAAAACCTCTAAAGGATGCCCATGCAAATTGGGCAGCGGTGATGCCTTTTGGATTTATGCGAACTACGTCTTCTCCTGAAATTATGTATAACTCAGATAGGCAATGGTGGGGAGAACGGAAAGAAGGTGTTGAAATGACTACTAACTATTTGCACGAAAAGGGGATTAAAGTAATGATTAAACCACAGATTTGGGTTTGGAGAGGTGAGTTTACAGGAACTATCAAAATGCGTTCTGAAGAAGACTGGAAACACTTGGAAGATTATTATTCAAAATTTATTATAGACTATGCAAAATCAGCTCAAAAAGTAAAAGCAGAAGTCTTTTGTATTGGAACAGAGCTTCATACTTTTATTGCAAATCGTCCAGCATATTGGAAGGGATTAGTTACAGAGATAAGAAAAGTGTATAAAGGTAAGCTTACCTATGCTGAAAATTGGGATACCTTTGCAAAGGTTCCTTTCTGGAGTCAATTGGATTTTATTGGTATTGACGCCTATTTTCCTTTAAGCCAAGTTAAGACACCTACAGTAGACGAGTTGAGAAAGGGTTGGAAAAAACATAAGAAGACTATTCTTGAAGTACAAGAAATAAATCAAAAACCTGTAATCTTTACAGAATACGGTTATAGAAGTGTGGATTACACAGCAAAAGAACCTTGGAATTTTAATAATAAGGCAGAAGTAAACCTGAAAGGACAGAATAATGCCTTAAGAGCACTTTACGATGAATTTTGGAATGAGCCTTGGTTTGCCGGTGGATTTTTATGGAAATGGTTTGATAATCATAAAGAGGCGGGCGGAGTTAAAGATTCTCAGTTTACCCCCCAAAATAAACCGGCGGAAGCATTAGTAAAAGATTTTTATAAAAATAATAGTTAATACTTAAGTGTTTTTTCTTTTGGTTTCTGCTGTTAAAGAACATGATAATATCAGTTATTACTTCTATCTACAATGTCTAATTACATAAAAAGGAGTGTTCCAAGGGGTAGCTTGGAGAACCTATTCTGTTTTGATGTTTTCTCTATTGACAAAAATATTTTCAATTTTTTAACTGAGATATACATGAAGTTTAAGGGTAGTTTTATTAGTAAGTTAAGAGCCAAAATTCCTAGTTTTAAAAATAGAATTAGTAGTATACTAATCTGATAATCAATAGAATAGTATTAACCAATATGCTTTTTATAATATTTATAGAGTGCATCAGGAGAAGCGCCAGTTAGTTTCTTAAAATGAATTACCGCAAAATGGTATTGTAATTTGTAGACACCTAACTTTCTATATTTACGAGCAGAAGTTTTTACATAATCGGGTAGTACCGTGAAATTTCTTTCTTTGTACAATCGGTTGGTAAATTCATTGTCTTCATAAATAGTATAGTTTTCATTGAAGCCATTCATTTTAAAAAAAAGTGCTTTGGTAATAAATAAAGATTGATCTCCTCCGCGGCAAATGGCAAAATTCCATCGGGTACACCATTGTGAAATTAGCAAGAAAGGGTGTTTGTAATCAAACTTTAATCTAAAACAACCTGCTTCTCTTCCCTCTTGAATCTTTTGAAGTATTTTTATATCAAATTGTTTTGGTGGAAAAGAATCTGCATGCAGAAAATACAATACCTCTGCGGAAGCTTCTCTTGCTCCATGATTCATTTGAATAGCCCTTCCTTGTTTACTGGAAAGAAATACCACGCCGGGAACATTTTGGAATAAATTGCTACTGCCATCACTACTATCCCCATCTGAAATAATGATTTCTGCAATATTTCCGGTATTACTGTTTTTAATTAAGTACGGAATTAACACCGACAGATTATCGGCTTCATTAAGAGCAGGTATAATAATACTTATTTTCAATTCCTTTTATTTGCCATTCAAGCCCCAGTCATATTTTTGATACGAAATACGTGTTGTTTCAGTTATTTCTGTATTCACATAGGGTTTGATAAATGAAATGAGGCTACCTTTTGTTTTAAAATCTTTAGAAAACCATCTAAAGATAAGTGAAAGTTCTAGCCGTTTCTCTCCAATGGTATTTTTTGTAGGATCGTTTATAAATATGTTGGTTGCCTCTTCTAATTGTTTTTCTAGAGTAGCTGCCGTAAAAGCGGTGTTTTGTAGTTTTGGACAAGAAATAGAAGCGCAAACAATGGCAAAATGAATTCTGGGTTCATCCATTTTTCGTAATATTTTATGCTCTACATCATTCAAATTGTACCATTTTTTGCCTAACTTAAAAAAACGAGTACCCCAAGGATCTTTGATGTCTTTGATACTATTTACAGGATAATTATTAAGTATTAATTGCACTGTATAGGCGTTGTAAACATTAATCCAAAATGCTAATTTTTTCTCTTTACTCGCATTTTCATCTATTAAATGCTCTTGTAAAATTCTTAGATATTTAGTTAGTATGGGTTGATCTTTTTTTAAACCAGCATAATTTACAAAGCCATTTTCTGCAACATGTTTTTGTAATAATAGATTCCATAACTCATGAATATTTGAAGTAATCGCTTTTTCAGTTTTTTCTTCAGAAGGAATCTGTATGCTGTCTTTGGATAAAGGCTGCTCTTCAATTACCTTGTTTTTTGAATCGTTTATCAAAGAATCTTTCTTGCTGAAATTATCTTTTTCTATAATAGGAGCCATCACCCCATTTTTTGAGACGTCCTTGTTAACACTTGCTTTTATGACTCTTTTTGAAGAATTACAGCTACTAAAGACGTTGAAACTTATAAGTAACAAAAAGATCTGTATAAGGTTGATTTTCATGATTTTTGATTTGGGATTAAGGCGTCTATAAAAAGAATAATGCTACTGAAATATCCATTGCTTCCGTAGATTGGTCTAATTTTTAATGAATACCTTACCTCAAATTGAAAAATTAACAGCAGCCACCGCCGTCGTAATGAAAAGTAGCTTCTGAAATAAAAATATCATCCCTCTTAAGACTTGCAATTGCAGCGGCTGTTTTGTCGCAAATAGCCAAGGGTTGATTTTTTAATAGAATATGTCCTTTAGTATCATCAAAATAATCTTCCTCACCATAGTAGATAGCTGCTTTACCCGTAAATATACAGGGTCCATCTTCTGGCATAGGGTCTTTAATAGCGGCTACCTCTATAGACTCAATATAGATGATTTCTTTTGTGGGATAATGAACAGGATCAAGAATGCGGTAAGGCTTTCTGGCTCTTATTTCAATAGTTCCAAATCCGGCATCGGTGAGCATTTTAACATATTCAGCAATAGGAAGGCTTCCGCTGAGGCACAAAGCACGTAATCTTTCGTCATTTCTCAATGTGTCATTCATAGGCTGTTCACAGGTAGGATCACTCATAACCAATCTCCCATGAGGTTTAAGAACGCGATACATTTCAGCAATGGCCTTTTTTAATTCTTCCATTTTAAAGATATTAAAAAGACAGTTTTGGGCAGCGACATCAATACTATTATCTGCTACCGGAAGATTCAAGGCATCTCCTTTTAATAATTCTACATATTCTGATTTGAACCAGTCGTTTTCCGCCTCTGCAATTTTAAAGTTTTTATGTGATGCTGCTAACATTTCGTCTACTACATCTACACCAATAACTCCTCCTTTTTGTCTTGAAAAATAGGAAAATTGTAATAACTCCATTCCACCACCAACACCTACATACAATACTTTAGGATTGCGAACCAGATCTCTAGCGTGTACAGTGCTTCCACAGCCATAGTTCATTTCCTGCATAATTTTAGGAATGCTAAGCCCAGGAAGTTCCCAAATAGGGTTTGTGGTGCAACAAAGTCCTACGTCTGGTGTTAAGGCTGCTTCTCTATATACGTCTTTGGTAGTTTCAAGGTATGACATCATTAAATGGTTTTAATAAGTTCTTTAAAAAGGGTAATCATTTTAGGTTCTGCTTTCCCAGCCACTTCTATTATTTCTTGCACATTAACAGGTTTAAGGTTGTCTGGATTACATTCATCTGTTAATACAGATACCGCTACACAGGGTAAGTTTAGATGATTTGCTACAATAACTTCAGGTACTGTACTCATACCCACAGCATCCGCTCCAATAATTTTCAGATAGCGATATTCTGCCTTGGTTTCTAGTTGTGGCCCTACAACAGATGCATACACTCCTCTATGCAATACTATATCTTTACGAGTTGCAATCTCTAATAGCTTTTCACCCATTTCTGGGTTGTAAGGCTCACTCATATCTGCAAAGCGCTCTCCATATTCAGAAACGTTTTTAAAAGCTAAAGGCGATCCTCCCTGCAAATTGATATGATCTTCAATAAGCATCAAATCTCCTTTCTTATAATCTAAATTGATGGCTCCCGCTGCATTGGAAATTAAAAGTTTAGAAATACCAAGTCCATGCATGATTCTAATTGGATAGGTGATGTCAATAAAATCATAACCCTCATAGAGATGAAATCTGCCTTGCATCACTACCACTTTTTTCTCTTCTATGGTTCCATAAATCAATTTTCCTGTATGGAATTCAACGGTTGCCAATGGAAAAAATGGAATATGATTGTAATGTGCTACAATTTGATTTTCAATTTCGTCAACAAGTTGCCCTAATCCTGTACCTAGTACAATCCCTATATCTGGATTATGAAACCCTTTTTCTTGTAAATAGCTGGTAGTTTCTTGAAGTTGTTTTGTTGTCATTAGTCTGTAGGTTTTAGAAATGGCTTAAAAGCATGATGGTTCTCAATGTCTTCATATATATCAATATCATTTAATCTTTCAAGTAAATGAATTTTTTTAGTAGTCAGTTGTGCCAGTGTATCTTTCAAAACGGTTGAGGTACCCCATTTTTTGTTTTCAAAAATTTCAGGAATTAAAGAGGTAAGCCCTAACAAATAGTAACCTCCATCTTCTGCAGGACCAATTACCACATCATTAGCTTCAAGTTGCCTAAAAGCATCATTAATATGAGCTGGTGTTATATCATACATATCGCTTCCTATAATTAGCATACTTTGATAATCATCCTCAAAAGCTTCTTTAAATGCATTCAGCATTCTAATCCCTAAATGTGCTCCTTTTTGTAATTTTTTAGTATAACCGGAAGCATTCCAGATATCTTCTTTTTTAATTTCTTCAGAGTAATAAACAAATTTGGATGCCACAATAGGTGTTGTTACCTGAACAGTTCTCTCTAACAAAAACGTATAAATATCTAATGCTGTTTGATCTCCAACCGTTTTTGCAAGTCTTGTTTTTACTTTGCCAATAACTGGATTGCGAGTAAATATTAAAAGTGCTCTCTTAGTCATATATTTTTTCTCCTTTTCTCAGGTAAACACCCCATAACCTAGAATATGCATGTACCTTTTCAGTTTCTTTATTAGCAGTATCTACCACAGCATATCCTTTATTTTTCCATTCAAAAATACCTCCGTAAACATTAAAAATATGCTTGTACCCCATCTTTTTTAGCTTTTTTGCAATTTTATGGCTACGAATCCCAATAGAGCAATAAATTGCTATAGGCTTTTCTCTATTGCTTACTAACTTTTTTATTTCTTCTTTGCTAAAGTATTCAAACCCAACAAAAATAGCATCTTTCAAATGGCTTACTTGATATTCATTTGGCTCTCTGGCATCAAGTATTGCAAATGAATCTAGATTCTGTTGTAAACTATCCACCGTAATATACGGGATTTCTTTGCTATTAAATTTTTGAAGTAAAAAATACAAAGATTCTTGAGCGCTTGAAGTTTTAACCAGAAAAAGGCTAAAGCAGCAAATAAATATGAAAACTTTCTTATGCATAAATTAAGCTACGGTGCCTTGACAACTACTCCCAGCGCCCGCAGTGCAACCGTAGCAATGTTGCGAAATGATTATTTTGCGATTTTGAAGTACGTCTTCGTTATAATTAGAGATATGTTTTACTTTGGAGGCAACCTTCAAGTCTAGCATCTGATTAAAATCACAATCATACAACCAGCCATCCCAACTTATGGAAATGGTGTTGGTACACATTACGTTTTTTACAGCCGAAGGATTAAACGCTTCTACTAAGGCATACATATAATCTTCATAGTTTTCTGAAGCAATTAAATATTCGAGAAAACGACTTATGGGCAAATTAGTAATTGTAAATAACTGATTAAAATAGATGCCAAAATCTTCTTTAAGCGCTTTTTTAAAGTCACGTTCCATTGCATCTTGATCTGACGGCAGAAACGCACCAGAAGGATTGTAAACCAAGTCTAATTTTAGATTAGTTTCCTCCATACCATAGCCTACCTCATTTAACATTTGTAAGGCTTTGATGGATGCGTCAAAAACCCCGTTTCCTCTCTGTTTATCTGTTTTGTTTCTTTTATAGAAAGGTAGTGAAGACACTACATGAACATTGTGTTTTTTAAAAAATTCTGGTAAATCATGGTATTTCTTGTTCGCTACAATAATAGTGAGATTAGAACGTACAATGAAGTCTTTAATTCCCGCTTTGCTTGCTTCTTCAACAAACCATCTGAAATCAGGATTCATTTCTGGAGCGCCCCCAGTTAGATCCAAAGTATGAGCTCCTGTGTTTTTAATAACTTCCAGACATTGTTTCATGGTTTCACGGGTCATGATTTCTTTTCTGTCTGGACCTGCATCTACATGGCAATGTGAACATACTTGATTGCACATATATCCTATATTTATTTGCAGGATCTCTAGCTTTTTAGGCTTTAGGGGAAAATTACCATTTTGTGTAATTTTTTCTTTAAAAGTAGGGAGTTCGCCAGAAGCGAAAATACCATTTGAGAGAAACTCTATTTGCTTATGTGTGTTAGCAAGTTCATTCTTTCTGGCTAGCAGCGATTTTTGTGCCATTTATTTTTATTCTTTTCTTAAAAACAGGAAGCCAAATGCTACATGCTTAATTTATCATATTTATTCATCATTTGAACTCCGTGTACCAATGTAGCACCACCTTTTATAGCTGCACCTACATGTACTGCCTCCATCATTTCTTCTTTCTCAATGCCTCTTTCAAGTCCATCTTTTGTGTAAGCATCAATACAATATGGGCATTGAACTACATGAGAAACTGCTAAAGCAATTAATGATTTTTCCCGAGCGGATAAGGCGCCCTCTTCAAATACTTTTCCATAGTACTCAAAAAACTTGGTTCCTAATTCTTCATTCCATTCTGTAATGTTGCCAAATTTTTTAAGATCTGCCGGATCGTAATATGTTTTTTGCATGTATTTTCTTTTTTAAGATGCTAAAGATAATTATCTTCTATGACATTTCTTAGCATTGTAATTAGACGGAATAAATCATTAAAGATTACGTTTCATCTTAATTTTTTATATTGCTTCATTCAATTTTTATAACTTAACGTCCTTAATTATCTTTCAAAAACTCATTTTAAGTGGTGTGTTAACTTGATTTTATGATAGTTAAGTTCATAGTTACATATTTTAATTCTGATTTAATCAACATGGAAATCAAACGATTTTTTCTCTCCCTTGCCAGTTGTTTATTTTTAGTAACGGGTTGTAAAGAACCTATTAAGAATGCAGAAAAAGAGCGAAAAGAGGTCAAAAGGACAATAGCTACTTTTAAAGAAAAGTATCGTCCTCAGTTTCATTTTTCTCCTTCTGAAAAATGGATGAATGATCCCAATGGACTTGTATATCATAAAGGAGTGTATCATTTGTTTTATCAGTATTATCCAGACGATATTGTTTGGGGACCTATGCACTGGGGACATGCAATTAGTAAGGATATGATTTTATGGGAACACAAACCTATAGCTCTTTATCCTGATGAAAACGGACTCATATTTTCTGGTAGTGCTGTTGTTGATAAAAATAATTCAAGCGGTTTTGGAAGTAAAGAAAACCCGCCCTTGATAGCTATTTTTACGTACCATAATATGGAAGGTGAAAAAGCAGGGACACTTGATTTTCAAACGCAGGGTATTGCATATAGTCTTGATAATGGAGAAACATGGAAGAAGTATGAAGGAAATCCTGTGATTCCAAATAATACTGGGATAAAAGATTTTAGAGATCCAAAAGTATTTTGGCATGAAGCTTCTGGAAAATGGATTCTGGTCTTGGTGGCAAAAGATCACGCCAGAATATATAGCTCAAACAATTTAAAAAAATGGACATACCTAAGCGAATTTGGCAAGAATAATGGGGCACATGGCGGTGTTTGGGAATGCCCAGATCTTTTTCCGTTAAAGGTTGCAGATTCTGACGAAGAAAAATGGGTATTAATTATTAGTATAAATCCTGGGGCACCAAATGGGGGTTCTGGCACGCAATATTTTATTGGAGATTTTGATGGAAACGAATTTACATCCAATCAAAAAGAGCCTAAATGGATAGATTATGGTACAGATAATTATGCTGGGATTACTTATAACAATACACCTAATAAAGAAAGAATCTTTATAGGTTGGATGAGTAATTGGAATTATGCAAGAGATACCCCTACCCAAGTCTGGAGAAGTGCCATGACGTTGCCTAGGGAATTATCATTGCACAAAATAAACACAGATTATTTTCTGTATAATTATCCGCTGAAAACCTTAGAAAGAGTAATTGAAAAAGGTACTCCAAGCAAAATTAAAACTGCTAATAAGATAATGTTAGAAGCTGCTAATTTTAATGAGTCTGAAGTAATGTTCAAAACCGCTAATCGTAATTTTGAGCTTGCTTTTTCTAACGCAGAAGGCGATGTTTTTTCTTTGTATATGAATGGAGCAAAAAATAAATTTATAGTAGATAGAACAAAATCAGGTAGTGTTGATTTCCAAGAGAGTTTTGGAAGTAGTTCTCATGAGATGTCTATAGAAGGACTACCGGAAGGTAAAATAGAACTGAGGATTGTAATGGATTGGTCCTCTGCTGAAGTATTTATAAACAAGGGGCAATATGTAATGACTCAGCAATTATTCCCTACCTCCAATTTCACTAAATTGAAAATTGAAAATAAAGAATTGAATAAACATCTTGTATTTTCTGAATTCGAAAATAACATTATAAATTCTATTTGGAATGAATAAAATTATAGGTTGGTCTATAACGGCCGCACTTGCTGGATTTTTGTTTGGATTTGATACGGTAGTAATTTCTGGTGCAGAACAAAAATTACAACTTCTTTGGGATTCTTCAGATCGTTTTCATGGTTTGGTTGTTATCTCATCTGCCTTATGGGGTACAGTGCTTGGAGCAATTTTTGGAGGATTTCCTACTAATAAAATCGGGAGAAAACAAACCCTTATTTGGATAGGGGTGCTTTACTTTATATCCGCATTAGGATCTTCTTTGGTAGATGGCCCCTGGGCATTTGCTGTATTTCGTTTTTTGGGAGGTTTAGGTGTAGGAGCTTCTACTATAGCAGCCCCTGCCTACGTATCTGAAATTGCACCAAAAAAATACCGAGGTTCACTGGTATCTTTGTATCAATTTAATATTGTATTAGGCATATTGGTTGCGTTTTTCTCTAATTATTTGTTGAATGATGTGGGTGAGAATGCGTGGAGATGGATGATAGGAATTGAAGCGATACCCGCTTTTATCTATTGTGTTTTCGTATTTACTGTACCCAAAAGCCCACGGTGGTTATTGGCCAAAGGAAAAAAAGAAGAAGCCAAAAAAGTATTACGACTTATAGATTCTTCCAGAGATATTGACAAGCAAATAGCAGAGTTGGAGGGAGCATTTGGAAAACATGAAACACAGGAAAATATTTTTATGAAAAAGTATCGTTTTCCATTAATATTGGCTTTTCTTATTGCATTTTTTAATCAATTTTCAGGCATCAATGCCTTCTTGTATTATGCACCAAGAATCTTTGCAGAAGCAGGCTTAGAAGAAAGTACGGCATTGCTTAGTAGCATTGGAATTGGGGTTACCAATTTGGTGTTCACTTTAGTGGGTGTTTTTCTCATAGATAGATTAGGAAGAAAACAGCTTATGTATATAGGCTCTGTGGGTTATATAATTTCTTTGTCTTTGGTAGCAATGGCATTTTTATTGGGTTGGCAAGGTATGGCAGTTCCTGTTTTTTTGTTTCTTTTTATTGCTTCCCACGCCATTGGGCAAGGTGCAGTAATTTGGGTATTTATCTCTGAAATTTTCCCAAATCATATAAGGGCATCTGGCCAATCTTTTGGTTGTTCTACCCATTGGGTTTTGGCAGCTATAATACCCGCTTTAGTTCCTTGGGCAATTAATTCTATTGGCGCAGGAATGGTGTTTGCTTTTTTTGCTTTTATGATGGTGTTGCAGTTAGTCTTTGTACATTTTATGATGCCTGAAACCAAAGGAGTTTCTCTAGAAGAATTGGCCAAAAAATTAGTAAAGAATTGAGGTGTTTTTTTACTGAAATATCCATTGTATTTTTAATAAGCATTAGAATAACATACTTCAATGAAAATTATTGAAAGTTATTGGTCAAAGCCTGCACTAATTAAAGATGGGCATGCAGATTCTAAATTTTCTGGTGGATGGCCTGATGTGAAATATCACTACATGAGTTGGGCACTTAGTTGTCTTAAAATTAAAATAAGCTCATAATGTTTAAGAGCTTATCTAAAAAGACTACTAGAGGTATGGTAGTTAGATCAGTAATATAAGCATCGTGCTTGTTGATATCACTGGACTATCTTCATGACATATTTTTTAATGGTATGTTATTGTTAAAGTTATTGGCTTTTCGATTATCAAAGAGCGGGCTCTTTAAGATCGGTCTGGGCTAGGTAATAAAAGAAATGCTCCTTTATCAAGAATAAACCAAGTAATTAAAAAGGAAAGACATTCTAGGGTAAAGCTGCCAAACTTAAAAAAAAGCTCACCCAAAATAAGTGAAGCGGCAAGCGTATTTAATGAAATGAGTAATTCTAATGGACCTTTTTTGAAGGAGATACTATTTTTTAGTTGCATGGGTATGAATTTTAGATAGGTGATAAAAGTACCTAGCAAACATGATGCATTCAAGGAGTAATATCCTCATTTGTATAGGGGAGTTTTCCCCTAGGCTTTAAAAAAAATGGAAGAGTTAAAATTTAATTAGAAACTCATTCTTCTTTTAGAAGTTTCCGTTTTAGAAGTTGTTCTTAAAGTTCCTGAATTGGAATGCCTTCTTTGTTGGTTAAGTGGTGTTGCCATTTGATTTGATCTTGGAATGGAATATTTCTCACTTAAGGCAGAAACTTCTTCCATCTTATTCATTAAAAAGTTGTTAGCGACGTCTTTAATTATACTATCATCTGTACTTATGAGCACTTCTCTAAGTTGTTCTTTCTGCTTATCTATTTCTAATAAAGGGATTACATCTTCTTTATCATGTAGTAATGTAAGATTATTCTTTTCAAGGATAATCGGTATTTGTTTGTCATAATTTGCTATTAATTTTTCTCTTTCAGTAAGGATACCCAAATTTGTAAAATAGGGTTCTGTAATAGCTCTCATTTTCTTATCATCCAGTTCGTATCTGCCATTTTTTAGGATAGGTTGGCCTTCGGTATCTGTTTTACTCACTATTTTGGCAAACTCTTGTGCAAGTTTTGGTTCTACTGCTTGAAATCCATATCTATCATTTATGGTTTTAGGAGCTATACGCCTTCTTTCTCCTATAATTTTCACTTTATTTTCCCTTCTATTTTCTGCTCCTGCCAAAAAAACACTATTAGCTAAAGCTGCAACTACCTCTATTTTTTCATTTGTTGGGAGGAATTCTTTTAATTTGACACTAATTGTTTCCTCAAGAGCTTCTCTTTTTATTAACCCGTCCAGCAATTCAGGAATTTTATCAGACCTGTTAATGTTCTGACCTATGGTAGATCTTATTAATAAGCTTTGTACAGGAGTGGGGCAATCTCCCAAGGCAGTAGCTAGTATATTTAAATTTGTATCTCTTTCTTGTTCATTAGCTGCATCAAAAATTGCATCTAGAAGTAGTTTGGTAGCAGGAATATAAAGTTCTGAGGCAATAGCATCGTTTGTGGGTACCGCCTGAAGAAATTTAATAATAACCTCCTTGCCTGTTAGATTGGAACCTACTGCGGGTTTAAAATCTCCAGTATTCATGGCTTCAATTTCAGCTAATTTTTCAGGACTTTCCTGACCATAAAGCTTTTGAATGACCTCTTGATAATTCTGCGCTTTAAACCTAGAAGCCATATTTGTAGATACCACGTCTCCCCCTAGATTAGACATTAATGAGATGATGGATTCGTTGGTAAGGGGGTTATTAATTAAGTAAAGCGTACTAAGATTTGATAAGGATTCTATTTCCTGTGGTAATGTGGTGAGTTGGTTTTCAGGTAGAAAAAGCTTTTGTAGTAGCGTTAAATTACCAATTTCAGGCGGAATAGAGGTTAGTTGATTGCTCGAAGCATGAAAGGTTTTAAGGCTGGTTAAATTACCAATTTCTGGAGGTAATGTGGTGAGTTGATTCTCTGATAAATGTAAAAAAGTAAGCTTTGATAATTCGGTAACTTCTACAGGAAGTGTTGTTAGTTGATTGTCTCGTAAATCTAACTCTCTCAATGAACGAATTGCCTTAATCTTTGGCATTAAATTAGTTAACTCTTCAGAAGTTATACCGAGGTGAGACAGGCTCAGTTTGTCAGAAAATAGACCTCTTGCCTTATTAATTCGCTTTTCTGCTTCTGCAATGTTTCCCATAATTCATGAATTGTTTATTAATAAGTAACATAAACCAAGACTTTCCCCCAAAAAGAGCATTTTTAAAATGTAACAGAAATAGTCTAAATCTTAAAAGAAATAGGAATCACAAACTATTTCACAAAGTAGGTACAAAAGAAGCCTATTTCACAACAGTAATCGGAAGATTTTAAAATGATGAATTGGGGGTAATCTATTAGTAGTGATACTTATATGTGAAAACAAATTTTGAAATACACTTAATAATTCACACATGAAAAATAGTTACTTCTATAATTACTTTAATGTAATCTATCAAACAAAAAGTGGTCGTTCAGTCGTAGCGCAGCGAGTGCTCGGGGTTACGGCACATGAGGCTAAAAAACGAATAGAAAAAGAAATGGCATTGTCTCCCACATTTGATAGAATTTTAATTGCCGTGAAATTGCAGAGATCAAACTAAAATTAATATAACCCAATCTATTATGACATCTTATTTTTTACAAAATCAACAAGGACAGATATTAACTGCATTTATGTGTTTAATTATCTGCGGTCTTCTTATTAGCTACATAATTTGGAAAAACACGGCTAAGGAAAGCAAAGGAGAAGCGCTAGTTTTAATAAGTATTGCAGCCTTAACTATTTTTGGAAATATTATTTATTTTGTTTCCTAGTTGATATAACTAAAAAGTTCTAGATTAAGTCATTGGAATTTAGTAAAAACCCCTTCTTTAGAAAATAATAGCTCATTAGAATCTGTAAAAGCTAGTGTAATTTAGTAATCACTATATTATTTTAAAATAACAACTAATATGTAATAAGGTTTTAAAGGAATAATAATTTATGAAAAAGCCATGGGATAGTTTAATAGCTAATGGCGATGTGCCCCCCACTTTAGAAGAGCAAGAATTTACCAAGGAAAAATTTTTTAAAGGTTTTGGAAAAACCTTACTATTTAGTGAGATGTCTTTAAGAGAACGTTGGGGTTTTGCATTGTATCAAGATAGACTCGTTAAAAGTATCGATAATACCAAAAGAGTAGAAAAAAGTCAACAGATTTTTAATACAAATACTATTTCAGAAAATCTTTCTAATGATTTAGAGGTCAAAAAAACTAAAAATGATCACAAAGAAACTGCAAGCCTTAAACCATGGGATGGTTTAAAAGCTAATAACAATGAGCAGCCTCCCACATTAGAAGAACAACGAGCTGCAAACACCAAGGTCAAAAAGAATTACAGAGAAGAAAGACCCGGAAATGAAGGAATGGTTTCAAGAGAGCTATGGGCATATTCGTTATATAAAAGAAATGAATCAGTAAAAAATCACAAAAAAATTTCAAACTTTAAGCCATGGCTTAAATTGAATGGTGAAATACCTCCCTCAATAGAAGAACAAAAAGCGGCAAGTGCTAGAGTAAAAGATAATTATCTTAAAAAAAAACTACCAAAGACTGGATTGTCTCCAAGGGAGTTATGGGCTTATAATTTATATTACAACAAAGAATCGCGAAAATTGCGAAAAAAAAACAAACCTCCCAAGCCTAGTGTTGAACCTTGGTATGATCTAATTACTAAAGGCGAACAGCCCCCCTCAATTGAAGAGCAAAGGATAGCAAGCACTAAAAGTTCAAGTAATTATAGAAACAAGAATCCAAGAAAATACGGTTTTACACCAAGAGAAGAGTGGGCACTCCATTTGTATGATAAAAGACAGAGGGAAGCCAAGAAAGCTTCTAATTTTAAGGTAGTTTCTAGAAATTCGTCAGATTGCGCAGTAAATGATAATGTAACAGTAGCATCTAAGGATGTAGAAGAGTTGGTTAATGCTAATTCGTCAGATGATTTGGAAGGGTTAGAGGAAATGATAGTTGGATTTGAGGCTAAAGAATCTCTTAAGGATACAGTAGACGATAATGAATCTGTAGCCTCTAAGGATTTAGAGGACTTAATTAATGCTAATCCTTCAGATGATTTGGAAGGATTAAAACAAGTGATGGATGAATTGGATACTAATAATGATAAAGTTATTAATGATGCCTTTAAGGCTGATTTAGGCATCACACTAACCCCTGAGGCTTTACAAACTTTAACAGACCTTAAATTTGTAGATGAAACAGAAGATCTGCAGCAAGATATAGATAAAACGGCTACAGCGGTAACAGAAGTTGCGCGTATTCCTGCACCAGATAATTCACCAGGTTTAGGAGGATTTATAAATACCCAACCCACTGCAACAGCAAAAGCTAGAGGTCTTAAACGTACTAGGAGTGATGAAAGTAGAGCTAGTACTAATAACAATTTAGAGAAAAAACCAGCACCTAGAAAATTCTCTAACCGCGGCTCTAAGTAGCGTACACAGTTGAGATACGCTACTTTTCTAAAATTATTGTTTATCTTAGGTTACATTTAATAGGATAAGAAAGTATATGAAAAAACCTTGGGATCATTTGATTGCCAATGGCGATGCTCCTCCCACCTTGGATGAGCAAAATGTTGCTAAGGCAAAAGGCAGAAAAAATAATTCAGAAGGAAAAAAACGTAGTGAAGGCTTGACTACACGCGAAAAATGGGCACTTTCTTTGCATGGAAGTGAAAAATCACAAAAACTTCGCAGAGCTCTAAAGGCTGATAAGGCAACTACTAAAACAGCCATGACTGATGGATTACATACGGCTTTAAGTGAGGCAAGTAGCGCTTCAAAAAAGAATGGTACTAACCTTAAAAGTAAAAAATCTACCTCCAACCAGAAAGAGCAACCAGAGCGTAAAGAATCTCTTCCTACCATAGAAGAGCAGAAGAATGCAAATGATAAAGTGAACAAAAATTATCGTGAAAAACGACCACTTTATTCAGACATGTCCGCAAGAGAACAATTTGCATTTAAAACGTATAGAGAAGCATTAGAAACACGCTGGAAAATGGCGGGTTCTCATACTGCTTCTGAAAATGCATCAGTTCAAAAATCTAAAGATGATTTTTCTATAACCCTTGAAGATTTAGAAGAATTAATTCAATCTGATTTACCTGAGGAACTGGAAGGATTAGAACAAATGATGGTTGAATTTGATGCTAATACGGCAACTACTAAAACAGCCATGACTGATGGATTACATACGGCTTTAAGTGAGGCAAGTAGCGCTTCAAAAAAGAATGGTACTAACCTTAAAAGTAAAAAATCTACCTCCAACCAGAAAGAGAAACCAGAGCGTAAAGAATCTCTTCCTACAATAGAAGAGCAAAAGAATGCAAATGATAAAGTGAGCAAAAATTATCGTGAAAAACGACCACCTTTTTCAGATATGTCCGTAAGAGAACAACTCGCATTTAAAACATATAGTGAAGCATTAGAAACACGCTGGAAAATGGCGGGTTCTCATACTGCTTCTGAAAATGCGTCAGGTCAAAAATCTAAAGATGATCTTTCTATAGTTGTGAATAATCTTGATGCCAATAAGGGAACTACTAAAACAGCCGAGACTGATGGATTACATGCGGCTTTAAGTAATGCAAGTAAAGCTTTAAGAAAGAAAGGCACTAACCTTAAAAATAAAAAAGGTAAAAAATCTACCTCCAAAGGGAAGGAGCAACCAGGGAGTAAAGAATTTTCCCCTACACTAAAAGAGCAAAACAAGGCAAAGGATAAAGTGAACAAAAATTATCGTGAAAAACGACCACCTTTTTCAGATATGACCGCAAGAGAACAATTTGCATTTAAAACGTATAGTGAAGCATTAGAAACACGCTGGAAAATGGCTGGTTCTCATACTGCTTCTGAAAATGCGTCAGTTCAAGAATCTAAAGATGATTTTTCTGTAACCCCTGAAGACTTAGAAGAATTAATTCAATCTGATTCAACTGAGGAGATGGAAGGATTAGCGCAAGTTATGAATCAGCTTGATGCCAATGAATTAGCTGTTAATACCTCCATAACTGCAGCGTATAATACTAATTTAGAGATAGCGCCGGATACTTTGGGAATTTTAACAGACCCTAAATTTGTAGACGAAACAGAAGAGCTGCAGCAAGATATAGATAAAACGGCTAGAGCAGTAGCAGGAGTTGCTCGTATTCCTGCACCAGACGATTCTTTTGGTTTAGGGGGGTTTATGAATGCGCAACCCACCGAAACAGCAACAGCAAAAGGTCTTAAACGAACTAGGAGTGATGAAAGTGCGGGGAGTACTAATAGTTTAGATAAAAAACCAGCCGCTAGAAAACGCCCTAACCGTGGGTCTAAGTAGCGAATGTTGAGAGTGTCATTTTTATCTTTTTAAGATAATACGTATCTTAAGAGTTAGTTTGAGAGAATAAAAAGCATATGAAAAAACCTTGGGATGATTTGATTGCCAAAGGCAAAACTCCTCCTGCTATAAATGAGCAAAAGGCTGCTAATGCAAAAGCTAAAAAAAATAGTAAGGAAGGAAAACCAATTAAAACAGGTTTAAATATCAGGGAACAGTGGGCAAACTCATTATATAATAGTAAAGAATCAAAAGAACTTCGTAAAGCGAATCGAAAGGCAAAACCTTGGGATACCTTGATTTCAAATAAAGCGATTCCCCCCACCTTGGAAGAGCAAAGTGCTGCAAGAGCAAAGGCTTTTAAAAATAGTATAGAAGGAAAACCAAGTAGTGCAGGTTTAAGTATTAAGGAACAATGGGCAAACTCATTATATTATAGCAAAGAATCAAAAGCACTTCGTATAGCGAATCTAAATCTAAAACCTTGGGCTGATTTGATAGCCAATGGCGATGCTGCTCCTGTCTTGGATGAGCAAGGAGAAGCAGCAAAAAAATCTAGAAAAAATGCAAAGGAAGGAAAACCAAGAAGTGAAGGTTTAAGTATCAGAGAACAATGGGCACTTTCGTTATATGGTAGTAAAGAATCAATAGAGCTTCGCAAAGCGAATCAGAAGCCAAAACCATGGGCTAGTTTGATTGCCAATAACGACACTGTTCCTAACTTGGATGAGCAAAAGGCTGCTAATGCAAAGTCTTCGAGGAATAAAAATATAGGAAAACAAAGCAATTCAGGTTTAAATATACGTGAACAATGGGCACTTTCATTATATGAGAGTAGAAAATCACAAGCACTTCGCAAAGTTTTGAAGGCTGCAAAGGCATTTGGAAATTCACCAGATTACGCAGTAGATGATAATGTAACCGTAGCATCTAAGGATGTAGAAGAGTTAGTTAATGCTAACTCGTCAGATGATCTGGAAGGGTTAGAAGAAATGATAGTTGCATTTAATGCAAATGAATCTCTTAATGACACATTTGGCGATAATGAATCCGTAGCCTCTAAGGATGTAGAGGACTTAATTAATGCTAATCCGTCAGATAAGTTGGAAGGGTTAGAAAAAATAATAGTTGAATTTGATACACAGGAATCTGTTATTAAAGAATCCATTACTGATGAATTTAATACTGGTTTAGGCATCGCACCTGAGACTTTGGAAATTTTAGCAGACCCTAAATTTGTAGATGAAACAGAAGAGCTGCAACGAGATACAGATAAAACGGCTACAGCAGTAGCAGGAGTTGCCGGTATTCCTGCACCAGACGATTCTTCTGGTTTAGGAGGGTTTATGAATGCGCAACCCACAGCCACAGCAACAGCAAAAGGTCTTAAACGAACTAGGAGTGATGAAAGCGCGGGGAGTACTAATAGCAGTTTAGATAAAAAACCAGCTGCTAGAAAACGCCCCAACCGTGGTTTTGGTAAATAAATAATTAAATACTACACTGCAATCATCAGCTATTTTAGAAAAACTTCTTCCTATTAAATGATGATTATCTTTTTATGCGTTTATTGGAGATTAGTTGTAGTTCGCCACATAGTAAGTTTTTATTGTGTAGGATATATGGTTTGCTAAAATTAGGAAATCTTAACTAAATATTCCTCCCATATTGGACTTATGGGATTCGAAACCTGTGACAACTACATTTCGTTACCAGAAATAAACCCACTGCGAGTACTAATTCTGCTATCCTAAAATAACAGAATGGTTATATTCTGATGGGACCCATATTATTCAGATAGGTTTTTTTTTGTTTAAAAATCCACTACGCCTCCTTGTTGTATCAGAATTTTCCCTAAGTACGTAGCCTACATTATTCTAAATAATTAGATGGATATGTGGCATTAAAAAATAAAAGTAATCACTTGAATTTTATAAGGATGGCTTCATATAATAAAATTTATTTTTACAAAATTTATAAGTTTTTACTTGTTTCATGATGTTGAGTTATGGGTTTCCCGTAGTTTTTGTCATTCTCTATATTTTTCTAACTAATTATTCTTTTGAAGTTATTTTTTTTTCTAATTTCATTGAAATCAACTAAATTTTAACACTTTATTTCCATCAAAATGAAAAGAATTACTACAATTTTTGCGTGTTTATTTTGCGTATTTACTTTTTATGCCCAAAATGAATCAATGAGAGCTACCTCCTATGGAAAAGCAACCTATATGAGGGAAATTCCGGCATTATCTCGTATGGATAATATTATTGCTGCCAAAGGGCTTGAGCATGTAGCACCACCTAAAAGGCGCGGTTCTAATACCTTTGTTCCCGGAAAAGGATTGCCCAAAGGCCCAGACGAATTAGTACAGAAACAAGTAAACTCACTAACAAATCGTGGAAGAGCTCCTATTACCTCTTTTGGAGCTCATGAAGGTACAGTACTTAATGACCCTACCGGGGCTATAGGTCCTAATCATTATGTCTATGCCTTTAATTCAGGATTTGGAATTTTAGATCGCTCTGGGAATGTATTGCTTCCGGAAGCATCCTTAGGAACATTATTTCCTGGAGAAACCCTTGGAGATCCTGTTGTGGTGTATGACCGCTATGCAGATCGTTTTATTATTATGCAGTTTAGTAATACACCTAATGGGTTTTTAATAGCAGTAGGTCAAGGTCCAGACCCCATAAATGATGGCTGGTTTACCTATCGTTTTAATACAGGGTCGTTTCCAGATTATGAAAAATTATCTATTTGGGGAGATGGATACTATATCACAGCAAATAAAGATCAAGGATCTATTACAACAAGTGAAGTGGTATTTGCTGTGGAGCGTGACCAGATGTTAGCAGGAAATCCTAATGCACAATTAGTAGGTTTTCCATTACCAGGAGCTTCTAATAACGGATTTTACAGTCCGGGAGGTTTTAATGCGACAGGTCCAACTCTTCCCCCTGTTGGAGTACCGCACCCTATAGTCTATATGCAAGATGATAGTTGGAGTGGCATATCTCAAGATCATTTAAAAGTATGGGATGTTAGTGTAAACTGGAATAGCCCAGCAAGTTCATCTATATCTGCTCCTCAACAAATAAATACGGCTGCTTTTGATGCTGTGTTCAATGGAGGATCATTCAACAACCTAGACGAACCTGGGAGCGGTCCTAATATAGATGCCATACAAGCAACCATGATGTACATGACAAACTATAGACGTTTTGGAACTCATAATTCTGCAGTCATGAATTTTGTGGTAGATGTAAGCGGAAACGATACTAAGGCAGGAATACGATGGTATGAACTCCGTCAGACAGGCGATAATCAGCCCTGGACGATTTATCAGGAAGGAACCTACTCACAACCTAATTACAGTACATTTTGCGCCAGTATAGGAATGGATTTTCAAGGGAATATTGGTCTTGCGTATACCATCGTAAGTAGTGCTGTATTTACTTCTTTAAGATATACAGGAAGATTAGCATCAGATCCTTTGGGCACGATGACTATAGCCGAACAAAATATTGTAGATGGAAATGCACAGAATAATAGGTCTGATGGGCGATATGGGGATTATGCACAACTCACTGTAGATCCAATAGATGATTTAACCTTTTGGCACATAGGTGAATATATGAATGGAAGTCCATCAAACGTTAGAAAAAGTCATGTTGCAGCATTTCAAATTGGTACTGCGGTACCTGATTTTGATCCACCATCAACTCCTTTAAATTTAGTAGCTTCAAATACAACTGCAACCACTACCGATTTATCTTGGGATGCGTCAACGGATAATATAGGGGTTACAGGATATGATGTATATCAAGAGGGTGTTGTGGTAGGAACCGCTTCAGGAACCACTTTTACAGTTACAGGATTAAGCCCAACAACAGCCTATAGTTTCTTTGTAATTGCTAAGGATGCTGCTGGAAATCAATCAGGGCAGAGCAATACTATAAGTGTAACTACAGGGGTAGTCACAGCTTGTAGCGGTGGAATTACTGTATTCCCATACTCTGAAAGCTTTGAAAGCTCCTTGGGAGATTGGACACAAGATACAGGAGATGATTTAAATTGGACCCGTGATTCAGGTGGAACCCCATCTAGTAACACAGGACCTTCCAGTGGAGCTGATGGAGCATTTTATATTTTTGTAGAAGCATCTGGAAATGGAACAGGTTTCCCAAATAAACAAGCTATTATAAACTCTCCGTGTTATAATTTAGGCAGCGCTTCTCAGGCTACATTTTCATTCCAATACCATATGTTTGGAGCTACCGATATGGGAACTATCGCATTAGAAGCAAGTAATGATGACGGAAACTCATGGACCTCTATTTGGAGTCAGACAGGAAATCAAGGAAATCAATGGAATATTGTAGATGTAAACTTGGCATCTTATGTAGGAAGTGGACTTCAGTTACGATTTAATAGAATAACTGGAGGAACTTGGCAAGCAGATATAGCCATAGATGCTATTTCTCTTACTACTACTGGGGGTCCAGATACAGAAGCTCCAACTGCACCAACAAGCTTAATAGCTTCAAATACAACCACTACCACTACAGATTTAAACTGGACAGCATCTACAGATAATGTAGCAGTAACTAGTTATGATGTATTACAAGATGGAGTAGTGATTGGAAATACGGCAACTACTAGTTTTAGTATTACAGGATTAACACCTGCTACTACCTATGTTTTTACGGTGGTTGCAAATGATGATGCTGGTAATCAATCGTTAGCAAGTAATGTGGCTTCTGTAACTACAAATGGTACAGGAGGTGCTGGATGTACAGGGGGTATTTCATCGTATCCATACTCAGAGAGTTTTGAAAGTTCTTTTGGTGCCTGGACACAAGCCACAGGAGACGATTTGAACTGGACTCGTGATTCTGGAGGAACACCATCTAATAACACAGGACCTTCCAGTGGAGCTGATGGAGCATTCTATATTTTTGTAGAAGCCTCAGGAAATGGAACAGGTTATCCGAACAAACAAGCAATTTTAAATTCTCCTTGTTTTGATTTGAACAGTGCTTCTCAAGCTACATTCTCTTTCCAATACCATATGTTTGGATCTGCTGATGCAGGATCTATAAACCTAGAGGCTAGTAATGATAATGGGGTTACCTGGACATCTATTTGGAGTCAGACAGGAAATCAAGGAAATCAATGGAATATAGTTACATTAGATTTAGCCGCTTATGTAGGGGGAGGTCTTCAATTACGTTTTAATAGAATTACAGGAGGTACTTGGCAAGCAGATGTTGCTATTGATGCGATATCACTTACTACTGACGGAGGAACAACAAATAATTGTGCCGCCGCAGATGTAACACTTACTATTAATTTTGATGAGTATCCGGAAGAAACATCGTGGACATTACAAACAACAGGGGGAACTACAATAGCTAGCAATAGTTACTCTACCGCAAACCCAGATGGATCTACCGTTGTTGAGAATATTAATGGATTAAGCTCAGGAGATTATGTATTTACCATTACAGATGCTTTTGGAGATGGTATTTGCTGCGGATTTGGTAATGGATCGTATACCTTAGAAAGTTCTGAAGGAATCCTAGCATCCGGAGGTGATTTTGGAGCTTCTGATGTGACTAACTTCTGTGTAGATGACACCAAATCTCCTGCGCTAAGGACACAGCTACTTGCTGAGGAAGATAATGATATGTTTAAGGTATATCCTAATCCAGCCGAAAACCTACTTAATATTGATGTAAGAGGCCAACAAGTAGATAATGTCAAGGTATTCTCAATGCTAGGAATGTTAGTACAAGAAATACAGAATTCTGGAATACGCAGTATTGATGTTTCAAATTATCAAACGGGAACCTATTTTATTAGAATTACTTCAGGCGATACTGTGATCACAAGAAAGTTTATTAAAAAGTAACTAAATAAATTAGAATTCAAAGAATTAAAAAAAGATAAACGACGAGAAAGATAGGGACAGCATCCTACTAACTGTGTACGTTAAAAACAACAAGGGTTAGACTTTATTTTAAAGTCTAACCCTTTTTACATATATTGTAATTAAACGGTTGAATATCGTTTGGCAATTAGTAGTTGTATCAAGTAAAGTAAACTTGAGGATAAGAAGAGGCTATCTTTTAATTTTTTCAAAAAATAAAAAGTAATTTTTCACAACAAAGGTAATCAGAAGCAAAAAAATAAAGATATGGAACTTATTAATGCAATCAAGGATAATGATATAAATAGGGTAAGGGAGGCCATACGAAGCGAAGGCACTACAAATGTAGTAGATCCTGAAAATCCTCAAGCTGGAAATACAGCATTGCACGTTGCAGTTAATCAAGATAATGAACATATTAACCTGGAAATAGTCCAAGAGCTTTTACAAAATGGTGCTAATGTAGATGCTACAAACAATGATGGTCTTACGCCACTGCAAGTAGCAGTGGATACGGCTCCCCTTGAAGTGATCCAAGCGCTTCATACTAGCGGAGCTAATATAAATGCTGTGAACGATGAGGATCAAACTGCTTTACATTTTGCAATTGCGGGTCATGACTATGGCGGAACTAATGAATTTCGACCTCCGGTAATCGAATTTCTCATAAACAATGGTGCTAATGTAGATGCTGCAGATGACACTGGAATGACACCATTTCAGTTACTGTTAAATCATCAAGATCATCCTCAATTAATCCAAGATTTCATAGATCGAGGGGTTGATTTAAATCAGCGAAATGATCCGGAAGACGAGAATAATAATATGCTGCAGTTGGCAATTGCTTCATTAGAACAGACGCCTACGGTTACTACTGGAGTGGTTCCATTATTACTAAAAACGGGTGTTTTTGATGTAAATGAAACGAACAATAATGGACAGACTTCGCTGCATATAGCAGCAGAAAGAGCTACAGAGCCAGGAGGCTTAGAATTAGTACAACTATTAATAGACAATGGAGCTAATGTTGCTCTACGGGATGAAAATGATCAAACTCCTTTCGATCTGATGAACGATAACCAAGTAGAGATGATAAGAGGAGGTCATGTCAGTCATTCATTAGAGAGACAAAGACTGCAACAGGTAGCACAAGAGTTGAATGATAACTCTAATAATCAAGCCAATACCCCCCCAAATGTAGAAGAAGCTTTGGGAGTAGTATTAGGACATCATTACCCTTTGCCAGCGAATCAAAACAACCAACAACCAGCACAAGACCAAAATCAAGGAGCATTAGCAGGGATGAATGTTCCATTAAACCAGCAAGATCCCGTTGCAGGCAACAATAATAATCTAGCCAATCAAAACAACGAACAACCGGCTCAAGACCAAAATCAAGGAGCATTAGCGGGGATGAACATTCCTTTAAACCAGCAGGATGCCGTTGCACGCAATAATAACAATCCTGAAAGGCGACGAAATGCTCCAGAACAGAGACAAGGACAGGAAGATGGTCCAAACCAAAGAAACGTTCGCCCTAGACGGAACTAATAAACCAAAACCGATTGGTGGATGGTAAATTGATGCATATTATAATGAAGTGGTTTCCATCATGTTTAGCCCAATCAATGTATCAAGTAAGAGGTAAGTGGTATTGTTTGCCTTTTGAAAGATTAGTTCCCAATCGGTAGCAATTTTAGAAAAAGCACCGGCATATGCATGATCATTGTGTTTTTTGAGTCTTTCTTGAAGATGGGTTGTAACACCTACGTAGATTTTGTTTTTAGACGGGCTATGAATAGAATAGAGATAAGACATAAGATGCAGTAAAACCAAAAAATCCTGACCAAAAGATCAGGATTTTAAAGTGGTACCTCCAGCCCCGATAGTTCGGGGGAACCAGAGACTTTATTTTCTTTTGGTGAGAATATCCTCCAATATTTCTGGTTGCTGGATCACTTTTTCAATAAACTTTCTACTTTTCATTTTTTTGATGAACTTTTCCAGAAAAAGTGCCTCCTGTTTGTCTTCAAACTCTTTTTGAAAGATTAGTTCCCAATCGGTAGCAATTTTAGAAAAAGCACCGGCATATGCATGATCATTGTGTTTTTTGAGTCTTTCTTGAAGATGGGTTGTAACACCTACGTAGATTTTGTTTTTAGACGGGCTATGAATAAAATAGAGATAAGTCATTATATTATAAGACATAAGATGCAGTAAAACCAAAAAATCCTGACCAAAAGATCAGGATTTTAAAGTGGTACCTCCAGGAATCGAACCAGGGACACACGGATTTTCAGTCCGTTGCTCTACCAACTGAGCTAAGGTACCAGTTGCTTCATTAGCGGCTGCAAATATAAATGGTAATTTATTATTACCAAAAGAAATTTACAAAAAAACGGTTTTGTAAATTTACAATTATAATTACAATTATGAATCTTATTGTAGATGTGGGCAATACGCTCATCAAAGTAGCTGTTTTTGATCGGAATTTTTTAATCTATGAAACTTCTTTTAAATCATTAGACTCAAATCAGAATTTCAAAAATATTTTGGAAAAACAGCATTGTACCCATGCAATCATCTCTTCTGTAGTAGATAAAGAGATAATGGAAATATTAAAGAACTATTCTAATTTGCAAGTGCTAAACTTAACTTCAGACACACCCATTCCTTTTTTCAATGCCTATGCAAGTCCAAAGACCTTAGGGGTAGATAGAATTGCCCTCGCTGCTGCTGCATTTTGTGAGTATCCTAGAAAAAATGTGTTGGTAATAGATGCTGGAACCTGTATTACCTATGATTTTGTTCATGTAGATGGGACTTATATGGGAGGGTCTATTGCTCCCGGACTTAAAATGCGATATGCGAGTTTACATCATTTTACGGCTAGACTACCTTTACTAGATGAATATAAAGAACCAGAAATGTTAATTGGGAATACAACTGAAAATAGTATTCGCTCAGGAGTTTATTATGGATTGATTTATGAAATACAGGGAGTTATTGCTCAATATGTGTCACTATTTGAAGATTTAACAGTTATTTTAACAGGCGGTGATATGCAAATTTTGTCTAAAACATTAAAAAATACCATATTTGCCAATCCAAAATTTTTAATACAGGGCCTTAACCATATTTTAGAATACAATAAACACGGATGATAAGAAAGATTTTTGCTGGTTTAATGCTGATTTTATGCGCACAGAGTAATGCACAGGAGGGATCAGCTTCTCCATATTCATTTTTTGGAATTGGAGAATTACGCTTCAGAGGCGTAGTAGAAAATCAAATGATGGGAGGCATAAGCGTTTTTGCAGATAGTACTGCATTAAGTCTCAAAAATCCTGCGAATTATTCATCCATGCAACTTACAACCTACACTGTAGGGGCTTCGTACACTTCTTTAGGTCTTAAAACGGAAGAAACCGAAGAGAATGCAGAAATATATTCTTTTGATTATTTAGCACTCGGTTTTCCCATAGGTAAAAAAGGAGGAGTGGGTTTTGGTATTGTACCTTTCACATCTGTAGGTTATCAATTATCTTCATTAGATGAAAGTCAAGAACTTTCAACATTAGATCGGTTTTCAGGAGAAGGAGGTGTAAATAGAGTTTTTGTTTCCGCAGGCTATAAAATTACTAAAAACATCAGCTTTGGAGCTACGATGAATTATGATTTTGGTAAAATAGAAAATAGAGTTGTTAGGTTTACAGATGAAGTTCAGCTAGGCACAAGAGAGACTAATAGATCAACGCTAAGAGGATTAGATTTTAACTTAGCACTAAATTATAAAGGAAAAGTTAGTGAAAAGTTAACGGGCTATGCCTCTTTATTATTTTCGCCAGAAGCAGATCTGTCTTCTGAAAATGAAAGACAATTTTCTACTTTAACCATCATAAGAGGAGTTGAAGTACCAGTTGAAACTGTAGATATCAACCTTTCTGACTTAGGTTTGAATAAAACAGATTTGACCTTACCAGCCACTACAAGTGTTGGCTTGGGAATAGGAGCAAACAAAAAATGGTTCTTAGGAGCGGAATATGAATTGAAAAAAACTAGTAACTTTGATAATCCATTTTTGAGTATTACCAATGTAGCATATGAAGATGCCACCAGATTTTCAATTGGCGGTTTTTATATTCCACAATATAATTCATTTTCAAATTATTGGAAAAGAGTTGTTTATAGGGCGGGTTTGCGATATGAAGAGACGGGTATTAGAATAAATAATTTGCCAGTAAACGACTTTGGCATGTCTTTTGGTCTAGGATTACCAGTCGGCCTTTCTAAAATCAATCTGGGCTTTGAAGTAGGGCGAAGAGGAACTACATCGGCACAGCGGATTGAAGAAAATTATTTTAATGTAAATTTGAGCTTATCTTTATTAGATAAATGGTTTCAAAAAAATAAATATCAATAACAACATAAATTTTAAAGAGATGAAAAAGAAGAGCATTATGTTTTTATTCGGATTAGTAGCAGCTGCAAGTACCCTTATGGGACAGGCACAAAGCCCCGAATGTATGACAAACCTCTCCATTTTTAGCGAGCATGTAAAGGTAAAAAACTATGATGCGGCTTATGAGCCTTGGAAAATGGTGAGAGAAAATTGTCCAGAACTTCACGTAGCTATCTACGTTTACGGTGAGCGAATTTTGAAGGATAAAATTGGAAAATCACAAGGAGCAGATAAATCTACTCATGTCAATATGCTTACAAGCATGTATGATGATAGTAATAAGTATTTTCCAAAGAAGTTTTCTTATGCAGGAGTGGCGGCAGACAAAGCACTACTTTTTTATGATGAGAAATTGGGCACAGATGAGGAGCTTTTTAATGTGCTAAATGAAGCCTACAATAAAGATCGAGATAATTTTAGTAACCCGAAGGCATTGTATTTATACTTTTCTGTCTTGGTAGATCTTCATAATGCAGGTAAGAAAGACTTACAAGAGGTTTTTGATGCTTATGATAATGTTACTGAAAAGATTGATGAGGAGAAAGCTAAATTAGTAAAGGTTATTGAGAGCTATTTAGAAAAGGAAGAAGCAGGAACGCTTACTAAAAAGGAAACAAGAAAGCTAAAAAACGCTCGAATTAATTCGGATTCCTATAACAAAATTGGCGGTAGTATTGATGCAAAACTAGGAAACCTTGCAGATTGTGAGAAGTTGATTCCGTTATATCAGAAAAACTTTGACAATAAGAAAAATGATGCTGTTTGGCTAAAAAGAGCGGCGGGAAGAATGGATAGTAAAGACTGTACAGACGACCCAATGTTTGTTAAAATGGTAGAAGCATTGTATAAGTTAGATCCTTCTGCAGATTCTGCTTACTATCTAGGCTTATTAAATGATAAAGCTGGTAAAAGTAGTGAAGCCATCAAATATTATAATGAGGCAGTAGATCTTCAAACAGATACCTATAAAAAGGCTAAAATTCTTTATAAAATTGCTACTAAGTTTAAGAGTAGAGGTCAAAAGAGCAGTGCTAAAAATTATGCGCAAAAAGCGTTAAATTATCAACCATCAATGGGGGCAGCATATTTATTAATTGCAAACCTCTATGCGGATAGTGCAAATGAGTGTGGTTCTACCACTTTTGAGAAGAGAGCCATTTATTGGAAAGCAGCAGAAATGGCAAGAAAGGCAGGAAGAGTAGATTCTTCAGTTTCTGGAAGTGCTGGCCGTGCGGCAAGCAGCTATGAACAAAGAGCTCCTTCTAAGCAAGATATTTTTACTTCAGGAATGTCTGGTAAGACCGTTACTTTTAAGTGTTGGGTTGGAGGCAGTGTAAAAGTGCCAGCATTATAGTGAAACATCTCTTTAAAAATATTTTTTTAAACATTGTCACAGTAATTACTGTGACAATGTTTTTTTCATGCAGTAGTAATATAGAGGATGTTCGTAAATTAAGTGCTACTGAGAAATTTCCAGAAGGGATTGCAGAAGATTTTTTTCTTATTTATACTGATTCTGGAAGGGTAAAGGCAACGTTGACAAGTGCTATGAATAAGAATTTTTCCAACCAATCTTTTCCTTATCAGGAATTTCCTAAAGGGATTCAAGTTGATTTTTTTGATAAGGATGATAATAAGAGTACTATCACTGCAGACTATGGGATTATTTATTCTCAAACAAATTTAATAGATTTACAAGGAAATGTGGTATTGGAAACCCATGATGGAAAACGTTTAGAAGCACCTCAGATTTTTTGGGATCAGACAAATGAATGGATTTTTACAGAACAGAAATTTGTATTCACCAATCCTGAAGAAGGGAATATTATGAATGGTGAAGGTATTGATTTTAATAAGGACTTTAGTTTGGCGAATGCACATAAAACCTTTGGAGTAATAGCCATAGAAGATAAATAAATCTGAAGTATGAGATTTTTTAAAATTTTTGAAATAGTTTATTTTGTAATTGCGGGTATTTCTATATATGAGGTAGTTACCAACTGGAGCGCAGATAGAAACAGAGCCTATATTTTTATAGTTTTTGCGGTGGTTTCTATCTTTATGTTTTTCTTTAGAAGACACTATCGGAAAAAATTTCAGCAACGAAAAAATCAGGAATAAATGGATTTCTCCATTTTAATTATTATTCTTAGTTTACTGCTTTCGGCTTTTTTTTCCGGGATGGAAATTGCATACGTTTCATCTAATAAGATTCATATTGAAATAGAGAAGAAACAAGGAAATTTACTTTCAAAAATACTTATCAGGCTTACCAAAAAGCCGTCAAAATTTATTGCCACCATGTTGGTGGGTAACAATATAGCACTAGTAGTATATGGTCTTTATATGGGAGACGTTATTGTTCACTGGCTCTACCCTGCATATGAAGGTATTAGCCAGAAACCTTTTAGTGTTATTGTAGGTCAGACTGCTATTTCAACACTTGTTATTTTACTTACAGCAGAATTTTTACCCAAAGTGTTCTTTCAAATTTATGCCAATACCTTTCTCAAGCTATTTGCCGTACCCGCCTATTTTTTTTACGTATTTTTTTCACTAGTTTCAGATTTTGTAATCTGGATTTCCGATGTAGTATTACGCGTATTCTTTAAAACCAAAGGCGATCAAGTACAGTTGGCCTTTAGTAAGGTAGAGTTAGGAGATTATATCTCTGAACAAATGGAATCTGTACCAGATGACGAGGATGTAGATTCTGAGATACAGATTTTTCAGAATGCTTTAGAATTTTCTGAGGTAAAAGCACGGGAGGTAATGATTCCCAGAACAGAAATTACTGCGGTAGAAGTGCATGAAACACCAAAGAATTTAGCAAAACTTTTTACTGAAACTGGATATTCAAAGATTTTGGTGTATAAAGATACTATTGATGATATTATTGGATACATTCACTCTTTTGAGCTTTTTAAGAAACCCAAAACAGTTAAAAGCATTTTATTACCCGTAGAATTTGTACCTGAAACTATGCTTATCAATGACATTTTAAATGCTTTGATAAAAAAAAGAAAAAGTATGGCCGTTGTGCTTGATGAATATGGGGGTACTAGCGGAATCATGACGGTGGAGGATATTGTGGAGGAGCTTTTTGGTGAAATTGAAGATGAACATGATTCTGTTGTGCTTGAGGAGACTCAGATTGATGAAAGCGAATATCGTTTTTCTGCTCGCTTGGAAGTGGATTATATAAATGAAGAATACAAGCTCAATCTTCCAGAAAATGAATACTACGAAACACTTGGAGGGCTTGTTGTTAGTCAATTGGGAGAAATCCCAGAAAAAGGAGAAGTAGTAGACATTGAAAACTACAGATTTACCATTGTTGAAGTAAGTAATACTAAAATTGATTTACTTCATTTGGAAGTGCGAAAAGAAGATTGAAAAAACCCGTAATTATTACGGCAACAGGTTTTTATTATTCTAAAAAAGTGGTATTTTCGCCAACTGAATTTTATAAAAATAACGACAGATGGCAATTCTTGAGAAAATCAGACAGCGTTCCTTAGTACTAATACTTGTTATTGGTCTGGCTCTGTTTGCATTTGTAATATCAGACCTTTTTAGAAGTCAAGGTTTTGGATCTTCAAAAGAGATCGTTGGTGAAGTTAACGGCACTGATATCAAAATAGATGAGTTCAGAGCAGAGGTAGATCAACTTTCAAATCAGTATGGCCCAAATGTATCCAATACTCAGGTAGTCAATCAAGTCTGGGATCAACAGCTTCAGAAGGCACTCTACAATGAGCAATTTGAGGAGTTAGGGCTAAATATTGAAAAAGATCAGATTATTGAAGTCGTAAAGTCAATTCCACAATATACATCGAGTCCTCAGTTTCAAAATGAAGCAGGTTTGTTTGATGAAAATAAATTTATTGAGTTTTTAGCGGAATTAAAAGCAACAGACCCCAATGGTTTTGCACAGTGGCAAGTCCAGGAGCAACGTTTGATTCAAGTGGCACAACAACAAATGTATTTTAACCTTATCAAAGCTGGTTTAGGAGCCTCCTTTGGAGAAGGTAAAGAAAGTTACAAAATGGAAAATGATAAGGTAAATGTTAAATATGTCCAAGTACCTTATGCAAGTATTCCTGATAGTACTATCACCGTAAGTAAAAAAGAAATTCAAACGTATATTGAAAATCATAAATCAGATTTTGAAGAAGAAGCTTCACGTAGCATTACCTATGTTTTATTTGAAGAAAAACCTTCATTAGAAGATGAAGATAAAGTTTTAAATAGTATTACTGCTTTATTAGAGGATACAGTAGAAGAGGGGGATACTGTTTCTGGATTTAAATCAACAAAAGATTTGGAATTATTTGTAAACAGATATTCAGATGTACGCTACGATTCTAGTTATGTGTCTAAAAAGAGGTTACCAGCATTATTTGCGGATAGCTTGTTTAGCTTAGAAATAGGAGATGTATTTGGTCCTTACAAGGATGCAGAGACTTACAAAATTTCTAGAATGGTTGCTAAAAAACCGAATGGAAGTGTAAAAGCAAGCCATATTTTAATTGCATATCAAGGAGCTACTCGCGCAAATCCTAAGATCACTAGAACAAAAGAAGAAGCAAAAATAAAGGCCGAAGAATTATTAGCAAAAGCAAAACTAGAGCCAGGCACTTTTACTGCTTTAGCCAGAGATAATTCAGATGGACCCTCTGCGCCTCAAGGCGGAGATTTGGGATATCTGGAAGAAGGTGCTACTGTAGCTCCATTTAATGATTTTATTTTCGGTAATGAAGAGGGAGCAATAGGGTTAGTAGAAACAGACTTTGGTTTTCATGTAATTCATGTAGACGATAAGGAAGATCAAGTTTTAATAGCCACTATTTCTCAAAAGCTTGAAGCATCTGAAGAAACAAATAACGAACTTTTTACCAACGCTACTAAATTTGAAATAGCCGTCGCCGATAAAGATTTTCAGAGCACAGCCAAGGAAAATAACTATGTGGTAAGGCCTGTAAATAAAGTGAAAGCGCTTGATGAAAACCTACCTGGTTTGGGTAATCAAAGAACTATTGTAAAATGGGCTTTTGAAGAAGAATCAAAAGTAGGTAGTGTAAAGCGTTTTAATGTTCCTAATGGATATGTAGTTGCACAGATCACAAAAAAGACCAAAAAGGGATTAACAACACCAGAAGAAGCCTCTTCAAGAGTGCTTCCTATTCTAAGAAAGCAAAAGAAGGCGGCAATTATTAAGGAAAAAAATGAGAATGTAAGTTCACTTGATGCCTTTGCAAAAGCTAACAACACACAAGTAAATTCGGCTACTACACTTACAATGAAGTCTCCAACTATAGCTGGAGCAGGGAGAGAGCCTAAAGTGGTAGGAGCAGCTTTTGGTTTGGAAGAAGGAAAAACCTCTAGTCTTATTGAAGGTGAAAATGGAGTCTTTATGGTGCAGGTAACCAAAAAAGAAAATTCTATTGAATTAGATAATTATGGTACTTATGCAAATACCATAAAAACAGCTACTAGAAATAGCGTGAACTCAAAAGTATTTACAGCGCTTAAAGAAGCTGCCAAAATTGAAGATAATCGTTCGGATTTTTATTAAAAATTCTGTTAAGACAGTACAAAAGCTTTCTTGTTGTAATAAATAAGAAAGCTTTTTTTATGCAATAATTTTCCAAAAATAGAGGAGTGCAATTTTATCATGGAAGCATCATTTTATCGTAACATATAGTGGTGTAAAACCCCTTATCTTGAAAATAATCAAATACAAATTCATTATTTCCATTAGGTAGATTAAAATCACCTTCTACCTATGGGTCTTTAAACGTATGTGAATAGTTGGAAAATCAAATGTCTTTAATAAGTGAATCGTTTTGACTACCAGCAATATTGCAATCACTACCTGTAAACCTTGTCTATAATTTTTAGTGACTACTCCTCATAGAGTCAAATTGTTGCTAATGCAGAAATTTCTATTATAATGGTTTGTGCAGGTTTTTAGCCAAGTTTAAGGTTAAAAAAAATTAATCTTATCCTTTTATTTCTTACGCTCTTTAGTTGTGTGATCGCTCAAGATGCCACTAGATTCTCCGGAGAATACATGTCCATCAATAAAAATCTTCATTAAGTTATTAAAAATATACTTTACAGAATTGTTATTTACTATGGATGAAGGCGAGTAAGCGTAAATTATTTATTCTAGAAAGACTTTGGCGTGTTTTTTGATGTAAGATTATTTATAAGGTATTCTAAGATTAACCCTGTATTTAAAGTAGGTGTGAAGAAGAGGTGTTTTGGCAAGAAGCAATATAAAGAATTATATCATTACAAACTTCAAGCTATGCTATTAGATAGATGGAGGTAATAAACTAAATAATAATAACCATATAAATTATAGAGAGATGAAAAAGAAGCACATTATGTTTTTATCTGCTTTGATAGCAAGCTTTGGTGTCCTAATGGGACAGGAACAGAATCCTGAATGTAGCAAGAATCTCTCCATGTTTTATGAGCAGTCAAAAGTAAAAAACTATAATGTGGCTTATGAGCCTTGGAAAATGGTGAGAGAAAATTGTCCAGAGCTTAACCGTGCAACATATGTCTATGGCGAAAAAATACTTAAAGATAAAATCAGTAAATCAGAAGGATCAGAAAAGACTTCTCATATAAGTGCACTTTTAAGTTTGTATGATGATAGTAATAAGTATTTTCCTGAAAAATTTCCTTATGCAAAGGTAGCAGCAGATAAAGCAATACTTATAGAATCGGAGAAATTGGGTACAGATGAGGAACTATTTGACCTTTTAAATGAAGCCTTTAAAAAGGATTTAGCTAATTTTAAAAACGCCAAAGCATTGTTTTTATATTTTTCTTCGTTGGTAAATCTTCATAATGCAGGTAAAAAAGATATACAGGAGGTTTTTGATACCTATGATAATGTTACTGAAAAGATTGATGAGGAAAAAGCGGTATTGGTAAAAGTTATTGAAAGCTATTTGGAAAAGGAAGAAGCAGGAACGCTTACCAAGAAAGAAGCTAAAAAGCTAAAGAACGCTCGAATTAATTCGGGGTCTTATGACAAAATTAGCGGTAGTAATGATGCGGTACTAGGAAACCTCGCAGATTGTGAGAAGTTGATTCCGTTATACCAGAAAAACTTTGACACTAAGAAAAATGATGCGGTTTGGTTAAATAGAGCCGCAAATAGAATGGAAAGCAAAGATTGTACGGATGATGTTATATTTGTTGAGATGGTAGAGACATTACATCAGTTGGATCCTTCCGCAGATTCGGCTCGCAAAATTGGTATATTGAAAGAAAAAGCAGGTAAAATTAATGAGGCTATCAAATATTATAATGAGGCAGTAGATCTTCAAACAGACACCTATAAAAAGGCGAAGCTTCTCTATAATATTGCTAGAAGATTGAAATATAGAGGTCAAAAGAGCAGTGCAAAAAACTACGCACAGAAAGCATTAAAATATCAACCATCAATGGGGGCAGCATATTTGCTTATTGCAAACCTCTATGCTGAGAGTGCAAATGAATGTGGTACTACAACTTTTGAGAAGAGAGCAATTTATTGGAAAGCTGCAGAAATGGCTAGAAAGGCAGGACGAGTAGATGCTTCAGTCTCTGGGAAGGCCGCTCAAGCAGCAAGCAGCTATGACCAAAGAGCTCCTACAAGGCAAGATATCTTTACTTCAAGTATGTCTGGAAAAACCATCACCTTTAAATGTTGGGTAGGAGATAGTGTAAAAGTACCTTCATTATAGGGAAACATCTCTTTAAAAATATTCTTTTAAACATTGTCACAGTTATAGCTGTGACAATGTTTTTTTCTTATTTATTTCCAAGCAACTATAATAGCTTCACGAAGCTAATCTTGTATTGAAAACATATATTGAATACTATGTAGAAGCTCTTTAGGTTTTAGTGATTAAAGAAATCAATGTACATTTACCCAACAAATAGTTTTATGAATCTGGAAGAAAGAAACATTATAAGTGCCATCATAAAATAATTTCAGAATAGGCCAGTATTGTATGGAATCCTTTATCTTGAAAATAATCAAATACAAATTCTTTATTTCCAGTAGCTAGAATAAAATCGCCACCCCATGCTCCCAGACTTTTAATGGCACCAGAATAGTCTGAGAATAAAAGCTCTTTAACCGCCGTAAGCTTCAAAGTATCTCCTATTATTTGTTCATGCTTTTCAATTAATTTTTCAAAAACAGCAAGGCTTTCTGCTTGACAAATAGCCTGTGTTATAGGATCAATTTTAGTTTTAAGCTCCTTTTTATCTATTTCTAGTTGTTGATAACGTGCAATACCTTCACGGCTATTTTGTTTTTTGTTTAGGTGTATAAAAAAAAGTTGATTTTTGAAATTGGGATTAAATATAACAGGCGTAACTTTTGGAGTTTTATCAGCAACTTCATAAGTGATAGGTGTATCGCTTTGAGCACAAGCTATATCGTAACCACTACCTACAAATCCTTTCCATAATAGCTCATATGCATTGATTCCTGCCCATTGGGCAATATTATTTATGAAAGTAGATGAAGAACCTAGTCCCCAGTCAGAAGGGAACTCTAATCTGGTTATAACACGTTTCCCTCTTAATTTATGAATAAAAGAAGGGTTGAGATGAATGGCAGCGTTTAAAACAGAGAGTAATGTATTTGTAGTACTCGTATTTGATGCCTTAGAAACACTTGCAGAAAGCTTTCCAAATATAGCATCTATCCTAATTTGCGCACGAAACCATACCTCACCAGAATAATCAAGGCTATGCCATTCAAGAAGATCTGGTATAGGTTGTGTTCCAATCTCAAGAGATTGTCCATATTTAGTTGGTAAGGCAAGGGAAAGTGCTCCATCTAAAACAGCATATTCGCCTGTGATGAGTAATTTTCCATGACTGTAATAAGAGGTAGGCATTAGCAATATTAAACGTTTGTTCTTACACGATTAAATTCGTTCACAACATCACTATGTGTAACCGTTTTATCTTTGAAATAATTAGTGAAATATGCCTTTTCCTCATTAGTTGCTCCTAATTGGTTTAAAATATTTAAAAGATGCATTTTCATATGTCCTTTTTGTATACCTGTCGTTATTAAAGAACGAATAGCCCCAAAATTTTGGGCGAGTCCGGCAACTGCAATTATTTCCATTAATTCTTTAGCAGATGGATTTCCAAGCATCTCCATAGAAAGTTTTACCAATGGGTGTAATTTGGTAAGACCTCCTACCGTTCCAAGTGCCATGGGTACTTCAATAGAGAAGGTAAAAATTCCCTCTTCAATTTTAGCATCTGTTAAACTAGAATAACTCCCATTTCTAGCCGCATAAGCATGAATTCCAGCTTCTATTGCTCGAAAATCATTTCCTGTTGCAAGTACTACAGCATCAATACCATTCATAATCCCTTTATTATGAGTAACCGCTCTAAAAGGTTCTATTTTAGCAATCGCCACAGCTTGAACAAATTTTTCTGCAAATGTTTCAGGAGACAGGCTGGTGTCTTCGTTAAGTTGTGATACTGGACAACTTACTTCTGCTCTTACCAAACAATTTGGAACGTAATTAGAAAGAATGCTCATTACTACCTCTAGATCAGATTCTTTGCTTGAGAAGCCACGAAATTCTGTTGCTTTTTCTAACAATGTTTTAGCCATCATCTCTAGGCATGAATTTATAAAGTTAGCACCCATGGCATCCAACGTTTCAAATGTACAATGAAGTTGATAGTAATTATCTAAGGCTGCTGTTTTATTTCTCAATTCAATATGGGTGAGCCCTCCACCACGCTTTTCCATATTTTGAGTGATTCCTTTAATGGAATTAATAAGGTCTGTCTTTATGAGGTTAAAAAAGTTTTGTAATTCTTGAGAGTGTCCCTTAAACATAAAGTGTATCTGTCCGATTTTCTCCGTAGAAATTACAGAGGCCTTAAATCCGCCTCTTAATCTCCAGAATTTAGCCGCTTTACTGGCGGCTGCAATTACAGAGCTTTCTTCTATAGCCATAGGAATTGCATGAACTTTATCATTAATTAAAAAGTTAGGTGCAATACCCAAAGGTAAATAGTAGTTGGTAATCGTATTTTCTATGAATTCGTCGTGAAGCTTCTGGAGCTTTTGGTTTGAATTCCAATATTGTTTTAGGATATTTTGAGCTTCTGGATTCTTTGGGAAATAATGCGAAGTTAGCCATGTTATCTTCTGTTCCTTAGAAAGTTTTGAGAATCCTTCTACAACTTTATTCATAATATATAGCCTTTATTAAGCGTAGCAAAGATACTAAATATGAGTGCTTGTAGTATTCTGGTAATTTTTTTGTTGAATAGTATAACGTCTACTCTTATGTTTAACGAAAAAAGTTTACTTTTTTGTTAAATTATTAGTAAACTTGACGTTTTATTAATCAATCTTTAATTTGAATGAGAAAACTATACACGTTTATCTTTCTTTTTACCGGTTTTTGCAGCCTATTGCAAGCCCAACAACAATTAGATTTACAGGAAATTTGGAGCGGTACTTTTACTACAAAAAGTATGGACAAGCTCAATTCCTTAAATAACGGAAAACAATATGCAGTTCTTAATTCAAATCTGGGGGTTTCTACAGTAGATAAATACGACTATGAAACATTGGATAAAGTAGAAACTATCGTGTCTTCTGCTGATTTGGAGTCTGTAGAGGCTTTTTCGTCCTATACTTTCAGTAAAGACGAATCTAAAATACTATTAGCAACAAAGGTAACTCCTGTTTACCGTCGTTCACGACTCGGAAAATATTTTGTATATAATATAAAAAGTAAAGAAGTTCAATTGGTTTCTGAAGAAAAAATTCAGGAACCTTTATTTTCTCCAGATGCCTCTAAGGTAGCCTATGTTTTTAAAAATAACATTTACATAAAAGATCTTACAAACGGAGAAACTACTCAGGTAACCAAGGATGGGGAGACCAATAAGATTATAAATGGTGTAACTGATTGGGTTTATGAAGAAGAATTTAGTTTTGTGAGAGCATTTGAATGGAATTCAACTGGATCTCATTTGGCATTTATAAGGTTTGATGAAACTAATGTTCCAGAATTTTCTATGGATATGTATGGTAAAAATCTTTACCAAACACAACATGTTTTTAAATATCCTAAAGCAGGAGAGACAAATTCAATAGTTTCATTACATGTTTATGAGCTTATGTCTACTAAAACTGTAAATGTTCCTTTGCAAGATGCCTATTATATTCCTAGAATAAAATGGACTAATGCTGCAAACAAATTAAGTGCTCAAATACTTAATCGTCATCAGAATAGATTAAGCCTGGTAATTTATAATACCAAAGATGAGTCTGTAAAAGAAATTTATCAAGAAAAAGATGAAGCATATATAGATATTACTGATAACCTTACATTTCTTAATGATAATAGTTTTCTTTTTACAAGTGAAAAAGACGGGTTTAATCATATTTATTTATTTGATAAAAATGGAAAATTCATTCGGCAGATAACCAAAGGGTCTTGGGAAGTAACAGCTTTTTATGGTTTTAGTCCTAAAACAGCTCGGGTTTATTATCAGTCTACAGAGCAAGGTTCAATTAACAGAGCTGTTTATTCTATTGGTATTAATGGCAAGGGTAAAAAATTGTTAACTGAAAGAATTGGTAGTAATTCAGCAGTTTTTAGTGAAGATTACACTTATTTTATTAACACCTATTCCAGTATCTCTACTCCTTACCGTTATACCCTACGTAAAGGAAAAGACGGGAAAGAGCTGAAAGAAATAGTAAATAATAATGCCTTGTTGACAAAGCTTAAGCCTTACGAGTTGTCACCAAAAGAATTTTCAACAATCACTGTAAATGGGAGTGAACTAAACATGTGGATGATTAAACCTAAAGGCTTTGATCCAGAAAAGAAATATCCGCTATTTATGTATCAATACAGTGGTCCAGGTTCTCAACAAGTAGCGAATAGATGGACTGGTATTAATGATTATTGGTATCAAATGCTGGCGCAACAGGGTTATGTGGTAGTTTGTATAGATCCAAGAGGAACCGGTTTTAAAGGAGCAGCTTTTAAAAAAGTAACATATCAAGAACTTGGTAAGTATGAAGTAGAAGATCAAATTGCTGCTGCCAAAGAACTTGGAGGTAGATCTTATATTGATGAAAGTAGAATAGGGATATGGGGTTGGAGTTACGGAGGCTTTATGTCGTCAAACTGCTTGCTTAAAGGTAATGATATTTTTAAAATGGCTATTGCGGTAGCTCCCGTTACAAGCTGGCGTTTTTATGATACTATCTACACAGAGCGTTATATGAGAACCCCGCAGGAAAATGCTTCTGGTTATGACGAAAATTCACCCATCAATCACGTAGAGAAATTAAAAGGTGCCTTTTTGCTAGTGCATGGTTCAGGTGACGATAATGTACATGTGCAAAATACAATGAGAATGGTAGAAGCATTAGTACAGGCCAATAAACAATTTGATTGGGCAATCTATCCAGATAAAAATCATAGTATTTACGGAGGTAATACACGCTTACAACTTTATACAAAGATGACTAATTTCATTAAAAACAACCTATAATAATAAAACTCAAAATTTATGGAATTTAAATATGGCGGTTCAGAGATCAATCAAAGAACAGTTTTAGGGCATCCTTCTGGTCTTTTTGTTTTGTTCTTTACAGAAATGTGGGAAAGATTTTCTTACTATGGTATGAGAGCTTTGCTGGTACTTTTTCTAACCAAATCTATTTTAGAAGGTGGATGGAACTGGGAAAGAGCAGATGCTACATTACTTTATGGTTGGTATATTGGATTGGTTTATTTAACTCCAATTATAGGGGGTTTTATTGCCGATAAATTTTTAGGATTTAGAAATGCGGTAGTTTTGGGAGCGCTCATTATGACCCTAGGGCATGCATCTATGGCGCTAGAATTATTTTCGGAAGTCTTCTTCTATTCAGGACTTGTATTATTAATATTAGGGAACGGGCTTTTTAAGCCCAATATCTCTTCTATTGTAGGGCAACTATATAAGAATAACGGAAAAGAAAAAGATGCAGGATATACTATTTTTTATATGGGAATCAATGCAGGTGCTTTTTTAGGGATTTTGTTATGCGGATATATAGGCGAAAAAGTAGGGTGGCATTATGGTTTTGGCCTTGCCGGTATTTTTATGTTCTTTGGAATGCTACAGTTCTTTTACGCTCAAAAAATATTTGGTAATATAGGGTTGTCTCCAAAAAATCAACCAGAGCTAGATGATGCAGTAGAAGATCAAGTAGAAAAGGTGCAAGAAGATCTGTCTGCCGTGGCTAAACAAGCTGAGAAGTCAAAAATTGACAGAGATAGAATTATTGTCATAAGCATTTTTGCGCTGTTTACAACCTTCTTCTGGTGGGCTTTTGAGCAAGCTGGTGGCTCTATGACCATCTTTGCTTCTGATTATACCGATAGAGCATTAGAAGGCTCTGCAGCAACTACCTTTAAAACTGTTAACGCAATAATAACGATAGTTCCACTACTGGTGATTACTTGGGTTTTAATCAAACTGTTTACCCAAACATTTAAAAGTTACGGTTTGTCAAACACATGGCTAGGAATTAGTTTTTTGATTATATGGGGTATTGTTATCTGGATGCTTTTTAGAGAATTTTCGAGCAATCAAACTGAGGTTGCGGCTTCTTGGTTCTCCGTTTTAAATTCATTGTTCATTATCATTTTTGCGCCACTCTTTTCAAAGATGTGGCAAAGTAGGTTTAACCCTTCTGGCCCTATTAAATTTGCACTGGGTCTTATTTTGGTAGGTGTTGGGTTTGCGGCATTAGCTTATGGAGCTTCTACCATTCCTCAAGGGGCTAAAACCGCTTCAGTAAGTATGCTTTGGCTGGTATTAGCCTACTTATTTCATACACTGGGAGAATTATGTCTTTCTCCGGTGGGTCTCTCTTATGTAAGTAAGTTAGCGCCTTTAAGATTAGTAGGAATGATGTTTGGGATTTGGTTTATATCCAATTTCCTAGCAGGAGTAATTGGAGGGTGGACCGCAAGTTATATGGATCCAATATTAGAAGATTATGGACTCTCTACTTTCTTTCTTATTTTTACTCTAATACCTATAGGGATGGGATTTGTTATGATTGCTATAAGCCCTATTATAAGAAAAATGATGCATGGGATTCGCTAATATTCAGTAAAATCTAAAATATAAGCTCCCTTTTCATAGGTATCATGAAAAGGGAGTTTTTCTTTTTTACATGTTTGTTTCCAACGTTTTTTTAGACTGATATAATTACTGCCATCAGAAATAATCATTTTTGGTTCATAAAGTTTAATGATGCGTTCTAGATTTATCTTAGGAGAGTTTACTAGTAAAATAATCTGCCTCTTAGGTATAGGTATAGGATCCTGAAGGGAATCTAAAATAATAATCCGCTCTTTATGAGTAGATAACGAAACCGGAAGCATTTCCTTTTGAATCGTTTTTGCAGGGTGCTGAATCTGATAATTTTTTATAGGGTAAGATGTTTCAGGTTTCTTTAAAAGATCACCGTAAATAATCAATTTTTCACCTTTGTGTTTTGCAATAAGCGTTTCCCGATTTTGATGAAATACAATTAAGGAATCTTGTTTTTTTATGGCAATGTTATTCCAAATAATGAGTCCAAATAAGCATAGAAAACCTACTGTAGAAATAACAATATTCTTTTTTGAAGTTTTTTGCAGTAGAAACACTAAACCAATAATCAACACATAGGATGCAATGAGCATTTTGATGTCAAAAAAGAGACCCTTAAAAACAAAAGCTTCCTGTTGGGCAATCCAGCTTACAAATTGGTGAAGTAATTTTAAAATATTGGCATAGAAGGTCACCAAAAAATTGGGAAGCAGATGTGTCATGGATAATATAATAATTAGAACTCCACTTCCTAAGATAAGTCCAAGAAACGGTAAAATCACAAGATTAGATAAAAAGAACAAACTTGGAAACTGGTGAAAGTAGTATAAGCTCAAAGGCAATAAACCCAGTTGAGCTGAGAATGTAACACAAAGTATAGACCATAAATATTTCGTAATCCAATATCTTGGAACCCATTTTTTATAAATGATAGGTTGTATCCAAATAATTGCAAGTACAGCTGAATAACTCAATTGAAAACCAACATCAAAGATAAGAAGTGGTTTGAATAGTAATAAAAAAAACATACTTGTAAATAATACATTGAAGGTGCTAGTAAGTTTTTTCCGGTTTAATGCATAAGCGAAGAAAGAAAACATAGTAACAGATCTTACTACAGAAGGGGAAAATCCGGTTAACAAAGCAAAAAGCCATAGCAATAAGATAACAATGATAGATTTGTAAACCGTGCCATTCTTTACAGATGCCAAAGGGCTAAACATATAATTTAAAAACAAAAGTAAAATGCCTACATGAAGTCCAGAGATAGCCAAAATATGAATAACACCAGCTGCTGCAAAGTTTGCATACATTTCTTTGGAAATATCATTCCTGTATCCTAATAACAACGCATTCATAATTGCTAGTTCTTTTGCATCAAAGGCGTACTTCTCTAGATTCCTTCTAATCGTTTCTCGATATTCTTGGGTAAGAACAAGTAGGGAAGGAGTTGTTTTTAGCGAAACAAGTTCTTCCTGATTTATGTATAATTGATGATAGATTTGCCTCTTAGCCAAGTAATCTTCATAATTAAATTGACCGGGATTTAGTGGTTTATTTATTGATATAAGAGTTGTGTTTGTAGCAAATTCGGTACCCGTAGGGAGCGTTTTGGAATTATTTATTTTAATGTTTATAAGTACTTTGCCTCTAACCTTTGATGAGTCCATCTGTAATAATACTCCTTCATATCGATTGTAATTAGCGGACGATTTAAGTGCATGTGTTACTTTTACAAACCAAAGATGTTCTTTTTGGTAATTGGTTTGATGTGTGTAATGAGTTTGAAAGTTTTTTTCAAGATGAATCTGCATTACAATACCACCAAGAAGAAAGAAAATAAGGAAGCTTACTAAAGTAAAATCAGATTTTTGTAGAAACCGTTTATTGGCTTTTTGTTTAAAAAATAGAAACAAACTAAAAGTTACTCCAAATACAATGATAATTGGTGCCAAAGAAAGTTGCAGGTAATAACCTGTAACGATTCCTAAAATGTAGCACAGCACTAGTACTGAGAATTTATAATTCAGTAATTTCATATATAAAATTACTGAAAAATCTTATAAATTTACAAAATACGTCGTGCTTCTTTAAAGGCATAATTCCAATAACCTTCATTTATAGAAGAAATTAAAACCCCTCTGGAGGTTGTGGAATGAATGAATTTTACATCATTATTTTTAACAGCAACCACTAGACCAACATGATTGATTCGTCTTTTATTTTTTCCAGTCGTGAAAAAAAGTAAATCTCCTTTTTGAACATCTCGTATTTTTATCTTTACTCCTTGAGATGCCATCATAGAAGAAGTACGTTGAATAGGCACTTCATGTTGTTTGAATGCAACGAATAACAATCCAGAACAGTCCATTCCTTTAGATGTTATACCCCCATATTTGTAACGTGTTCCGCTGTAGGATAGCGCGGTACGCACAATTTCATTTGCTAACGCACTTTCGTTTTCGACAGTATTGTTAACAGTATTGCTATCAGAAGTATTTTCGTCCTCATCAGGAGCCTTGACGGTAATAGAAACAGGTTTAACGGAAGTAGTTTTTTTTGAAGATTTACAACCAATAATAACCGTAAGTAAAACAAGTAGGGGCAGTATTCGTTTCATTAGTGATCATATTTTACTGCAAAATACTACAAATCTTTAAACATAGACTCATTTTTTAATTGCTTGAATAATCAAATCCGCAGTTTTTTTACTGGCTCCTCCTCCGCCAAGCTTTTCTTCTAACGCATCATATTGAGCAATTAATTTGTTTCTATGGGAAGGTTCAAGTATTAATTCCAATTCTTTTTGAAGGCGTTTTCTGGTGAAATCACTTTGAATAAGCTCTGTAACCACAGGTGCATCCATGATGAGATTCACCAATGAAATATACTCTAAGGAAATAATACGTTTTGCAATTTGATAAGAAATCCAGTTTCCTTTATAGCAAACAACCTCGGGTACTTTAAACAAGGCAGTCTCAAGGGTTGCAGTTCCACTAGTTACTAAAGCCGCATATGCTACACTTAATAAATCGTAGGTTTTATTAGAGACGAAGTAAATATTTTTATCGGAAATAAAATTTTTATAGAAATCATGATCTAAACTTGGAGCCCCTGCAATTACAAATTGATAGTCAGGAAAATCTGGAGCAACAGCCAGCATCACCTGGAGCATTTTTTGTATTTCTTGTTTTCGGCTTCCGGGAAGTAAGGCGATAATTTTCTTTTCCTGATCCAAACCGTGTTCAATGCAAAATTCAGATTTAGTTTTAGTAATTCTTCCAGAAATTGCATCAATTAATGGGTGGCCTACAAAATGCACCGGGAATAAATGCTTCTTTTCATAAAACTCCTTTTCAAAAGGCAGAATTACATACATTTTATCTACATCACGCTTTATAGCCTGAATTCTACTTTCTTTCCAAGCCCAGATTTGAGGTGATATATAATAGTGTGTGGGAATACCTTGTTCTTTAGCCCATTTTGCAATTCGGAGATTAAAACCAGGGTAATCAATAAAAATGATAACATCTGGAGAAAAGGCCGCAATATCTTTTTTACAAAATGAAATGTTTTTAAGAATCGTACGCAAATTCAACACTACCTCCAGAAAACCCATAAATGCAAGATCCTTAAAGTGTTTTACCAATACTCCCCCTATATTTTGCATGAGATCTCCTCCCCAGAAGCGTACTTCTGCGTCTTTGTCATTTGCAAAAATATACTTCATTAAATTGGAGCCATGAAGGTCTCCTGAAGCTTCACCAGCAATAATGTAATACCTCATAATTACATAATTTTGTATAAGAGAATGAGCATAGCACTTAATACTGTTGCCATTAATACTCCTCTGGCTCTATAATCCCTATTTAAGTGTAAAAAAAGAAAAAAAGAAATAAGATTCATAATGCCACCCATAGCTATGATACTTCCTATACTTCCCTGAGAAAAAGCCAACTCATAGGTAGTTTTCATTGTGAGTTTTGTATAATAAGATAGTGCTACTATAGCAAGTAGAACACCTAGGGAGTTAGAAATAACCCCAACAAGGAAGCCAATAAAAATTTCCTTCTTAATCATTTAAGTCCCAAGTATTGATATCTTGTATGGCATGATGCGCAGTAAGATCAAATTGAACCGGTACTACAGAAATATAATTATTGGCTAGTGCCCATTCATCTGTATCTTCACCTTTATCTTCGTTTACAAATTTACCAGTAAGCCAATAGTAATCTCTCCCTTGAGGATTTGTTCTTTTGTCAAATACTTCCACCCAGTTTGCTTTAGCCTGTCTGCAAACCCTAACCCCTTTTATTTCTTCTTTTTTAGCCTTTGGAATGTTAACATTAAGCACAACACCTTTAGGCATACCATTTTTAAGGGCATTGGCAGTGATACTTTTTGCATATTCTTTAGCAACTTTAAAATCTGCTTCCCAAGAATAATCGCAAAGTGAAAAACCAATGGCTGGAATTCCTTCAATACCAGCCTCAACCGCCGCACTCATGGTTCCAGAATAAATTACGTTAATAGAAGAGTTAGAACCATGATTGATTCCACTTACACAAATATCAGGTCTTTTATTAAGAATTTCATTAACTGCTAGTTTTACGCAATCAGCAGCTGTACCACTGCAAGTATACTCAATTTGTTCTTCCTCATCATCTATAGATATGGGACTGCAATACAAAGTAGAATTGATGGTTATGGCATGACCCATCGCAGATTGCGGACTGTCTGGAGCAACAACAACTACATCTCCAATTTCGTTCATTACACTAATAAGAGCTCTCAATCCAGGAGCTGTTATGCCGTCATCATTTGTTACTAATATCAATGGTCTACTCTTCATAGCTATATCTTAATTTAAAGAAGCAAAAATAGGGAATTGATGCGTTATATAGACAATATAGTATGTTTAACAAAAAATTAGTAACATTGTATAAAGCTGGCATGGTTTTTTCAGTAAATTAGACATATTAAAATTGGATATTATGAAAAGGAATTTGTTATTCTTAATGGGAGCGTTTATTATTTCAATTGCTTCTTGTAGTTTCACTAATAAAACATTTGAAAGTTCAGACAAAGACAAAGTTCTTATAGAACTTATAACATATGTATTGGAGAAGGGTCATTTTGACCCCAGAGAGGTAGATGATAACTTTTCTGAAAATGTATTTCGCGACTACATTAATGCCCTTGATCCTTTAAAGAGATTTTTTCTGGCTTCAGATATTAAGGAATTCAAATCTTATAAGTATAAAATAGATGATCAGCTTAAAGAGTTAGACATTACTTTTTTCAATCTTACTTATACAAGGTTGATGAAAAGAATGGAAGAAAGTAAAGATATTTATAGAGAAGTATTGGAAAAACCTTTAGACTTTGCTCTTAGTGAAACAATAAACACAAATTATGACGCCTTACCCTATGCCAGCTCAAAGAAAGAGTTGAAAGACAGATGGAGAAAGCAGGTTAAATTTTCTACCCTTTCAGGATATTTGTCTCGACTAGAAGAAGAGGAATCAAAAAAAGAAGAAGATCCTTCTTATAGTACGAAATCTGAAATAGATCTTGAAATAGAAGCTAGAAAGTCTACTTTAAAAACTTTTGATGAGTTTTTTGACCTTACCAAGGATTTGGAAAGAAAGGATTGGTTTAGTCAATATATCAACAGTATTGTAGAAGAGTTTGACCCGCATACATTCTATTTAGCTCCTGAGGACAAAGAACGCTTTGATATTAACATTTCTGGTAAATTTGAGGGAATTGGAGCCAGACTTCAAAAACGAAATGACAATATAAGGGTGACAGATGTAATTTCTGGAGGACCAGCCTGGAGAGGTCAACAGGTGGAAGTTGGAGATGAAATATTAAAGGTAGCCCAAGGAGACGAACTCCCAGTTAGTATTGTAGGGATGAGGCTTGATAATGCCGTAAAATTAATTAAAGGTCCCAAAGGTACAGAGGTTCGTCTTACCTTAAAACGTGTTGATGGTACCATTGAAGTAATTTCAATTATTAGGGATGTAGTAGAACTAGAAGAATCGTATGCTAAATCATCTTTAGTGAAAAAGAATGAACGCACATTTGGAATCATTAATTTACCTAAATTTTATATAGATTTTGATAATTATAAAGAACGTAATGCCGCTTCTGATGTAGCTAAAGAAATAGAGAGACTAAAACGTGAAGGTATGGAAGGATTAATTCTTGATTTACGTGATAACGGTGGAGGATCTCTTAAAACAGTGGTAGACATGGCTGGATTGTTTATAAAAGAAGGTCCAGTAGTTCAGGTGAAAACTACAGGTCCCGGAAAAGAAGTTTTAAGCGATGATGATGAGCGCATTCAATGGGATGGCCCATTGGTGATTTTAGTCAACGAATTGTCTGCTTCTGCTTCGGAAATTTTAGCCGCAGCCATGCAAGATTACAAAAGAGCTATTGTAATAGGGAGCAAGCAAACCTATGGTAAGGGAACCGTTCAAAATGTAATAGATCTTAATCAATTTCTCAAAAGAAATAATGAGTTTGGAGATGTAGGCTCATTAAAGCTTACCACTCAAAAGTTTTATAGAATTAATGGAGGTTCTACTCAATTAGAAGGTGTTAAAAGCGATGTAGTAGTGCCAGATAAGTACAGCTATATTGAAATAGGAGAAAAAGATCAAGATAACCCTTTACCATGGGATAAAATTGAGGCTGCAGATTATGAACCTTGGAATGAATATATTGATTACGAAACTACTATAAAACGTAGCGAAGAAAGAATGACAGCTAATCCATTGTTAAAATTAATTGATGAGAATGCAAAATGGGTAAAACAACAACAAGATAATTTTGAATACCCGTTAAACTTGGATGCTTACAAAAAAGAGATTGAGGCAAATGAAGAAAAAGCTAAATATTTTAAAGGAATAACCGATTATAAAACAAATCTCACTTTTGAGTCTCCTTTATATGAACAAAAACTCTTCTCACAAGATACCGTTCTAAAAGATAAGCGCAACAGATGGCATAAGAATCTTTCAAAAGATGTTTATGTAGAAGAAGCGGTGAATGTTTTACTTGATTTGAAACTTAGTAATATTAAGAAAGGTAAGGTGGCAGGGATAAAAGGATAAAATAATGAAATACTAATTTCTAGTAACCTGAACTGAAATGTTCAGGTTTTTTTTGTTTTTAATATCTAGAGGCTAAACAATATTTCTCTATTTTAAAATGCCAAAATAAGGAGGCTGTTTATTTTTAATGATTCACAATGGATTCGTAAATTGCGAAATTATGAAACTAAAACAACAGTATATTTATCCTTTGTTGATGGGTCTTGTGATTGTTGGGTTTTACCTATACGAACAGAAACAAAGTATAATAGCAAAACCAGACTTAGAAGAAAAAGGTAATAGCGCATACAACAATTTCTACCTTCCTTCATCTACCACCAATCAAATCGTACACCATGAATTTTATTCTTTATCCTACAATGAATTGCATGAGCAGGCAGAATGGGTAGCTTATGAATTAAAGAAGGAACATGTATCTGATGCAGATCGTAAAAGGCCTTATTTCAATGAAGATCCAAAAGTCTCCACGGGTTCGGCGGGTTGGCGTAATTATAAGAATTCAGGATATGATCGGGGTCATCTTTGTCCAGCTGGTGATAGGCGTTTTTCGCTTGAAGCTTATAATGAAACATTCTACACAAGCAATATTAGCCCTATGGAACACACCTTTAATAGTGGCATTTGGAATAGATTAGAGCAACAAACTCGAAAGTGGGCTAAAAGATATGATGGTGTTTTTGTGGTTACTGGAGGAATCTTAGGCGATAGCCAAAACGCTATTGGTTCGGAAAAAGTTACCGTACCAACTTATTTCTATAAAATACTGTTAGACAATCGGCTAGGCAGCTATAAACTCATTGCATTTTTAGTGCCTCACCAACAAAGCAATGATGATTTAAAAAACTTTATTGTTACTGTAGATCAAATTGAGCTACTTACCGGAATAGATTTTTTTCCTAATCTTCCTGATGATCAGGAAAATATTGCAGAAGCTAAAGTCTATCTTAGAGATTGGAGCCTTTAAATATTTAAACTAAGCATAATAACCCGCACAAGGAGAGTTTTCTGGTAAGATACATAGAAAGTTATCCCACTCTCCAAGGCAATAATGTATACATTGTCTTTGAGTAATGAAATCTACTCCACCTGTAATAAACCGTTGTTCGGATCTGCTCAGTTTTTTGCAGTAATTTATTGAATGTATTTTTTTCATCATTTTTATTTACTTTAAAAGTAATAAAATTCTTTCAAAACTACAACCACTCATTAATACGATTTGCATCTAGTTTTAGAAATATAAAAAGTAAAATTGTAAAGCCTAGTAATCCAGACCCTCCATAACTAAAAAATGGTAAAGGAATCCCTATTGTTGGCAATAGACCTATTACCATACCTATATTAATGGCAAAATGAAAAAAGAGAATGGAAGCAACGCTATAACCATAAATTCGGCTAAACTGAGACTTCTGCCTTTCTGCCAAAAATAGAAGTCGCAAGAGTAAGATCGTAAACAAAATCACAACGGCGGCACTTCCTAGAAAGCCCCATTCTTCGCCAACAGTGCTAAAAATATAATCAGTATGCTGTTCTGGCACAAAGTCTCCTTTAGTACGAGTGCCCTCTAAAAAGCCTTTTCCAAAGAATCCACCAGAACCAATTGCTTCTTCAGATTGGTTGGTGTTGTACCCAATAGTTTTTTTAATCTTCTCTAACTTTACCGGATCTTTCTCTAACCTTAGCCAGAGACTAAAGCGATCTCGATGTCTTTGTTCAAAGACATTGTCATAAATAAATCTTACGGAAAAAGAAAAAATAATGCAACTAGTTAAAGTAACAAGAAAAGGGAGTATAGAAGTGCGCTTTTTCTTCCTTTTCTGGATAGCAAAAAAGATAATTACAGCAAAGAAAACAATAACTGCTACCCATGCCGGACCAAAAACCAGCGTAGCTACAAATAACGCGGCAGCGCCTAAACCAATCAGTAAGTAAACAGGAGAGAGGCCCTCTCTGTACAAGACAAAAAAGAAAGCGGCATAAACCATAGCACTACCGGGGTCTGGTTGTGGAATAATGAGAAGCGCAGGTAAAGCAATAATCAGAAATGACTGCATTTGATCTTTTAAAACATGAATATTGGTTTGAATATCACTTAAATGTTTCGCAAGAGCTAATGCTGTTGCTGCTTTTGCAAATTCTGAAGGTTGTAAAGTAATACTACCAAAAGAATACCACGATGTAGCCCCGTTTATATTTTTACCAAATAAAAACAAAGCTACTAAAGAGACTAATGAAATGAGATAGATAATACTTGAAAAACGCTCATAAAACTTGGCATCAACCGCCATGATAAGCATAATGGTTACTAGAGAAACACCAATAAACAAAAGCTGTTTGCCATAGGACTGAGTTAGGTCTAATAGAGAGTGATCTACTTCAGTTAACGTGGCAGAATAAATATTTAACCATCCAATAAATACAAGTATTGCATAAATTAAAATGGTGAACCAGTCTGTTTTTTGGAGGAGCTTATTATTCATTAATTTTAAAGGATTCTCCGCTTAATGGTTTCGCATACTCTTCTTCAAGGCTCATTTCAAACATCCTTTTCTCAAGGTCTGTGCGAGTGATCTCTCCTTTGATATATTTTTCAATCATTAATGAGGCAATAGGGCCAGCATATCTTGAACCCCAGTAGCCATTTTCTACAAATACAGCAATCGCTATCTTAGGGTCATCAACAGGTGCAAAGGCAACAAAAATGGAGTGATCTGTAAGCTGGGTTCTTTTACCATCTATTCGCGTATAGTTTTCTGCGGTTCCAGTTTTCCCGGCAATTGCTATATCTTTAACTTTTAACCATTTTGCAGTACCATAATTATAAACATCATACATGCCTTGTACAACAGGCTCAAAATGCTCAGGATCTATGGTTGTCTTTTTAGGAATTGTATATTTCTCATTTTCAATAGGGTTGCCATTTACTGTTTTTATAATATGAGGTGTATAGAAATATCCTCGGTTGGCAATTGCGGCGGTTATATTTGCTAACTGTATAGGAGTTGTCAAGATCTCTCCTTGCCCTATAGCATTAGATAATGTGTTGGTAGCGAACCATCTGTTTTCACCATAAACCTTATTATAATAGTTTGTATTTGGAACTTTACCAGACTTTCCAATTGGAAGGTCATAACCCAGATAATCACCAAGTCCAAAACTTCTCACGTGCTTCTCCCATACAGACATCCCTAAAGCTGCCTTAGGGTATTTCTCAATAATTCTTCTGTAGGTATTTGCAAAATAAGCATTACATGAATTGTAAATCCCGCGATTTAACTTATTTACAGAACCACTGGGACAGTGACAACCCATAAAAGCACTTCGTCCATAGCGATAACCATGGTAACAGGTAAAAGCCGTTTCAGTAGTGATTACACCTTCTTGCAGACCTATCAGGGCATTAATTGCTTTGAATGGAGATCCTGGAGGATACATGGCTAGTAAGCCTCTGTCATAAAGGGGTTTTGCAATAGAGTCATAGTATAACTCTGTGTAATTTTTTGATCGTTTTCTCCCTACAAGGAGCGAAGGATCATAGGTAGGAGCAGATACTAATGTCAATATTTCACCAGACTTTGGATCTAGTGCTACAATACCTCCTCTTTTATTTTGCATCAATAATTCTCCATAGGCCTGTAGCCTACTATCTATGGTAAGGCTAATTTCATTTCCAGGTTTAGGTAAGGTATCAAACATTCCATTTTTATACGGTCCTAAATCACGATTAAAACGGTCTTTTTGAATATATTTTACTCCTTTTCGTCCTCTAAGTAAGTCCTCATACTCTTTTTCTATTCCTTGTCTGCCAATAATTTCTCCTTGCACATAATATGGGTTGTTCCTCAGGTCACGCTCATTTACCTCACTAATGTAACCTAAGATATTACCCGCGTTCTTGGTTATATAATTTCGCAAAGATCTTTTTTGTATATAAAATCCTTTATATCTACGCATTTTTTCTTGTAGAGAAGCATATTCTTCTTTTGATAACTGTGGGACAAAAACGGAGGGAAGTCTAGGAGAGTAATTTCTGGCTTTTGTGTATTGTTTGATAAATTGTTCTTTGGAAATATTTAGAAGTGTACAAAACTCCAAAGTATCAATTGCTTTTACTTCTCTGGGAATAACCATCACATCATAGGCAGGTTGATTCGCTACCATTAAAATGCCATTACGATCGTAAATATGCCCCCTTTCTGGGTAGTCATAAAAAGCTTTGATAGCCGTATCATCTAAAATATTTCCCGTAGGAGGATTTACAATTTGTAAATACGAAAGTCTACCAATATATGTTAGTGCAATGATGATGATGATAGATGACAGTAAAAGCTTTCTCATGTTTTCTTTCGTCTAAATAGAGGTATCGCCAAGAAACTCAAAAAAATAGTGAATATTCCTGTTGATAACGTTTTTTTAAGAATAGAAAGTATATCTACAAAGCTAAAAATCTCTAACGAGAACAATAGTAAATGATGTGTTAAAATAAGAATACTTACATAGACTAATCTCTGTCCTAAAGCGGTTTGGCTTATTTTTAAATTTTGAAATTCATAGACATTACCAAATGCAAATTTCAATACACTAGGTCTCATATATGCAATAGCTACAGATGCAGCAGCATTTACGCCTCCGCTATCGCTAAAGATATCTATCGTGAGTCCTAGAAAAAATGAAGCTATTAAAAATAGTCCCTGTTTGTCTTTGCGCACCGGATAGAGCAGTATAAAAAGCACATAAATAAATGGGCTAATAAAACCTAGAAAATAAACATGATTAAAAATAAGTACTTGTAGAAGTACTAAGGTAATAAACCTGAAAGTGTTTACGATAACTTCATTATTCATCCTTTATCTGATTTTCAAGTTGAATAATTTCTTTCCTGTCTTTGTTTTTAATAACATATACATGTTTTACATTGGCCATGTCATTAAAAAGTTTCACGGAGATGTTATAATAATTGTCAGAAGTAGTAAGCTCAAAATTCTCTATGGTGCCAATTAAAATATCTTTTGGAAAAATAGTTGACATGCCTCCAGTTACAATGGTATCTCCTTTTTTGATGTTTACGTTTTTTGGGATATCAGTAAGTTGAACATACCTGTAATCTTTCTGGTTCCAAACTAAGGTTCCAAAGTAAGAAGTGTTCTTAAGACTTGCATTTATTTCTGATAAGGAGTTTAATACCGATTGAACAACACTGTAATTCGCTGAAGTATTATCAATAATTCCAATAATTCCCTGAGAGCTAATTACCCCCATATCGTTTTCAATACCAAGTGATTTTCCTTTGTTAATAGTTAAATAATTATTGGTTTTCTTAAAGCTATTTTTAATAATACTTGCAGTAATTAAATTGAATTGTTTGGTGGAATCCATAGGTATAGAATCTATAACCTCATCCTGATTCATCAATAAACCACGAAGTCTTTTGTTTTCTTCTAGCAATTGTTGGTTCTGATCTCTTAAACCAAAATAAGATGAAATATCATTTACGGAAGCATATAAACCTCCGGTTAACCAGTTGGCAGAATTAATAAATTTACTTCTGTGGTAAGTATGTGATTGTATTGTTAGGCTTAGAGAGACTACAAAGAGCAGAATAAACAGGAAGAAAATCCGGTTTCTTAAGAAAAATGCTATGATATTCTGCATGGAGACCTATTCTTTTCCTATCTAATAAGAATACTTTTATACCTGTCAATGTTTTTTAGTGCAATACCCGTACCTCTAACGACGGCTCTTAATGGGTCTTCTGCTATAAAAACAGGTAAATCTGTTTTTTGCGAAAGTCTTTTATCCAGTCCGCGAAGCATAGAACCACCCCCTGCAAGATAAATACCAGTATTATAAATATCAGCAGCTAGTTCTGGTGGAGTTTGTGATAGTGTTTCCATTACCGCATCTTCAACGCGTAGGATAGACTTATCAAGTGCTTTGGCAATTTCTCTCCAAGTAATCTGTACTTGTTTTGGTTTCCCTGTAAGCAAATCACGTCCCTGTACACTCATTTCTTCTGGTGGAGTTTCTAAATCTTCAGTAGCCGCTCCTATTTGGATTTTTATATTTTCAGCTGTAGTTTCCCCTACATAAAGGTTGTGCTGGGTTCGCATATAATAGATAATGTCATTTGTAAAAACATCTCCAGCTATTTTAACTGATTTGTCGCACACAATTCCTCCTAACGCGATAACTGCAATTTCTGTAGTACCTCCCCCTATATCAACAATCATATTACCTTTAGGCTGCATGATGTCAAGACCTATACCTATTGCCGCTGCCATTGGTTCGTGTATAAGATAAACTTCTTTCCCATTTACCCTTTCTGCGGACTCTTTTACTGCTCGCATTTCAACTTCTGTTATTCCAGAAGGAATACAAATTACCATTCTTAACGAGGGTGTGAATAATCGTTTTTTTAATGCTGGAATATTTTTAATGAACATATTGATCATTTTTTCCGAAGCATCAAAATCTGCAATAACACCATCTTTCAAAGGGCGGATAGTTTTTATATTTTCATGGGTTTTCCCTTGCATCATATTAGCTTCTTTCCCAACCGCAATAATTTTCCCGCTTATACGATCTCTTGCCACAATAGATGGACTGTCTACCACTACCTTATCATTGTGAATGATAAGTGTATTTGCAGTTCCGAGGTCAATGGCGATTTCCTCGGTTAAGAAATCAAAAAATCCCATATACTTTCTTGTTTTTTAGAGTTTAATCAATGGTTTCTAGGGCATGCTATCAAATGTAATGAATTTAATGCTTAAAATGACGGGTGCCTGTGAATACCATAGCCATATTATTTTCATTACAATAATCTATACTCAATTGGTCTTTAATAGAACCTCCAGGTTGTATTACAGCGGTTACGCCTGCATCACCAGCAATCTCTACACAGTCTGGAAATGGAAAAAATGCATCACTTGCCATCACACTGCCTTTCAGGTCAAAATTGAAATTATTGGCTTTTTCTATAGCTTGCTTTAGCGCATCCACACGACTTGTTTGCCCAGTACCACTGGCGAATAATTGTTTGTTTTTTGCCAGTACAATTGTGTTAGACTTCGTATTCTTGCATATTTTGGAAGCAAAAATGAGGTCTTCTAATTCTGCTTCAGTAGGCTTATTATTTGTTCTGTAGGTAAGCGCTGCCAAAGAATCTGTTTTAAGATCTTTATCCTGAACCAAAACGCCATTTAGGCACGTTCTCACAATGGTTTCAGGCAATAGAGTGGTTTTTTGTACAAGAACAATTCTGTTTTTCTTGGAAGTAAGAACTTCTAAAGCTTCTTTTTCAAAAGAAGGTGCAATTACCACTTCACAAAAGAGCGAATTAATATCTTCAGCAGTTGCTTTATCAATTTCTTTATTGCTTATTAGAATGCCTCCAAATGCTGATATTGGATCTCCAGCCAATGCAGCCCCATAGGCTTCTTTGACTGTTGATCTGGTAGCAATTCCGCAAGCGTTATTGTGTTTTAAAATGGCAAATGTTGGCGCGTCATTTGTAAATTCAGCCATTAGATTTATAGCCGCATCTACATCTAAAAGGTTATTGTAGGAAAGTTCTTTTCCATGAAGCTTATCAAACATTTGATCAAAATCACCAAAAAAGAATCCTTTTTGATGCGGGTTTTCACCGTATCGTAATTCTTTACCTTTTGTAATACTGGCTTTGTAAACAGTTTCTTCTTCATTAAAGTAATTGAAAATGGCAGTATCATAGTGAGATGATACATTGAATGCCTTTGCCGCAAAGCGTTTACGCTCTTGAAGACTAGTTGTGCCTGCTGAGGTAGTAATTAAATTTAAAAATTCTGAATAATCATCTACAGAAGACACGCATATTACATCCTTGAAATTTTTGGCAGCCGCACGAATAAGTGAAATACCACCTATATCTATTTTCTCGATAACTTCCTGCTCTGAAGCGTCACTAGCTACTGTTTTTTCAAATGGATACAAATCTACAATCACAATATCAATTTGAGGTATTTCATACTCAGAAAGTTCTGCTACATCTGTTGCATTATCCTGTCTGTTAAGAATCCCTCCAAACACCTTTGGATGTAATGTTTTTACTCTTCCGCCGAGAATAGAAGGGTAACTAGTTATATCTTCAACTGGAATTACATCAATTCCAAGATCTCGAATGTATTTCTCCGTTCCGCCGGTTGAATAAATAGTAATTCCCAGCTCATTAAGTTTTTCAACAATTGGTTGAAGGCCATTCTTGCTAAATACAGAAATTAAGGCAGATTTAGCAGTTTTTAAAGTGTTCATTATGACGGTGTTGTGATTGACTGCAAAAGTAATTTTTTTACCTTAAAATCAACTCAATATTATGGAATAAAAATGTAAAAAATTAAAGAATTGTAGCAACTTGTTTATTTACAAATTCTAAGAATTCCTCATCAGCTTTAGAAAAAGGATTAGCTGTATGAGAATCTATATCAATTTGACCAATATTTTCGCCATTTAGGAAAAGCGGAATCACAATCTCTGCTTTTACAAAAATACTACAGGCAATATAGTTATCTTGTGCTTTAACGTCTGGCACTACGAAATTTTCATTGGAAACCGCCACTTGTCCACAGATACCTTTTCCAAATGGAATAATTTCATGATCTGTAGGTTCTCCAGCAAACGCTCTTAGTTTAAGCTCATTCTTGTTGCCATTTTTAAAATAGAAGCCTACCCAATCATAATACGCTATTTCTTCTTGAAGCAGCTCGCATATTTGAGTGAGTTTTTTAGAGGTGTCTGCGTCTTCTGTATTTAGAATAGAATTAACACTGTTTTTGAGTAGCTCAAAATTCATGGATGTATTTTTAAGTTTCCAAAAGTATTTAAAAAATCGTACACAAAGGAAGCATAAATGCATATTTTTGTTATAGTTAACAATAAGTCTCTTGTTTAAAATTTTAAAAAAATATCAGCCCGCCATTGCTTTTGTTGTGAAGTTTTTTTTAGTTTATGGCGTACTTACCCTACTTTATAATTATTATTTAAGTCATTACAATCAAGAACCAGATAGCATAACCCAGTTAGTAGCATATCAAAGTGAAAAGTTAATGGATGTAATTAACTATGAAAGTACTACCCATATTTTAGATGGCGAGTCTTTTGTGCGTTTTTTAGTGCGTGATAAACCCATAGCAGTTATTGTGGAAGGATGCAACTCTATAAGCGTTATTATTTTATTTCTTTCGTTTGTAATTGCATTTAAAGGGAGTTTTTTAAATACAATTCTATTTATTTTAGGAGGAAGTTTACTGATTTACTTAGTAAACTTGTTTCGGATTGTGCTTTTATTGATAGGTTTTTATGAAGTACCTGAATATAAAGACTTTTTACATGCCATTATTTTTCCTTTAATTATTTATGGGATTGTTTTTTTGATGTGGATGATTTGGGTTTCCAAACTAGCTAAAAAATGAAAAAATATTTGAATTTTTTTTGGATTCTATTATTGTTCGTGTTATTGGTTTTGGTGAGAATGTTTGAAAGTCAATTGTTTTATGATCCTTTTTTGAATTATTTTAAAGGTGGCTTTTATGCTAATGAAGTGCCAGAATTTAATGGAACTAGACTATTTCTCAGTCATTTTTTCCGGTACATTATTAATACCGTGATATCACTTTTATTACTTTGGATTATTTTTAAAAACGGTCAATTTATAAAGGTAGCTATAGTTCTTTATGTAATACTGTTTGTAATTTTAATACTGGCATATTTTTTACTTATTGAATACAAATTAGAAGAGCATCATCTTTGGACTTTTTATACGCGTCGTTTTCTCATCCAGCCTTTATTGGTATTTATCTTAATACCTGCCTTTTATTATCAAAATAGATTTTCAGAATAGGTAGTATTGTTTTTTAATTTTTAAAAGAACAATACATAAAGAAAGAAAGAAGAATCATATAAATAATGTTTATATGTTTTAGATACTTAGGTCTTAAATAGATTTACTTCCATAACAACGTAATCTTGAATAGGATAAAATCTTAAAGGAAAAGATAATATTTTCAGATCTTCCTTATTTTACAGAAGCAAAGTTGAACTACGGTATTGCGCAGAAACCACTTTTGTACATCTATTTAGCCCAACACTTTTTTGAAATTAAGGTATCTAAAATCTCTACATAAAAAATGAGGCTACTTAATAAGCAGCCTCATTTTTTTTTATAATTAAAACTATTAAGTTATTACATCATGCCTGGCATTCCGCCACCCATTGGGGGCATTCCGCCACCTGCAGGAGCATCTTCTTTTATGTCTACTAAAGCACATTCTGTTGTAAGAATCATTCCGGCAACAGAAGCAGCATTTTCTAAAGCAATTCTAGTTACTTTTTTAGGATCAATAATACCAGCTTTCAGCATATCAACGTATGCTTCAGATTTAGCATCGTATCCAAAATCTCCTTCACCTTCAATTACTTTAGCAACTACTACAGAACCTTCTCCACCTGCGTTTTCAACAATAGTTCTAAGCGGTGCTTCTATAGCACGTGTAACTATTTGTACACCAGTAGCTTCATCTGGATTTTCTGTGTTTACTTTACTTAAAACACTTTTAGCTCTTACTAGTGCAACACCTCCACCTGCAACAATGCCTTCTTCAACTGCAGCTCTTGTAGCATGCAGGGCATCATCCACACGATCTTTTTTCTCTTTCATTTCTACTTCAGAAGCAGCGCCCACATAAAGAACAGCAACACCACCTGCAAGTTTAGCAAGACGTTCCTGTAATTTTTCACGATCGTAATCGGAAGTAGTTGTTTCAATCTGAGCTTTTATTTGATTTACACGTGCTTTAATGTCATCTGCAACACCAGATCCATTTACAATAGTAGTAGTATCTTTATCAATACTCACTTTCTCAGCTGTACCTAGCATTTCAATAGTAGCATTCTCAAGTGTAAATCCTCTTTCTTCAGCAATTACAGTACCCCCTGTAAGAATGGCAATATCTTCAAGCATTGCTTTCCTTCTATCCCCAAATCCTGGAGCTTTTACTGCAGCAATCTTAAGAGCACCTCTTAGTTTGTTAACTACTAGAGTAGCGAGTGCTTCTCCATCAACATCTTCGGAAATAATCAAAAGAGGTTTTCCAGTTTGCGCTACAGGCTCTAAAACAGGTAAAAGGTCTTTCATTGTAGAAATCTTCTTGTCAAAAAGAAGAATATATGGATTGTCAAGGTCAGTAATCATTTTTTCTGAATCCGTCACAAAATAGGGAGAAAGGTATCCTCTGTCAAACTGCATTCCTTCTACTACATCTACATAAGTGTCTGTTCCTTTGGCTTCTTCAACAGTAATCACACCTTCTTTGCCAACTTTCTCAAACGATTGTGCGATTAGTTCACCAATGGTTTCATCATTATTTGAAGAAATGGAAGCAACCTGCTTAATTTTTTCAGAAGAGTCGCCTACAGATTTTGTTTGTTTTTCAAGATCAGCAACAATTGCCTCTACTGCTTTATCAATTCCTCGTTTTAAATCCATGGGATTTGCACCAGCGGCTACATTTTTAAGACCTTCCTTTACAATCGCCTGCGCCAGAACGGTAGCGGTAGTAGTACCATCACCTGCTAAATCATTTGTTTTAGAAGCAACTTCCTTCACCATTTGTGCTCCCATATTTTCAAGCTCATCTTTAAGCTCAATTTCTTTTGCAACAGAAACACCATCTTTGGTAACGGTTGGAGATCCAAAGGATTTGCTTATAATAACATTACGACCTTTTGGTCCTAAGGTAACTTTTACCGCATTTGCTAATGCATCTACACCACGTTTTAAACCATCACGTGCTTCGATATCAAATTTTATATCTTTTGCCATAATTGACTATTTTTTTAGAATTTATTAATTGGAGTTTGAAATGATTAAATTAAATAACGGCAAGAATATCACTCTCACGCATCATTAAATAATCTGCACCTTCTAACTTGAGCTCTGTGCCAGAATATTTACCATATAAAACAGTATCTCCTACTTTTACGGTAACGGGCTCATCTTTTGTACCAGGGCCAACTGCCACAATTACACCTTTTTGAGGCTTTTCTTTTGCAGTGTCTGGAATAATAATACCCGAAGCAGTAGTAGTTTCTGCAGCAACTGGTTCTACCAGCACTCTGTCTGCTAATGGTTTAATATTAACTTTACTCATTTGTATAAAATTTTGTTTGATTAATGTTTTAACGTTCCTGCATTATAGACAGAAATTGTGCCAACTCATATTTACTGACATGTATACATAAAAAAATGCCAGCTTATGACAAGCTGGCATTTTTGATGCTTATAAAGTATTCACTTAATTTGTTTCCGTAGAATCATTTACCGCTGCAGGAGTCTCGGTTTCTTGATTTTCTGCCGGGATTGTATTTTCTGTATTTTGATTTTCAAGAAGTTTAGAATCTCGGGTAGCTCTACCATCTTTTGCCACCGTATTTGATAGCAATATTAAAGCTATTAGGATAGTAGCTAAAGTCCAAGTACTCTTATCAAGAAAGTCTCCTGTCTTTTTTACACCTCCAACAACTTGATTTCCTCCGCCTCCAAAAGAAGAAGATAAACCTCCACCTTTAGGGTTCTGTACCATAATCACTAATACGAGTAGTATAGAAACTACGATGATTAGTATTAAAAAAATCCAAAATGCACTCATTTCAATATTAATTATTTTGCTGTATTCTTTTTATCGCCTTAATTTGGTCTGCAAAGAAACCACTTTTTTCCGGATATTTCAAACTTAAAATTTTGAAAGCTTGTACGGCTTTTTTATACTTTTTTTGTTCAACATAAACCCTTGCAAGTGTCTCTGTCATAAGTCCTTCTGCCTCTATTTTGTTTTCCGTTGCCAAATTAATATTTGGTATCTGCTCTTTTGAGGGAACAATTTTTGGATTGGTAGAAATAAATCTTTCTATTAACGCAAATTTGCGCTCTTTTTCTGAGAATCCTTTTTTTTGTAGTTGAATTTCTTTTGATGTATCTTCTTTTCTTTCAATAGGTTTGGCGGCAGATAATTTCAGCCATTCAGAAAAGGAATGTTTCTCACTTCTGCTAAATTCCAATGGTTTCCCCATTTCAATTTTTACATCTCGTTCCGGATCTTTGGGTTGAAATAAACCGGGATCTAGTACTGCATTGGCATCACTTTTAGAGCCTAAGTATTCTTCAGGGATATGCGCCCTGTCTTCTGCTTTAATTTCTTCTACTTCAACAGGTATATTAGAAAGTTGTAAAGAGTGTTCCGTAATTGCTTCTGCTATGCTATTTTGCTTAAACTCTTTTGAAGTAATAAAATCAAAAAGAATGGCCCTGTCTGTAGTTAGTGAAGCTGTTTTTTTAAGTGCTTGATTGTATTTAAAGCTTTCTAGATTTTTTAACCCTTTAAGGTGAATGGCGGCGGCAGCCTGAAAATATGGATATGCCTCCAATACTTTTTCTAGTTCTGCAGTTTGCCCCGGGTCTATATGTCCTGGGTTTTGAAGCAAATATGTGAATTCCGAAACTACCATACGTTACCAGTCTGCTAATGAAGCATTAAAAATATCCTGACCTATCCGCTCAAAAATTGCTTCATGAGCTTCAGATTTAATAGATTCAATGGCTGTGGATGCAGGGTAGTCAAAGAAAAATGAAAATCTACGTTCAAAATCTTTTTCATCCTCTACGTTATTTGTATATCGTAGACTCACCGCAATAGTAAGTCTATTTTGTGCTGCTGTTTGATCTGCAGTAGCACTATTAGGGATGATTCTGTATTCTACAATTTCTCCTTCGTAAACCAAATCGGCATCAGCAGTTGTTAAATCCAGGTTGGTTTGGGTTACAATTAGGTTTTGGAGAAATTGAGTGAAATCTCTATCCAGTCCCGGTTCTATAATGGGTGCGTTGTTTTGAAAATAATTTACTTGAAAAGTTTTGGCATTACCTGTGTTACCTCCCGTAAAGTTATAGGCACCGCATGCACTCAGAAAAATGCTGGTAAAAATTGTAATTACTATAATCTTACATATTCTCATATTCATATAAACCTTAAAGATAAGATCATTATTTTAATTCATATTTAAAGGTCAAACTGCTTTATTTTTCGATATAAAGTACGTTCAGAAATACCTAATTCGTTGGCGGCAGCTTTTCGCTTTCCTTTGTTTCTTTCCAAGGCTTTTTTAATTAATTCTAGCTCTTTGTCTTGTAGTGAAAGTGTTTCTTCTTCTTCAATTTCTTCTGCGAAATGATATTTGTCTTCCGTTACAATAGGAGTTGGTTCACTATGGTCTGCAATTTGGAGTACTTCCATTGCTTCATCAGCAGACTCATAAGTTACCGTGTCTTCGTCTCCGTAGATTTTTTGAATAAGTCCTTGATTTTCCTTTTGAACTTTTTCATTATTTCCACTTTCCATTAATTCCATTGTGAGCTTTTTAAGATCATTAAGGTCGTTTTTCATGTCAAACAACACCTTATAAAGAATCTCTCTTTCATCACTGAAATCGTTCTTTGACTTAGTTCCAGAAATTACAGCAGGCAAGTTACTTCCCATATTAGGCAAGTAACTGCTGAGAGTGGAAGCAGAAATCTCCCTGTTTTTTTCCAATACAGAGATTTGTTCGGCAACATTTCTCAATTGTCTTATGTTTCCGGCCCAGTGATATTTAGTCAATAATGTTAGTGCTTCTTCCTGAAGCCTTATGGTTGGCATTTTGTATTTATGAGCAAAGTCTGATGCAAATTTTCTAAATAGTAAATGAATATCATCTTTTCTTTGCCTTAAAGGTGGAAGATTGATTTCAACAGTACTTAATCTATAGTACAAATCTTCTCTGAATTTCTCTTTTTGAATAGCTTCAAACATAGCCACATTGGTAGCTGCTACTATTCGCACATCTGTTTTTTGTGCTTTTGAAGAGCCTACTTTAATAAATTCGCCATTCTCCAGAACACGCAGAAGTCTTACCTGAGTAGTTAATGGTAATTCACCTACCTCATCTAAAAATATGGTGCCACCATTTGCTTCTTCAAAATACCCGCTTCTTGTGGAGGTAGCTCCAGTAAAAGAACCTTTCTCATGTCCAAAAAGTTCACTATCTATAGTGCCTTCTGGAATGGCACCGCAATTAACAGCAATAAATTTGCCATGTTTTCTATGTGAAAGTGCATGAATAATTTTTGGAATACTTTCTTTTCCAACACCACTTTCGCCAGTAACTAATACCGAAATATCAGTAGGCGCAACCTGTATCGCTTTTTCAATTGCACGATTTAATTTGATATCATTTCCAATGATACCGAAACGTTGTTTTATGGCTTGAACATTCTCCATATTAAGTCAATTGGTTTACGAATAGCGTACATTTAACAACTATGGTTGCCAATTCAATCTATTTAATTATTTGATGAATAGCCTACTGCCTCACCAATAAGAGTGGCAGAAGTACAATCGTTAATTTTTACATTTACAAACTCACCCATCTTATAATACTCTTTAGGAAAAACCACTACGGTATTTTGGCTATTTCTACCCATCCAATGTGCATCAGATTTTTTGGAAGTTCCTTCAATAAGGACTTCTTCTATTTTGTTAAGGTGTTGTTGAGTTCTAAATGCTGAGTGCTTTTGTTGCAAAGCAATAATTTCTGAAAGTCTTCTTTTCTTAACATCTAAAGGAACATCATCATCCATCTTTCTTCCGGCGAGTGTCCCTGGCCTTTCAGAATATGCAAACATAAATCCAAAATCATACTTTACAAATTCCATTAATGATAAAGTGTCTGCGTGATCTTCTTCTGTTTCTGTTGGGAAACCAGTGATCATATCTTGCGAAATCGCACAATCTGGTATAATCTTCCTAATACTCTTTATCAAATTAAAATAATCTTCACGGGTATGTAAACGATTCATTTCTTTCAAAATACGATCGCTTCCACTTTGAACAGGTAAGTGAATATAGTTACAAATATTCGTATAAGCGGCAACGGTGTGCAGTACATCTACTGTCATATCTTGAGGGTTAGATGTAGAGAATCGAATACGCATTTTGGGTTGCGCTTCTGCAACCATTTGCAATAACTTTGAAAAGTCTACTGCAGTGGCTTTTTGTATTTCGGAAGCCGTTTCAAAATCCTTTTTCAATCCGCCGCCATACCAAAGATAACTGTCTACATTTTGCCCTAAAAGAGTCACTTCTTTAAAACCCCGTTCCCATAAATCATGTACTTCATCAAGTATTGATTTTGGGTCACGGCTGCGTTCTCTTCCACGGGTAAATGGAACTACGCAAAAGGTACACATATTATCGCACCCTCTTGTTATAGAGACAAATGCGGTAACTCCATTACTGTTTAAACGCACCGGAGCAACATCACCGTAAGTTTCTTCTTTTGATAGGATTACATTTACCGCATTTCGGCCTTGATCAATTTCCTGTACAAGGTTGGGTAGGTCTTTGTATGCATCCGGACCTACCACCATATCTACAATCTTTTCTTCTTCTAGAAACTTGCTTTTTAATCGCTCTGCCATGCAGCCCAAGACTCCCACTTTCATAGAGGGATTGATCTTTTTAACAGCATTAAATTTTTCGAGTCTCTTACGAACAGTTTGCTCTGCCTTGTCACGAATAGAACAAGTATTAATAAGCACCAAGTCTGCTTCTTCCAATAATTGAGTAGTGTTAAAGCCTTCCTTAGATAAAATAGAAGCAACAATTTCGCTATCAGAAAAATTCATCTGGCAGCCGTAACTTTCTATGTATAGCTTACGACTACTATTGGTTTGTTTTGTTGTAATAAGCGTCTCTCCTTGCTTATTTTCATCAATTATTTTCTCCATAAAATCAGTCTGCAAATTGAGCGGCAAAGATAACCTAAAATTATGGAGTGTCAAAGTGTCAGTTCTATTAGAATCTTTAAAAAACTTATAAATATTTGCTTTTCTTTGAAGCTCAGAAATAAATACGCTTTTGACACGACTTTTGTATTTACTCTTTCTTGTTTTTAGTGTTGTTTTTTCTCAGGAAACGAACTTTGATCAGCAGTTTTCGCTTCAGCATGATAATGATGTGTTGACGGGTTCAGATCGTTATTACTCTATGGGTTTATTTTTTCGTTATAAAAGAGAATTGAACAGTACTTTTATTTTTCCAAAACCCATAAGCGGCAAGCTGCAATTAAACCTTATGCTGAGTATGAAGGGGTATACTCCTGATAAGATAGATGAAAACGATAGTTCCCTTTTTGATCATCCATATGCTGGTTGGTTGTACATTGAAGGTGCAGTGGTGAGCGTAAAAAGAAATCAATTAATTACCATTGGTTTACAACTAGGTATTACCGGGAAACCTTCTTTAGCAGGAGAATTGCAAAGATGGTATCATAGATTTGCTGGAATAGATAGCAAACCTAATTGGTCTGAGCAAATATCTCCGGAATTAATGACAAATGTTATATTTAGGTATGTAGTAGATATTCCACTGGGAACTATCCCAGCAGTATTTATAAGCTTGAATAATAAAGCTGCTTTGGGTACAAAAGATATTTTTACGGAGCCAGGAATTTTGTTATCGGTAGGAAGAAGAAGTAATTTAAGGACTTCTTCACTTTTTGGAATGATAGGAAATTCAGCTTCTGAAAATTACTTGTACTTAGGCACTTCATATAGATTTGTAGTGCATAACTCTTTAATTGAGGGCAGTTGGCTAAATAATAACGCTCCTTTTACACTCCATCCAGAAAAAGGAAGACACCGTATTATTGGAGGTATAAGTTTGCATAAGAGACATAGTACTTATAAAATAGAATATAACTATATCTCAAGACCTACGCCGCAAGCTGGAAACCATGATTTTATGAAGTTTATTTTTGAGTATAATTTCTAAAGTATTCCTAAAAGTTAGTTCTTTGGCATAGAAATTAGCAAATTCTGTTACTTTTGTATTCTCAAAAAATTACCCATGGCAAAGAATTTAGTTATCGTTGAATCGCCTGCGAAGGCAAAAACCATCGAAAAATTTCTTGGAAAAGATTTTAAGGTGGAGTCAAGCTTTGGCCATATAGCCGATCTGCCTTCAAAGGAATTAGGAGTTGATGTAGATAAAGATTTTGCACCAAAATATATTGTTTCTTCAGATAAAAAGCCTGTGGTCAAGAAGTTAAAAGATCTGGCAAAAAAAGCTGAAATAGTTTGGTTGGCCAGTGATGAAGATAGGGAAGGAGAAGCAATTGCATGGCATTTAGCAGAAGAGCTTAAGTTAGATGAGAAAAAAACAAGACGTATTGTTTTTAATGCAATAACTAAAAATGCCGTAACCAATGCAATTGAAAATCCTAGAACAATTGATTATAATCTTGTAAATGCACAGCAGGCACGGCGGGTATTAGATAGATTAGTGGGTTATGAGCTCTCTCCAGTGTTGTGGAAAAAAATTAAAACGGGTCTTTCTGCCGGTAGAGTGCAATCTGTTTCTGTAAGGCTTATTGTAGAACGTGAGCGTGAAATACAAGATTTTACTCCTGAAGCTTCTTTTAAAATAGTTGCTGAATTTAGTACCCATGATGGTAAAAAATTTAAAGCAAAATTATCTAAAAACTTTCACACTTTTAAAGAAGCAAAATCATTTCTGGAAAAAAATAAGGAAGCTATTTTTAAAATTGACAACCTTGATACCAAACCTGCTAAGAAGTCTCCTGCGGCTCCATTTACTACCTCTACATTACAACAGGAGGCGTCAAGAAAACTGTATTTTTCAGTAGGTAGAACTATGGGTGTAGCACAGCGATTGTATGAAGCGGGTCTCATTACTTATATGAGAACAGATAGTGTAAACCTTTCGGGTGAAGCTATTGAAGCAGCTAAGAATGAAATCACGAATGTGTATGGCGATAAATATAGCAAACCCAGAAAATATAAAGGGAAGAGTAAAGGAGCCCAAGAAGCGCATGAAGCAATTCGTCCTACAGATATGTCTAAACATACTATTAACGCAGAGAGAGATCAGGCTCGTCTTTATGATCTTATATGGAAACGCACGGTGGCTTCTCAAATGAGTGATGCACAATTAGAACGCACCAATGTAAAAATAAAAGCAAGTTCGCATCAAGAGCAATTTACTGCTAATGGAGAAGTGCTCAAATTTGAAGGGTTTCTTAAAGTATATCTTGAAGGAACAGATGAAGAAGATGAAGAAAAAGACGGAATGCTTCCTGCACTTTCCGTAGGGGAAGAGGTAACTAATGTGTCTATTACTGCAACAGAACGTTTTACCAGACCCCCTTACAGATACACAGAAGCATCATTGGTTAAAAAATTAGAAGAATTAGGTATTGGTCGTCCCTCTACCTATGCGCCAACCATCTCTACCATTTTAAATAGAGGTTATGTAGAGAAAGGTACTGTAGAAGGAGAAGAAAGATCTTATGTACAGCTTGTTTTAGAAAACAATGCTTTAAAAGAATCAAAACTTACCGAAATAGTAGGTTCAGATAAAGGTAAATTAGTGCCTACAGATATAGGAATGATTGTTACAGATTTTCTGGTGAATCATTTTTCATCTATTCTTGACTATAATTTTACTGCTAAGGTAGAACAGAACTTTGATGATATTGCCGCAGGGGATCAAGACTGGACTAAAATGATGAAAGATTTCTACAAAGATTTCCATCCTAATGTCAAAGATGTAGAAGAAAATGCAGAGCGCGAAAGTGGTGAAAGAATCTTAGGCAAAGACCCAAAAACAGGTCGTCAGTTAAGTGTAAGACTGGGAAGGTTTGGTCCTATGGTACAAATAGGAACTGTGGATGATGAAGAAAAACCTCAATTTGCAAGTCTTTTACCAGATCAATCTTTAGACTCTATTACATTTGAAGAAGCGCTTGATCTTTTTAAGCTTCCTAGAAGTTTGGGTGACTATAAAGGAGAACCCGTAGAAGTGAATGTAGGTAGGTTTGGCCCCTATGTTCGGTTTGGGAAATCTTTTGTTTCACTTGAAAAATCAGATAATGTGCTTGAGATTTCTCTGGAGAGAGCTTTGGAATTAATAAAGGTGAAAGAGGAGGCAGATGCGCCTATAGCGGTTTATAAAGACAAAGATGTAACCAAAGGTAAAGGGCGTTTTGGTCCCTTTATTAAATGGGATAATATGTTTATCAATGTTAATAAAAAATATGATTTTGATAATCTCTCACAAGCAGATATAGAAGAATTAATAGAGGCTAAAATCAAGAAGGAGATAGAAAAAGTGCTTCAAAATTGGCCTGACGAAGGTATTCGTATTGAAAAAGCGAGATGGGGAAGGTCTAATATAATTAAAGGCAAGATAAAAGTTGAGCTGTCAAAAGATGTTGATGCAGCGAACATGAGTTTAGAAGAAGCCAAAGATTTATTAGAGAAAAAAGCCCCAAAAAAGAAAGCTGCTAAAAAGAAGGCTACTTCAAAATCAAAAAAATAGATTGTAATGGATTTTGATTTTCTATCACCCGTAGAAAGTGTGGTGCTTGCTCATAATCAACTACTGCCATTACAGGCTTTAGGAAAGAACATCTTAATTCATACCGACAAAGAAGGGATTCCTGTTTTAAAGAATGTAAAAATTGCCATCGTAGGGATTGATGAGAATCGCAATGCTATAACAAGCACTAAAAACAATCTGAATCTATCTAATATAAGGGTTGAACTCTATAAATTATTTTTAGGTAATTGGGATCGTAAAATCGCAGATCTTGGTAATATTTTAAAAGGAGAAACTGTTGAAGACACCTATTTTGCCTTAAAAACACTAGTATCTAAACTAAAAAAACAAGATATAGTTACCTTATTAATAGGAGGGAGCCAAGATCTTACGTATGCAGCATACAGAGGTTTTGATATTACAGGGCAGATGGTTAATATAGTCTCCATAGATTCTAGATTTGATTTTGGAAGTGCAGATGAGCTCATTTCTTCTAGCTCATATATGAGTAAAATCATAATTGAAAAGCCTAACAATCTCTTTAACTTTTGTAATCTTGGTTATCAAACGTATTACAATGCGCAAGAAGAGATAGATTTAATGGAGAAACTTTTCTTTGATGCCTATAGATTAGGGAGTATTTTAAATGATATTACCATTACAGAACCTGTTCTTAGGGATGCAGACTTGGTGAGTTTGGATATGAAATCATTACAATATCAAGAATTAGATTCTAAAGAGCATATTGCTCCCAATGGTTTTAATAGTCGCGAAATATGTGCAATTTCCCGATATGCTGGGATCAGTGATAGGGTTTCTGTTTTTGGAATTTTTGAAGGAATGGAAACGGCAGTGAGTATCCAGTTAATTGCTCAGATCATTTGGTATTTTATTGAGGGGGTTAACTTTAGAAAGAATGATTATCCCAATCCAGAGCTTAAGAACTTTGATAAGTACTTGGTTCCTGTTGGTCAAGATGAACTTCATTTTTATAAAAGTCATACATCAGGAAGATGGTGGATTGAAATACCAATTATTCCTAATTTGAATAATAAATTAAAAAGACATGCGTTATTACCTTGCACCCACCAAGATTATGAGGATGCCTGTAATCAGGTAATACCAGAAAGATGGTGGAAAGCATATAAGAAAACAATGATATAAATAATAATGTCGTTCAAATTGCGTTTAACCACTACTCACAAGGTGTTTTACAACAAATTATTGTGTAATTGGAAAAATATAAATAGGTTTACAGCCTTGAATCTTAAATTTAACTTAACCTAATATTGTATGAAAAAGCTATTTCTATGTGTAGCCCTTAGTTCATTACTTTTTAGCTGCGGCTCAAAAGATAAAGGTGAGCTTACCGGTGTGAAAGGGAAGAAATGGTACCCCGAAAAGCCTTACGGTATGACTTTGATACCAGGAGGGTCTTTTATCATGGGTAAAGCAGATGATGACTTCGCTCAGGTATTAAATGCGCCAACAAAAACGGTGACTGTTCGTTCATTCTACATGGATGAAACTGAAATCACTAATAGTGAATACAGACAGTTTGTAGAATGGGTAAAAGATTCAATAGTTCGTACCAAATTGGCTATTCTAGCCGATGAACTTGGAGAAGGCCCTGGTAATGAAGGTATTGGTGAATTTGCATTTAAAGATGCAGATACCGCAAACCTTTCTGTGTATGATAAGTATATGCTTGATAATTACGCAGGAATGGGAGAAACTGGTTACGAAGGCCGTGCGCTGAATAAAGAAATAGATTTGGTTTGGGATACGTCTGATTTCCCCGATGAATACTATGCTGAAGTAATGGATTCTATGTATGTTCCTTTAGAAGAAGCATATAACGGCGTTAGAACTATAGATGTTAAAAAATTGAAATTTAAGTATACTTGGATGGATATTCAAGCTGCTGCTAGAGCAAAAAAAGGTTCTCGTAAAGACTTTGTTAAAACGGAGGAGCTAGCTATATATCCTGATACTACTGTATGGATTAAGGATTTTGCATATTCTTATAATGAGCCCATGCATAATGACTATTTCTGGCATGACGCCTTTAGTGATTATCCTGTAGTAGGTGTCAACTGGAAACAAGCAAAAGCATTTTGTGCTTGGAGAACCAAATATAAAAATGATGATCAGCGCGCGAGAAATCGCCACAATGTAAACCAGTTCAGGCTTCCAACGGAAGCAGAATGGGAATATGCCGCTAGAGGTGGTTTAGAATCTGCAACCTACCCTTGGGGTGGTCCTTATGTAATAAGTGATCGTGGTTGTTTTCTAGCCAATTTTAAGCCAAATCGTGGAGATTACGCTGCAGATCAAGCATTGTATACGGTGGAGGCTAAATCTTACGAGCCAAACGATTACAATTTATACAATATGGCTGGAAATGTGTCTGAATGGACCAATTCTTCCTATGACCCCAACTCCTATGAATACGCTTCTACAATGAACCCGAATGCTTATGATGATCAAAATCGTCGTAAAGTAATCAGAGGAGGTTCCTGGAAAGATGTCGCCTACTTCCTGCAGGTAAGCACAAGAGATTATGAATATCAGGATTCGGCGAGAAGTTATATCGGGTTTAGAACTGTACAGGATTACCTTGGTACAGAAGCAACACCTGGTACTAATCAATAACCCAATTTTTAAATTTTATACTTAACTAAATCCAAAATTACTATGGCACAATCAAAATCAACTAAAAAGCTGTTTAACCTTGCTTACGGACTTGGAGCTTCAATTGTTATTTTAGGCGCACTTTTTAAAATTCTTCACTGGGAATTAGGCCCTCTTAATGGTGGTTTTCTTCTTGCAGTAGGTCTTATAACAGAAGCAATTATTTTTGCAATCTCTGCTTTTGAACCTGTAGAAGATGATTTAGACTGGTCTTTGGTGTATCCAGAATTAGCTGGTGGACAGTCTAAAAAGAAAGATGCTAAAGAGGCTCAAGATGCCGAAGGTTTGCTTTCTAAAAAATTAGATAATTTACTTAAAGATGCTAGAATTGACTCAGAGCTTATGAGCAGTCTTGGTGAGAGTATCCGCAATTTTGAAGGAGCGGCTAAAAACATGTCTCCTACGGTAGATGCAATTAGTTCTACAAAGAAATATAGCGAAGAATTATCGTTGGCAGCTTCTCAAATGGAGTCACTTAACAGTCTTTATAAAGTACAGTTAGAAAGTGCAAGTCGCCAGGCTAGCATTAATGAGCAAGTTGCTGACAACGCAGGTAGACTTAAAGATCAAATGGAGTCATTGACAACTAATCTCTCTTCACTTAATGGTGTTTATGGCGGGATGCTTTCTGCAATGAATAGAAACTAATTAGTAATAGTAACTTAACCTTAATCTAATTAGAAATGGCAGGAAATAGTTTATCTCCAAGGCAGAAAATGATTAACCTCATGTACCTAGTATTTATTGCTATGTTAGCGCTAAATATGAGTAAAGAGGTATTATCCGCCTTTGGACTTATGAATGAAAAGTTAGAAACTTCTAACGAAAAGACCACCCAGTCAAACCTCGCATTTTTTGACGGTTTGGCCACGAAAGCATCAGAACAACCTGAAAAATTTGGAAAGTTGTTTGAGAATGCTCAAGATATTAAAGAATATTCAGCAGATTTTTATGATTATCTGGAAAGGCTCAAAGGCAAAATGACCGCAAAGCTAGAAGATAAGAAGGATTATGAAACCATGGATAAAGCTGATTTTTTAGATCAGAAATTTTTCGAAGGTGACAAATATACTTCAGCAGGGCAAAAGTTCTTAGACCGGATGAATAAGTATCGCGAAAATGTATTAAATGCTTTACCTACCGAAGGATTTGAACAGACACGGGAAGCCGTTGAAAATCGTTTCAGCACAGGAGAGAATGGAAAAGCTACCAATAGAGACGGAAAAAAAATAGACTGGTTAAACTACCACTTTGAAGGATTTCCTTTGATTGCTTCTTTAACCAAGATTACACAGATTCAGGCAGACGTAAAAGCGACAGAAGAAGAAGCTTTATCAAGAATGTTGGAAGGTCAGTTAAAGAGTGAAATTTCTATGACTAACTATTCTACCTTATTACAGCAACCAAAATCTGCTTACTATCAAGGGGAAACTTTTGACGGATCTATTGTTTTAGGAAGAACAGACCAGACTACAAAACCTAATGAAGTGGAGTTATTTTTAGATGGTAAGAAACTTACTGAGAAAGACTATACTTTAAATGGAGGTGCTGTAAAACTTAATGTTAATGTAGGGAGCGCAGGAGATCACAAAATTACAGGAAATCTGTATTTTGATCAGGATGGTGAACGCCTTCCAGTTGAAGTAAATCAAACATTTGCAGTAATTACAAAACCAAATGCAGCGGTAATTTCGGCAGACAAAATGAATGTTGTTTACCGTGGGGTTGCAAATCCTATTACAATCTCTATACCTGGTATACCAGATAATAAAGTAGGGGCAAGTGCTCCTGGTCTTAAAAAAGCATCTGGAAGCAAGTACATTATGAATCCAGGGACAGGAAGAACGGTTAATATCACCGCTACGGGTACTTTACCTGACGGACAAGGAATTAAAACTACTTCTCAGTTCCGTATCAAGGATATTCCAAGACCATCTGGAACCATTCGTGGAGAAGCCAATAGTGCTAAGATGACAAAGAACAACCTTTCAATTTCAACTGTAGGAGCTATTCTTGAGGATTTTGATTTTGATTTAAATCTTGCGATTAGTGGATTTAAATTTAAGGTTCCAGGACAGCCTACTGTACAAGTAAGAGGTGGTAAATTGGACGCAAGAGCAAAAGGAGCGCTTAAGAGAGCTAAGAGAGGTGATGCAGTACAAGTTTTTGATATTGAAGCTTATATAACAAATAACAGGACGTATAAACTGAAAAAAGTATCTCCTGTAGTGATTGAGCTTACAAACTAATATAATTGGTGTTATGATGAATTGGAAAAATGTTTTATTAACAGCAACGGCCTTTTTGGTCACTATGGGAAGTTTTGCGCAGGCAAATTTACTGAATGCTAAAAAGCCCGAAGAAATCGGAAAGCGCACAGATGCGCAAATAGAAGCGGATAATGATACGCCGCTACCGTACGGTTATGTAGACGATAGAGATATACTCTGGTCTAAAACTGTTTGGGAGATAGTAGATCTAGATGAAAGAGTTAACTTTCCTTTCTACTATCCCATAGATACGGTAGATATAGGTCCAAACAGAAGATCTTTGTATGATGTTCTTATGAAGAGTATTAAAAATGGCGAGTTGCAAGATATTTATGTAGACTCTTATTTTACAGAGAAAAGAAAACTAGAAGATCTTCAGGCTACTCTTACCAAAGTAGATACTACAGATTTAGGTTACGAGCAGTTTAATGCTGGTGAACAAATTTCACCAGAGTACATAAACAGAAGAGACCTAAGCGCAGCAGATATTGAAGAGTGGCATGTGAAAGGATTGTGGTATTTTGATAAGCGTCAGGGAGAATTAAAATATCGTTTATTAGGAATTGCTCCAGTGGCACCCGATGTAAACTTTATTGATACTGATGCAGCAGATAAAGTAGAATTGTTCTGGGTTTGGTACCCAAGTGTTCGCCAAATTCTACATGAATCCAAAGTGTTTAATGGTCGTAATAGTGCCAGACCAATATCATTTGACCATCTGCTTAATTCAAGACGATTTAATGCAACCGTTTATAAAGAAGATAACGTATATGGTGACCGAAGGATATCCGATTACCTAAAGGAAAATTCCCTTTTCCAACTTCTTGAATCACAAAAAATCAAAGAAAGCATACGCGACTTTGAACAGGATATGTGGAGTTACTAAGGTTTCAGTTCCAATTCTGAACATAAAAACACATAAAAAACACTCGCTTTGGCGGGTGTTTTTGTGTTTAAAGTAATTCCTTTTATTTTTAAAAAAGAAGGTATCGCGTACCTTTGTAAGTATGATAGACTATATTGTAGTTGGACTGGGACTTGCAGGTATGGCATTTTGTGAAACACTGGAAAAACAAGGTAAATCGTTTGTTGTTTTTGATGATGGATCTCAAAAATCTTCCGGAGTAGCAGGTGGCTTATACAATCCGGTAATCCTAAAACGATTTACAAAAGTTTGGATGGCACAAGAGCAGCTCGCTGTTGCAATGCCGTTCTATGAACAATTGGAAAAAAAATTTCAGGAAAAATATGACTATAAAGTTCCTGTTTATAGAAGATTTACCTCAGTAGAAGAACAAAACCTTTGGTTTGAAGCCGCAGATAAACCCAGATTAAGTGAATTTATGTCTCTGAGCCTTCATAAAAATCAATACAATCATATTCACGCACCTTTTGGTTTTGGAGAAGTGTTACAAACGGGAAGAGTTGATACCGCTAAATTACAGCGTACGTATGCCAACTTCCTTAAAAAGTATCATAAACTTAGGGAAGAGACATTTGTAGTACCCCAGATACAGTTGGCTAATAACTACGTAGCCTACAAAGATATCAAAGCGAAACATATTGTTTTTGCCGATGGATTTGGAATGAAATCTAACCCGTATTTTAATTACTTACCTTTAAATGGTACTAAAGGACAATTAGTAACTATAGAAGCACCAGATTTACAACTGGACTTTGTGTTAAAGTCATCTGTATTCATTATCCCACAAGGGAATCATCTCTACAGAATAGGAGCAACGTATGAATGGGAAGATAAAACCAATACCACCACTGTAGAGGCTCGTGAAGAATTGCTAACCAAGCTAGAAACCTTTATGAAATGTTCTTACGAGGTAGTGCATCAGGAAGCAGGCATTCGTCCTACAGTTACAGATCGTCGTCCGCTGGTAGGAAGACACCCAATTCACAAACATCTTTTTTTGTTGAATGGGATGGGGTCAAGAGGAGTTATGATAGCACCTTATATAGCGATAGAATTATTTAATTTTATTGAAAGTAAAACGTCGCTGCCTCCTGAAATTGATATTCAACGATTCCATAAAAAGTTTATGAATAGGTAATATAAAACAAACTTATCTTACCTATTTTTTGTTATTTATCGGTAAATAAAACATTTCATCAGCCACATTTTATCCGATGAAATTTATGTATTATATTTAAAATAGCGTAATTTTTTATTTTCCAATGTCTTATAAAATATTTGGTAAAACAAAATATCTAAGCAAATTCCCCCTTTAGGAAGATTAATTACAGAGTAAATGAACTTTTATAATTAATAAACGCAACCACGTTAAACCAACTAATGGAAGAAAAAGAATTTATTGTAAATGTAGGCCCCGGAGCTACATTTACACCGTCTGGTGACTTCTATACCCGTCCTGAGGATGTAGATGCTATGTTCCAAAGATTTCAGGAAAACAATTCAAAAAACATAACCCTATACTTTCATGGAGGGTTGGTAAAAGAAAAAAGCGGAAGAGAAACTGCCGCAAGGGTTCAACCTTATATAAGTGAAGCTTCACAAGAGCCCATATTTGTTGTTTGGGAAACTGGACTTTTTGAAACTTTTTCCAACAATATCAAACAGGTTACAGATACCAAACTGTATCAAAAGGTATTGAAAATGGTGATTAGAAAAGTTTCAGAAAAATTGGGATTTGATCTAGAAGAAGGAAGGAGTGCAGGGGTCATGAAAAGTGAAGATGAAGTGGAAGCAGAACTGGCAAAACCCATCCCTTACCAGCATTACTCCAGAGATGAATTTACAACGTCTGGTCGTGGAGCAGAAGCCATTGCTGAGCTTCCTGATGATGAGCAAATGATGGAGCAAATGCTTAACGCAGAATTCAGGCGTATGGTACAGACAGATGCAGAGATACCAGAACTGATAGAAGAATCTGATGTGAGAATGGATGAAATGGCAGGTAGGGGCATAGTTAATACTGCAATGTTGGTTAAAAACTTGGCAGCTATTGCATTTCGGGTCATCAAACGCTTTATCAAAAAAAGAGATCATCATTTCTATCCTACCATTGTAGAAGAAACTTTGCGACAAATTTACATTGCAGATATAGGTGCATGGGTATGGACTAAAATGAAGAAAAAATCCGCAGATATGTGGAAAGATAATGACGATAAAGTGGGACTAGGTCAGCATGCTGGTAGGTACTTGCTAGATAAATTAGCAGTCTTTGTTGCAAACCATCAAGATGTTCAGGTAAATTTAGTGGGCCATAGTGCAGGTTCTATTGTAATTTGCAATCTACTTAAGAAAGCTTCAGCACATTATCCCGCATTAAAATTTAATAAAATTGTCTTTATGGCACCTGCATGTAGAGTAGATTTATTTCATAAAGAGGTGGTAAAGAATACAAACAGATTTAATAGTTTTCGTATGTATACCATGACAGATCACTACGAAACACAGGATATGATGATTCCTTATTTCTATACACATTCATTACTTTACTTAGTCTCAGGAATATTGGAAGATGAAGGTGATAATTACGACATTCCAATCTTAGGTATGGAACGTTTTATAGACGGCAGAGTTCCCTATCAGGATATGGAAATTATTAGAGAGACAAATACGTTTTTATATGAAAATAGCAAAAGTAGTTTAGTCTTTTCCGTTACAGAAACAAGCGCTGTGGAAGGAGAAAAATCAACATCAGAAGCACATGGCGATTTTGATGATGATACTCCTACTTTGAAGAGTCTTACTCATTTTTTAAGAAGTAATTGAGTCTATGAAAGAAGATTATGCATTGGTAATAGGAATAAATAATTATACCCCTCCTAAAAAAAGTGGTCTACGCGCTTTAAAAGGAGCTATTAATGATGCCAATTATTTTGAAGCATGGCTTACCAGTCCAGAAGGTGGTAATTTATCACCTGATAATTGTTATAAAATTATTTCAACCATAAGTCCATTAACTCCACTGCAAGAAGAAGTAGACTCAAAAATAGAAGAGATGATTGCCCAAATAAAGGCAAATGGAGGAAAAGCACGCAGACTTTATTTTTATTTTGCCGGTCACGGGCTGGGGTCTATGGATGATATAGAAGACATCGCTTTATGCCTAGCAAAATGGTCTGAATTGAGAAGAAATATGGCACTTTCTTCTAAGAAGTATAAAGAAAGTATTAGACAGTTTGGGTATTTTGAAGAAATATTTCTCTTTGCAGATTGCTGTAGAAACACCAAAATTAACGTAAAACCGCTACAACCCACATTTGCACCTTTTGAACCAAGTCCATTATCTGGAAGCACCAGATTATTTATAGGCTATGCCACCCAATACCAAGATCAGTCTTTTGAAGCAGAAACCGGAAATTTAGAAATGAGAGGTGTGTTTACAAGGGTGTTAATTGAAGCCTTAAAAGGAGCAGCAGCAGATGAAAACGGGGTGATTACTGCTGATGGACTAAGAGATTATTTATGCTTGCATACTCCCATTGAAGCGCAGAAGGAAGGGTATAAACAGAAACCAGATATTACACATTCTTTTACGTCTACTTCTCCGCCCGTATTAACACTTGCCATAGATGAAAACACTGCTACTAATTGTCATATTACTTTTGATGAATACCGCAATAGTACCGTTGAATTTATAGGAAATGAGGGGATTTTAGAAACCTTTAACGCGGCTCAAGATAAGAATGTAACCGTTGCTTTAACAGAAAAATTATATCTTCTAAGAGATACTTCTAACAACGATAGCTTGCCAATTTACGTTTCAACTACAAATACAGATCTTCATGTTAGCTTCTAAGTCTCCATCCAAAACACATGCGCAGCTTAAGCTCACCATACATATTGATTATGTGTATATTCATTTGGTAAAAGTATCATTGTTTGATACACATAACCGAGAAGTAATTCCCTTAGAAAAAAGTAACCAGCATCATTTATACTTTGAAATACCATCGGGTTTATACACACTTAGAATGGTAATGAACGGGCAGGTAAAGGATAAGGTGTTTTTGCTTGATAAAGATAAAAGTTTTAATATCGCTAACCATCATGGTGAAAACGTAATAAAGCCACCCAAACAATTTTCATCTGTATTGGTAAGTGAATTATATGAATCTTCTCATGAATATTATACAAACCCTGCGGTAGAATGGAGCCAGAAAGATACGTTTACCCATGGCAAAAGTATTGTGCATAAAGAAGCAAACTCATCTCTATTTATCTTTTTGCGTTTTCCCTCTGTGGAACATTATAATAGATTAAGAGAAGAATCTGGTTTTGAGTTTTTTGATAAATTTAAACTAACAGACGAAAATGGAAAGGTGCTTTTTTATTTGAATGATGAAAATGCTACCCAGATGGATAGAAATACGGGTTGGCTGGCCGTTAATTGTAAATTGATTTCGGGCACTTATTTCTTGCTATATGAAGGAGAGCAAGCTAGACAGATACCCGTTAATATATTTGAACATTGGCACACACAGCTTTTTTTAACGGTGGGAGCACAACCTTTGTTTGGAACACTTAGAATATTCTTAGCACGTCAGCGTAGATTTGACCCTCATAACGAAACCTACAAATACATAGATATTTTGCTTAATAAGCTACAAAATAGAGATTATAGCCTAGGTAAGGAATTAGTTGAAATGGCAGCCTATGGAAAGTTTGAATCTCCAATGATTGGTCTGGTAGCAGCATACATTTATCTTAAAAGTAAGGAAACTCATGAAGACAATCTCTTCAAAGTTATTACAGAAAACATGCAGCAGGCTATTTTAAAGAAAAATGAAGATTCACCTGATTTGAGGGCACTTACAATTTTGGCATCTCAACATTTTGACGATTATAACTTTGATAAGACAGTGGTGAAAGGAACCCCCATGCTAAGAGTTGGTTTTGAGGCACTATTAAGTGCAGCTGTTGATAATGTAAGGCTTATAAAAGAGAATTCAATTAACGATTATATTTCAGAAAATCTTTATTTTGACTCTCCTTTCAACACCTTTAAACCTTTCCCCTTTCCTAAAGACAGATCAAAAAGGACAAAGAAACCTTCTAAAAAAATACGAAATCCCAGACCTGGTCATAAAGGAGGTTTTGGAGCTTTAGGTAGTGGAGATTTTTTTGATAAAACGAACGAACCTGCTTTTAGTAAAGAGATCTTATCTGATGAGGTATTCAATGAATGGGATTCTAAGATGATGGAGGAAGAAGCAGTAAATTACCAACCAAAAATAACAGGCACGAAGCGATTTAAGGTTTCTGTAAAAGATTTATTTGACAAAAAACTATTAAAATTTGTAGATAAAGGTTCAGAAGAGAAGGTTAGAAATAGCTGGGTAAAACAGGGTATTTATGAATTAGTAACAAAAGATAAAAAAATTACTATGAATGAGATTTCATCTCAATTGGGAGTTTCAAGAAATACAGTAAGCCGCATTTTTGCTGAATGGGAAGACGAAGCGAATTCAAATTAGAAAACATACGCTTAGAGATTAGATGGAAGTGTTTAGAAGGAGAAAAATAACGGTCAATAAAAAATGAAAGGATACTAGTATGAGAGCAAAATATGATGTGATTGGAAAAGAGTATAACACTACCCGCTGTGCAGATACCTTTATTTCAGAAAAATTATATCAATTGCTGTCTCCTTCTAATGAAGGGGTATACCTAGACATTGGTTGTGGCACAGGTAATTACACCCATGTGCTTCATCAAAAAGGAATTAAATTTATAGGGGTAGACCCTTCTTTTGAAATGTTGCGAAAGGCAAATGCACAGAATCCAGAAATTGACTGGAGACAAGGGCATGCAGAAAATACCGGATTAGAGCCTGAATCGGTCTCCGGAATTATAGGAAGCCTCACCATTCACCATTGGTTAGATCTTAACACCGCTTTTACAGAGTTATATAGAATCTTAAAACCAAAAGGGCGAATCGTAATTTTTACCTCCACACCTAAACAGATGAAAGGGTATTGGCTCAATCACTATTTTCCTAAAATGTTGGCCAATTCAATAGAACAAATGCCCTCGTTAGAATCTGTATTTAAGGCTATTCTTGAAGCAGGATTTAAAGAATTAGCCGGAACACCCTACTATGTGCAAAGAGACTTACAAGATTTATTTTTGTACTGCGGCAAGTATAATCCATCTTTGTATTTAAGACCAGAAGTGCGCCAAGGCATCTCTTCTTTTAGTTCTTTGGCTAATAAAGAAGAGGTAGATGCAGGTCTAAAAAAATTAAAGACCGATATAGCTACTGGAAAGATAGAAGAGGTAATGGCATCCTATAAAAACGATCTGGGAGATTATGTTTTTATAAGTGCCATGAAGGAGTGATCTATTTCAATTGACGTGTTTTTCAAAAAAGTCATCTATTCTTTTTAATTTCTATTTTCAAGAATGAAATCCACTACCAGATCCCTATAAATACTCTCTTTTTCAAAAGATAAGTTTTTCCAAAGTTCACCATGCGATAAATGGTGGATGTAAACGGATTGGATTTTTCTAAAATTAGTGGCCCTTATTTTGTCTTCAAACAAACGGGTATAATTGTAAATATTGTTATCTGAAACTAGTAGAATAGGTGTTTTTAAATTTTTGAGATAATGAGTAGGAGAGGCGTTTAGAAACACTTCTTCTCCTTTGCCAAACACAGCTTCTACATGCAGTACTGCTAATTCAGGTTGGCTTCCTTGCGCCATAGCACGATGATAATCTTTAATATCATAAGTGCCCGAAATAGGAATCATGCCTTTAAACAAATCTGCTGGCAAGCCCACCTCTTCTAGATAGGTAGGATTTAAATCTAATAAAGCAGCCAAATGCGCTCCAGAAGAATAGCCACCTACATAAAATAGGGTTTTACTGTAGTTGTATTGATCAGCTTGTTGGTATAACCATTTGGTAGCCGCTGCCACGTCTTTGATATGGGCAGGATGCTGCACTCCCTTATTCAGAGTGCTGTCTCGCCAGATAGCTGGGCTCATTCTATGGCTTATACTTGCCACCGCAATTCCTGCTGCTGCTAGCTTACGGGCAAGAGGCATTTCTTGATTTCTATCTCCATAAGACCAGGCACCTCCACCAATCCAGATAAGTAAAGGAACATTTTTTTTAAAGACTGGAAGTACTAGGTTTAAACGCTGTAGGCTATCACTACGCACCTCATTTTTGGCTACATAAAGCAGGTTGTTAATTTCTTTGTAAGTAGCCGTCGTCAATTCTTGCGCAAAAAAAAGGTTGCACGAAAGCAATAGCGCAAGAAGCAAAAGAGATTGCTTTTTAAATGATAGCAGTAACACCATGATTTGAATAAATTTACACAATAGGGATACTAAATGAATTTCATACACTACCGTACATAAAACTAAAACACTGTAAGCTTGAAAACTTATTTTTTATCAAAAAGTTCTTTTATTTGCGGCATTTGTAATAAAGAAATGGTAAAAGCACCCAAAAACATCCCTAAAATTCCAGTAAGACAAGTTAAAATAGCGATTACAAAAACAAATTCGTATTTCTTCAATTGTTTCATGTATTTAGACGCTAGTAATTGTAAAATTCCCATTACAATGCAAACTACAAAGCCAACAATTCCAATAATCACAAAAAAATAACCAGGGTTAAAAGGCAGTTCATTTCCGTTTTTAGAAAATTCATCTACACTGGCAAAATATGCGCCAAAAGCACCGTAACCAATAAAGAACAAAGAAAGAACAAGCGTGAGAATACCTTTTACCAAAAATAAAATTCTAAATACATTGAGACGGTTAGAAGCTTGCATATTGGTTTAGGTTAGGAAATGGCGTCTACTTACTAGCTTTAAAAATAACACTTTTTTAAGGTTGTTAAAAATAAAATATAATTACCAGCCAGGTAGCGCGTTTAATTACTCCCTTTGGGTAAATGCAGTGTTATAGGGCTGTTGCCAAAAACCAGACTATCTACATGCCCCATTAAACTAAGGTCTTTGGTTATAAGATGCAGGTGTATAAAAGAATCATGGTGTGTGAAAACTCCTTGATGCGCTCTAGAAAAAAAGCCTAAAACAGTAACTTCTTTGTCTGCTACGCTATAGGTTTGCTGCCCTTGATGCGCTTCTGCCGGAGAACTTACTTGTGTGCCTTCCGGTAAATTTTGGAGGTGAATTTTAGCACTTTTAATGCTTCCGGTGAGTTTAAAGGCAAAAGGTTTACCTTCATTTTGTATTTTTAGATCCAACCAGTTTTCAAAATCGGTTAGAGACTTCAGGGTCTTTGGAATTGATTCTTTTTCCCATTCGGCAACATAAGAATACACAAAAAATGGTGCTTTTACATCAAAAGTCTGTCCTATAGCCATAGAAGTATCTGTTGCAACCCTTCCCACATAACTTTTACCATCTATAACGAGAAGCTCTCCCGTTAAAAAAGCTTCTGGTCCCAAACCATTTAACATGCTTTTTTGGTCTAAAGTGTCTAATGAAATTTGCCCATCTAGCGCTCCTTTCCACATTACATCTTTCATAGCACCCTCTATTTGTACGTAGGCTTTGACATTTGTGTCTTTATCTTTCTTTTCAGCATTGCATGCTACTAGCAGAAGGTAAAAAATAACAAATATGCGCAAGGGTTGAGATGCGCTGGCAAGTTTTTTTGGATGCATAATTAAGTATTGGTTGCCGCTTTAGGGTCATAATTCAGAAACATATTAATCCAGATATTACGAGACAAACGCATAATAAGAGGCATAAAAGCAAGCATAGTGCCAATAATAGCGACAAAAGCGGTTTTTAGATTGGTGCCGATAAAAAGATAACTAATTACAAAAGCGGCTACAGCAAATGCAACTCCTACTCCATAACTCACATACATAGCTCCATAAAAAAAAGAAGGTTCCATTTTATATTTGGTATTACAATGGGAACAACGCTCGTTCATTTTTAAAGTTTGAGCCGGATTATAGGCATTTGGAGAAACATACATGCTTTCTAGATGACATTTGGGACAAGTTCCTGTTAAAATGCTGTAGAGTTTCGATCCTTTTTTTAACATTTGCACTAATTTTATACAAAAATAGGAATTATACATTCCTTCTTGTGTAATTGAAGTTACAAAAGTCATGTTAAATATCCATAATCTGTCGGTTTCCTTTGGCGGAGAATATCTTTTTGAAGAAGTCGCTTTCAGGCTAAATCCCGGAGACCGTGTTGGGCTCGTAGGTAAAAATGGAGCGGGTAAGAGTACCATGCTTAAAATACTCTCTCGCGAGATGGAACCCGATTCTGGAAGCATTGCTTCCGATAAAGATGTGCGTACTGGTTTTCTCAAGCAAGATATTGATTTTGAGCAGGGGCGTAGTGTACTAGAAGAAGCCTATCAGGCATTTTCTGAGATCAAGGCATTAGAATTGCAACTAGATCAAATCAATCACCAATTGGCAGAGCGTACCGATTATGAGAGTGAAGGCTACCACCAACTTATGGTAGATCTTAACGACGTTACGCATAGGTATGAGATTATAGGCGGTTATAATTATCAAGGTGATACGGAGAAAGTACTACAAGGACTTGGTTTTCTTAGGGAAGATTTTGATAAACTTACAGATACTTTTTCCGGCGGCTGGCGTATGCGAATAGAATTAGCAAAGCTGCTGCTGCAACAAAATGACGTCTTGTTACTAGATGAGCCTACCAACCACTTAGATATTGAAAGTATTATTTGGTTAGAGCAATTTCTAAGAGGTTATACGGGAGTGGTGGTGATTGTTTCGCATGATAAGATGTTTCTGGACAATGTAACCAACCGTACCATTGAAATTTCATTAGGGAAAATATACGATTACAATAAACCCTATTCTCAATACCTGGAGTTGCGTAAGGAGATGCGCGAGCTGCAGTTAAATGCACAAAAGAATCAAGAAAAGCAGATTCAACAGACGGAGAAGCTTATAGAAAAGTTCCGAGCGAAAGCAAGTAAGGCTTCCATGGCACAATCCCTCATCAAGAAGCTAGACAAAATAGACCGGATTGAGGTAGATGAAGATGATAATAGTGTGATGAAGGTTAAATTCCCTGTATCCGTTACACCTGGAAAGGTGGTAGTAGAGGCAGAAGGCGCTGGTAAAAGTTATGGAGACAAACTGGTCTTAGACGCAGTAGATCTCTTAATAGAACGCAATACCAAAACTGCCTTTGTTGGGCAAAACGGACAAGGGAAAAGTACCTTGGCAAAGATGATTGTAGAAGAAATTCCCTATACCGGAAAACTCAAACTAGGGCATAATGTACAAATAGGCTATTTTGCCCAGAATCAGGCAGAATATTTAGATGGAGAAAAAACGGTTTTACAAACCATGGAAGATGCTGCTACAGATGGCAACCGTTCCCGTGTTAGAGATATGCTGGGTTCCTTTTTATTTAGAGGAGATGAGGTAGAGAAGAAGGTAAAAGTACTTTCTGGAGGGGAGCGTAACCGTTTGGCATTGTGTAAAATGCTCTTGCAGCCTTTTAATGTATTGGTGATGGATGAGCCTACCAATCACTTAGATATAAAATCTAAAAACGTACTTAAAGATGCCTTAAAAACTTTTGAAGGCACCTTGCTTTTAATTTCTCACGACAGGGATTTTTTACAAGGACTAACCAATACGGTTTACGAATTTAAAAACCACCAGATTAAGGAGTATCTAGGCGATATTAATTTCTACTTAGAGCAACGCCAACTAGATAATTTACGAGAAGTAGAGCGCAAAGAAAAGGCAGCTGCCAAACCCAAAGCGCAAAACAATGCGCAGAGTTATGAAGACCAGAAAAAACTCAAATCTCTTAAGAATAGGCTTAGTAAAACCGAAGCAGAAATTAGTCAGCTAGAAAAAGAAATCGCGGCTATAGATGTAGAAATGGCCATAGATTATGATAAGGTAATTGCCAAAGAAGGCTTTTTTGACGCCTATGAAGCCAAGAAAAAACGCTTACAAACCCTGATGCAAAATTGGGAAACCATTGCAGAAGAATTAGAGGGGATTGCTTCTTAGCCATGAATAAAATGTTATTTTGATTCTCTTTTTATTAAAAATGAGAGAGAAAGCTGCCCTTATTTAGCGGAAATTCAGAAAGCAAAGCTTGAAAAAAATAGAAATCCTCTCCGGTAGATTTTTTCGCACCTCAGGGCATTGAGGCACTCCAAATTACTGGTATTTTAGAAAGCCCCACGCAGTGCAATTCCTTCAGGATTTTATGTTTTGATGCCGAGCTTCCCACCCGGGCACTGAGGCACTCGAAGTGCGAGGGGTGGACAAGCAAAAAAGAATAGACCAAAGCTTTCTTTATTTAACCGCCACGCAGACTGGTTAATCACTATAAATAGCAAGTATTGTTGTGATGTCGCAGACCATTCTATTATGTTTTATAATTGGAGCACTTAGAGCCTCAGTGGCCTAAAGCGAGAGTCTCATTGCTCCCAAACAAGATCTTTAGTGCTCAGTTTTAGGATTCAATAGGCATTGTGCTAATCATCAGGCACCCCGAAACTTCGAGGTTAGTCACTACGCTTCGTCGAAATGGCCGTACCTTAAAAGCACTACGTAGTGAAAACCCTCTGGGGGCGCATAGAGTTTCTCAGTACCTAAATTAGAATGCAATAAATCCGAACTATGTAGATTATACTTTACACACTTTTGATACGCAACCTCCAAAAAGTACATTTAGATTTTTAAAACGTAAATTTTAAAAAAAGCTTTGCATAAACGCCTTAGAACCTCCTTATGTTTATACCAAAACCTCCGCAACAATAAGTTGTTTTATGCGGAGGTTTCCACTGTTTCCTCCGCATCTTTTGCTAAAAACCTTTAGAATAGTCGTTTTTAAGGAGCTTTAACGCTGTTGCATTTTATTAGTTGTAAAGTATACTTTACAATAAAGAGTATAGTTTATATCTTTCTGCTGCCTAGGTAGCTTGATGATCGTAGGTTAAAGTTTGGGTGTTTTTTTATAGAGAAATTGTATAAACAACACCTTACGGCTAGAATTTAAGTTGTTTAGGTAAGGCTTTACCTAAAAATCAAAACTCTGCCATAGTTCACATTGCAGCGTGTTTGTTTAAAAATTACTTTTTGAGTTAAAGGAAGTTTAATTAACTGGATTTTTTAGGACTTTTTGATCTCTCTTTTTTTGGCGTAGATTTCTTCTTATTAGCGTTCTCGGGAATGGTTGCTATATGTTCTTTTTGTTCAGTACTATTTGACACCTCCTTTAATGAAGCAAGGTTACTAACTACTGAAGATGTTTTTCCGTTAGAATCTAAACTTGAAAGACTGTTCGTGCTTTCTGTTGTACTAGAGGTTGCGGTATTAGCTAAGGATGGCATTGAAGTAGAAACAGCCATACCTTCTTCAAAAGGTATTTGATCTTTTTGAAGTCCTTTTTCTTTTAATGTATCCTTATAACCAGTACGTTTTGCATAGTCTGTATCTACTGGCTGTATTGGAATAGCAGTTTCATAATGATCTACAGACAAATAAAATTCAGAGTTTACTTCTGCTGTTTCTTTAACTTTTTCTTCAGAATCAGTATCTTCTGATGTTGAAGTAGTTTCTGCTTTTTTATCAATTCTCTCTTTTGCTTTGATGTCAATACTAGCTTTATCAGTAAAGAGTACTCGGTTTTCATCCCTTCCCACGCTTTGATACGCTGTAAGATCTGCCTCACCCCAAGCATCTTTAGTACTTTTAAGGCCTTCAGCAGCAGTACGAGTTCCTTTTCCAGACTGTTTTAATTGAGGTAAAAGCCTTACGTCTACTATTTGATTCCTTTCTTTTTGAATAATTTCATTCAGTTTTTCAGTAATATTTACTATTGCCTTAGATTTCTCTTTATCGTTAAGATTAAAAATGTTCTTTACGCTATCTGCAAGCTCTGTAAATTCGCTGGGTACTTTACTTTTACTAACTTCTTGACTAATGGCGCTTTTTATTTTTTCAAGATTTTGAATAGTGTCAAAAATTTCCTTGTATTTTTCAAGTTTTGGAAGAGGTTTATTTATCTGACTAATTTGTTTATTGATACCTGCCTTTTTATTCTTGCTTGCTTGCTGTTTTTGCTCTATATCTTTCTTTTCATTATCATTAGTAGCGTTTTCTTTTAGCCTTTTCCAATTTGTGTTTCCAATTTCTTTTTCTTCTGATTTTAAAAGGGCTACTTCTTCATTTATTTTTAGAATTTCTGCATTAGCATGATCAATATCTGGAATATGGCCAAATTCTGGATTCCTCAATAAATCTTGAAGATCAGGAATCTTTGTTTGAATATCTTGGGCAGTATAAACGTCTTCAAGTCTATAGGACGGTTCTTGATTTTTAAATTTTTCAAGTTCTTCAACTATTTCATCCAGTTTGTCACTATCTTTCTGTTTTTCTAGACCTTTAATATCACTTTTAATTTTCTTAAGCTTAGCAATAGTGTCCTCTCTTTTTACTTTTTCTCTCTCATTTAGGTTGTCATTTAAAAATTCATCCTCACCAGAAATGAATATAGGATCTCCTGCTTTTTTTATAATACCAGCATTTATTAACACATTAGTTTCCCTAAGGTTTAAAGCCGTGTCAAGAGCCTCAAACCTACGAGTATGGGTGTCTTTTATGGAGTCACCATCTTGCAGTTTTCTCATCAATGGGTCTGCTTTTGCTGCCATATCCATCACTTTTTGATGTCTTTGTACAAAACTTAAAGCTTTACTATTTGCGAAAGTACTTTTATTATTTTCTGCGAAAGAACTGGTCTGTTTCTGGGTCTTTGAAATTTCGGTATCTCTCTTGATTACCGCATTATCAAGAGGCTTTCTAATTTGTTCTCTAGATTGATTAGCTATTTTAATTGAATCTTCCTTCCATTGACGATGAGCTTTTCGATCTTTTTTTTCAGGTTCAGGGTTATTTTTTTTCCAGTTTTCTAATACAGTCATGTCAAATTTTTGCAAATACTTTTCTGCAGTTATTATGGGGGAATGTTTTAACGTAACTGCTTTTTTAATTTGGTCGTTTCTGCTATACTGTAATAGAAAGTTTAATTTATCAAAAACACCTCCTTCTTTGGTTTTTACTTGTAACGTTTTTTCAGCGAGTTCAATATTCCCTTGGTCATTTTTTACAAGTTGCTCTGTCTTCATTGCATAGCTTTTTCCTTGTTTAACCTGCTTTTCTCCGGGTGGTATAGTACTTAGTGTATTTAGAGATTCTAATTCTTGCTTAATTTTCTCTTGTTGAACAGCATCTTGAGTAGTCGGATTATCAGCATCATTTTTTTCTTCACTCTTCATAAGGTAGGTACTTTAAATCTAAAATAACAAATTCCACTTACAATTTTATGAAGTTTCTATTTTTTTTTGGAAAGCGCTGTCCATTGCTTTGTAGAAAAACCATTTTTTTGATTGATTACTATGTATTATGCTTCTTTATAAGTTTGGACTTTGTTTACAGTTTTATCCAGAGCTATTTGGATAACGCATTTAGAATTACAAGAAAATTGAGCGTATTCTTTTAATTTCAAGAGACGAGTTTTAAAGTATTGTTATTCTATCATTTAGGGAGGTATTCTTAAGGTTTAGGATTATTTTTTTTAGCGGGTGTTCTAGCATCTTTACTTCGTTCTCTAGCTGCTTTAGACGAGGTGGGCTTAGGCTTAATTTTCCGATCGCCACTATAACTTTCTTCAAAAATAGGCATAGAAGCTGATTTACGCATTCCTCTAAAAGGATTGGTTAATGCTTCCAAACTACTAGCTTTAGTTAGTTTTTGTAGTTTTTCTAAAGTGTCTGAAAGTTGTTCTTCTTGATTTATTTTAGGATCCTTATCAGGAAAAGCATTGTCTTTTGTAAGATACTGTTCTGTATGTTCTTTGGTCATACCCACAATTTGAAAGAAAGCTTCTTGAAAATTATCGGCAAGATCATTGCTGATTAAGGTATCTATCCCTTCTAGAGTATGCGTGCCAAAATTAGGAGATGTAACTTGATCTTTGGTTAGCTCATACTCAATAACTCCTTTTGTTTGTATTTCATTTAACCCAGATACCTTTTCAAATACTTCTGGATTATTCTCACCCATATCTTCCATAAAAATGAGATAGTTCATGGCTTCTAAGGTATGTTTTCCAAAGTTAGGAGTTTGTACTTGATCCAGCCCTAAATTGTAAAACCTAAGTCCTTCTACCTGAGTAGCATCTAAATCCTGCACCATGCCAAAAGCTTCTTGATTATCTTCAGCTTTATCATAAGTAGTGAGAAAATCAATGGCTTCTAGGGTATGAGATCCAAATTTTGGGTTTTCTACTTGTTCACGGGTAAGTTGATATTGTGTAAAAGCTTTAATTCTTGCTTCTGTAATTGGATCTAGCTCAGAATTCATTTCGTATGAAGTTTACTTCTTTAGTAACAGTATTTTTTTTAACCGATACCCCCCATTTAAAAGCAAATAAAAATCTTACTTTTTAGAAAGGCAGCTATCATTAAATGAAAAATGAATTCAGGACATCTTTAAATGTCTATAGTTAACTAGAAAACAGAATTTTTTATCTAGTAATTAAAATGTAGAAAACGGTGTTGAACAGGATGAAGTATTTTTATGATTTCAATAAAAGAACCGTGTTTAAAGTATCATTTTTTCTATACGTAGGATGATTAAATTTTAGGATTTTTACGAGACTTATTTTTAATGGGTCCTTTGGCGTCTTTAACCTGTTTAGAAGGAGGTGGTTTAGGTCTGCCTTTTTTAATTATTGTTTTACCATCATCATTTTTTTTAGAAAGAGCCCCAGAAGCCAGAGGTTTCATAGCAGCATGTAACTTCTTAGAATCAAATTCCTCCAAATTTAGAGGTTTAGTAAATGTATCTAGTGTTGCTTTGGTGAGTTCAATTATGCTTTGTTGAACTACCTTTTGGTCTTCGCTAGGATGTTTTATCTTGCTTTTAGGATCTTTGTCAGCAAGATCATCTTGAGTTTTATCAGTAGAAGATTTACTTTCTGTAAGATTTTGTTCTGTTTGGTCACTAGCGATACCTCCAATTTCAATTAGGGAGAAAGCTTCTTGAAAATCCTCCGCAAGATCATTGCTTAATAAGGTATCTATCTTTTCCAAAGTATGGGCACCAAAATTAGGAGCTGTAACTTGATCTTTGGTTAACTCATACTCAATAACTCCTTTTGTTTGTATTTCATTTAATCCAGATACCTTTTCAAATACTTCTGGATTATTCTCACCCATATCTTCCATGAAGATAAGATAATTCATGGCCTCTAAAGTATGTTTTCCAAAGTTTGGAGTTTGTACTTGATCTAGCTCTAAATTGTAAAACCGAAGTCCTTCTACTTGAGTAGCATTTAAATCCTGCACCATGCCAAAGGCTTCTTGATTGTCTTCAGCTTTATCATAAGTAGTCAGAAAATCAATGGCTTCCAGCGTATGTGGTCCAAACTTCGGACTTTCTACTTGCTCATTGCTAAGTTGATAAAATCTTCTGCCATTTTCTTTTGCTTCTAGCTTCTTTTGCTCTTTCTTTATATCTATTTCCGGGATATAATTTACCATGTCTATAGGCATACTTCAAAAAATATTATGGATTAGTCTTATCAATTAAATGATTAATTAAAATTTAAAACAAACTATTGTTACTTTAAAGATAGTAATTTTTTCAACATTCAGATTTTTACACTAATGTAATATGTTTTAATACTTAAATCTGATATGATATTTCTTATAACAATGTAATATCCCAAATTACATATTTAATTATATGCTGTGTGAGACAAAGAAGAATACTTTTTAATGAAATTGATTGGGTAAAATTTGTTTTTAGCTTAAAATGTTTAAGTTGGAATGTAAAAGACGTGTGTGCCACGGAGTGCTATACTAACTTTACATAAAAAACAAAAACTCTGCAATAATTCACATTACAGAGTTTTCTATCTAGAAATAAGAAAGGGTCTTAACCATAATAACAATCCCAAATGGTGTCGCAAAATCTATTACAACTCCCACAAGAACCTCCATATGATATAGGCAAGCAGATGAATCCGCAACTGGCATACATAGTAGGGCTGTCAGAATCAATACCACCTTTAAGGTTTAAATCTATTTTTGAAACTGTAGTTTTCTTAAGTTGTAAATGCGCTAATTTTTTCTTTTTCATCGGATTAAATTTTAAAGATTTGTTTAAAATTATAAATCGATGGGGGGCGACACATCCCTACTAACTAGGTAGTTTGTTATTTTGTTTAACTCTTATAAATGTAACTAAAAAAATAGGGGGTAAGAATAGATAGCATGATTATTATCTGTCAAGGGATCATTTTTACGGTATTGTTATCGTGATCATCTGGTTTTTTTGTCGATTTTTTTTACTGATACTAAAAATAGTTTAAACTCCTGTTTTTTATTTCAAAACAAGACAATCTAGCGCCATTACGATATATTTTTTGTCTTATCGCTTTATAATTCGTACATTTACTTGATAATAAGAAGTTTATAGTATCCCTATTCCCCCTCACCGCTAGATAGAATTATCTATTAGCACGCTAACTATTTAAGACCACACGATTTTTTTGTGAGACTTTAGTAAGTGAGTAGTTTTAAGAAGTTTCATTAGTTCTATAGTAAAGTATACAGGCAGTTAATTATATCCAGTAATGAAAGGCTGGAACAAACCAACCTTCCAACTTGAAAGACCCACCCAACTACCGATCCAGGGGTGGGTTTTTTGATGAATACCTAAGCTATACCTCTCTCAATGCGAAAAACAAATGATTAGACATGGATATTCCTAATTCAATTATGGAAGTAACCTTGAAAATAAGTGCGTTGGAGGTAGGCAGCAGTGTAGGAATTATGTATTTAGCATCATTTGATCTTGCACACAAATGCCATCTTACAAGAATAGAACTATTGATGAGATGGCACATTGTAAAATAAATAAGGCCCTTTAAATGGGCAAAGAGTTTGGTAGATTTTCTTATTTTGAATCCTAAAAAAATGGTAACTTTCCCTTGTTAAAATTAGTACTTCCATGAAACGCCTCTTCTATAGAATACTTAAAGGATTAGTTATTCCTATTGCTTTATTAATACTTGTTTTAGGAGTTTTTTATGAATCCAGAAGTGAGTATGAGGTTGCAGAGCTTACCACCAAGGCCGATCAATTTGTAAATGTCAAAACACAAAAAGAGATCGCACAACTGGCGAAGCAATTGGTGAATGAGATGACACTGGACGAAAAGATAGAACAGTTATACGGAGGAAAGAAGTACAATGTATTAAGCAAGCTAGGGGTTAACATATTAATCAACAAACGCTTTCCACATATTTATGCCGGAGGTAATGAGAGGCTTCAGTTACCACCTTGGGTATTGTCTGACGGCCCGCGAGGAGCCCGTGTAATGCACCCCGATGTAAATGCCGTAACCGTATTTCCTGTAGCCATGTCCAGAGGTGCCAGCTGGGATGTAGATTTAGAAAGACGTGTTCATGAAGCCATCGCTATAGAAATGCGAGCCAACCAGATTAACTATGCTGCTACGCCTTGTATTAATGTACTGCGACATCCTGGCTGGGGAAGAGCGCAAGAAACCTATGGTGAAGACCCATGGCATTTAGGGTCTTTTGGTATCGCAGCGGTAAAAGCCATTGAAAAACATAACTTAATGGCATGTCCCAAGCATTTTGTGATGAATAGTATTGAAAATTCACGATGGGTAGTAAATGTAAAAGCAGATGAACGTACCCTACGTGAAGTCTATCTGCCGCAATTTAAACGAACTGTACAACAAGGCAAACCCGCCTCTATTATGAGTGCCTATAACGCTGTAAATGGAGCATTCTGCGGAAGCAATAAATACTTGCTAACCGATATCTTAAGAAACGAATGGGGATTTGATGGATTTGTAACTACCGATTGGCTCTACGGACTCTACGATGGTGTAGCCGGAATAAAAGCAGGTCAAAATGTAGAAATGCCCATGCAAAAAGCCTATAATGAGAATAGTATTAAAGAAGCATTAGAAACCGGAAGCATTAAAGAAGCTGAAATGGACACCTTAATCCTTCAAACCTTAAGAACCCGCATCAAGTATATAATAGCAGAAGATACACGTGCTTATACCTTTGATGATATTGCCACCCAAGAACACAAAGACCTAGCTCTGGAAGCAGCAGAAAAAGGGATGGTTTTGCTAAAAAATGAAGGGATATTACCTTTTAAGAATGAAAGCGGAAAGAAAATTTTGGTCATAGGTCGTTTAGCAGATGTTGCCAATACCGGAGACAAAGGCAGTAGTGATGCTACTCCCCCCTACGTAATTACCCCCTATCAAGGTATTAAAGCAATGCAAGAAGCCTTAGGGAATGAAGTTACCTTATACAATGGCTTAAGCACAGAAAGAGCCCGTTTGTTGGCAGAAGAAGCAGATGAAGTAATTGTGATTGTTGGTTTTACCAGTAAAGAAGAGGGCGAGTTTATTATTTATGACCGAAAAAAAATGTTAGCCTCTGCAAAAGCAAAAAGACGCTTAGGCTCTTTTGAAGAAGGAGGAGACAGAGAAGACCTTTCTTTACCAGAGGCAGACAGAAATATGCTTAAAGCCCTTGCTGGAAGCAATAAAAATATGGTAGTTACTTATATTGGCGGTGGAGGAATCCATCTCCCTGAATGGATTAGAGAAATGCCAGCCATTCTTTTTGCCTGGTATGCAGGGATGGAAGGTGGTCATGCACTGGCAAATATACTTTACGGTAAAGCCAATCCTAGCGGGAAGCTTCCGTTTAGTATTGCAGCCGATCAGGATGATTATCCTGAATTTAACCCTTATACAGAAGAAGCAACCTATGGGTATTACCACGGCTATACGTTATTTGAGAAAGAGCAAAAAGAAGTTGCCTATCCCTTTGGTTTTGGACTCAGCTACACCAATTTTAAAACCCAAAACCTGAAAATTGCCAAAAAAGCAATTACTCCGGAAGATAAAATCACCGCTTCCATAGAGATTACCAATACGGGAAATGTAGCAGGCAGCGAAGTCATACAATTATATATAGGTTTTAAAAACTCTAAAGTAGATAGGCCCGTAAAACTCCTTCGCAATTTTCACAAGATTCTTTTAGAACCCAAACAACAACAAACCGTTACCCTAAGTGTACTCCCCGAAGATCTAAAATGGTACAATCCAGAAACCAAGCAATGGGAATTAGAGCAAATGGATTATGAGTTGTATATGGGCACTTCTTCTAATGAGAAAGACCTATTGCAAACTAGGTTTAGTATCACAGTACCCGAGATAATCCCTGAAGTTAAAGAGCTGTTGTAAAAAAACAGTGTTAGTAAAGGAGCAAGGGGAGGTGCTGCTTTATAGAACTAATAGCACTAGAGTGCCCGATTTTAGGATTCAATAGGCATTATGCTAATCGTCTGGAACCCCAAAAATTCGGGGTCACCCCGCTGCGCAGGGAGTTTGGAATGACCGTTTTTTAAAAGCATTAGGTTGTGAAGCTCTTTCGGGATTCTTTGTTTGGATGCTGAACCCCGATTTGGGCACTGAGGTACTCGAAGCGCGAGGGGCGGACAAGCAAAAGAAATGACAGGCAAGTAAAAAAATATTTTCTAATGGAGAGGTGTTATGATGAATTAGCTGCCATGGCAGATTCATTAGTAAGATAATTATAATTCTTTCAAACAAACAACACATGTATTACAAAAAGTATTTACTATTTCTGCTTATGCTTTGTAGATAAATAAGAAAAAAATTGTTAAGAAATTATTAAATTGCAGTTACAAATTGAGTGAGATACAATATGGGCGTAGAGAATTTTGCCATTCACTTGGCATATAGCACCTTCCCGACAGGCAACGAACGTGATTTTATAGAGAATAAACTGCATAATTTTACCCGTTATGTAGAAGACACACAGCAATGTATGATAGAAGGGCAAGAATTAGATGCCTGTCTCTATAAGCCGCTGGTATTTCATTTGTTTGGAACGTTTGATGTTGTTTTTATTTCCTTAATAGATAATTATAAATTTTGCCAGAAGGTTTTTGATATAGAACCCTCTGGTTTTGATGTAACTACCAACTATCAAATTGTTACAGGAATATGTGATCCCAGGTTTACTGCTGGGAATAATTCCTCTAGAATAACCTCTTTCTTTCCTTGTGATAATACAATTGAAGAGCGCTCACCGCATTCCAAATTTGTGCATATCACCAACTTTAAAGTAAACAATGGATTGTTGATTGGAAACGGAAATCAACTCATTCATGCTATTTTGGCAAAACTTACCGCAGATTTAGGAGATACTGATTTTATCTTATTTAAATCTTTTAGTTGGTCTGAGATTATTTTGGTGCAATTAGGAGACGATCTTGAAAAAATGCAGGAACGAGTCATTGAATTTCGGGAATTTAGCCTAAGAGATGTGCTTACCGCTTCAGAAAATGCAGTGTCTTCTTTAGAGCAATTGGAGCAAGATTCGTTGTACGCTTCCATCTTGTTTGAAATAGAGGCGTTGACAAAGGAAAAGGTATCCTTGGCAGATAGCCATGTATTTGTAGATACACATTCTTATTCTGGGGTAGACTATTTTCAGTTTAATAAAGATTATGAAGAAAAAAACAATCCATATCTCTTAGATAAGTTTAAATCTTCTATAGAACTTCAGGTAAAACCAGGACATCTCCATAAATTATATGCTATTCTTGATGGTCATCCTATTTTTGATGCGCAAAAGCTAAAGTTTAAAAATGGTAAAACAGATTTTCTGATTAAAGAGAAAGAACATGGAGGGTTTTATTCTAATTATATTGTAAATCAAGTATATCGGCATTTAAATTCAGATATCAAACACCATGTGCGCAAATTGAAAACAAATTTTCTGTTTGATATGGTTGAAGAAACAGGAACCCATCCTGTTACTCATGCCTTAAAAGCAGCGTATCAACCAGCAAAGGAAGCAAATAATGGAAAAGGGATCGTTAACTTTAATCAGTTATTAGCCAATAAATACACCATAGATATCAGGGGGTTGAAGCCGCAAATTAAAAGATTAGGTTTATCAAGGCAGCTAAGAGAAAAGATCTTAAAAGCATTCTCTAATTATAACAATCTTATTAAAGATCCAATTCTTTATGGGGAGTTTATAGAACTCAAAGAATACCTTAGTTTCCTTAAAAAGGATATCAATAAAGAAGTAGCACGTCTAGATGACTTTTTTACGGATCCCATACTATTTTCCGGAAGAGACCAACCAAAATTTCTGAGCTTGCGTTTGATAGAGAAAAAATGGACGGCTTTGTTGGAAATTTATGAAGATGCCTATCACAATAGGGTACACAATAATTATTTGTATGAAGATATTAATGAGTTTAGTATAGATTTTAATAGTGCGGTTAATCAAATAAATAGTATTCAAGATTATATTGTTAAAAATGTAAATAACATTTTCTTTCCTTATTTTAAAGATCAGATTATTGTAACCCAGAATGAAGTAGATTCTAAATCTAATGTGGTAAACGTAAATTATAATGTATACCACTACCTGGAGCCTACTTTAATATTTACGACACTTTTTAAAGAAGTAATGAACGGTGTACTTGAAAAAGCTGGAAATAACAAAAAATCAACCAATAAGGAGTTTTACTTTCAACAGATTTTCAATTTAGATTACTTTACGCAGCTTAGGACGGCAGTGATAGCTAAAAATAAAGGAATATTCTCAAAAGAGCAATCACAACTAATAGAGAATTTTGACTTCTTTTATTTCTTTTCAGATCTCACCAAAATGGCTTTTACCTTTTTATTTGATTATGAATTGTATGAGTTCTGGTGCTGGACCTACTTTTTACAGGATAGCAGTATGTATACTACCAAAGGTTTACCGGATGCAGAACTGTTTCAAAAAGAATTATTGCGCATTGCCTTAATAAAAAAAGTATTTAAAAAGGATGAAGACGATTCTTTTGTGAAGAATCCTGCGCCGGAAATATTTGACCTTTGGCAGAAATACGTTGCTGAGGTAGATACGTTGGCAGAAATTATTGTACAAACTTCAGAATTTCAAGTGGCTAAAGAAAAGTTTAGTAGCTATATATTAGGGCAAAGCTTTGGAACGCTCTCTGATGAAGATCAGGAAAATCTGTGGAATGAAAATAATGCCATGGAATCTTATATAGCCAGTAATCAAAAGCTAACTGGTATTAAAGGACCTAGAATTAGTGATATTGTTAGAAAATTAGATTCTGGGTTGATTAAAATGGCAAAAGATGATGATGTATATAATAACCTGATCACCCAATTTCGTTTTATAAAAAATAGAGGGATTTTATTTGAGACTTATTTAAAAACCAAAGATTATGATTTTTTAAAGATGGACGGATTTTCAGGAGAAGATTATGTTCATAACAAAGAGAATTTCTATATGATTTGTGCGGTAGGGCACGCGGTGCTTTCGTTGTTTCAAAAGGAAATAGGAACTACCAGACTGTTGCGCCGTAACTGGCAAGAAGGAAGCCCCATTGAGAAATTTATACGGTATGAAGATGCCGGAATCTTTATAGACCCTTGTGGGGGATTCTTTTACAATACACCAGCAATAAGAAAAAAATGCTTTGGGTATGTAAATACCATTATTGATTACTTGTGGAATGCGGCGGAAATTGATAAAAAAAGATTGTTTAAATTTAATCTTGATGCAGAATGAAACGAATTCTTTGGATAAGCGATATTCATCTTAACGGTAATAAAACAGATAGGGAAACTAAAAAGTTACTCAGTTCTTTTATATCTTCATTAGATGCTATTGCCAAAGCTCCAGATGTGCTTATTATTAGTGGGGATATTGCAAAATCAGGAAGCGAACGAACGCATTATAACCAATTTCAAAAGCTTTTAATAGACCCGGTTAGAGAAAAGTTTCCAGTGATTAGTATAGTATGTGTACCTGGTAATCATGATGTGAATTGGGATGAGGTAAAGAAGGAGTTGGTCATGCATGTTTTGGAGAATCCAGACGATAAAAACGTAATTACCTCTTTTAAGGAAACCATTGGGGAGAAGTATTTTTTTAATACCTTCAATCAATACGAACGTTTTCATGATAAGATCAAAGCAACTAATGAAATGTCTGATACCTTCTCAGCGGTTACTAAGATAGATTCCCTTGCGGTAATTACCTTAAATAGTGCCTGGTTATCTATTGGAAGTCCTGTGAGTGGATCTGAAATCAAGTCTAGAACCGTTAATAAGATTCTCAATCATAGCATAGAAGTGGAAGGAGCTGATGGTAACAAAGTGCTTTTTGAAGAATTGGGCAATCAAACCTATGGGTTTACGATTCCTGAAGTGAAGAAGGAATTAGATAAAATCTCCGATAAGCTTTTGGAAGAGCCGTATAAAGACCTGTTTAAAATTTTAGTAGTACACCACCCACCTAATAACTGGTTGCATTGGGAAGAGTTATACTCTGATAGAGAATCTGAAAAAAGTGCTTTTCACAACTTTATCATAGACGCAGATATAGATTTAATAGTGAGCGGTCATGAACATACCTCTCTTGTAGAAGGAGGCTTGTTGTATGGGAAGTCATTAGTTTTATACGCCGGAATGTTTTTAGATCATCATGAAAAAGAATATTCAAACTCTTGGTATAAGGTATTAGAAATTGAAAATGAAACCAATCCAGCACAAGCTATAATTAAAGAAAAATGGTATCATTATTCTAATACGGATGGAGGTAATTGGAAAGAAAAAACAGATTTTTCCATGGGGTATCAAGGTTGGAAAAAGGTGAGTAACAGGCTTGAAGCTATAGTACTAAAAGAGCATACAGAGGCAAAGAATGAAGATGCTACGAGAAAAAAAGCGGTAAAAATACTTAGTGAAGCGGCTTTAAAAAAGCGCTTAAAAAAGCAAAAAATAACCGCAGAGATCATTAAGGAAATTTCAAAACTCACCTCATGTAGCGAGTATGTCTCTAGACACATTAAACCAGAAGGTAGGGGTAAACAACCAATTCAAGTTTTAAGTGATGAAAATAGTGTAGTTTTTATAATCAATAATGTATCTGATTTATTTGAAGACTATGATAACAACTTAGAGAAAAATTTGTATCTTTATAAGATTGTTAGTGAAATGAAAGAAATTTCACGCATAAACATTTTTGTATTTTATCTTTATGAAGATGCTAAGAATATTTTAACCAAAGCAGAAAGCAAAAAATTAAAAGAAATTGTTCAAAGTAAATTTGAGCAGTTCAGGCATAAAATTTTTAAACTAGATAGTGTTGTAGAAAATTTAAAAAATGCTAATTTTGCAATCCGCAATTTTAATGAATGAATACTACAGAAGTAAATAAAGACCTTAAAAATGCCATAGCAAGCGTTTTAGACGGCATCATTGAAGTATCTGAAGCAAAACCAGGGGCAATTGAGTCTGGGTTGCTTAAGAAGATTATACACAAAAATAATCGTTCAAAAGTATTGAGTACCGCAGGTGTTCGTTCTGTAAAGCAGGCATACTGGGAGATAGTAGACGAAGCAAGCACAGAAGAAAACTTTAGAAAATTACATCATGCAGAACCTTATTTAAATAAAGGTATCGCATTATTATCTAACACAGGTGCTAAGTCTTTAAGAGTTCCTAACGTAGAGATAAAAGATGTAAAAATGCCAGCTCTAAATGTAGAAGCACTAGAGTATAGATACAATAATGATAAAGAATCGTTTAGCTTTTAAATAAAGACCATTTATTGTTTTTTATAGTTCCATTACCCATAAGGTAATGGTTTTTTGTTTTAAAAGGGTTTGACTATTCGCTAATAGTTCCTTTAAAATTTAGCAAATTTTTAACGATGGTTGCACATGCAACTAATGAAACGTTCCAGTACATTTGCTTTTTGTTTAATCTTTTTACGATCATGTTATTCAATTTTGATGTCACCTTGCTTCCCTGGGTGGGTAAAATTAATAAAGACTTCTCTTTTTTGGTTTCCCAGCGTTTCTCCATGGCATCAATTGATCTAACCGCACATCAATGGCTTTTATTGAAAAAGTTGGATGAATTTGGAGAGCAGCCACAACAAAACTTAGCTTTCATTACAGATAGAGATAAAACATCTTTAACCCGTCTAATAAATATTGTAGAGCGCAAAAAACTAGTAAAAAGAGTACCTTCTAAAGAAGATAAACGCGTAAATAATATTCATATCACAGGTGAAGGAACCAAAACTCTGAAGAAAGCGCTACCTATCATGCAGCAATTAATAGTAGAAATGGAAAAAGGAATAGACCCTGCAGAAATAAAAGAAACAATAGATACTTTAAAAAAAGTACGCCATAACTTAGAAGAACTTACTAACTAAACCATCCCACCCATGCGTAAAATTATTAATGCAATTCTCGGCATCTTACTTATAGTAGGAGCTATTTTTGCGGCGAAAGCACTAATTGCTTCCAAAAAAAAACCTAAACCACGTATAGATAAGGTAATGAAGACCGTATTTATAGATACGGTAAATAATGGTACCATCCCTATTATTATTAAGTCTAATGGAAACTTAACCGCTAAAAACAGAATTGAATTGTTTACAGAAGTTCAAGGGATCTTTAAAGGTAGCAGCAAACCGTTTAAGGAAGGGCAATCATTTACCAAAGGTCAAACATTGGTTAGGATGGATGCTTCTGAATTTTATGCGGGGGTACAGTCTCAAAAAAGCAATCTTTATAATCTAATTGCAGCAGCTATGCCAGATATTAGATTAGACTATCCAGAGGTGTTCCCAAAATGGCAGGCCTACCTTACCAGTTTTGATTTAAACAAAGTAACTCCAGAATTACCGGAAATGACCTCAGATAAAGAGCGCTATTTTATTAATGGACGCGGAATTATTCCTGCATATTACAATGTAAAAAATGCAGAACAGCGTTTGGGAAAATATACGATTACCGCCCCTTTTAACGGAATTCTTACGGAATCATTGGTTACAGAGGGTACCTTAGTGCGAAGCGGTCAACAATTAGGTGAATTTATTGATCCTACAGTATATGAAATAGAAGTGGCAGTTAACAAATCTGTAGGCAACCTATTGAAGGTAGGTAAAGAAGTAAAGCTTACCGATTTAGGAAATCAGATGAACTGGGTTGGAAAGGTAATTAGAGTAAATGGAAAAGTAGATCAACAAACTCAAACCGTAAGTGCTTTTGTAGAAGTAAAAGGTGAAAATCTTAAAGAGGGAATGTATCTGGAAGCCGCATTAAATGCAAGAGAAGAACAAGACGCCATAGAGATCTCCCGTGATTTACTCAGTGAAGAAAATCAAATTTTTGTGGTAAAAGACAGCTTACTAGATGTGATGGATGTAGTGCCTGTGTATTTTTCAGATAAAACAGTGGTACTTAAAGGGGCAAAAGAAGGAACCATCATGCTTAGAAGACCTGTTCCTGGCGCATACCCTGGCATGTTGGTTAAAATATATGAGGAGAAAGAATCCAACAAACCTGAATAAGCCATGCGAAAAATTATAAGTTATTTTATAAAATACCATGTTGCTGTAAATGTGGTTATTCTGGCGTTTTTGGTTTTTGGTCTTATTGGAATGTGGTCATTAAAATCCTCTTTTTTTCCATTAGTAGAATCTAAAATCATCAATATTACCATAGCTTATCCCGGAGCATCTCCTATGGAAATAGAGGAAGGGGTAGTATTGAAAATTGAAGAGAACCTTAAAGGGCTTGACGGTATAGATAGAGTTACCTCCAGTTCTTCAGAAAATTCTGGGGTAATCACCGTAGAAATAGAAAAGGGTAGAAATATTGATTTCATGCTTCTTGAAGTTAAGAACGCGGTAGATCGTGTCCCTTCCTTCCCTACAGGTATGGAACCTTTAATTGTGGCGAAACGAGAAGAAACGCGTCCTACTATTTCTTTTGCTGTAAGCGGCGAGAACATTCCACTAGCAACCTTAAAACAAATAGGGCAGCAAATAGAGAATGAATTGCGTGGTATCGATGGAATTTCACAGATAGATATCACAGGGTATCCGCAAGAAGAAATTGAAATAGCAGTTAATGAAAATAAATTACTTGCTTACGGAATGACATTTAATGATGTGGCACTAGCCGTAGGTAATGCAAATATTCTTGTGACTGGAGGAAATATTAAAACGGCCACTGAAGAATACCTTATTAGAGCCAACGCTCGTAATTACTATGCAGATGAACTTTCAAATCTTGTGGTGAAAGCAGATCCTTCTGGTAATACGGTATACTTAAAAGATGTAGCAATTCTTCGTGATAGATTTTCTGAAAGTCCTAACGCAAGCTATTATGACCGGAATCTTTCTGTAAACGTAACCGTAGTTAGTACCAATAGTGAAGACCTCATCTCTTCGGCAGATAAAGTAAAAGAATATATAGAAGAATTTAATCAGAAATACAATAATATCAAATTAGATGTAGTAAGAGATCTTTCTATCACATTGGTACAAAGAACAGAGTTACTTACTAAGAATGCTATTACTGGGATGTTGTTGGTACTTGCATTTCTCTCGGTGTTTCTTAATACCAGACTTGCTTTTTGGGTAGCATTTGGCTTGCCAATCTCCTTTTTAGGGATGTTTATTTTTGCAGGGCAGTTTGATGTTACTATTAATGTTCTTTCACTTTTTGGAATGATTATCGTAATTGGTATTCTGGTAGATGATGGAATTGTCATCGCAGAGAATATCTATCAGCATTACGAGAAAGGAAAGAAACCAATAGAAGCAGCAATTGATGGAACCATGGAAGTGATACCCCCTGTTGTTTCTGCTATAATTACCACGCTGCTAGCTTTTTCTACCTTCCTCTTTTTAGATAGTAGAATTGGCGAGTTCTTTAGTGAGGTGGCTGTAATTGTAATTCTTACTTTATCCGTTTCATTAATTGAAGCACTTATTATATTACCTGCCCACCTTGCCCATAGTAAAGCACTACAGCCTAAAAATGATAAACCCAAAAAAGGGATTGCAAAATTCTTTGCAAAGATGCGTGGTGTAAATGAATACGGTGATAAAGTGATGGTTTGGCTTCGCGATAATTCATATGCTCCCTTGCTTAAGTTTACCATAAAGAACAAGCTCTTAATGTTTGGTGTTTTTGTAGCAGCCTTTATTCTCACTATAGGTTCTATTGGAGGCGGGATTATAGGCGTAACCTTATTTCCAAGTATAGCAAGTGATCAAATTAATGTGGAGCTTGCAATGCCCAGAGGTACTAATGAAGAGATCACAGATTCTATTATAAGTATGATAGAAGACCATGCATGGGACTTAAATAAAGAACTCACTGAGGAATATCTTGGAGGTACTCAAAAAGTAATGTTTGAGAATACCATTCGTAATATTAATAGTTCTTCTACAGCCAGATTGAGTATAAACATGCTTCCGGGAGAAGAAAGACCAGATGCAGTAAATGCTTCCTTAGTTGCCAATAGGCTTCGGGAGTTAGTTGGACCGGTATTTGGCACGGAAAGGCTCATCTTTGGTTCTGGCGGTAATTTTGGAGGGAGCCCTGTTTCCGTGTCCTTACTAGGAAACAATATAGACGAATTAAAAGCCGCAAAGAAAATTCTTAAAGGAACACTTGAGAAAAATCCGTTATTAAAAGATGTTGCAGATAATGATCCGGCTGGGATAAAAGAAATAAGACTTCAACTAAAAGAAAACGCCTATCTCTTAGGATTAAATGTGCGTTCTGTTATGAATCAGGTGCGAGCTGGATTCTTTGGTCTACAGGCACAACGTTTTCAAAGAGGTGAAGATGAGATACGAGTTTGGGTGCGGTATGATCGTGAAAACAGAGCTTCCATAAATGATTTAGACGATATGCGTATTGTTACTCCTACTGGCGATAGGATTCCATTGGGAGAAATAGCTGATTATTCTATTGAAAGGGGAGATGTAGCCATTAATCACCTTTCTGGAAAAAGAGAAATTCAAGTAACTGCAGATCTTAAAGATCCATCAAATAGCGCTACCGATATTCTTGATAATGTGAAAGCTGAAATTATTCCAGAAATTCAATCCCGATTTCCTACGGTAACTGCATCTTATGAAGGACAAAATAGAGAGGCTGGAAAATTAAGTAGTTCTTTTAATAAGGTGGGGCCAATTATTTTGTTACTGATTTATATAACTATTGCTTTTACGTTTAGAAGTATGAGTCAGCCTTTATTATTGCTATTGTTAATACCCTTTAGTTTAACAGCAGTTGCTTGGGGTCACTGGATCCATAATTTTTCATTAAATGCACTTTCTATGTTAGGGATCATTGCACTAATAGGAATTATGGTGAATGATGGCTTGGTATTGATTGGGAAATTCAATTCGCTACTAAGAGAAGGGTTAAAATTTGATGATGCACTTTACGAAGCAGGGAAAGCACGTTTCCGAGCTATTTTCTTAACTTCCTTAACTACCATGGCCGGTTTAGCTCCCTTGATTTTTGAAAAAAGCAGACAGGCGCAATTTTTAAAACCAATGGCTATTTCTATTGCTTACGGAATAGGTTTTGCCACTTTTCTCACCTTGTTAATGCTGCCCTTGTTTCTTGCTTTTAGCAATAAAGTTAAGGTATTTGCAAAATGGTTAAAAACAGGTGATAAAATTACAGAAGAAGAGGTAGAACGTGCAATTAAAGAACTTAAAGAAGAAGAAGAGTATGCAGAAGTACATTAATTCTATATTTATTGTTTTAGGGCTTATAGCTTACGCACCTATACAAGCACAGGAAATCCTTACTCCAGAAGCGGCAGTAGAAGAAGTGCTAGAAAGTAATCTGGGGATTAAAATAGCTAGGAATACAGAAGCAATTGCCAATAATAATGCAAGTATTTTAAATTCTGGTTACCTACCAACAGTTACAGGTCTGGCAGCAGGAAGTATTGATCGTCAGACAACAGAAGGTACATTGGCTGATGGAAATACAAGGTCTGCGGATGGTGCGGAAACCCGAAGGTACAATGCCTCCATCAATGTAAATTATACCCTTTTTGATGGGTTAGGCAGAATGTATGAATATCGTGCTTTAAAAGAACGGGCGGGTCTTTCTGAGCTAGAAACACGTGAGACCATTGAAACCACTATTTTACAATTGTTTTCTGTGTATTATGAAGTGGCTAGACTGGAAGAGAATGTAACCAACCTTCGCAAAGTTCTTACCATTTCAAAAGATCGTTTAGAGAGAGCAACCTATTTACAAGAATATGGACAAAATACAGGCTTAGATCTTTTAAATGCCAGAGTAGATGTGAATACAGATAGTATTAATTTGTTAAACGCAAATCAACAGCTAAAGAATACAAAAAGAGATTTAAATTTGGTAATTAATAGAGAACTCTCAAAAGAGTTTAAAGTAGATACCACGGTAGCATTTGTTCCGGATTTAAAGATGCAGAATTTATATAAAAATGCTAAAGAGAATAATATAAACATGCTGCAATTAAAAAAGAATCTGGCTATCAATATGCTGGCTGTAAGAAGTGGTTATAGTAACTTTTTACCTACTGTTGGTCTTACAGGTTCTTATGGCTGGAATGAAAGTAATAATAATAGTCCGCTCGCATTTTTAATACAAAATACTTCTAACGGATTTACTGGTGGAATTAATTTAACCTGGAATTTGTTTGATGGCGGAAGTTCCGTTAATACGGTACGAAATGCTAAAATAGCATATGAAAATATGGAGTTACAAGAGCAACAAACAGAACTCCAGATAGAAAGAGATATTAAAAATGCATGGGAAACCTATCAAAATGCATTATTTGTATTCGAGGCACAGGAAGAAAATGTTGCTGTAAACAAAGACAATTTTGATAGAACCGAAGAGCGTTACAAATTAGGACAGGCTACTTCTATTGAATTTAGACAAGCACAAATTAATTACTTGAATTCGTTAATTTCAAAAAATCAAGCCAAATACACAGCTAAATTATCAGAATTACAACTACTGCAAGTGAGTGGCCAATTGTTGAATACAGATTTTTAATTGCGGTTGTAACAAAATGATATGAGGTACTACTAATGTGATAAAATGGAAATTATGAAACCGGAAACCAAGAAAATTATTTTAATTGTTGGGTTATTTGCCTTAGGCTTTATTTTTGGATATTTTGTCATAGGCGAAATTTTATAAAACGATAAAATTTGGAAGAACATTTTTTTCAATGCCCATATTGTTGGGAAGAAATTTCTATGTTACTAGACAGTTCAATTCGTCAGCAGACCTATGTGGAAGATTGTGAAGTCTGTTGTAATCCTATAGAAATTACACCTATTTTTGAAGATGATATACTTCTTGAATTTAGGGCCGTAAATCTAGAACAATAAAAGCCCGCTCCTAAGACAGGAGCACGGACTTTATTTTGCTTACTCTCCTTAATTTGTTGCGGTTTCTTGGTGTATCTGATGTCGCTGAGCTTCTTGTTTTTAGCATTAGTACCTCCAAGAATTTTTTCTAAAGTAAATTTTGGTAATTGAAAGTTTTTTAATTTTTAAACTGTATTCATTTTTGAGCTATATCTTAAATTGATTTTTCTCAGCCCTTCTTTCGTCAGTTTCTGTACCTCCAATAATTTTAGCGGTTAGAAGCCTAATAGCCTGCTTGCCTCTTAAATATTCAATTGATTTTTTTAATGTATCCATTTCAAATTTGAATTATGCCATCATTAGTTGTATTACCTTATTGTGTATTTTAGAAGCACTTTTTGCTCGATTAATCGAAGTTTCTCTATGCATTTCATTTATTTTAGTACCCCCAGTTACTTGGAAGCTTTTCATTTTTGAAATGCTTTTCAATTTTAAAAGATTATTCATAATTAATGATTTTTATTAAGATGATATGTATTGTGTTATTTTATTGAAAGCTTTATCTGCCATTTTAGCTTTATTTACAGTAGTTTCTGAGCCTCCTTTAAGATGATGAAGTTTCAATGGAGATACCTGCCTATTTAAATGTTTTTTTAATGATTTCATTATATTTTGTTTTGAATGTTCTTAAATTTAAGGATTAATCTTTTAGTAGCCAAATATTTACGTTTCCCTAAGGAGTACTCACATAGGGTTGGTTACTTAAGAATGGGTAAATTATTTTTAAGATCTAGCTTTCCTGTTAAATCTTTTACAATTATTTACCAAGCTTACTCATAATCATTTTAGCATTTGTATTTTTAAAAAAAATCAAGCTTGCTAAGTTCCTGCTTGTTAAAAATGGAAAAGAAATGTTTGGATTGTTTAAGAAAAAGTCAGAAAAAGAGGTACTTCAAGCTAAATATCAAAAGCTGATGAAGGAAGCGCATAGTTTATCTACTTCTAATCGTAAATTAAGTGACGAGAAAGTTTTTGAAGCAGAAGAGGTAATGAAACAAATAGATCAATTAGAATAAAGGAAATAGATAAAATATTTATTTATGCTTTCATGATTTATCAGTTTGTAATATTATTTTATTTGGTTATATTCAAACAAAATGTATGTAATGAATTATCTAATTATCGCACTTCAAATTATAGTTGGTGTAAGTATCCTCAATGTATGGTTGATACAAAATAAGAAACCTACTCGCTGGCGCGGTGGTGATGCAAAAACCATCATTGAAGAGTTTCAAGTGTATGGATTACCCGTATGGATGTGCTATTTGATAGGGTTTTTGAAGGTTTCACTTGCTATAGCTCTAATAGCTGGTATTTGGTATCCTGTTTTGATACAGCCAAGTGCATTAGGACTTACCCTTTTATTGTTAGGATCTGTAGTTATGCATTTTAAAATTAAAGATCCTCTTTACAAATCTTTTCCCGCGTTGCTTTTTCTATTGATGTGTCTAGTTATTGCGTTTAGGGATCAGCTCTTACCTTAATTGGCTAAAAGAAAAAGTTTGAAATAATAAATAAACAAGTAAAGATTTAAGGCTGCATAAAAGAAAGCAGGAGAAGAAGCAAGAACCGTATCTTTTATCTTGATACGCACTCCGAAGCCTAAGATCATAAGCAAACATAATCCGGCAGCAGATACTGCTGCTAAAACAGGTGAAAACCAAAATCCTGCCAGGAGACCTAAGCCTCCTATAAGCTGTAAAATTCCAGTTGTGATTCGCCACTGAGGTATCTTAAAACGAATAAATTCATCTTTCATATGTTTTGTTAAAATACAAGTAAAACCGTAAATAAGAAATGATATGCCAGAAATGAATGTAGCTATCAGGGCGACTTTCATAGATTGAATGAATTAAAAAATAATTTACTTCAATTGCGCAAATATCAAATTTAATTTTGCTTTCATTGATAATAAATTGACGTTTGGAAGATACGCACTTTTAAAGCATAATTTGCAGAATTCAATTTCAAATACCCAATAAAATTGTCATAAAATTTACTTTAAAGCTTTTTTTTTGTTGTAGAATGATTTTTTTTGAGAAATTATGCCTTTTTAAAATAAAATTTAGTTAATTTATATTTAATGTATAGAACCAATTGGTTTAGGTTCTTTAATTTTGGAAAAATTTTTAGTATGACATTAATTGAAAGAGCATTGGAATTTGAAGGAAGGAAAATGCGAAATATGAGTACTAGTGATAGAGTGGAGGCTTCTCGCGAGGCAAAAGCTTTGATCTTAGAACTCAATGAAGTTTATAAGGAAAGCAAAGACCCCTATCTTATGGAAGTGATGAAACTTCTTACTGCTAAAAAGCGCACTATTGAAAAGCGACTTAAAGGAGCACCTTTGGTTTAAAAGATATGAGTTATTGTAAATTCATCTCTGGTGCATAAAGGTCTTAATGTTTTAGGTACAGCTTTAGAACCTTGTTGTAATGCCCCTGTAACTGGATATTTTAGAGACGGATACTGTCGTACCATCTCAGAAGATACTGGCACTCATATAGTATGTGCGGTTATAACAAATGATTTTTTAGAATTCACCAGACTTAAAGGTAATGATTTGTCAACTCCTTTGCCCTATTGGAATTTTCCAGGTTTAAAGGAGGGAGACAAATGGTGTTTATGTATTTCCAGATGGCTTCAGGCAGAGAGGGCCGGAGTGGCACCTCCCATTATCCTAGAAGCTATCCCTGAAACAGCACTTAATTATACTGATATTCAATTATTAAAGAAATATAGTTACAAGACTTCTTAGTTCAATCTTTAATTTTAAAAACTATATTTCACAATCATAAATAATTCCTCGAGATTTTCCTTATCTCCGTCTGCAATAGTTAGTGTGAAAGAAGTTTCTAGAGCTATATCTGATGTAGAAGCTTTCACCATTCCCAAATCATCCACTTTTGATAGATTTATAGGAGTACCATCTAAATCTAAAGGAAAACTGGCTGGATTACCTGTTACTGTCGCCATGAGTAACACATTGTCAATGGTAGGAGTTAAACTTTGCACTAAATAGGGCAAGCGTGATTTTTCCAAAGTCATGGTAAGGGTACCATTCTCTTTTAACAAATGCCAATCTTGCGGAAGATCATTTTTAACATTAATAGCTACGTGAAGTCCGGTTTCACCAAGCCCTTGGTTCATAGCAAATAATTGATCTGTTAATGCTGTATTTGCGATCGTTTTAAGTCCGGAACCGCCCTCGCGTGCCGTATATTTTACATGAATAATGGCATCTGCTATTGTTTTATAATCAAACTGTTTTGCTACCTCCGGCAATTCAAGACGCCAGCTACTGATGGCTCCAGTATTTTCAAAAGGCAGGTATCTGTCATCTCTAAAATTCAGTTCAAATACACCACTATCATTTTGTGAAGCACTGGTAGCTATAGATTGAATAGCACCTACATTATAAATAAAACGCTCATCGTTACCTGGATCTTCTGCATATCCTGTTGCTGCTGCGTTATCTGGGTTCGTGTTTTTACGATATCTATTAGTGACTAATGATAACTTGGCACTTACAGAAGTATAGGGGCCAGCAACACATGGAATACTAATACTGATTGATTTTATTCTTCTAAAATACTGTCCTGCATGGTCTATGTCGTACAATACCTCAGGTATTTCAAAATCACAACTTCCAGAGGCTCTTAACGCTACTAGCGCAATAGGATCCAGTTGTGCTAATGAAACATGTTTAGTAATTTCATATTCTCGTTTATTCTTGTCAAGGAAAGAAGTTTCCATGCGTTTGATGTCATGAATTAGGTGATCTGCGCTTTGCAGCCCTTTCTTCATACTATCCCAATATCCAAATGATATAAACGAATCATTATTTCCTAACTCAAAACGATAACACCGTTCTGCTTTTTTAGCAAAGTCGTGTGTTAATTTATAGGCTTTAAAATACACTGAACTAATTTGCCCTATCATCCAATCGTACAATTCTTTGTTGGTGAATTTAGATCGCATAAAATCATCAGTTTTCTTTGCATTTTCAATTTGAAGCTCTTGATTTTTAAGATCGGTTTCTGCGATTTGTTTTCTTATTTCTGCCGCAGCTATTTGTTTTTTAATACTATTTATTTCTTTATCGGCAATACGCTCCTGCAATTTCCACTCATCAAACCTACGGTCATAACTTCCTAAAGTAGAGGCTCTACCTGCTTCAAAAGACGCCACGGAACCTAAAATATTAAGGATGTCTGCACCAATATTGGTAGCTGCAGACAGTGCAGAACCTCCCAGCTGAAAGACTACCTGTGGAGAACCACCAAAGCCGGAAGCACCTACATGAAATTCAGGGACTAGACGCAATGCTCCGGCAACTGTTTTTACAATTTGTGATTTAAACTGATAATCGTTAGCCTCACTTAGTTTATCCAAATTTAGTTGTTCTTTGGAGCTTATTTTTTCAATGGTTTCATAGTAAGACTTTCGTTCTTCAGTTACCAGTTTTGTTCTTTTTAATACTTCTATTTGCTCCTTAGATTCATCTATTTGCAGTTTTTTAATATCTACAACCGCATTGAGTACCTTGAGTTCTAACTTACTTCGCAACAAACTCATCGCTTCTGCATCTTTTTTCTCCAATGCCTGGAGCAGAGAATTACCAAGACTCCTTACTTCCTGTGCAAGTTCAGTTGCTTTTTGAGATAAAACGGTAAATCTATAGTAGGGTGTAGGTGCATTTAATCCACCAATAATAGCAGATAAGTCTAAACCAGAAGCCGCTGCTTTTACTAACATGCCTGGGTCAATAGGAGGTGCAAACAAGGCAAGGCTCCTTTCAACACCGTCAATATTCTGGCAATTTCTTATTTTAAATAATCTATCGGCGATGGTGTCCCAATAGGCATTCATATTTTCATTGCCTGGAATACAAAAGTATAACATAGAAAGCGTGACTGGTGGAGGTGGAAGTTCTGCGCCTGCTTCAGGTAGTACTGAAAAATCGGGAAGTATATTCTCTAGTTCAATCAATGCATTACCAAAGCTATCTAATTTCGCTTCCATTTGATTATAGGTTTCATAGGGCTGTTTGATAGCGGAAGGTACTATTCTAGGTTTAGGTCCTAATAATTTATCAGCGAGAATATACATTTGCGTAGCTTGTGCTAAAGACTCCATAGTGTCTTGCCTAAAAAGATAATCGCCCCACTCTACAAGATTGTCAATATACTTCATGAGTAACGCTTTTTGATAGGCAACAGGCCTGGTACGCATGATAACATCTGGTCTAAAAGGTTTGGCTCTCCATTCTGAGATAGCAAACTCCAATTCTTTTATTTCTAGGGTTGCTGGATTTGCCACTGCATTTAGTAAGGTGTCAATACGCTGTGCGATATAATCTGCTCCTTGGTTTAGATAGAAAGGTTTGGTTACCCAGTATTTCTGAACTCCGTTACCTGATAAAGCTCCTGTAGGGTTAAACATATAGTGAAACCAGGTAAGCGCTTCTTCAAAACGTTGATTTTTGGTGAGACTTCCAGCAATATGTAAAGGTACACGGAAAAATAAATCCCAATTATAAACACTATAACTACCTTCACTAGTGAAGTCAACATCTTCTATAGGATAGGAAAGTGTTTTGGAGCCGTCTTCATTCTTAATAAAAGTTTGTGGAACAAAGCCAGAAGGACCATAATGATCTTTAAAATTGAAGTTGGTTACCTGAGTTTGTGTATCTCTTTTCATAAGAGCAGGAATACCGTCTTTGTATAAAATGCTTCTGAGTTTACATACCAGCGGATGGTACATATTCTTGAATTGTTCTCCATATACCAGTCCTTGACTGGCTTTAAGCTCTCTAATCCAGTCATCAAACTCTGCATCTCCTGTATTTCCAATAAGAAAATTGAAAACAAAATCCAGGGTTTCATATTTGGAAATTTCCATTAAGATATTCTGAAAATCAGCATCATTAATTATCGTTTGAATTGCTGCATCATCATTTGCTGGTGGTGTTTCATCAAATTCAGCACTTATCTTTTTAAACCAATTTTGAATATCTTCAATAAGTGTAAATACATCTGATGCGGTTCGTTTTTCACTGTCATTTAGGGTTCTAACAGAAGCTGCTCCGGGAATATTGGTTTCACTGTCTTTTTTATAAAAACCGGGAATAATAACATAACTATGGTTACTGTCTTCTTTAAAATAAGGGAGCAGTGTGCCTAATGGAAGCTTGAACCCATAACGTTTATCTCTCACTACGATACCAATAAGTAACCTGATGAAAAGTTGAACCATCAAAGCAATAAAGTCTAGTGAGGTGAATTGATGTGGATAGCTTATTCTAAATTTACCTGGAGTTTTATCCAATAGTTCGTAGAAAAGGAAAATAGAGAGTCCGTTTCTAATTGAGAGATCGTCTGGGTTTACTCTTGGTTGAGAATTGGGCCAGTTAGGTCTTTCAAAATAGCGTTGTGCCTTCAGTTCAGCATCTTTAAAATCAGGATAAAAATCAGGAAAAGAGAGACTTCCTTCGGCAATAAGTTCTGGGTATCCTTTACATCCCGTAATATCAAAAACACCATTTAATTCATGGTAATCTATATCGTCAAAAGTACTTCTCACAACTAGTATTTGATCTGTGAATTCAGAAAACAACAGGTTGTAACTTTTTTTGTCAAAATAATCACTATCAGTAGTGTATTCTTGAGGAGTACTAATACCTTCGTGAGATACCCGTTTAGGTTGCCATTGTTGATTTGCATATTCGCTTATTGCGAGTTGTATTTTTAGCTTTTTACGAGGTTTGGCAATAGGCTGTTCTGCAGTGCTAGATTGATCTGGTAGCGCCGCTCCTTGATTTGGATCTGCTTCCTCTGTAAACACAGGCCAAGAAAGATGTAATCTATTATTACGCATAAATGCTAACAAATGGTCTCCAGTTATTTCTAGTTCTACTTTTTCCCAAGGAGTCCAATAACGTTCTTTTTCAAATCGGCGATAATAATAAATACTAGGATCTCCTCCTTTAGTGCGAGCAAAAACATGCATATTTTTCACCTTAGGATCATACCAAGTTGCCATTACTTCCAGAAATGCAATTTCATCTAGTTTTTCCAGATACTTCTTTAAAGCTTCTTCGGCAGAATCATTGGTAAGTTCGTTTTGTTGGATTTCATTAATAAATTCATCAAGCAAATACGACTTATCATCGGTTAGAGTAACATCGTACCAATTTTCTGGATAAAGAAATACCTTCCGGTTTGCTTCCCATACCCGGTAGTTTTTCATCCATTTCCATTGTTCCCAATTAGGATCATCTTCCAAATCTGCAATAGCATCTGGTTCTAACCCCATTAGACATCTTTGTGCAAAAAGCTGAATGCTTCCATGTGCCTGAACAATTCTTGAAGATGGCATACAGGCTTCCATTTGTACATCAACTAAAAGATAATCATAAAGATCATTCTCATCTTTCATCTCTGGATTAGTAGCCAGCAAATAGGTAACAAGCGCATCTCTTTTTTGAAGGCGAATGGCATCCATAATTTCTTTAAGTGTACTAAGCCAGGTACTTTCATCATACCTTGATTTCAACGTAGCACGTAAGTCATTGGCTTCTGTACTAGTTAGCGTAGGTTTGATATATGTTTTAATTTGCTCAAGAGAGGCACCAGAAGTTCGTATGATTTCTGCGGAATCTAGCCATAGTTTCCAATTTTCCGGATTCCGGTAAAGCGTGCTATCAAACGCAGCAAATCTATAAGCATCAACAGCATCTAAATCGGTTTTTTCATACCCAGTAAGAACAGACATTGCTGTAAGAAAAGCATCCCGATTTGCAGGAGATGTTAGCATATCTGCAATAGTAAAGAACGTTACAGGGTTTTCAGCATCTACCGGATTAACCACTGGATTAAGTTCGCTATGATATGCAGCGATACGACAAAAATCAATATAGTCTGAAAAGGCAATGGCTACATGCCCAGCTTCATAAGGGAGTTTGTCAAACTCAAGCCAATTTAGGGCTTCATTATTGGTAAGAAACCATGCCAGACTTTCTTCATCCATTTCAAATGCCTCAACTAGGGGGAACATTTTGTGTAGTAATCGCAAGGCTCCATATTGCTTCGGATAATTAATAGCACTTACGGCATTGTTAAAAGAATCTGCAAGCAAAACCGCTATTTTATCAGTCCCAGGAGCAGGTTGCTTCAGCATTGCATTTTCTAAAATCACTTTGGTAATTGCCAGATCAGCATTAAAAGCGGTTGAAATAATGCGTTCAAGTTCTAATTGTTTTTCTTTTTTGATATTAAATAGCGCTATTTCATCTAAAAGTGCTTGCACTAAATCTTTTTGCTCTGCATCAGAATTTGCGTTAACAGGAAGTGCATTTAGTGCATCTATAGCGGCATTAATTGGGAGGCGGTTTATTTCAACATTAAAATGATCATCAATAAAGGTCTTTGCACCTGCGGCATCAGTAACATCTGTCCAGTCTCTCTCTAAAAATTTAAGTATGGTTTTTACATCTTCTTCAGAAACACCTTCTAGGGCTGCAAGGGTATTATTAAGGTTTTCTTGTTGTTCTGTTGCAGATAGATTCTCATCAAAAAGAGATTTGTGTGTTTCTAAAATTTCCTCATAAGACTCTTTTAAAAGGGTTAGTTGCTCTTCAATTTTTTCATCACTAATAGTTCTGTCATCTAAATTAGTAGCCTCATGTGCCAGCATATATTTTATAGCTGTCGCATTTAAAGGGGAGTGTTTGAAATGTTCTGTTATTTTAATGAATTGCAAGACTTTCTCAGGTTCAGATGAAAAGTCAATTCCACTTAATTGTATGATTTCTGCAAAATCTTCTGCTTTAAGCTTTAGCTTTTTACTAAGTCTAGATAATAATAACAGAAAACTTAAATTTTTAAAAGTAAGATTGTCATCTGCTAGCAGAGGCAGTAGAAATTCAAGGTCTTTCTCCTTCACTTGAAGGCAGGTGCTAATATATGCTTTAAAAGTACTTATCAATTGTGATCCATCTACTTTTTCAGGAAGCAGTGCCTCTTCTATAATTCCGTTTTTTGCCTTGTTCAGGAAAATTTTGTGATAGAGAGGTTTGGGTGCGTCTTCATCGTAAATAGAATGCGGAATTTCACCAAAACAGCCTAGCAGCTCTTCTAGCTTGATTTTAGTTTTTTCTGTGATCTCTACTAATTGAGCTGCGATAATAAGGCATGCATCGTTTAAAGAACCTTTACCAAGGTTGGACTGTGAAATAATTTCTTCTAATTCTTCATGTTTCCAGCCTGTTTTTTTCTGTAAGCGAAGAAAGCGGTGCAATCTATCTAGCACCTCTAAATCAAGATTTTCAATTTCTTTTTCTGAAGTGTCACAACTAAGATCGTTATGTTTAATAAATAAATTACCATTTGTGTCAATAAAGGGAAGTTTAAGTAGCAAATCTAATTCCGTATAGGTCAAATTAGTACGATCTAGAAACTGATCTACCTTTTTTAAATAGGAAACGGTATTTCCTGGCGCTGGAACATTCCAATAATCTTGCTGGGCTGCATTGTTATTTGGATTTGGTTTTTTAGTAATAATACCTCTTTCCAATTCTGTTAGTCCAAGCTTTTCTGCTGCAATGACTTCATCAGAAGGATTAGCACCTACTTTAAAGGTTTTCATTAAAGCTGCTCTTTCCAGATCAAACCGCTTTAGATATGCTTTTGCCTCTGTATGGTCTAAATCAAAAGGAAGCCCAAAAGCATAGGTTCTTTTTTTAAGCTCTTCGTAAGCATTTGAGTTTACATATTCTGGCGCTGCATCTAACTCTTCAGCAGAAGAAAGTGTTTGCCTAAGTTGATAAATTTTATAGTTGTTTCCTCCTGTATTTACAATTTTGCATACCAGTTTGGTATCTCTTAGGTAATGCGGTAATGTAGTGGATGAAACATTTGATTCAGTTTCAAATATTTGAGCATCTTTGGTCACCGGAAGTTTCGCAAGGATTAAAGCATCATAGAGCGCACCAGCTATTTTACCTTTAAGCGGGTCTGTTCCATCAGAAAGCACACCGTTGTAGTCTATCCCTTGATCTGGTGCGATTAATTCTTCCAGCAATTCACAAACTAGGTCAATATACTTTACAGGTGTATTGGCATTGGCACAGCTCAAATCTATTTCTCCCAAGTCTGGTCTTCTAGAAAAAAGTTCTGTTTTGGCATTACCAGCAACCACACTACGGTTGTTTATAAATTGCAGAATTTCTACGAGGTATGCTGCTGGGCTGTATACAGATCTGCAATGTTCACATTCGCAGGTATCGGTAAGTTTGAAGAGCGACTTGAGATTAGGAAAGTCGTTACTCACTGCTTCCAGTTTAAGAGCCAATGAATCCGTTTCAAAAGAAGCAATATCCAGAATACTCATGCTGTCCTGCAATTCTCCTATGAGCAGCATGGCAGCCGTATTTCGGTTTTCGGCTTTTGCATAGATTTCTTCCGCTTCAATTTTGCCAATTCCAGCTTTGGGTGCTATTTCATTTACAAACCTATGTGATCCTATAGAGGTAATTGCATAAGCCGAATGGATCTTTTCTTTACGCAATGCCATGGTTTTTGAATAATTGGGCGCAAGCTTGAAAATTCGTTGGATTGATTTTAGTTCGCCCGAAATAGCTTCATGGTCTTTTTTGGAAACTTTTTTAGCTTTTAAGTAGGGGTCAATTGAATCTTTTTGAAGGTCAAAATCCTCATTTTTATTTAAAAAAGCAACAATCTTTTTTTGGTTTTCCAGTACTGGCTTTTTTGCTCTTTCTAATTGTGCTGTAAATGCTAATGTGGGATATTCTTTTTCAAGCTTTCGCGTAATTGTTGATGCGTAACTTTCAATAAGTTTCTTATCATTTAAATTAGGTTGTACTTTGCTTATTTCTTTAACCCACTCTTTTGTATTTAGTTTCGCCAATTCTCTGATTGCTTGTGGTTTTTTAATACCACGTGATTTGGCTACTTTTTTAATGATTTTAGCTTCAAAACCTTTAAGATCTAAAAGTTTGTTTGTTTGCTTTGTTTTTTTAGATCGTTTTCCGGTTTCAAATAGGCTAGGATCAGTAATTTGATCTAGAATCTTTAAAGGATCATTCTTGTGTTGAGTGAATATATCTTGAATTTCCTTTATTTTTTTAGTGTTTAGGGCATTGCTTAGAATATTAATTGCTTTTTCTGAATGCTCTTTTTCGTAATAGGTATTTGCTTGTTGTTCGTATGAAGAAAGTAATTTTAAGTAACCATCTAGATTTTTAAGAACATCCGAAGAAATGATCATTTCCTGAGCAGCCTCCTCTATATCTTTTTGTATTTTTTCATGGGCTGTAAGTGCAATATCGTAAAGGAGTATTTGGTCGTTATTATTGATTGCGACACTTGCTCTAGCTTTTAGTGTTGAACCCGCTTCATTGAAAAGCAGGGTGTTTTTTCTAAATAGACCATAGAAGAAGGCCGCGGCCATTTTGGTCTTTTTTTCGAGTCGGTGTGCAACAGCAAGGTGTTCTATTTTGTCTGGAAATTCATTGAGCTCACGAGATAAAAAGGTAACATCTTTATTTTTATTTGATTCTTCTAGTGTGGCAATGGCAACTTTACCAGCTAGAAAAGAAACATCTTTAACTAATCTGTCAAACTCTATTTCTTCAGGAAGAAAGGAGGTTGAAACAACAAGGGTAAACACTTCTCTTTTACTCGCATTAAAACGGATATCTTCGGTAGTAGATTTATAAAGTTCTTTTTTATGAATCGTCGTAAATATTTTAAAAGCCAGATCGGCAGTTTTCTTTCCTCTACCTTTTAGCTGGCTGTGTTGCCATGAAAGTTCAAAGTTCCCATTTTTATCCGTAGCTGTTTCTGAAAGTAACTGCCATGAACGCATATCGGCATCGTATACCGAAACGTTTACCCCAATTACTGGTTTCCCACTGGTGTTGATAACTTTACCGAGTATGCTATTTATTTGCTGATTTTTGATTGTTGTTGCCATGATGTTTTCTTTTATGATGGTTAAAGAATTTTATTTTATAGTTTATCTTTTTCAAATTAGCCTAGTGTTTACCAATAAGAGGTTATAAATCCTCCTATAGCTCCAGCTGCTCCTCCAATAACAGCACCTGCTGCAGTACCTAATCCTGGCACTACAGATCCAATTGCGGCTCCTACTAATGCACCGGATGCTGCTCCTGCCGCTGTTCCGGCGGCAACACCTACTTCTCTACTGCCGGTAGCTTCAGTTACATGTTCTTCTACTACGTCTCCAACAATTGCTCCCGTAGCACCTGCTGCTACGACGGTTACTGCAGCTCCTGCCACTACTGTACCACTTGCACTTGCGGCAGCTGTTGCCACAGTTCTACCAGCAGTCACTACGGGTTGTACGGCTAATCTTGCGGCATTACCTACTCCGCCAACTGATCTGACTACTGAAGCAGCTTCGGCAGCTTCGGCTGCACCAGGTACCAATCCTCGTACGAGTGTTCCACCAACTGCTCTGGCGGTAGCTGCTGCTCCTGTACTTGCTACTGCGCCCCTGTTTCTTGAAACAAAACTAGCTGTGGATGAGGCAGCTCCTCTAACAGCAGATCCTACCCTTGAGGTTAAAGATGGAGTAGGTGCCGGTGGTCTTGGTGCTGGTGGTCTGGGCGTGGCTGGTGTACTGCTCGCCGATGATGATCTGCTGCTAAAGTCAAAAGACAATTGCCTAGGAGTGGCAGATGCTGTTGCATTAGATGGCGCTGAAGGGGTTGATGATGCAGGTAGTGTTATTGCAGGTGTTTGCTGTGGTGGACTAGCTGCAGAACCAATGCGAACTAATCTTGAATCTCTTAGGGCTGGCGGAAGTGGATTAGGCGGATTGCGTCGCCCTTTAGATGCAATTCCGCTTGGAGTCATATCATTACCCCCCGTTCTTGTATAACGTCCTGCTGCTCTTTCGGTTGCTGCAAGACTTCTAACAGTACCTCCTCCATCACTTCTATTTTCACTAGCAAGTTGGGGTCCAACTGGGGAAACCTCGCCAGATCTTAGCAAAACAAAGGGTTTTCCCATATGTCCTACATCTACTTTAGATGTGTAATCTCCGGTCCAGATTCGGTAAACACCCGTCATCCTATATCTAAGATTCTGTGAAATACCTCGTGAGCTATAAGTAGCAGTTACATTTGTCTGGTAAACAGGTAATTCCCAAAAACCCATTTGTGGTCTGGCTTGTGTACCGCTAGTATCTGAATGCATCACAGGGTTGTTTCCTGCATATGCATAAAGGTTTACGCCATCTGCTATACCAATAGGATCTGTATTTAACCACCTGCCTAACCACGGTAGGTAATACCTGGCACTGTGATATTCCAGTCCGGTTTCTTCATCGCGTTCCATTCCTGTAAAGCGATAACGTTTGGCTACCGATTTGATAGCCGCATTTTTTGCTTGATACGCCGTGGTACCAAAGGGATGGTATTCTTCATAGGAGATTACTTCGGAATTTTCATCTAATTCTAAGGCTGCAGACCCCAAATGATTGTGTAACTGATAACGAATGAGTTTTACCTCGCTACCATCATCAATTCCATTTCGGGTTTCCACCATCACGAATCGTTTTCCTTGATCTATAAGACTCAGAGTTTCTCTCTCTAGACCCGCATTGGTGCCGCTATGTTTTTTGTATAATTCATAACCAGAAATATAAATACGTTCTTCTTTTTTAGTGGGCGTTAATCCGGGATCGGCTTGATTTTCAGTAATTTTTCTGAGTCTTTGACCACTTCCATCATATTGATACCAAGTGGTTTCTGGGGTGCCTCCATCGGTTCTTTTTTGACGGATGCTTTTAATTAATTCTTCTTTAAAATTATATGCTAGTTCTTCCAAATGAGGCATCTCCGTAATAAAACCGTGTTGAAGATGATGCTGATAGTTATAAGTAAATGCTCCCGCCTGTGTATTGATAAGCCTGTTGTTAACCGCCTGATAATTATAAGTTCTTGTCCAGTTATTACCCACAGAAGCGTGTTGCATGCTACTAATGTTTCCAACCGAATCGTAGACGTAGGTCTGCGTATAGTTACGCACGGCCATAGGGTCTCCCGGATTCATTTGATGCATAAAAGCGTCATCTCTCCATTTATCCTTATTGTCAAAACTGGCTACGGAGTCATTTTCTCTTCCCGTTGCTTCCACTAATTGGTAAAGAGCATCATAGGTGTACGTAGCTATACCTGTAACTTTTTGATTATTGAAAAAAACCTGTGGAATATTTCTATCTTCAATGTGTGTGACATTACCAACACCATCAAAGGTATATCTCCAGTCCTGTAAAGGATCATTATTTTGACGTTTGCTTTCAATTCTGGTTAAACGAAAAGTTTGCTTGTCATAATAAAAATGGGTGCTAACATCATTCCCATACAAAATATGTGCTCGTTGTCCTTTTTCATTGTATTCAATGTTTTTGATATATTGAACTGGCTGGATGGCTCCCGGATGCAAAACACTTTCAGAAGTCAACACTCCAGATTCATTGTAAGAAGGAGTAATAATACTACCATCTGGTGCTATTTGCTGTGAAATACGACCCAGTGCATCTGTTTCTGTAGTAAAAGTGAATATATCTGTTTCAAGGTCAATAACAAGATTGGCAGGAATCCAATTGGCTACTTCCTTATATTTTTTAAAGAGTCTTCTGGTAACCGCTATTGGTTTCCCTTTAAAATTATAATCAGGCATGTCTACTAGTCCGCCGGTATCATATGATTGTATAGGTTTGCCAAGAATATTTCGCGCTTGTAATGCTACCTCGTTTGTTCTGCCAGGTAAAAGCAGGCTTTCTCCATAAACTGTTTTTTCAAAAATATGATCTAATGGCAGTGTTCCATCACCTCCCATAATCTTGGCATACAATGGTCTTTGCAAAATATCATAGAAATGTTGAAATTCATGATTTCTTTCATCCCAGTTTCTCAGTGGCATTCCCAAGATATTTTGTAATTTCCAACGCTGCCCGGTATCCATGCTTTCTTGGTACACCATGGTTCCAAGCATATTATACTTATAAGACATTACAGTATTACCTCTTGCATCTGTTAAACTTCTGAGATTACCTTCAGTATCCAGCTCAGATTTGGTTTCTGTAAAAACATCTGCTAATGTATTAACGTCTTTATTATGCTGAACCATTAAAATAGCTCTGCCAAGGGTATCAAAATGAAGTGCTTGGGGCGTATTGGCATGTTTTACAGCCATGTCTGCGGCTAACTTTTCTCTACCAGGATCTTTCCCATCGGCAATGAGTTCTGCATCAATAAGGCGATTGCTTCTATTGGTGTACCATGGTGCTTCTAAAAGCGTATCATTGGCATCGTAAAGAAGTTGTTTCCAAGAGTCAAATTCTACCTTAGAAAAAGTACCGTCTGGCATCTCTGTTTTGGTAAGTCTGTTAGCAGCGTCATAATACAAAACGGAGGTTACCCCATTTTCTACTAGTTCCTTATAGTCTTCAAATTGGTGCGTTACAGAATAATAAGGCTCATATTGTTTTACTTTATTTCCTTTATTATTTTTAACCGAGCGTCCAGACCCCATCCATCTTAATTGTTTGGGTACAAAAAGTGAAGTGTCTACGGAATTAATTACAATAGTGTCATTTGGATTTACGGTTACTTGCTTTGCAATACCTGGAGTTGCCTGCACCTTTTTCATGATGACTTCTCCAAGACCGTTTGAATATTCAAAAACAATTTGAACAGGACTGTTTGGATTGTCAACAAAATGTTGTTCTCTTTTTATACTGGAAATTACCACTGGTTTCCCTGAATTTTGATAGGCTTCCAAATCATAGACAAAGCGTGTAGAGGCTCTTTGCAATAGTGTTTTAGCTCTAGAGGTAAGTTGAACAGAGTCTCCTGAATTAAAGAAGTCCAAAACAGCATTTCTTTCTGCGACTTCTGTAATTTCTGTGAGCCCGGTTAGTTCGTCAGCTTCTGCGCCTTTCCCTAGAATGGCCATGGCTTTCAACATTCCTAGTTCATCACTAATGCCTTCTGAGATGTTTCCATTGATATCAATCATTCGTTCTGCAGAAAGGGTACGGAAATTAAATGAGTCTACGCTGGTTTTATTACCTAAGGCATCTTCGGTCTCATCTACCATCATAAAGTACGTGCCATAGTAGGTAACTCGGGTGATGGCACCAAACGGATCTGTATGCGATACAGGTGTAAAAAAACGATTTTGAGCATCTGTAAACGTCTCAACACCTTCAATAAACTGAATAGTGCCAGAGCGAACCCACCAGTTATTATCTCCTTCACTATGTATAAATTTACCTTCACTGAGTAAAGGGGCAGTTACCAGAGTTCCAAATATATTTGTCAATAATTCAGGGGTATATGCTAATTGATAACTTTCATAAGGTATTGCCAGAGACTCTAATTGATGTAAGGGCAGTGGTGCAGTTAAATTATTTCCATAATATAAAGACCTGGTATGCTCAAGAAGCCTTTTTTGTGCCTTACCTATTACAAGTGGTTTATCTAATTCATGATAATGAGCGCTATCTGAAGATGTATCTGATAAGATCTCTTCAAAATCCTGAGGAGTATAAAACGAAGTGCCTTTTGCTACGCCTTTTAATTCAAAAGTTTTGACTTCTGAAGGCATGGGCAATCTATATGCAGCACTGGTATTAATAGCATTTGTATACCTGTTTTCGGTATAGATGATCTTTGTTTTTGCTTGTTCTAGCTGAGTTTCTACTGGTAAAGCAGCGTCAGCTATAAGACGGGGATATACTACGGAAGCCGATTCAAGAATGTTTCCATATGCATCCAGTTTTATATTCAAAGAATGTGAAATGCGTGCATCATCTGGTTTTCGCTCGTACGTATATGAAATGGCTTCGCTTTCTTTTACTATGAATACTGCATACTTGTTTTTTCCTCTTGGTTGGAGCAGTTCAATGATACAATTACTGGTTTCTACGTTGTATGGGGTGAGTTCTCTTCTTCTTGCTTCTTCTGTACTTCCAAAGTCTATGGCATCTCTGGCAAAGGTTTCTGAGCGGAGCGGCATGCTTTTACATGCTCTGTAGGCTTCTCTTAGCTCATCTGCTGACAGATTAGAGATCGTGTTAATATTCATCTCTGGAGCCGCTATAATACGTGCATCTGGCAATGCCACTTCCGGATGTGAAACCAGAAACCCCTGCCGCGCTATTTCATTGTACCAATAATCATCTTCAAATTGTGCTAAGATCTTTTTATTACGCAAAAATGCTCCTGTGTGAAACCATGTTTTGGTGACTACAGGCTCTTGATGAAGCGTTTGTTCTGTAATGTTAGAAGCACCGCTTTTTACCCAATGTTCAAAGGTTTCAGTATCTTTTTGTTCAACCATTCCAAACCCTCTGAACTCTCTTTCTTCATGATCAAAATACCCATGATGATAGCTGTATTCGCTTACGTATTTACTGCCTCCAATTTTGTCTTCAATAGTAGACTTAGAAACGCAATATACCGGGAAATGAAGTTTAGTTACCCAAGGTTTTCCTGCTGCTTTATCTTGTAAATAGAATTTGGTAGATGGGGTGTACTCTAGTGACACCTCTTTTCCCATATTATTCTTATAAGAAACCATTATATGGGGTTTCTTACTATTCATAAGGTCAATGTATTTTACAGGAGTAATCGAATCTTTTGGTAAAGGGGAAGACCAGACAATACAAGATAATCCGGTGCCCAGAAGATCTGCTATGGTTACCGCAGCCCTGTCATGTATTTCTGAAAAAGGATCTATTTCAAAGGGAAGTATTGAAAAACGGTTACCGCTAAGATTTTTATAACATGTAAACTTGTTTTTTCCCAGATAGATAATATCTGCCGTGCCAGAGCCATCCAAATCACTTATTTTGATATATTTTGGATTAAAGGCATCTGGATGATCAAATGCAGGAGTATTATCTAGTGCTACTTTAGATCCAAAGTGACCATATCCCAGATTTGGCCAATAGCAGATTTCACTATTTCTTATTCTAACAATATCAGTCATGCCGTCTCCAGACATATCTGCCAGAAAAATACTTTCTTTGGTATCTGCAAATACCAAATGAGGCCCTTCTTCTTCATTAAAAGGTTTGGAAGTTTGTTTTGAAGGCGAAAAACCTGCTCTTCCCTTAGATGGGTACCATCTAAATACATGGTTTTCTGAAATAAGAAGATCTGGTTTGCCATCTCCATTTAAATCTAGCATTCTGGTATTAGCATCGTTAAAATCAATATTAGGAAGCTCTTTAAAGTTTTTTAAACTGGCCCATTCTTCATCATCATTTAATTCAAAATATCCTTTCGGAGAAGTTTGATAATTTATTAATTGTTTGGTTCCATCAGCATCTAGATCAGATAATATCAAGGTGTTACCTACTCCTGAGAAAGAGGGTTTAGGTGAAATAAGTTTTAAGGGTTCAAAGTTGCCATCACCTAGATTATGTTTGTAATACAATCCAGAGGCTTGTTCGGTAAGTATTCCAGATAAACCTTCATTGAATAAATCTGTAAATTGGTAGGGCGTCTGAAAGGGACCAACAGGCGCATTCTCAAGTTCTTCTGAATTTAGCTGTTTAATTTCGGTATTCCAATCATGCTGTTGATACGTAAATTCTAAAGAGGGAAGACTTTTAGTGGAATAGGAGCCATCATTCCTCTTGATATAACCCAAAATAGTAACACTACTTAGAAAGGTAAAATCTTCTTCTATTCCTAAATCGTATGAGAAATTTACCGATTTTACCAGACCTTCATATTCATTGGCATTGGTAAAATGGTGAAACAGCAGTACTCTTTTACAAAGTCTGGTGGTGCGAATTTCAAAACCGGGCTTATAATTAGAAAAAGCATCAGGTCTAAAGTCCCAGTCCTTAATTTTCTCAAAAGGACTGTTTTCATCATACTCCCCATAGTCAAATACGGTAGAAAATAAAAAGTTGGTACTAAGAGGAAAGGCATCACCAAAATTTTTGTAGGGGGTCTTATTTCCATAACAAATCTTCTCAAGATAGGTATTTGTATAGGTTAGACTCCCATCTTTTAGCCGGTTTTTATGATGGAGTAATAAGGTGTCAAATCCATCTGAATTTTCCTTTTTGTAAAAATATCGGGAACAATTGCCTTTGTCGTCAAACACAAATTCAGGCAGCCATTCAAATATTTGAGTTGGCTGACCAGGATTCGCAATTCTCGAATTTACACTCCATCCAAATAAAGAAGTTGTATTATCATTTGAAATAATACGCCATTTAAAAATCCCGGTAAGTTTTTCTTGCCAACGTTCCATGCGGGCAAATGCACCTTCAATTCTAGGTTTATAATATCTTATGATGTGCAACCCATCAGATGCATCTTCTTCTTTGATTATAAAATCGCCGTCCAAATTTGTTTGGAAAGATCCATCTAAGTTTTTTTTAAACTCTGGAACAAGATCTTCGCTTTCTGAAAAAATGAAAGTATCAGAATCAATAGTGTCAAGATATTGCGGGAGTTCTTTAGCTGTTTTACGTTTAATAGAGGTAAGGTTTAAATTCCAACCTAGCCCAAAAATGCTGTTTCCACTACCAGAATTGTAAGAAACATCCAGAGAAGGCGTAGCACCTCTGGCATTAGAAAAAGGAAGCGGGATGAAAAAACCTGAAGTTCCGTTAACCGCGTTTACAGAGAATTTTTCATCAATTCCTTTTATGGCGCCACCTCCTTTTGGTAAGTTTATGGAGGGAGCCTCAATGGCAATAGATTCTGATTTTCCTCTATCTGTTTTAAAAAACTCAGAGGATGAGGGTGTGTTTTGGTTTTGTTGGCTCATCTATCCTTAATTATTAGGTAGGTGAATCACGAATGAGTTATAGCACTATGATTTGCTATCATCTTTCCTGATTACCAATTCTATAAGGCTTATTACCTTAAATAATAATTTGTTATGTGTTCTGTAAACATTAGATTCCTGTCTTTTGTTTACTTAAAAGGGGGGATGTTTTTCAATGGAATAACCATTGTAGGAACCTTAATTTTTCTAACCTTTATTCTAGTAAAAGAGTCATATTTTTTATGATTTAACTAAAACATAGGTTGTTAATATCGCCATCGATATTAAGTTTCGTCAAAATAATCTATAGGTTGAAAGTATTACTATAAAGTTAGTGATTATTTAGACGAAAACAAAGGGTTTTTTCCTGTTTAATCTATGGGTGATTTTCCGATAATTTAACAATTATGGAGGTTAATAGTACGATGGCAAAATCTAATACGAGGCATTACTAAGAATAGAATACAGATTTTAAGTCTCGAAGTTCTAAAATCATCAATGAATTCCACTCCATAAGAGGCTTAATAAATGATGGATTAAATTGTACTAGTCAACTAAGAATATCTACTCATCTGCCAAGGCTACACTTACTTTAATTGATTTGCTTATGGGTGTTCTACTTCTATCTGCATACTGATTATAGGGTATCAATACATTGGTTTCTGGAAAATAGGCAGCAAGATTACCTTCAGGGATATTATATGGAACTATTTTGAAATTATGGGCAACTCTTTTTATATCGTCATAATTGCTAATGAGGTTCAGCACATCTAGTTTTTTAAAACCATATTTAGAGATGTCTTTTGGGTTCATAAATAAAACACGGCGTTCATTGTATATACCACGGTATCTGTCATCCATACCATATATGGTAGTGTTAAACTGGTCATGTGAACGAATGGTCATTAACATAAATTCATGATCCTCTAAAGTGTGTTCTGGCAATCTATTGATAGTTATCTGAGCTTTTCCGTTGGGAAGCATACTAAAATCCAGCTCCCTAACATTGTTAGGTAAATAGTACCCAACACCCTTAGAACGCTCACTTGTTTTATCAAAGCCCTTAGCCACTTGATCAATTTTTTTTCTAATGAGGTTGTAATCTTCTCCCATGGCTTTCCAGTTTACAGGGTGATCTTTTCCGAAATGAGTGTGCGCCAATTCCGCTATAATATCTGGTTCACTTTTTATATGTTCTGAGGTTGGTTTTAACAGCCCTTTAGATTGCCTCACTCTTCCCATGCTGTTTTCTATGGTAATAAAACGAAGATTTCCATTTTTCATATCCTTTTCAGAGCGGCCAAAGGTGGGTAAAATTAAGGCGGTTTTTCCGGTAACCAGATGAGTTCTATTGAGTTTGGTACTTACCTGTATCGTAAGCTCACAGTTTTGAAGTCCTTTAGCAGTATACTCAGTATCTGATGCTGCCATGAGGAAATTGCCTCCCAACGCCATAAAGATCTTTGCTTTCCCTTCGTGCATGGCTTCCATGCAACCAACGGTGTCTACTCCTTCTTTTTCTGGTGGGGTAAAACCAAGGTGTTTTTTTATTCTTTCATTTAGGCCTTTGTTTACATAATGCATAATACCCACACTGCGATCACCTTGTACATTGCTGTGACCTCTAACCGGGCAGGTACCGCTATTAGGCTTGCCAATAGCGCCCTTCAATAAAAGCAGGTTTACAAATTCTCTGATGGTTTCAACTCCGTTTTTATGTTGGGTTAGCCCCATTGCCCAACACACAATAATCTTACTTTTTGTTGCGAGCAATTGTACGGTTTGGTTAATCTTGTCTTCTGATACCCCACATTCATTCAATAAATCGTCAGAACTGTATTTGTTGAGGTCTTTTATGAAGTCTTCATACCCATTTGTATAGGTGTTGATGAAATCGTGGTCAAAGACATTTTTATTTTCTTTATCTAATGCTGCGAGTTTTTTAATAATTAGCTTAGCCAATGGGATGTCCTGATTAATCTTTACCTGTAGATGAATATCTGCCATTGCTTCACCGCCGCCTATCCAACCTTTAACTTTCTGCGGATTCTTAAAGTTTACGAGTCCGCTTTCTTCTAAAGGGTTAATGCTTATGACTTTGCCGCCATTCTGCTTACATTTTTCAAGTGCTGAAAGCATTCGTGGATGATTGGTTCCTGGGTTTTGACCCGCAACAATAACAACCTCTGCTTTATAAAGGTCTTCCAAAGTTGTAGATCCTTTACCTATGCCTAAAGTTTCACTTAGCGCCACACCGCTAGATTCGTGGCACATATTTGAGCAATCAGGCATATTATTGGTGCCAAAAGCTCTGGCAAACATGCCATATAAAAAGGCGGCTTCATTACTACTTCTTCCCGAAGTATAGAAAATAGCTTCATCTGGATGGTTTAACTTTTTAAGCTCATCAGAAATAAGCAGATAAGCATCTTGCCAAGAAATAGGCTCATAATGAATCTTATCTGGTTGTAAAACCAATGGTTCTGTAATTCTGCCAAATTTATTTAACTGGTAATCGTTTAGTTGCGAAAGCTCTTCTACAGAGAATTGTTTAAAAAAATCTCGTCCAATATGTTTGTCAGTGGCTTCATCTGCTAATGCTTTTGCACCATTTTCACAGTATTCTGCAATAGGAGAAGGATTTTCAGGGTCTGGCCAGGCGCAACTAGGGCAACTAAAACCGTCCTGTTGATTCATGTCTAGGAGCGCTTTCATAGACTTTAATACGCCCATTTCCTTAAAACCATGTTGTAATGCGGCTTTCACCCCGAGCATTCCAGCAGCATCTTTTAACGGTTCCCCAACTTTTATTTTTGAAAATTTTTCTGAACCGCGGACGGAAACATTTCGCTTAAAATGGCTACTCATAATTATGGAAATTAAGAAATAAGGCACATGAATACCTTAATTTTTTAAAATTATTAATTTTATAATGAAACCTGATATCAAGAGTTTAATTTTTGTACTATTTTAATCAATTTAGCACAAAAACTCAGGTAATGAGTAATTAAAAGGTTTTTGAATTTTACTTTAGTAATTTGCATAGAGAAGCGCATCGCAAATGAAGGGCGCTTGTTTTTTTGTTCCTTAGAATTTTTACGTTTTTTTATAGAAATATGTACTGCTATATCTTGGGTACGTCGATTTTAGAGGTTGCAAAATCAATGCCTTTAGATATTCTAAGAAGGGAGGTGTATAAAATTAACTATGGTATAACCAAGTAGACTTTTAATGACGGGAAATCTTTTAAGATATTTGCAGAAGAGTTTTAAGGGATCAATTTACTTAATTAAACATTATTATATGAATAACTATAAGAAAGCATACGTAGCAGGAGGATGTTTTTGGGGAATGGAAGACCTATTTAGAAAGCAACCGGGGGTAATAGATACCGAAGTAGGTTATATAGGTGGTACAAATGAAAACCCCACGTATAGAAACCATCCAGGACATGCAGAAGGAATAGAGCTTACGTATGATTCAAAAGAAACCGACTTCAAACATTTGTTAGATTACTTTTTTAGAATCCACAATCCTACTACTATTGACAGGCAGGGAAATGACATAGGTTCTAGTTACCGATCGGCTATTTTTTTTCAAAATGAAGAAGAAAAATTTCAGGCCATGGAAATTATCAACATTGTGAATGAGTCTAAAAAATGGGATGCCCCTGTTGCGACTAAACTCGAACCATATACTACATTTTGGCCGGCCGAAACAGCGCATCAGGATTATTTGGTTAAAAATCCTAATGGTTATACATGTCATTTTGAAAGGTTTGAAGAAAGCTTTCTTTAAGAATAGTGAAATGAATTTTTAAGAGGAACAGCCTCCATCCTATCTTAATAATCCTAAGTTGTATTTCTAATGCCATAAATTTACTTTAGAAGAAGTAATTCTCTTTTTTAAAATATTATCACATAAACGTATCATATGCATATTGGTTTAGGAACCGCAGCATTGGGAAGACCCCAATATATTAATATTAAGCAAGAGAAAGGAAGTGCTTTGTCTTTAGATGATTTCAAAGAACGTAGTCTAAAAACTTTAGACTATGCCTATGCCAAAGGAGTTCGTTATTTTGATACCGCGCCAGGCTATGGTATGGCTGAAAGACTAATCACTGAATGGCTTGATCAGCAAAATGATTCCTCCATAGTTATTGCTACAAAATGGGGTTATACTTATGTGGCAAATTTTGACCCTAAAGCAAAAGTTCATGAAATAAAAGAGCATTCTTTTTTTAAATTAAATGAACAATGGAAAATTTCTAAAAAGTTATTACCGTTTTTAAAATATTATCAAATTCATTCTGCAACTATAGAGACAGGAGTATTGGAAGACAAGAAAGTCTTAGAAAGACTGTTTGAGTTAAAAAATGAATACCATCTTAAGGTAGGTTTGACTACTACGGGAAGTAATCAGGCTGAGGTACTTCAAAAAGGGATTGATGTTCATTTTAGAGGCGAGCAGTTATTTGAAGTGTTTCAATGCACGTTCAATCCATTAGACCAAAGTATTTATAACCTTGGTCACCAGATTTTAAAAGCGAATAAAAAATTAGTGATTAAGGAAGCCATGGCTAATGGAAGGCTTTTTCCCAATAAAAAATTTTCTAATCATGCTTCTTTACATAAAGAACTTCAAAGAATTGCCATTAAGTATAGGGTAGGTGCGGATGCTGTTTTATTGAATTATAGTATGTCTAAGTTTAAACAGGCTATTATTTTAAGCGGAGCCAGTACACCTGATCATTTATTACAGAACCTAAAAGCTACGGATTTTCAATTAACCCAGGAAGAAATTAATCATTTGTCTCAATTTAAAATGAGTCCAAGTGATTATTGGTTTGAAAGAAATAAGCTTACCTGGAATTAGGCTTTCTGTTCCTATTCTAGAAGATTTATACAAATTCCCAACTAGAGGCTTGATCTTAAAATAAAATGTCTTTAGTAGTCCTTTAGTTTACCTCATTTAAAATTAGAAGAGACTAAAGCATTTACAACACCTGTCCTCAATTGATAATCCAAAGGAGTGATACAGGAATCTATTTTCCCGATGGTTTGTTCAATTTCTTTGTAAATAGTGCTTAAAGATTGGTAATAATCTAACCATCTAATATTTGAGGCGCTTAGGTCTAGGTAATTACACCAGACTAAGAAATCATCGGATTTGAGATACAATTGTAAAGAACTAAAGGTTAAAAACAAATTAACCAACGGTTTTTCGGGGTCAAAGTCCAGATATTCATCATCAAGCAATAGCTGCCATGTGTTTTGATTAATGGAGAAATTAATAAAAAAAAGAGCATCGTTTATGATTTTATCCGACTTCTGTATTTTGATATTAAATTTTTTGAAATAGGCTTTTAAGGCTTCTATTTCTGGGTAGTGATTCATAGTAAACTCAATATAATATTGCTGCTATTCAAGATAATATTAATTAATTGAAAATGTTGTAGACTGCCTACGATTTTTGATATGGATTTGTATTTTACTAAGTTTTAACCTCTCGGTTTCAAAAATTTTCAATTCAAAGATGTCTTATTATTCTGGTCAGTTAAAAAAATGAGTGAATGATAAGAAATATTTTATGAATGCTATTTATTGTTGAGTTAGTTGGTTTTATCTTCAGACAAGATCAAAATAAACATATTTTATCAGCAAATTTATTGTGCCTTTTTAAATAAGTTTTATCAAATTAGTTGTTATTAATATTTCAGTATAATCAGGTGTTACAGATGAATAGCAGTTTGCTTTTTAAAAAGAACTATCATTTTAAGAGAGTACCTTTAAAGCATATTCTTTAGATTCACTAAGCCTAAAATGAATCCTTTGGGGGAAATACCTATTATTTCATACTTATTTATGTTTTAAATACAGTAGTTATGACTGAAGAACAGGATGCCTCAAATGATTTTAAGCTTGAATGTACAGAAGGGATTTCTTTTTCTACAAGCTTAAATCAAGAAAAAAAGGACTACTCTCAAGAACATGAAAAAGTCATAACCGATTGGGCTTACCAAGCATCGGTTACAAATGGTGATGTTTTTGATTTCACACAAGAAATAGCAAAAAGATTGTTGGCGGTTTATGACGCATACATAACAATGCAGATGCAATTTGATATAGCACCTGTTTTTGATTTAGAAATGGCGAGAACATTTAAAAGAACGATGGGCATGACGCATCAAGGGATTTTAAAGTTACAAGAATTAGCCAAGTCGCCAGAATTTTTGGTCTTTTCCAAAGAGATGGCCTCTATGAACGACACCGAAAGAAAAGAACTATGGGAAACCTTAATTGCAGTTAGAAATTCGTCTAATTCTGGCAGTGAAGTGGATAATATAAAAAAGGAGAATCCTCAACACACCAAGGCAATAGACACTTTTTTAAGCATACCTAAAGGATTAAGAAATTTTGATGAGTTGACATATGTAAAAGTAGATAAATTATCACTTTTAGTGGATTATGCGGAACGGGAAATACGGTTAAGTAGAACGCTTTTTCCTTCATCATATCACAAAAGAAGATGGAAAAGTCAAGATAAAAGAGATAGGGTGCTAACGGAAATAAATCAACGTAATGGAAGCTTTGCATCTGAGGAGTTCACTAAAAGTAAATTTGGCAAAGCTGCCACATACAAGGCAGGAGAAATTGGCGGAGTCTTGAGTTTATTATTTCATGTAGATCCTAACTTAAGTCATATAAAAAATGGGAAGCAGAGAGAAGAAGCGCTTGCAAGAAAAGAAAAAACCTCTAATGATGCTTTGTTTAGAGCTGTAATGACGTTTATGCCATCACAGCACTTTTTAATGAATGAAATATATAAATTACCTAAAACTCAGTTTGAAGCACTAAACAAAATTTTAAAGGAAAAGCATGATTTCACATTAGATTCAGATCAGGATGCCCTTATTCAAACTTCATTAGAATCTGGAGGAGGGGCTTATGCGGTTTTCTCTAACAATAATATCAGAAAGTCAAAAACCGAACAAGAGAAGAAAGCTCATTATGCTAGTTTAGAAGAGACTGCCGAGGCAAGACTCTATGGAACTCTTAAAAACTTGAGTAAACTAGAGAAATTAGGAATTAAAAATATAGAAAGAGCACATGGTGCCACGCATCTTTTTAGAGGGGGCGATATTTTTTCTGTTCCCCTTAATGCCAGGCAAGTATGGTCTGCAGACAAAAAAGCAAAAGAATATATGCTTTATGCAGAACAAAAAGGGTATCCAGTGGCATGTGGTATCTCAGGAACCACAAGCAGGAACTTTGCGCTTGCTTATGCATTAGGTTTGTTGAAGAATCAAAAAAATCAAAGTCATCTTTTAACCGCTTGTATAGGTTTTATGGTGCCATTAAAGCATCATTCTATTTACGAAATGGTTACTACCTTAAAATCTTTTAATTTCCCTTTTAAACATTCTTTAGGCCTAGTTAAGGGGATTGAAGATTTTACAAAAATCCCTAATTTTTCAAGAGATATTCAAGAGAAAGTATCGCGTATTCATGATGAGCAGAACAAAGCAAAATCCAAGAAAAATTCTGAAATAAAAAGAAAAAAGGCAGGGCAATCAGGAGTAAGAAGATAATATTGAGATAGAAATATGAGTCTTTTTATTTTCGTAAAATGTAGCTTAATTCTTTTAAAAACAAACCTTAAGGAGTGAAATGCAAACGCATCGATAATTTTATATGCATATCAGTACATTTCTAAAACCATTTATTACTATTAGAAACTGAGTTTTTAGAGTGAGAAGGCTACTTCTTACATGTATTTAGCTTATTCACTTCTAAAACTAGTTTTAAAATTCTTCATTCATTGTTTTACAGCCAAAATAGCAGAACGTTTCTTCTGAAGCGTTTCAAGCAGGGTCGCGTGTGAAAAATCGGTTGCCTTGCAATCAGAGGGCATTCTATATTGGAATCTAGCAGCTATCTATTCGCGCTTAAATAGGCTACTTGAGTTTTTGTGTAAATTTAAATATGTTATTTTTTTAAATATAAAATTCTTACTCTTCAATATGTAAATACGGCACTCATAAATTTACCAAGACGTATTAGCGATACCGCCTATCAATTTTTATGTTTTTGCTTTCCATACATTGCTTTTGAACGCTAAAAATCAAAAGACGAATAACTTATTTAGTCTTTTTTTTTGCAAATAATTTCTTTGTATTTTATATAAAAAATACGAAAAATAAATGAGATTTTAGCTATTGAAAATGGTAATATTATTTCTTAACTTTAAGAAAAACAGTTGATTATATGAGATTTCGACCATGGAAACAACTAATCAATATAATAACCAATCTTCGGTTTCAAAAAGTAATGTTAAAGGTGTAATTGACATAAACTCTTTAACAAGGGAGAATAGTACTGAATCCAACACCATAAAAATACCTAGAATAGAACTTCCTAAAGGAGGTGGAGCACTTAAGGGAATAGATGAAAAGTTCAAAGTTAATGGGGCTAATGGTACTGCGGGTTTTTCAATTCCTTTCCCTATTACTTCTGGGCGCAATAATTTCTCACCATCTCTTTCCTTATCCTATAATTCTGGTGGCGGTAACAGTCCATATGGTCTAGGATGGTCTGTAGATTATCCAATTATTCAACGAAAAACAGATAAGCGATTGCCAAGGTATCGAGATGGTTCAGATGAAGATATTTTTATGTTTTCCGGGGTGGAGGATATGGTTCCATATTTGGTAAAAGAGGGAAGTGTATGGAAGGAAAAAGAATATTCTAATACAAACAGTTATTCTGTGAAAAGATACAGACCTCGAATTGAAGGAAGTTTCGCCAGAATTGAAAAAATATATCACGAAGATCATGGTGTTTATTGGAAAGTAACAACAAAGGAAAACACAACCACCTTTTTCGGAAGGAGTATTGATACCAGAATTGCGAATCCTGAAGATGAAAAGCAAATTTTTCAATGGTTGCCTGAATTTAGTTATGATGATAAAGGCAATTGGATACAATATGAATATAAAAAAGAAAATTTGGACAAGGTTCCAAATGAGGTTTATGAAAAAAACAGAATCAATGGTAGTCAAGCCTTCACCAATAAATATCTAAAAAAAGTTAAATACGGCAATAGGAAAGCATACTATGCAGATGTAACCAAACCATACGATCCCCAAACTCCTTTAGACAATGAATATTTCTTTGAATTGGTTTTAGATTTTGGGGAACACGATGAATTATTCCCAACTCCTAATGAGGTGAATCTTTGGGATTACCGGCTAGATTCCTTTTCTTCCTATCGCTCCGGATTTGAGATAAGAACAAATCGTTTATGTAAAAGAATATTGATGTTTCATCATTTTAAAGATGAAAAGCAATTTAAAGGAACTTCAGAGGAGGAGAATTTTGGCGAAAATTACCTCATCCGGTCTTTGGATCTGGAATTTGAACCTTCCTCCATTAATGCTTCCGGACAGTCTGAAACTACCTACTTAAAGACCATAACACAAAGTGGTTACATCCGTAAGCCTAATGGCAACTATTCTAAAAAATCGCTCCCACCTGTTGAATTCAAATACGAAAAACTAAACTGGAATAAAAAAATAAAAACAATCAGTCCTCAAAATATTGTAAATGCACCAGTAGGTTTGACCAATAATTACCAGTGGGTAGATTTATATGGTGAAGGTATTTCAGGAATACTTACTGAACAGGGTGAAGGATGGTATTACAAGAGTAATTTAGGTGATACAGATGAAGATGGAGAGGTAGCTTTTACTACAGCGAAAAAAGTAATTCCCAGACCTTCTTTTACTGGATTGTCAACTGGTGTACTTTCTGTTCAGGATATTGTAGCCAACGGAGAGAAACAAATGGTGGTTTATAGTGATGAGATCAAAGGATATTTTGAACTGACTCATGAGAACGGATGGAAGCCTTTTAAACACTTTGAGCAAGTTGCCAATATTGATCTGCGGGACCCAAACACTCGGTTAATTGACCTTAATGGCGACGGACAACCCGATGTGGTTATTACAGAAGAAAATGCATTTACCTGGTATGCTGCCGATGGTAAAAGCGGACACTTACCCGCTGAACGTACACTAAAAACTTTTGATGAAGAGAAAGGCCCTGCAATTGTTTTTGCAGACCCATTGCAGACCATTTTTCTAGCTGATATGTCCGGAGATGGCCTCACCGATATCGTTCGAATCCGTAATGGCGAGATCTGCTATTGGGCAAATAAAGGCTATGGTAAGTTTAGTGCGAAAGTAAACATGAGTAATGCGCCTTTGTTTGATAATCCGGATCTTTTCAATCCGAAATTTCTACACCTAGCTGATATTAGCGGAACAGGTGCTACAGACATCATCTACCTGGGTAAAAATAAATTCAAAGCCTTTATTAACCTAAGCGGAAATGCCTTTAGTGATGCTCATGAGATTGAACCTTTCTTTCCTGTAAACGAAAAAAGTCAGCTATCAGTTATTGATTTATTAGGAAGCGGTACTTCCTGCATTGTATGGTCATCAGATTTACCAGCTCACGCAAATGCACCTATGCAGTATATTGATTTGATGGATAGTAAAAAGCCACATGTCCTCATCCAATACAAGAATAATTTTGGTAAAGAGACCAACATCCAATATAAAAGTTCAACTCATTTTTACTTAAAGGATAAGCTAGAGGGGAAACCGTGGATCACCAAATTACCCTTCCCTGTGCAAGTAGTTAGCAAATCCATAGTAGAGGAAAAAATAACCAATGTTCGGTTCACTACTCAATATCGGTATCATCATGGTTATTACGACCATCCCGAACGGGAATTCAGGGGTTTTGGTATGGTAGAGCAAACTGATTCAGAGCAGTATGATTTGTGGCGTCTAAACAATGTCACAAATCAATTGGAAAAGTCAGAAGAATTATATCAAAAACCGGTACTCACCAAAACTTGGTTTCACACTGGGGCATTTTTAGACCGAAAAAGAATACTGTCGCAATTTAAAAAGGAGTATTGGATTGAAGAATACAACAAAAGATTTCCAGCCTCACCAATTGGTATTAGCGAACCTGAAATACCTGACGCTCGTCTTATGGACGCTGTAAAGGCGTTGAACGGAGATGAATATCGTGAAGCCTTAAGAGCCTGCAAAGGGATGATGCTTCGTCAGGAAATCTTTGCACTAGATGCCCCCGATAATCCGGAAGATGAAGAGCTGCAGTTGCAGATGAAGCCTTATACGGTGGCTACGCATAATTGTAATATCCAATTATTGCAGCCCAGAGAAAAGAATGAATTCGGTGTTTTTTTAGTCACTGAAAGTGAAGCGGTTACCATTGCTTATGAAAGAGATGAAACCGATTATCGGCTATCGCACACCCTCAATATTAAAATTGATGAGTTGGGAAATATTCTGGAAAGCGTTGCGGTAGTTTACGGTAGAGATCAAGCAAAGGCAGATGCCGATTTTCAGGAACTTACCAATCGGGTTACCGATTTTTCAGAAGACGTGCTAAACACCAATGTGGCACAAAAAGCAAAACTGCAAAATGCATTTGCCAACAACCTTAAGGCGGCCAAAAATGAACAGCTTAGGACACACATTATTTACACTCAAAACAACTTTTCAAGATATGATGACGGGACCTCCGTTTTTGATGATATAGACCTTCCCTATGCTTACAGGTTACGAATGCCTTTTGAAACCAAAACTTATGAATTAACGGGCTTTAACCCTGCGTCAGACCTTTTCAGTATTTCAGAATTAGAGAATGCACTGTCTGGTACTATACTACTGGATTATCATGAACCCCCAACAGGGGGCAAAGAAAGCCGGCTTATTGAACACCTAACATCGAAATATTTAGACAATAATTTAAATGAACTAAATTTTGGTTTCTATGATACCATAGGCCTTCCTTTTGAAAGTTACCAGCTGGCATATACTCCAGATTTGGTAAAAGAAATCTACCAGAAAAATGGCAGCGAATTGCAAGTAGGAGGTACAGACATAAGCAACTTTATGGAAGCCAAAGGAAAATATTCCCAAATTGATGGGAATTTATGGGTTCGTTCTGGCATCACCCATTTTAAGGCTAATAGCGGTGAGCCGCTAGCTAATGTGAAAAGCCGGTTTTATGCTCCTGTTGCCTTCGAAGATCCTTTCACCACTACAACTCAGGTGGTTTATGATAGCGAAACCTTTACCGGGGCCAACAGGAATAATGACGGGTATTACCTTTTTATCAGATCTACCGAAGTTAAAGATGATAATAATATCCTTAACAGTAAATCGCAGGTTGCTATTTTCAATTATAGAACGATGTCTCCTTCGCGAATGATTGATATTAACGCAAATGCCTCTTTTGTTTTAGCGGATGAACTGGGTATGGTAAAAGCCATGGCAGTGGAAGGTAACGGAGTATTCACCGATGCGTCAAGAACTACGGTACATATCCTTGAAGATGCCGATAGCATTTCGGGACTAAAGGAATATAAAGATGCTGCGGAAGATGCTTTTAGGGCTCAGCTATTTGGTGCTGCAACCCAAAACAGTACAAATACCAATCAATTGAGGCAGGCCAGCAATAATTTGTTGCAAAAAGCCTCCGTGCGTTTTGTGTACGATTTTGAGACGTATCAAAATACGGGTAATCAGCCAGCAATGGTAGTTTCCATCATCCGAGAAGAACATTTTTCAGTTAATAATAACAGTGATATTCAATTGGCTTTTGAATATTCTGACGGATTGGGAAATGTAGCCATGACCAAAGTACAGGCAGAGTCTGGCAATGCATTCTTTATAGAGAACGGGCAACTTAAAGAAAAAGATACCGGTGTAGATCTTAGATGGATAGGAAACGGACGGAGCGTTTTAAACAATAAAGGCAATCCTGTAAAACAATACGAGCCCTATTTTAGCACGAACTTCTTATATGAAGATGCACCCGAATTGGTTGAAATTGGTGTGACACCCATACTTTTTTATGATTCGGTAGGAAGGTTGATAAAAACAAAATATCCAGACGGTACTTTAACCCGTATAGAATTTGATTCATGGAAGCAGTGTAATTTTGACCAGAATGACACGGTGCTGGAAAGTGAATGGTATCATAACCGGATTAACAATCTGATAGATACACAACTGTTAGCTCAGGGTAAAGACCCTGCTAAAGAGAAATTAGCGGCTCAAAAAGCTGCTGTCCATGCAAACACCCCTTCATCTTTGTATTTAGACTCATTAGGGAGACCAGTATTAACCATGGGGCATAACAGTAATGATGGTGCTGCAAAAGAGAAGCTTTATGCTACTTTCATAAAACTTAATATTGAAGGAAATGCAAAAGCCGTATTCGATGCATTTGGCAATACCGTAATGGCATATAAATATGATATGCTGGGTCATAGGTTGTATGAAAACAGCATGGATGCCGGTGAACAATGGATTATGAATAATTCAATGGGAAATCCTGTTCATCGCTGGGATAGTAGGAATCATGTTTTCAGCATTGAGTATGATGTCTTGCAAAGGCCTGTAATCATGAGCGTACAAGGTGGTGATGGTCTGGTAGATTTAAACCATATTTATGAACGCATTTTTTACGGTGAAGGACAGCCTGATGAATATGAGAAAAACCTGAGAGGACAGGTTTTTGAGCACTATGATACAGCAGGTAAACTTAACTATCTTCTTTATGATTTTAAAGGAAATATTCTTGAATCCAGCCGAAGATTTAGTAACGATTACAAAAACATACCCGACTGGTTACCTGTGAACCTAAATAACAATTCTGTATTTGATAACAGCCTATCGTCTTATACCTCAAAAATAGAGTATGATGCCTTAGACAGGGCAATCAAAACCACGACTCCAGATAATAGTGTAACAAAACCAATTTTTAACGAAGCTGGATTGCTAGAACAGGTAAAGATTATCCAGACGGGAGTCGCAGAAAAGCTGTTTGTAAAAAATATAAACTACGATGCTAAAGGACAACGAGAACACATCGTTTACGGTGATAAAAACGGAAACAATCTGGCTACTACCACGTATCGTTACGACCAAGAAACTTTTCGGCTTTTGCATTTAAGAACCGTAAAATCTAATGGGGATTTATTACAAGACCTTTATTATACCTATGATCCTGTTGGCAATATTTCCGAAATAGAAGACAAGGCCATTCCTGATAAATTTTTCAGCAATTTTAAAATTCAACCCAAAGGTCTTTATAAATACGATGCCCTTTACCGGCTGGTTGAAGCCAACGGTAAAGAACACGCCGGGCAGGCTATTAATTTTGATCAGTGTGATCAATGCCACGACAAAAATTTCATAAAATCTTATAGTCCTGGTGATGACATGGCATGGCGCAACTACACTCAAAAATACACCTACGATCCCGTTGGAAATATTCTTGAAACCAAACATATCGCAACCGGAGGAAATTGGACACGTCAGTATCAATATGAACTTCACAATAACCGATTAATACAAACTGATGTGGGTGGTCAGGTATATAACTATTCACATCATGCCAAACACGGATTCCTTACTTCACTACCACACCTTTCAGAAATGAAATGGAATTTTAAAGATGAATTGCAGGCTACTGCTAAACAGGTTGTTTGCAATGCTAACAATCCACCGGAAACCACTTATTATGTATATGATTCTAATGGTCAGCGGGTCAGAAAGGTTACTGAAATTAATGGAGGAGGTAGTAAAAAAGAAGAACGCCTGTATGTAGACGGTATAGAGGTCTATAAAAAACACATCGGAACTAATGCCGGACTAGAAAGAATAACACTGCATGTGATGGATGATACTCGCAGGATTGCGATGATAGACACTCAAAATGGGTTAGATACTAGTACCGATTTAAGGACGGTTCGTTTTCAGTTTAGTAACCATTTGGGGTCTGCTTCTTTAGAACTCAATGACACCGGTGCAATCATTTCTTATGAAGAATACCACCCTTTTGGAACTACAGCATACCAAGCTGTAAATAAAAATATAAAGGCTGCTGCTAAACGCTATCGCTATACTGGTATGGAACGGGATGAAGAAACCGGTCTGGCATATCACAGCGCCAGATATTACCTGCCGTGGTTGGGGCGTTGGTTGAAGCCTGATCCGATTGGAATTGAAGGAGGAATGAATTTGTTTCGATATAGCAATAATAATCCGATAAAATTGAGCGACCCCTCTGGTTTGGACGCCAGATTAACAGTCGATCAGCAAAATAGAACCATTACTTATGCAACTACAGTTCATTTTTATGGTACTGCAGCCGAGATTGCACGCATGAGAACAGCAGCAGCTAGAACAACTGCGTTTTTCAGCAATGCTTCTGGTAATGTACAAATAGACGGAAACACCTGGCAGGTAAATTATGATGTGCAATTTCAATACCACACGGTTACCAGTGGCTCTCCTATGCCTGCCGGTATTACAGGAGCTATTAGAGAAGTAAACCGAAGAGTAGGTATCATGGCAGGATTAATCGCAGGAACTACGAGCCCTAATCAGGTTCCACCTCCCGGTTTGATAGCGATCTCAGATGATGCAGTACTGCGAAATTTCAGGACGGCGACAACTCAAACGCGAGGGTTCAGGCAGGGAGATACAATTGCAACATTAACAAATCTTGCAGGTTTGTCGCCAACACTTCGTCCGGCTGGTGTAACAGTAGGAATGACTGCTTTACCATCAGCAGGTAGCACTGCCCCTGATCCACTCAAGGCATTAATAGCCTTGGATCAGAGCAGAAACCCTGCGAGTACGAATGAAGAGGTTTTGTTTAGAACGTTGACACATGAAATAGGTCATGCTTTAGGCTTTGGTGAACGCTATGGGATAACAAGAGGAGGCCCTGTAGCTCATGAGCGATTTGGAGATGATTTTATGGGCAATGTTGGCGGAACACCTACTTTCAATATGCATGCTTCCCACAGGGAGGCTTCAGCCAGATTTGCAATTTTTGTTGCTAACCGGCAAAATATTACAAGCGGAGTTATTCGCAATTTTAGAGTAGATGATACTGGTCCGCAGGGAAGTGTTCCGGAGTTTCACCGAGGAGGCCTCAATCCTGCTTACACCGCCAGACAAAGAAGATTGAGAAGTACTGAATGGAGTAGGTTCCGAACTCAGTTCAGACCGGTACCTCGACCTACCATTCAGATATTTCCAAGGCCAAATATTACGCCAAGAGCACCAATACAAATTTTGCCTCAGTGGGACAGGAATTCAGAGCAGCAAGCTCCTACAATTTTCAGATGGAATTTCTAATAAGTTTTCTGCTGAAAATGAGAGTCTTTTAAAAGACTTAAAACAATTTACTTAATACCAATTAATACTTACAGTCATGACAACTCAAAATGAACAAAAACAATATACGGTAGAAGGAACAATTACTAACCAGAACAAACAGCCAGTTAAAGGTGTCATGGTAAGAGCTACCGATCAGGATCCTAACACCCCTGAAAATCCTTTAGGCAAGCCAGTTCGTACCAATGAAAAGGGTAAATATAAAATTATTTATAAAGATGAGGACTTTAGAATTGGCGGTCTGGAAAGTGGCGGTGCAGATATTATTATTAGGGTGTATGATCATAATAATAAGCTTCTGGGTGAATCTAAAATGTATAAAAACTCAGGTAAAAAAGCTAAGATTAATCTCACCATAAATGAACAAACTGAAGATGAAATTCTTTTAGGTCTGAACTTATCCAATGCCAAAGTTAAAGATTTGGAAATATTTCCAGAGGCGAGCCGGCAGGTAGTGAATAAGGTATTGAATAAAAAACTTGAAAACAGGTTTTTGGAGATTGCCGGAAAAGAAAGAGGCTATTTGAAGGGTGTGCTGAGAAAAGTGAAAGTAAATTATCAGTTGGGCAAAGAACTAAAGGTGGATGAGTACTTCAAAAAGTTTGTAATACCCGAAGTTGAAAAGCTAAAATTATCGCATGAAGAAGTACAAGCATTAAAAGAGTTGATAAGCCAGAATGCAAACGGTAAAATAGAAGATCTCCTCGAGCTCGAAGGTACTTTTAAAGAGAATACCGCTTTAAAAAGGGAAGTCAGACGCGTTCAAACCTTAGAATTTTCCAAATTAAATGGATTGAAGGCTAAATCGAAAGAAGCTTTATTGAAAGCCAACCTGGATTGGTCAGACGTAAATGAAGCAACACTTTTACCACTCATATCGGACGGATTCATCACAGAAAATGAAAAGGATAATTTAATTATAACTTCCGAACTATCCAGACTTACGGGAGACAACCTACCTTTAATAAAATCACTTAAAACCTCCAAACTACGATCTCTGGATGATCTGGTAAGCATGAACCATGAAGATTGGGTAAAAATCATAGAAGATAACAAAGTGCAGATTCCTGGTGCTGAGGATTCTAAAGAAACCTATGCTGAGAATCTCCGGAAAAATATAGAAGCAACGTATCCAACAAAATACTTTTTGGAGCGTGTTGTAAAAAGTAAATACAGTAAAGAATACCAGTTGTTGAAAACCGTTGAGAGGTTACAGGCAAACAACAAAACGATCATTACGGATGGTACTGTGCATATCAATAACCTTAATTGGAAAGGGATTAGCAAAAGAAACAGAAAAAAGATGGAAGCCGATTTAAAGGAGCTAGCCGCCTTTGCCAATAGGTATCTGCATCTTGGTGTAACTGAAATTGTCAATGATCCGGCACTTAATGAATCTAAAAAGAAAGAACAAATTCATAAACGGTTAAAGGCACTCAAAAAGTTTCAGGAAAATAATCCTTCAATAGAATTTGCAAATACCAATTTTATTGATGAGAAGAGTTTTAATTGGGACGGAATAAAGAAGGAAGACAAAAAACCTGTTAAAAGGCAAATGCTGGCGTATCAAAGAGTTCAAATTATTACTGATGATTATGAAACAAGAAAAACCCTTCTAGATACAGGGTTTGATTCTGCCATGGCCGTAGCAAGTATATCAGAAGAACAATTCATGAAAAATAGTGGGCTTGAGTATGAAAAAAGCCGAACCGTGTATTTAAAGGCCAAAGAACAGGCATTGGCTAGTTGTCATTATTTTGAGGCCGTGCGTGATGCTTTGCATGGATCATTTCATGATTTAGAAATTTCTAATCAGCCTTCTCTTGTCAATGACCTTAAAGAAATTGACGGTTTCGATGATTTGTTCGGGAATCAGGATTTTTGTGATTGCGAGCATTGCCGTTCTATATTTAGCCCTGCAGCCTATTTCACAGACCTAATGTACTTCATTGATGAAAATGTTTCAAAAAAACTTTTTAACCCGCAACGCTTACAGCATCCATTGTATTTGAAAAATCGTAGACCCGATTTATGGAATCTTAAATTAACCTGCGCTAATACAACTACACTTATTCCTTACCTGCAATTCGTTAACGAAGTATTGGAAGCATATATAAAGAAGGCCGAAGGAGTTAGTGATGTGTTTAAAAGTAGAATCAAAGATGCAAAAATAGCAACTACGCTGCCAGTAAATTTACCATTAGAAGAATTGAGAGTTTATAGCTCACATTTTGGACAAAAACTTTATGAAATTTATAAAACATTAGGTTTATCACGTAAAAACCAACTTAGAGAAGCATTAAAACTTTCTCAAGAAGAATTGTTTATCATTATTACCTCCGATGCTGCGAATGTGCAGAATCGCTTTGGGAATGAATCTTTAACTAATTTTAATGTTCAAAGGTTCATTCAGTATGCAAACATTACACGAGAAGTATTAACAGAGGTATTGAAGACTACTTTTTTTTCCGAAATTTCAAAAGTAAAAGTAGCACTCAAAAAAGACACTTCAGATATACAGAAATATGAAGAAGTATTAAAAGGATTAACCCAAAATAGACTCGATCTTATACATCGCTACCTTCGTCTTTGGAAAAAAACGGACTGGTCAGTTCGCGAATTCGATTTGCTGCTGAATAGTTTAAAAAAAGCAGGTTTAATCAATAATTTTGGTAGCATAGATGCGAATGGTGACCCATCTGTGTTGCAGCTGGCAGATGTTATGCTTTTAAAAGAAGAATTGAATCTTTCGGCTGAAGAACTTTCTGCCATCATTCATCTTTTACCTTTGACTGCCGTAAAAGACCATCAAAAAAGCCATTTTGAGCGTTTGTTTGATCTGGAGAAAATTTTTGGGGTAGCTTCGGTAGACGCCAATGGTAAGAAAACATACAAAACCACCGCCACTTTGCTCGCAAATAAAAGTCAGGACAAAATAACTCCACTTTTGTTGGCAGGATTAGGAATTCAGGAATCTGATTTAATAGAATTATTTAAATTCTTAGGCATTGATATTACCTTAGATCAGCAACTGAATTACTCTAAGGTTACCAAACTTTACCGACATGCCAGAGTATGTAGAGCCTTAAAATGGTCTGTTGAAGATTTAATTATAGCGGCTAACATTTTATTTTCAGGTTCTGAAATTTCAAATCTAGCACAGATACATGATTTAATAGAATTTAACGACTGGCTAAAAAAGTCTCCTTTCTCCCTATCAGATTTAACATTTATTATTGAAGGAAAAGAAACTGGAACCATACGTTATGAAAGCAGGAACGAGCGCATTGCAAAGTCTGTTTTAGAAATACAAAAAGCCCCAAAGCAAGATAAAAAAGAATCATTAGTAGCGCATCTCGCGCAAACGTTCAATCTCTCATCAGATCAATTACACAAAGAAATTTTTCCTAATCTGGTTACCATAGATATAAACGCAGCAGGCATTAATACTGCCCTTAATGCCACTTTTACTAACGAAAAGCCTAATAACCTAAATGATTTTGATGCCTTAACAGCTCTAATGAAAGAACTGGAAAGGATTTCCTTGCTTATCACTAAATCAGAACTTACCCCTGAAGCAATTACCTTTCTAGTAACCCATAAAGATGTATTTGGGATTACTGATTTGAAAGTAAGAACGCTTGATGAGGTCAAATTGATTGATGTTTATCAAAAACTGGCTGGGATAGGATTAGAGTCCGAAAGGGAGCTTTTGCTTCAGGATGCGCTGGTTCAGTACCAGACAGATGGAACCTTCAATAACGATTCTCTGGCTTTGATGGCTTCTAACTGGGAGCAGCCTTTAGGGCGGGTAGCATCCTTGCAAACCACTTTTACCTTACCCTTGGTTGCCTTGGAGGCCATAAGATCTCTGCAAAAATTAATTTCACTTGCTGATACTCTGGGTTTGGAAGGGCACAACTTAAAAAAATTAACTTTTACTTCATACGATGAGTTGGTGGTTGCCAGAGATATTGCTTTAAGTGTATTTACTGCAAAATATTCGGAGGAGAAAGAACGCAAAGAAAAGCTCGAACCCTATCTTGATAAGATAAACACTCTAAAACGAGATGTCCTTTGTGACTACATCATTGCAAAAAAAGACACCTTTAAGTTTAGCGACCGTTCAGATCTATATAATTTCTTCCTGCTGGATGTAGAGATGAGTGGCTGTTTCAGGACTTCTCGTCTGGTTTGCACCATTTCAAGCTTGCAATTATATATTCACCGGTGTTTAATTAATTTGGAACAATCAGATAAGAACCTTAACCCTGCCATTGAAGATGTAAAAGTAAACCCTACCTGGATTCCTGCGGAAGAATGGAAATGGAGAAAGAATTACCGGGTGTGGGAAGCCAACAGAAAAGTATTTCTTTATCCTGAAAATTATATTGACCCAACGCTAAGGGCTAATAAAACGCATATTTTTAAAGAACTTGAAGATGAATTGCTTCAGGAAAAAATCACAAAAGAATCTGCCGAATCCGCGTATAAAAAATATGTCTCTCAATTTAATGAGTTAACCAAATTACGCTTTGCAGGGGCCTATTATGAGAGTGTCCCTGTAGATTTTAATTATTGGAATATGGGAATAACAAACGCTTCTGGCTTTATACTGCTCACCAGTGTTTTCTTTCCTCTTGAATCAAATGAAAGTAAGTTTTATTTTTTTGCAAGAACCCATACAGATCCTTATCAGTATTACTATAGAACCTATAACCATTACAAGCAGATTTGGGGAAACTGGATTAAGATGGAAGTGGCCATTGAAGCAGCCGAACTTTCTGCATTGGTTTTTCGAGGAAAACTTTACGTGTTCTGGACCGAAGTTCAAACTAAAGAAATAAATAATATCAGTGGAGGAGATGCAACATCAGATGGAGCAATTTTTAAAGTACATACCAAATATTGCTTTTTAAAAGAAGACGGCAAATGGAGCACCCCACAACGTGTATATTTAGGGTACCTATCTGCCGAAGAAGAAAAAATTTATCGTAGAGGTATAAATACCTATCCGACGAGTGAAAAGATTAGAGACAAAAAACACGATGAAGCATTTTTAAAATTTGAAAAAAAGATTTTCAGAAAACCTTATGTAATAAAAAGTACTAATCCAATCCACCCGTTTTACCTAGCTTATATTTGGTCTCAAAATAAAGGTATTCATCAAAAAAATTATCGAATTAATAGTGCTACTAATATATGGATGAATTTTCAATTTTTAGGAATTGCAATTAGAATATACCTGATTACTCCAACTGTTGATTTTAGTATATTTAATGACAATTTTTCCAATGCAAAAAAAACAGTCAAAGGAAGGATAAAGCACGTACGAAACAATGCAATCGTAGCTAACGATGAAAAAGACTTTACATTTCACCTTGAAAATGCAGCAAAATGTACTGTAAAAGTAGGTGACATATCTTATACACTTCCGGTGAATTCTATAACAACTCCAAACAATATTGAAGCTTGTAGTTTTCCACTTTCCTTATCCAGAAATGAACTGGTAGGCATGACAAATGAAGAGATTAATGCCATGTCCGTAAGTATAACGAACGGATCCTATAATTTTTTAAAAAAGGAATTTGATATTGCTTATATAGAGAATGGAGACACCTCGTTTTACGTAGAGAATGGCTTTAAAAGTTTTACGAAAGCAACCAGAACAATAACTCAAACCCAATCAGGGCATAGTGTCCTGTTACTTGGTGGGACTCTGGTACCTTTAACCACGGTGAATACCGACGAATTGATGGATATTCTTTATGCAAAAGGGTTAAAACAATTTCTTTCACTTCAAACACAGAACATTACCAACAGTAGTGGTCAAAAAGTTGACCTAAAAGGAGCATACGGTGAATATTACTGGGAGATGTTTTTCCATATTCCGTTTTTAATAGCAAATCATCTAAATGCTAACCAAAAATTCGAAGAGGCAAAATGGTGGTATGAACGTATCTTTAACCCAACAGCAGAAGAAGAACCAGGCAATCAAAAGCCATCAGATCACAATTGGCAATTTAGGGCTTTTCGAAATCTTGATATTGAGAAGCTAAAAGAGATACTAACCGATAATGCTGCCATTGATGCCTATGAAAAAGATCCGTTTAATCCACATGCCATAGCTCGGTTGAGATTAAATGCTTACCAAAAAGCAATTGTGATGAAATATGTAGATAATCTTTTAGATTGGGGTGATTATCTCTTTACTCAGGATACCCGCGAATCTATAGGTGAGGCAACCATGCTTTATGTATTGGCTCAGGATATCTTAGGCAAAAGACCGGTTAAACTTGGAAAATGTGAAACAGCAGACGAGACTAAATTAACCTATGACAAAATTAAAGACAGGATAGCCAAGGGATCGGAATTTCTTATTACCCTTGAAAACTCCTATTGGATTACCAAACAGGACTATAAATACAATATTAAACCAGTTATTGCATCCAAATCCCTCATGGCCTCTTTGAAAAATGAAAACAGGATACAAGAAACTAATCAGTTGATGGAAGTAGCTAGTATGGCTCAGCAAAAAAGGGTGTCAGATGCGCTTGTAATAGCTTCAAATAGTGGTTTAGTGGATAATACCCTCGCAACAACTATGTCAGCAGGAATAAGATATGGTAATAACTACGAACGAGTAGAAACATATGAGCGGGTTTTTGAGGTGGTTTATGAGGCAAAAAAACGCAAAAAAAGATGGACAGACCTTGAAAAGGTAGATAGAAAAGACATTATTGAGAAAAAACCGGGAAGGTTACCATTATATGAACTGGTAAAAGAATCGCAATTGGTATTTTGTGTCCCTCATAATGAAGATTTATTAGATTACTGGGATAGGGTAAATGACAGGCTATACAAAATAAGGTTTTGTATGAACATAAAGGGTATAAGGAGAAGCCTGGCATTATTTCAACCCCCCATTGACCCTGCACTTTTAGTAAGAGCAAGGGCAGCAGGGTTAAGCATGGAAGACATTCTGTCAATGATCGCCGGGGCAGCCACCCTGCCACCATACCGTTTTGAATACTTATTGGAAAAAGCAAAACAGTTTACTCAATCCGTACAGGGCTTTGGCAATGCCCTGCTAAGCGCCCTTGAAAAGAAAGATACTGAAGAACTGACGCTTTTACGGTCTACACATGAACAAAATATCCTGAAACTCACCAAAGATATTAAGAGAAAACAGGTTAAAGAAGCAAAGGCACAGTATAAGGCAATGCAGGAAACTCTTAAAAATGTAGAAAATCGGGTTAATTATTATCAGGGATTAATTGAGACCGGATTAATTCCATGGGAGCGAACACAACAGATATCAAAACATGCTGCGGGAGCACTTAGAACCGTTAGCAGTATATTTTTTGCCACTGGGGGAATTACAAATTTGATTCCGCAATTGGGGAGCCCTTTCGCCATGAAATGGGGAGGAGAGGAATTGGGCGACAGTACCGATGAATGGGGTAAATTTATGAATACTCTGGCTTCTATTCTGGATGATGTGGCAGCTTCTGCTGGCCTGGAAGCTTCATTTCAGCGCAGGGAAGAAGAGTGGGAACAACAACTAGCTCTGGCCCAACAAGAAATTAAGCAGGTAGATCAACAGGTTCTTGCTGCAGAAATTAGACAGCAGCTAGCCGAAAAAAGCCTTGAAATCCACGAAAAAAGTGTGGAACAGGCCAAAGAACTGCATGATTTTTATAGAAATAAATTTACCAGCCTAGGGCTTTACAACTTTTTGTCCTCCAATCTAAGCCGTATTTACAGGCAGGCCTATAATATAGCCGCAGATATGGCAAGGATGGCAGAGCGGGCTTATCAGTTTGAAATCAATGACAACACCTTCTATATTGCTGGAGATAATTGGGAGTCTGATAAAGCAGGGTTGTTGGCAGGAGACCGGTTGATGCTTCAGCTCCAGCAAATGGAACAGGCATTTATTAAGGGCAATGTAAGAAAACAGGAAATTGCTCAAACGTTCTCTCTTGCTATGCTGTCACCTTCTGAGTTACTTACCCTACGCCAGACAGGGAGCTGTAATTTTAACATCCCTGAAATAGCCTTTGAACTACTATATCCAGGGCAATACAGAAGACTCATGAAATCTGTAAGAGTAACTATACCCGGTGTTACAGGTCCATATACCAATGTAAGTGCCAGGCTTACCCTATTAAAAGGCGAAATTGAAAAAGAAGACGGTGTACCACTTGAAGAACACCTGATAGCAAAAAATACCTCTATCAGCCTCAGTGGTGGATTAAATGATACTGGAACTTTTGAGCTTAACTTGAGAGATGAACGGTATTTACCTTTTGAAGGAGGTGGTGCTATAAGTGAGTGGAAAATTGAGTTACCTTCAAAAGTGAGATCTTTTAATTATGATACCATTTCAGATGTATTGCTTACTATTGGGTATACTGCTCTGGAAGGCAACAGGACTGCGGCAGAAAATGCCTTGGCCACCACGTTAACAAATTACGCTACCACCAACGGGCTCTTAAGACTAATAAGTCTTAGACATGAATTCCCTAATGCCTATCATCAATTACTTTCTCCTGATGATGGAGATCCGCAATTTGTAGAGTTTGATATAGAAAAAAATCATTTTCCATACTTATTACAGGAGAAGAATCTTACTTTGACACAAACAAAAGTCTATTTAAAGCCAGCAAGCGAAAATACGATCATCCCCCCTAATCCTTTTAAAGTAAATGATACCAATATAACATGGACTACCGGTGATGATATTGCGCATTCTGCTAGTACAGGTAGCAAAAACAAATTAAAAGGTGGAACCATTGGCTTAACGGGCTCTCCTATCAAAAAATGGAGTATTGATGCCGGTTTAAGCGGATTAGATAGAAGTAAACTAGATGATATTTTAGTATTGATGAAGTATAGAATCAATTAAAGGTGCCAACTACCCCCCTGCATGAAGGTTTTTAGGAAAAGTACTTTTTTAGAAAATATATAGTATCTTTTAAATGTTCAGGGGGTAGTATATTATGGTTTTCAATTAACAGAAGTAGTTGTTTGGTAGGTCAACTAACCAATAAGTAAAATAACGTGAGTTCGATCTAATTTCAGTTTTATATTTTTAATCTTAAAGAGGTTTTTGAATTATTAAAAACAAGTTATTAGCCAGAATATTTGCTGTAGTCAAAAGAGGCACACCATATGTTGATATTATGGCTTATGCAGCATAAAAGTGAAAATAAATTTGTTTTATCCATAGAATACGGGGCTTCGAAAATTCTTAACGAAAAACCTTGTTATACTGCGCAAAAAGACAATTTCGAACTCGATTTTAATTCTTATTTACGTTGAACTGACGTTGATTAATAAACAGAACTCGATTTTCTGTTAGGACTTAAAGAAATCAATTTATTTCTTTTTTAACTACCCAAAGCGACTTTTATAAAGAAAATGCCAACCTATAAGGCTGGTTGTTTCCAATTTTCTTTGAATTGTAGACCATTGCTCAATAATTTTATGCTTTGCGTGATAATTTGGTAGTTTTATCAGAATCTTTCTTGATACGCTCCTAAGGTATCCCAAACAGCGTAAAATTCGTCAACACCTTCCTTATTGTTTAAATCCGTATTAATAATTAGAATTCTTCCTATTTTCTTTTCAGCATCAAAAAACATAAATGAGGAGACCCCTGGGTCACCTCCTGTATGACCAATGTAGCCCTTGGCAGAAAAACCAATAAATATCCCAAAGTCATATTCATCATTATAAGGATTCTCTTCATCACGTTCCGTAAATTGATCAGGACTCATTTGCTTTTTAAATAGCTCGTGGTAACTTTCTTTTTTTAAAAGAGTTCCATTACCTGAATATCCTTTGATTAATTCAGTAAGATATAATCCTAAGTCATGACTTGATGTGATCAATCCACCATCAGGATAAGTGATAAGTGAGTATAGTGGAAATTCCTTTTCAGGAGTTGCATACAGCTTTGAATGCTGAGCAAGATCAAGATCTATGGCATCAAAAGACCAACCAGATGATTTCATTTTTAATGGTTGAAGTATATGCTTTGATGTAAATGTATGATAACTTTCTCCTGTAGCTCCTTCCAGTACAAGCGCAGCAAGGGTAGCACCAACATTAGAATATTCAAATAGAGCTCCTGGTTTCTTTTTTAGAAAACTTTCTTTGGTATACCATTTTCCATCTTCACTAAGTACATTTTTAAGAAAGTCCTCAATAGAGATTTTATTCTCTGGCGGATTAAAATTTTCTGAAACTTCTTTCAACAAACCAGAGGTACTATCTTGTTTTGTATTTAAGACATAAGATTTTTCATTGTAAACATTAGCGTCTTTTATGGAAGAAGTGTGTGTAGCTAATTGTTTGATGGTAATTTCTTCTAACGGATAATATGGATTTTTAACTTTAAAGGGAAGGTGTTTTTCAATAGGATCATCTAAGGATAGTTTACCCATTTCCTGCGCTTTTAAAAGAGCAATTCCAATAAGTGTTTTTGAAATGGACGCGATGTTTTGTACCGTATTTTTGGTATAGGCTATTTTGTTTTCAGTATCTGCATACCCTATTCCATTTTCATATAGCGTACTATCTTGAGTTACAATCGCCACCGAAAAACCATTGATAAATCCTTTTTTATGAATTTCCATCAATACTTCTGTTAATGAATCTTTTATGATCTTATCGTCATTTGCTGGTTCGATTATTTTTTTTGTCTGCTGATGGCAAGATGATAGCAGTAACATCAAAAAAATAGACAGGATAGATTTCTTCATTTAAAATAAGTTTTTGATGGATATTCAAATTTACAATTTATAGTGTTTTCTTTTTCTTAAACCAAAAATTAATCCTACTAAACCTATTATCATGCAGCCTAAAAACCAAAATCCTAAGTGATATTTGTCTACTAAAACTCTATAAAACACCGTAAAAAGGAATAGTAAGATTCCAGTAATTTCCCATACAACACGCTTTTCAAGTTTTTTTTCCAATGCTGCAGTTAAATTAAAGATAATTTTTAGCTCATCCCAATCCCAAAAAATCAATACTAAATTAGAAAATAGCATTAATCTGGTTAGTACAGGTGTGTAGGCAAAATAATACGATAAGGTAATAATAAAAATATTCAGAATTATTGGCAAATTAATCAATGCTCCTAATTTTGTAAATCGAGTTCCTTTAATCAAATGATACAAGAAAAAACAAACGCTTCACCAATTAAATATCTGATATAAATAACTATTATTTGAAGCCAAACTTTTTCTTTAAATTTATTCATAAAAAATTCAAAGTTGAAAATGGTTAATCCCCATTTAAGATTGATGGAACTATGGTCGGGTAAGCTATTCTTAAAAACTGATAACCAATACCTGTAATTCCGGTCATTACACCCATAGAGTAAATACTTTTAGAACCAATGTGCCAGCCTTTTTCATCAATTGATTCTATTAATAATCGTAAAATGGTATCTAATTTTTTTCGTATTTCCTTATCGTCGAAGTATAGATAGTATTCGTGTAATAACTCAAGATTTCCAAAATCACCAAAACTTAACGATTGATTTCCTCCAAAACCCTGTTTTACGGTAGTCTCAATTGCTATTTCTATCTCTTTCTTTAAGTTGGGAATAGACAAATTAGATTTTAGTAAAGATAATCTAGCAATCCCAATTCCTGGAGCTCCATGAGACCATGCAGTGCAACATATGGTTTCATTAGGATAACTTAAGGTAATAGCATCTCTGCAGTCTTGCCAATTATTCTGATCTTTAATATAAAGTCTTTTCTCATAGTTTAAAATACTCTGTAAAACCGTTATATGATTTTCATCTTTAGTAATAGTATATAGTTTTGAAAATGCCAATGCAAAACCTGAAGATCCGTGTGCAAGTCCGCTAAGAGGAACCTTACTTACTATCTTCCATGCAATAAAGTCAGATTTATAAATAGCTTTACTCAACAAATAGTCTCCTGCTTTTTTAGCAAAAAATGCTGCTTTATTTGATTTGCTGTGTTCATAATAGTTTGCGCAAGCTATTATGAAACCTGCATTCCCTTTTAAGATTGAATAATCTTTATCTTTCTGAATTAAGTCTTCAAAATTAATAGTATTGAAATATACTTCTATTTTTTTAAAATATATTTCTTTGCCCCATAAGAGACCTATTTTTGTATATAGATTTATAATACTTCCCCATCCCGCATATAAGCCTAAAACCTTAATAGAGTTTTGGGCTTCAGAAATTTTTTTATCTAAATAGCGCAATGCCCTTAATGCAATATTTTTATATTCTTCTTTTCTTGTAACTTCATGTAGGTAGGCAAAAAATAAGATTTCACCTGGCATACCTGTAAACAAATCGTAAGAGGCCTCGGCAATTCTATATTTTTTACCTTCCAAGTCAGTTGCTTTGAAAACAAGCCAATTACATATTTCTTCGTTGCAATTAATTGAGTCAATAATATAATCTGCTACTTTAATACTTTGTGCTAACAACTCTTCATTGTCTGGGATATTGAGATTTAAATTTGGATTTAATCGCTTATAATGTTTTGTATTCTGATTAGGAGATTTTGAAATTGAAAATGAAGCGTCAATAATCCACAATTGTCTTTTTAAATCTTGAATAGAAAGCGTATCTATTTTCTGAAAAACAGTATTTTCTCCAGTGTTTTCAAAAAAATTCTCTAAATATTGATCATCTTCATACCAAAGATGCTTTGAGTTTACCTTGGTGGTAAATAATGGTATTTCTCGTTTTAAAAGGCTTGCCTCCTCATGAGGTGTAAATATTTTGGCTAACTGATACGTCTTTATTCTTTCACGCAGTACTTGAAAATGTTTTTTTGCTTCTTCTTCACTCTCTAGAACATTAGGATGTGTACTTTCTTCTAAAAGGTGAACATAGGCTACTGTATTTCTAAATAAAACACGTACTTCATCATCAGCAAAATAGCTTAATTGGGATTTAATATATTCTTTATTATTATATAAGAATAAATATACCTTTTTGAACCCTTCTTTGAAATGCGGTAGGTGTTCACTACCAATAGGTGCTTTTTTACCATTTAATAGAGCAATATTTTTACCTCCTTTTAATATACCTTTATCTCTAACATATTCTAGGTTTCCATCATTAATTTGCAGAACCATGTTTGATAGGATGCTCTCTTTATTCTCAACATCGGTTAAACCACTTATATCAATTTCATCATCATCAGCTGAGATGGTACTTGGTAAAATACCTGTTCTAAGTACAGAGTTGCTAATAGCTTGATTGGTCTCTGTACCTAGCATAGGGAAATAAGGATGAAAAAAGGACTCAAGGTCAATTAATACTGGGTACTCCCCATGTGATATGATATTTTCATAATGAAAATCGGTAGCTTCTAATGCATATAAAATAGCTAAATAAGCTCCTTTTCTAAAATAATAGTTATTTATTTCTTTTTTAGTAGTACACGATGTATTCTCAATAAACTCAACCCATCCATAAGATTCATGGCGTATGGTTTTTGGAGTTTTGAATCCAATACCTAATTGCTCGTCTAGTTTTAGTAAAAATTCAGAAAAATGATAATCAATAGAGAGGTTTCGAGGCTTATAAATTAGTTTTTTATTTGATTCAAATTCGATAAGAGCAACTGTTTTACCTCCTCTATGTCTATCGCCTAAACCAAAGGTAATTCGTTCAATAAAACCTAGTTCATCACCCTCAAAAAATTCATTTCTAATAGAGTTGATATCCTTTTCAAGCCTAACTGCCAACGTCTGTGTTTGCATAAGCCATACTTGTGCCTCATTAACTAACCATTTTTCCAGAAGGGGATATTGTTCTAACAAATAATTCCTAATTTCTGGTTCTTTTAAATGATTGTTAAAGGACTCCAATTGCTCTAATTCTGTTTCCTCTGTAAAAACACCTTCCTTTTTTAATATTTTATAATTAGCGATTAATGTTTTAAGGGATAAAAAAAGAAGGTTTTCTAATAAATTATGAATAACTACTTTATGAGATTTTACAAAAAGGTCAGTAAAACATGTTTTTTGAGTAGCGTTTAATTTTTGGATTGTTTTGTTAATTAGAGGAAGGCAGAAGTTTAAAAGCCCGGTTTGAAAGTGATGTGTTTGAAAATCTATAAAAAGATGATCCTTCTTTTCAACGGTTTTTTTCATTTTAGCTTATTATAAAAAAACGACTTCAAGAAAGAAGTCGTTTTTTAGAGTTATTTCAAAACGAATTTCAGTTCTAAAACCAATCCTTAGGATTACATGATATGTATGGCCAAACTTCTCCACTTACGGTACATATATAACCCGCAGAATCAATAGCTTCTCTTCCTCCTTTAACAATCTCTTTGTCAACTTCTGGAGAACCTATTAAGTTTGTTATTTCTCCTCTGTTCTTTTGGCTTTTCCAAACTTTAATAATTTCATTTTTTTTCATAATAAAAATTTAAACTGATTTACCTACTCTTGCTTTGTTTATTTTAATTTTTGACTTTTCGGTTTACGACAAAAAATAATTACTTTAAATATAATGTAAATCTTACATAAAAACAAGGTTTATAACTTAGCAAAGGTAAATTAAAACTGTAATTAATTAAATTAGGGGTAAAGTAGTGCTAATTATATTTAGTGTACAATAAGTTCTGTTTTTATAGAATAATTACAGATGAAGTTATCATTTACATTCAAACCACATCTGTAAGAATCTTTTAAGACGAACTGTCATAAGTTTTTTTATGCTTCTTTTTAAACAAGCAAGTTGGAATTTTGTACAAATTGTATTTATACATAACCAAAACAAAATTCCTGATTTACAATATGATAAAAGGTATAACGTTTATTTAATTGTTGAAAAATTGCCTTGACCCCAAACAAATGAAAAATCACCAGTACATTTTATTTGTATTAACTTTCTTAATTCGTTATTGTAGGGATTCATACATACAAATTGACAATAGTATTATTTTTTTCAATTCTACTGCTGTTTTCACGGAAAAAACCAAATCAAAAAATATGATCCTATCAAATTAATTGTAATGAAACATTGCCGAAGTATGGTACGATGCAAGTGGAGGAAATAGAAACATAACAGTTGTTGTAAAAGATGCAAATAATCTTAATACATCTAAAATTGAAGGGTACTACCAACTGGATGGCACCGCTCATGCTGCAGGTTATTTGTCACCTATTCCTGCGGAATGGCAAACACAATTTAATTCAGAGTATTTAACAGCTTGGTCATCTGTGAATTCAATTATTTCGCGCTACAGTTACGGACCTTCTTTATTTACATTTAACCACAAAGACCTGTTATTAAATGCGGCAGAAAGTGCTGGAGCTATCAAAACAACACCATTTATGAATTTTAGTTTTGGAGATGAAAACTATATTACACCTCGATCTGACGATTCTGGGCAGGATCTCTGGAATTATTTATCCAAAGGTATCTATGGCTTTATTATTCTAGGCACAAAAACTTTCGCTGTTTTTGGTTCAACTGGTGGTATTACCAGTGGTATTGGTTATAAGACTACACAGGATAATGGAAATCTCCGCGGAGGATATTGTTCCTATCAGGCATCTGATAACTATAACTACTATTGGTTTTTTGACGTAGAGGAAATACTAAGTGCAGAAAATGTATATGATCCACGTCCGTATGCCTATGGTGAGTTTCTAATCTCTTTTGATGATTTCGGTGCTAATAGAATCATAGGAGGAACATTTGACCACAAATCAAATATGCTTTATTTGGCCTTAAAAAGTGCAGGTAGGGTTGGCCAGTATGATCGTCCACCCCTTATTGTAGGATACAGAGTTCCTTGATTCCAAAAATGTTATAATAATTAGTTGGTATTTTTTATACAAATCCAGCAACAAATTTACAGATAGTAAATCAAACGGAGTAGGAATTAGTTTTCAACGACATCCAAATCTAGCAAGGGTAGAGAAAATCATATTAAAATCCATTTTGAACCTTCAATAGCACAAAAGACATTATAACTTACTGAGTGATATGAAAAAACAAGACGAGTAGGGTTTAAAAGTTTTAATACCATTACCAGAACAATGTGCATACAGTATAAAAATATCTTTAACTACTATTTGGGGGAATAAAAAGATTTTTCTATCAATTTATGAGATCAGATGGACATACTGCAAATTCTTTTTTGAAGCATTTAGAAAAGTAAGAAGGATTAGAAAACCCGGCTTGAAAAGCAATTTCAGCAATCGTATTTTGTTGGCTGAGTAATAGTTCTTTGGCACGATGCAAACGTACCGAGCAGATTAATTTATTAGGAGACTTATTAGTAATAGCTTTAAGTTTACGCTGCAACTGCCGTTCGCTGACACCTATTTCCTTACAAAGCATTTCTACCCCAAAATGCTCATTGCTTAGATGATTATTGATGTTTTGAAGTACTTTTTTCAGAAAAGAATCATTTTGTGGAAGTTTATTTTTGTCAAAAGCATTGAATTGTATGTTCTCTTTAAATTTATCGGCAACAGTAAACAATAAAAGTGATTCACATGATTCAGTTTTAAAAATTGCATTATCTAGTGAAAAGCTAATGTCAGATCCTACTAATAGATTTTTTACAGTTTGAGTTAATACTATTTCATTAGGTGTGGGTCTGCCAAATATTAATTCGGCAAAGTCTTCTATTTCTTGGCTAATGCAACTCTTTACAAAACATTCTTTAATATGAACACCTAGAGATAACTCCGTATTTATATCTTTCATAGCATTTACCAAATCAATACTGCAATGAACCGCTTTACTTGGGCCTTCAAAAGTAGCGGTAAATGATTGTGTACTATATTTAACAATACTTCCTTTATATTGTGTTATATGTTGCGTAATAAGCTCTTGAAGTTTGAGGTTATTATTGTTTTCTTCTAAAGATGTTATGCATCCTACAAGAATAGTAAAGAGCTGTTTTTCATACACTGGTTTTGGCTTTACATTTAAAATAAAAGCCTTCATCTCCGCTAAGATTTCATCAGTGTTACCGGTCCAAAATAGATGATCACTACCTTCAAACTCAACGAATTTCGCATCTTGAATCCGTTCTGCAATAAAACGTCCTTCTTCAATTTTCACATCAATGTCATGGGTGCGCTGCAGTATTAAGGCAGGAACCTTTATAGATCCGAGGATATCAATAATGTCTACTTGTGTATTCATTTTTGTGAGTGTCATGGCGGCACTTGGACTAGCACCTGAACGAAAATAATTAGCCAACCAATCCATAAAAACACGATCATTCGCTTTAGATGGGGCGAGTGATTCAAGACCCATCTCTCCACTTCCCCAGCTATTTTCAATCATGTCATAAACAATCTGGCGCTCTTCATTGGTGGGTGCCCAGGGATAATCAGGAGCAAATATTCGCTTAGCAAAAATCCCAAAAGCAATGAGAGAAATAGTCCGGTTTGGGTACGTAGCGGCAAATAGGGCAGAGGCAGAGCCTCCTTCAGAATGCCCAAATAAAACTGCTTTTTGAGAACCTACTGCATCCATCACGGCTCTAATATCATCCATCCTTTCTTCTAAGGTAGAAAAACCCGTTGCAACACGATCAGAAAGCCCTGTCCCCCGTTTATCAAATAAAATAACTCTGGCTACTTTCCCTAATTCTTGCAAAAAATGGACTAACTCTGGACAAGACCACATCCAATCAATATTAGAAACCCATCCAGGAATGTAAACCATATCAATAGAACCTGAACCAAAAACTTGATATGCAATATTAATCTGACCACTTTTGGTATATTTAGTAATAGGTTTCATAAGTACTATTTTTGTAAATTAAAATGTTTATTGATTCCTAAAAAAGATAAAATTTCACTTATTTTATTTGATAAATAGTACCATTATTAATGGTATTATCTGACAAAACAAAAATAAAGGAGTCTGAAGTATATTGAATAAAACTGATGTATACGATATGTAGACTTAGAGAGGTGAATTGTTAAAAAAAGGGGTACAATGGGTAGACATGGTAAATTAAAGTATTGATAATCAGCTATTCTTAATTTAATTAAAGTCAAAAGTTTTAGGAATACTCTTATCCCTCTTCTAGATGTATCAAATAGGTGAGAATTTCTTGCTGAGGCTCTAATCCTAATTTTTTACGAAGGCGGTATCGTGCAGTTTTTACACTTTCCGGTGATATCCCAATAATACTGGCTGTTTCTTTAATATTTAGGTTTAAGCGAATCAAAGAGCAAATTTTTAGATCATTTGTGCTTAGATCTTTGTGTGCTGATTTTAACTTGGAGTAGAACCCTTGATGCGCATCTTCAAAGAATCTGCTGAAATCCTCCCAATCTCTATCAATACTTAAGTTTTTTTGTATTACTTTATGGATATCTGCAATCAATTTTTCTTTTTCAATAGTGGAAGATTTTTTTATCTCATGTATCATACTTTTTAGTTCTTGTACGATTTCATTCTTTTTTATAAAATTAAGCGCATAGGAGGTAAGTTCTTTATTCTTAAAATCTAATTGTCGTTTTAATTCTCGTTGCCTTAATTCTGAGTTTTCTAAATTTTTCTGACTCAGTGCATAAACAGATTCCAAAAGTTCTTGACTTTTGGTTGATAATTGTTTACTCTTTCTAGCACGCTGTTTTGTTACAACATAAATAATGTACCCAAATATGGATATAATAACCACTCCCAAAAATAAAATCATTTTGATAAGGTTATCTTTTTTTTCCTGTGCTTTAAGTGCTAACAGCTCTTTATCCTTTATCTCTAGCTGGTTCTCAAACTCTAAATAAGCAATTTGCTTAGATTTTTCTGAATTAAAAAGAGAATCTTTCAGGGTAATGTAGTTGTCATAAAATACAAAAGCCTCCTCTGGTATAGACTGCTGTTTTTTAAGTTCTTTCAACTCCTGGTATGCAAATAATTCATATTTTTTTAAATTATTTTCTTTGGCGAGCTCTAAACCTTTGTTTAATTTAATTTCAGCTTCATCAAGATTATTAGACAACCGTAAGATTTTGCCGTAAATAATAAGGTTATTGGTCAATCCATCAATATCACTCACCTTACTACCCAATTCTATTGACTTTTTAATATGATAGGAGGATTGCTCAATTTCATTTTCATGAAGATATAATATTCCCAGTCTGTTATGTGCTTCGGCTATTCCGTAAGTAAAGTTATTGGAGGTGTGCATTTGTAGTGCATCTGTTAGATATTGCAATGCCTCAGAATTCTTATGTTGCGCTATGAGAATAGTACCTATTTTGGTAAATGTAGTTGCTATTCTACCTTTTAATTCTAATGCAGTGAATTCATTGATTGCTTGCTCATAGTAATGAAGGGCTTTTTCATATTCTTTAAGATCTGCATATACCATACCTATGTTGAGTCTTGTATTGGCCAACCCTGTTTTATCCTTTATGGTTTTGTAAAGTTTGTGAGAGGTGTTTAAATATTCTAAAGCCTTGTTTTGATTGCCCTGTGCCCAATAAGCAACTCCTACAATACGATTTGCCTTTGCCAGACCTTTAGTATACTTTAAAGTTTCTGATAATTGTAATGCTTCTTTACCAAAAACAATAGACTCATTAGCATCTACAATCCAATATTCAAAACCAATGGTATTAAGTAAATCTACCTTTATTGTATTTTCTTCTTTAAGGGAACTCAATTGATGTAGCAGACTATCAATTTTTTGAGGATTCGCTAATAACTGTGAGAAATAGAGAGAAAAAAGAACTCCAAACACAATACAAATAGCTAATTTTCTTACATAAATATATCGTTTTACTTTGTACAGAGAAGCTTTAAAAAAAATCATGAATAATAGTGATTACAGCTAGAATAGGATTTAAATTCTTTCAAATCACTGTAAAATTACTCATCATTTTTTTAATCGAATCAATAACAAATGTTAAAACATGAGATATATGATCTTCTTTTGGGGTACGTTGCTACGTAATTTAGCAAAAGCTACGTGGTTTTTATGTAGCTAAAATTATAAAGAAATCCCAACTAAAACTCCAGCCCCAAATCCTGCAAGGCCAATAAGTATTTTTTCAAAAACTGTTTTTTTTCTTTGTTGCCTGTTTACCCTTTCAATAAGTTCAAGGCTATTAGTTGCTTTTTCAAGACTGTTTACGGTATAATCCAGTGCTTTTTGTGCATTCACCAAAGTTGTTTGGGTTTTTTGATAAACTATTTTATCTAGACTATCACTTTTAGTAAAATTGATAGTTAATCTCCGCTCTAAATCGATATTTCTACGGAGTGTTTGTGTATATTTTTCTATGATCTCCTTCGTCATCTTATCTTGGTCTAGCGTACTTTGATACACATTTTTGAATGCCAAAAAAGACTTCTTATTTACTAAGTATATATCTGGTGTTCTAAATATGTAAAGGCTGTCTTTTTTTACGGAAAGGGGTTCTCCAATACGATTGCTATAGGACTCTGGAATTTCAATTACTTTTAGAGAATCAACTTCTTGACAGAAAGTTTTAAAAACCGTTAATATAAAAAGAATGAATACTAGTTTTTGCATGATTATTTAATTTACCATAGGGGGAGCCCGAGATTTATTGATCCAAACCAAAGAGACCTTCTAATATAGAACGATCTTTGACTAATCTATTATTAATGAGTTGTATAGAATCTTTAATACGCTGTAAGTCTGTCCAATCTTTAGCATTTTTTCTTTTGAATGTTAATATCAAAGAGTCTCGTCTGTGAATAATTAGATCCTTTTGGGCTTTCATTTGTTTAAATTCTTTTTTAGAGCTTTCTAATTGGGACTTGGCTAGGATAGTGGCATCTTTTGAAATTCTCAGCTCTTCTTTCGCCTTGTTTAATTCTGATGTTACAATTTGCCAGTTTGTACTAGAATTAAAGATTAAATAACCAATGATGATTAAAAATAGTAAAGCGATAACCTGGAGAATAAGACTAATATGAGTGTTTTGCATTTAGTAATGGGATATTATATTGAAGGATGCTATAATTTAATCCTTAATTTTTTTAGTAAGTGTCTATAGTTGAGGTTCAGAAGAAATTCTTAGATAAAGAACTTATACTTTTGGATTCATGAGCAGTGTTTACTTCGCGATCCCAAAAATGGACTTAAAACCCACTTATTTTTTTTCAATTTTGATTGTATATTTTTCTTTGTACAAAATCACCAGATTACAAAAGGAAATGATAAATCCTGCTGAAAACAGATAGCAAAGGAATAAAAGCGCTATTAATTGTATTCTATTAGACATAATACTTTTTTTGGTCCACGCTTTTTCGGGATCACCCAAAACAATCATCATCTGTTCATTTCTATTAGGTAAAAACCCATGTGATTCTTTAAAAGCCTCGAATGGATCATTAGCTATCATTTCATCCCCAATAACAATATCTTTATCGAGATAAGGTAATGTTTTGGCTTCTCTAGCAAAATTATAGGTAGCGTAAACACCTATAAAGAGAAGGATAAATTCAATAGACAGACGCATCCAGGTTCCAATAACTTTATTTTTAAGCGAATACAAAATGAGAAACCCGGCAAGCGCTGTGGCTATAAACACCACAAATTTCATTAAAAAAGAAGTGTTTTCATCAGCAGAGTACCAAGCGGGTAAAGGGATAATAAAAGCACCTGCTACCGAGGCAATCCAAATACTAAGCAAAGTTATCTCTTTCCAAATGTCTTTTAATCTAGAAACAAGCATGTAAGTACTATTTAGGAGTTTTTAAAACTAATTTTTTCTCTTCTTCTGCACCACTATTCATGATAAGGTGCAATTCTGGTTCCCCTACACGATCTTCTTTTTCTAGCCAAAATAAATAGTAACCAGGAACGAAATCTTGGGTAGCACTATTGGTAGGTTTATTAAAGCGAAACCGCTTAATATCCAATGTTTTTTCGTAAGATAATTTTCCAAAAACAAAGAACCCCTCTTCTTTATTAGAATCCACAATCACTTTGATCTTAGTATTAGCATTTTTTTCAGTACTACTATTAATAGTTATTAATTTAGCATCAAAATCTTGATAGATAGCATCTAAAATGAATGTTTTATCGGGTATATTATTAAAGTTTTTGTCTACACGCTTTATTGTTTTTTGTGCTTCTTGTAATGTTGCGATATACTCTTTGGTAAGCGCATATTTTTTATTACAGTCTTTTAGTGTAGGAAATAATTCTTTACTCTTTTTTTCTAATCTATGAAACGTTTTTATAAGGTGATCATCCGTTGAGGCAGATATTTTTTCTTGCAAATTGGTGATAGCTTGTTGCGTACTTGATAAGGTTGCAGAAAGTTTATTATCTTTTGCAGTATAGCTTGCACAGCCATATATAAAACCTAAAATGTAAAATGTTAATGTAAACTTGGAGAAATACTTCATAGATGGTAATTTTTATTATTAGGTTTTAATGTGCACTTTAGGCTTAACAAAACTACACCCCAAGAGAGTTATTCTACTATAGCAAATCCGACAAATGAAAGTAATTTACCGACTTAATGAAAACTTAAGATTTCTATCTAAGTTCATCAATTATCTTCTCCCACTCAAAAGCTGGGCCTATATCCCATTTGCCAGACGATCTGTAATTTACGTGAGATACGATCCCATTAAAATTTACTAACTCCTCTTTTACTCCTGTTATGTACCGCCTGTCTTCTGGTAAAAATGCTCTTTGTATGTTATAGGTCACAGTTAGGTAACGAAGCAGTGTAAGTAGGCTATCGTATTGTAGTCTTGTAAACCTGGCATAGTATAATTCTCCTCGATAAGGTGACTCAAGTTTTGTATAAAATTGTTTTTCGTTTATATCACAATATACATCGGTATCACTATATACGGTCACTAATTTATTCCCTATCCTTTTTAAAAAACCAATATTAGAGATCTCAATACCAATGGTTTGTTTGCTACCTCGTGTATTACCTCCTATAGCGCCTGATCCTAGATGGTATGACCAATAGGCAGAAGACCATAAGTTGAGTATCTTACCGTTTCGCGCAATAATAAATGGTGTAGATACTTCTCTGGTAGGCTTAGACAAAGCCGCCACATCACCTTTTAAATAACCAGCAGTATAGTGTAATACAATTTGTGTTTTTGTGTGTTGCTCTTGATAATAAAATGAAGTATCCCCGTTTTTGGGTCTGCAATTTATATATGGCATCACTTGGTCAGTTCCTTTTATAGGAACTGTCATTTCTGTTAAGACAAATTCTTTTCCGTCTGAGTCTCTACCTGTTTCAAAAAAGGTCTTCTCGTGGTTAGGAATACTAGTTGCTTTCATACTTAATTGGGTTTATCTAAAATTTTCAAATTTACAGGCCTAACAGGCTTATAGACTACTACAAACCCGTCAAATCAAGGTGATTTTGCGACATCTTGTTTTAACGTGTATTTTTAAAATAATAAAAAAATTATCCTAATAGTTAGGGTATTTTCGTACCCTATTCACTCCAAGTATTGTTCGTTTCCGCAACAGTACACGTATAATTACACCGTTTTAATAGTTTCTGGAATCCATTTATACCTTTCTTCGGAATAATTAGGCATTATACTCATTCTGGAGGTTGGTTTTGCGCTGCACAGAGAAAGATTGACGGGTGAAAGTTAATTTTATACCCTCTAGATGTTTTCTTTTCGCAATACCTCTTATATAACCAAGGTTTTTTATACCTCTTCTCTCTTGAGTAGCTAGATTAGTTATCACGTTGTACGGCTCTTCGCATCTTAGCAGCAGCATGATGCTCAAAAAGTCTTGCAATGTCTATACCCGTTGCGCGCTCCGCACGACCTACTCCTGCCGTGGTGATCACATCTCTATTAGTCCCAGGAATTGCTGGATCAAAAACCTCTAAAGTACGTCTTAAAGCACCCGGGTCTCTTAGCCTGAGAAAATACGCCAAAATCTGATTTATAACCATATTAGGAACAGGAAGGTAATAACTCCTCAAACCAAGTCCAATTTGATTGATTACATCATCTAAGGTTACATTCCAATTGTTGACTGGTACATTAACTGCAAATTGTATGTTTAGTGAGACATACTTTAATGTCATTGCGATATTAGCTTGTACATTCCCGTTCCCATTTTGGTCAACGTTAGATTGTAGTTGGTTTATAATCAACAACCTGAAAGGACCTTTATCATGTAAGGTAATAGAATTTTGATTTTGATTGTCAAACGTTATATTATTTATATTAAAGTTATCAGCGTTTTGATGTATGGTGAGGCTAATATCTTGCATATCAAATCTATTACGTTTATTTTTAGGCCGATTTACCTGTCTACCGTTTTTGATCAATTTTCGCTTGTTTTGATCAAAGTTTAGTGCTCCAATAGTGGCGGTAGTTACAAATTCTCCTCTACCAGCTCGTGGCATTTCGTCTACGTGTAAATTCAAATCTCTGACATTTATAGTGCTTTCCTCTTGACTTTGCGTCTGTACTTGGTCTGCTTCTCCCGTGTAACCACCTCTTCCTGTTCTAGTACTTATAGAGCCACGTAAGATTTCTATCTCTAATGCTTGAATGGTAACTTCGGAATCGGCACCAAGCATGCTAATCATATATTCTGCTTGAGGAACTGCACGCCTCTCTGGTCTAATCCGCCTAGGTAACCAACTTAGAATCCATCTAAAAAGCTTATTTTTTAAAAAAGCTCCCAAATTGCGAATTTTGTTTACTAAGAATGCATTGATATCTAGATTATCAACGGCTACACGAAATAGCTTAGTACCAGCAGCAATATTGTTTCCGGTAATATTATCTATGTGAAGATTTACGGATTGAGCCATATCCCCGTCTAGCAATCTTCCTACGACCCCGAATCTCATATTTGTGAAATTCATATTACCATGTTGCATCTGTCGTATGGTAAGTCTAGCTTGATTTCCTTCACCGTCTACATTCACATCATTATCATTAAATGTGAAGCCTCCATTCCTCAACTTTGGTATCAATTTACGTAGACCGAATAATGGGGCTCGTTGAATTAATTGATTAGATTCTGACACTTTCTCTGACTCTGCTTTTTGATAAGGAGTATTCATATTAGATCCAGAACCTTGTCTACCAAAGACTTTTTTGTTGCTAGTGAGTTGGGTAGATGTATTAGTATCACTGGCCATACGATCTACTGTTTTTTCTCGGGTAGTATCAATGCGCCTTCCGTTAACAGTTTGATTACCTTTTGGGGTACCATTTAAGGTGTTGTCTATAGAATGAGCCACTTCATGTCTAATGGTATGGTCTGTGTCCATACCAGGAGCAAAGTGAATATTATTTCCTTGTATGGTAGCTGCTGCCTCTAATTTAGCAGGAAAAGAAGAATTATGTGTAGCGACAAGTTTGGAAGTATTCACCCCATATTTTTCACCCATATTTGCAGCTATTTGTTGAAAACGGGAAGAACCTTTTGAGGATTTTCTTTGTATTGGAAGCGTATTATCTACACATTGATCATTCATTGTTTGCTGCAACTTACGTTGGTAAACAGTTGAAGATCGGTTATCTACCAATTGTGCCGTACCTCCCTTACTAGGCTCACTAGTAACTGTTGGGGGAATTGAGCTTTGAGATTCTTGTGTTTTATCTGTTTGTGTTTTCATAACTCTAATTATATTTTGTTTGCCTAGGTAAACCAACTATACAGTAGCACTTTAGCCTAAGTTAATCGCACAGATGACAAACCTGCACAATCATGCATGCACGATCTGATTATCAATTACCTAGTTTCCATTCTAAACCTATTTTTTCGGGATTACAGCATGGGATTGTTATTCTGCACAGCTCGTAATATTTTTAAGGAATTCTCAGTTGAAATTACTTTAAGAATGGTTTCTCTATCTTCACTTCCTATATAATTTTTCCAGATGGCAATTAGTCTATTTTTATGTGTTTTTTGAATTAATTCATTTATGGTAATAACATGAAAATCAGTGTTTTCATGATCCTTTGCCAGTTCTACCATAAGATTTGCTAAAACTCTCCAATTATTTTCAAGAAAAACAAATACTTCATTTTTGTAGTCAGTACCTATATACATTAGTCTAGCCGCTATATTTTTTGAATTTGATCTTCGCTTTGTTACGTGAAGACTTTCTAAATAATCTATGATCTCTGCATCATCTATCGCATCCATAGGACGCAGATCTTGTATTCCTTTTACCTCAGAACCTTGTGTAGGAAAGAAACGTCCTCTTACAGCCTTTATACGAGCATTTTTTGCTCTTTCTCTTATCTTTATACCTTCTGGGTTTTCATTATCAAATACATCATCATATTTTTTATTAAAAGTTTCAGCCCACAATTTTATTTTATCTTTAATGGATCGGGATAATTTACTTCTATTGTTTGCTTTTACAGTTTGAATTATTTTAAGGTTTTCTAAGGTTAGTTTTTCATTATAAGGATTATCTCCTTCTAAAAAGCTAGATAACATTTGTATTCTATACCCATTCCATGCATCTATAACTGTTGTTTCATCCTCTTTAAAGTTAGACGCCTCACCGTCTTTTGGAACCGTAACTTTTTCTTCTGTTCTTAGCACTAATCCATGATCCATATTACTTCCATTACTTTGCCCCACCATCATTGCCCGGTATATATATTGATTTTCTGTATTCTGTACCAAGTGAGAAAACACAGCATCAGCAAATTCTCCACAATTACCCACAGCTAAATATTTTAATGCCTCCGCCGCAATAAAGATTCTTAACCTTTTAACTTTATTATCCGGATTCCCTTTAAATCTTTTATTAGCTGCATATTCCTGTTTGATGATATCTTCTAGTTCCTTATATTCTCCACGAAAACCAGGATAATTTAGATCCTGATTTACTCCTTCGTCCAAAAGTTTTTTAGATCCTACTTTTGCTGTGCTCTTACCTTGTGTAGCGATTACAGATTTACGTCTATTACCTCTTCTGACTCCGTTATTTCTGGTACTCATTATAGCAGCTCTCTCTCCTTTTTTCTGAATTATTCCAGATGTTTTTCTTTGTGTTAGCGTTCTGTTTTTCGCTGACTTTGGATTAGACAAAGTTGCCCTAGCACCCATCACATCTGCCTCTTTTTCCAAGCCGGCATCATCATTAATACTCACTTTACTTTTGAGCTGTTTGGTTGGTTTTACGCGCCCTTGCTTTTGTTGTACTACGTGCCAAGCCTCGTGAGGGAGGTGTTTTTCTTGACCTGAGGCCAAATGAATATCAGTTCCCTGTGCATAAGCATGCGCTTGTAGTTGAGCAGGCTTACTAGAGTTGTAGTGTACTTTTACATCATCCATACTGTAGCCAGAGAGGTTTTCTATACCAGACTTTAAGCTGTCTGGTAGACCGGTGTTGTTAGCCTTTCTTTGTATTGGATTTGCACTATTATTCTTAGAAACATGCATCGTTTCCTGAAGTTTTCGCTGATTCATAGTAGCCGCACGGTTATCAACTAGTTGTGCCGTACCTGCTTCACTAGGCTCATTAGAAATCTTCGGAGTAATGGAGTTTTGAAATTCCTGAGTTTGATCTGATAACGTTTTCATGTGCCTGATGTTTTTATATCAATTTAAAATAATCCCTTCTTTTTGCAATTCTTGATGGATGGCTAATTCCAGTTCTTTTTGAGAAATTATTTTTTGTTGGCTAATCACTGCCCGTAGGGTAGCTTTGCGAATCACATTGATCATCACGCCACCAGACAACTCATACTTTTCTGCGATATCCCATAGATCAATCTTTGGATCTAATGGCAGCTTGGTAGAAAAAGATTGTTCCCAAAGGGTATAGCGTTCTTCTACACCGGGCATGCTAAATGCTACCATGGATTGAAAACGACGTGTAAATGCTTCATCTATATTATCCTTAAGGTTGGATGCCAAAATCACCACTCCAGGAAAATCTTCGATGCGCTGCAACAAATACCCGATTTCCTGATTTCCGTACCTGTCATTGGCACTATTCATTTGGGTACGCTTTCCAAAAAGGGAGTCTGCCTCGTCAAAGAACAAAATCCAATCGCGTTTTGCTGCCTGATCAAATACTTTGCCTAAGTTTTTCTCGGTTTCTCCAATGTACTTAGAGACCACCATGCTAAGATCTATTTTATAGACTTGCTTGTTTGTACTTTTCCCTAGCAAAGCAGCGGTCATCGTTTTTCCGGTACCCGGAGGCCCGTAAAACAGGCTTTTATAACCGGGTTTTAGTATTTTACTTAGCCCAAGATCATCCATCAATACATGGCCTTGTGCTATCCAATCTCTGATCTCTTGTAGATATTCGGCGGTATTTCTACTCAACACAATATCTTCCCAGTCTAATTGTGTAGTGATCAATTGCGCAGGAAAATCAGGGCTATAAGTGGGATGGTAGGGTTTACCACTAATTAAAGATCCTATATGTTCATCTGCTACCATCCAGGTACTACTCAACCATGGTCCTGCTTTTTTCTGGCGTGTTCCCTTAATTACCTGCTCAGTAGCAAATACATGATCTTCCGCAAAGATATATTGATAGCTCAATCGCCTAGCCAGATCATCACCTGCCAATATAAACATGGCTGTTTCTGCTGTAGGAATTAATCCTAGATGTCCGTCTAAAAGCAATCCCCCAAACTCACTATATCTACGGTCATAATCTTTATTTTTGGTGAGAAGAATGTCTAGTACTTCTGGCTTGATATGAGGCACAAGTCCCAATATCAAAACTATCCGTTCTGGGGTGTTTAGATTTGTCTTTTGAATAAACGTCGCATAAGAGCCTTGCTTGCCTATTATATTTGGAGGAAGCAATTCATCAATTGATCTATAAGGGGTTTCTTGTCCAAAATATAGCTCCAGCCTTGTCTGAATAACTAAACTTAGCCATGACAGCTCATTGGTTAATACCTGAGCATTCTGTTGTACTTTTGTATGTATTTCTATCAATTCCATTCTACCAATATAATTTTATTCATCCACGGTAACTTTATGGTGTTTATACTCCAAGGCAATTTTTCTAAAGTAATATCATAGGTTTCTTTTTGCACCTGCAGCAGCCAATGCCCATCACGAGTGCGTAAAGAACCTTGTCTGCATAAATAAGAAGTACGAAACCCATCTAGTGAAAGGTTTTTCCAATGGGGACCCCGTTCTATAACAGCATGCAACAGACTCTCTGCCATTTCTTTTTCGGCTACTGAAAGAGAGATTAGAGGTATGGTATCTTCTAGGGATATACCACAGAGTACTTTGGTAAGGGGGAGCATCCCTTCAAAAAATTCTGTTTCTGATGTATCGCATAGGTACTGCAACGCACACACCGCTTTGTTTCTTGCTATTTCATTGCAAAACGCTTTATTCTCAATCACCTCCAGATTTTCAAAAAATCGTTGTAAAAACGGCCATAAGAGCACTAATCCCGCATTTTGCACGGATATAAATTCTGTTTCCTCAAAATTAGATTGCAACTGTTCTATTACATTAGGTTTGGAATCTGGTTGTAGCGGCTTTAACATGGCTTCTAATACCTGAAGTTGCCGCACAATTGGTTGCAGTTTAGTTTCAGTTACTGTTTCTGATTTATGGTGCTCTAGACGCAATGCTTCTAATAAGTTTTTTAATTCTTTGAGGATATGATCTGGTATCTGATAAAAAGAAGGATGGTGTACTACCCCAATCAAATGTTCAAAAAAGTGTTGCCATATGGTATCATTAGGATATTGTTTTTTATGATTTTCTACTAACGAGCGTATGGTAGGCAGATGCATGCTTCCCTTTTCTTTTTTTACTGCATCAACACCTAATTCTTGGCGTAATTGTTCCTTACAGCTGGCTATTAAATTTTTGTAATCAATAGCTTTAGGCACTTGATTAAATGCAACTTTCCAAAAGGTTTTTGCTATTTTTTCAGCTGTATATGCTGAGGCTTTGTGACTAGCCCGTTTAACCATATTATCCACCAACTCTTTTTGAACAACCGGTATCCCTTTAATAGAAATATCAGTCAATATCTGAAGGCATAAAAGGATTTGATTTTCTGTAAACGTATATAAAAAGCGATCCAGGTAGCTATGATTATAGGGTAGTTGACTTAAAAGTTTTGTAAACGTAGCATCTGGCGTTTTAATGAGTTGATCTAGCTGTTCCAACAAATAGGTCTTAGAGGTTTTACTAGACCACCAAGGAAGCCTCCCTGTTTTTAGGTAATAGGATACCACTTGTAAAGGTGTTTTTTCGGGTAACTCTGGTTTTTTTTCTATAGGTTCTTCATGCCTTGAATCTTCAATGGAAATTAATGCATCATTAAATTTCTCTGTAAAAATGTCCGCTATATCCTCCATCTTTACATTTCCAAGGTCAACAATTAATTGATCTATCTGATACCGTTTCTTTTCATCTCTGCCATAGCGATCACACAATAGTTTATCTATAATAGGCGTAAATTTTTCATTGTAGAGCTTCCCTAACGTTTGCTGTATGCCAAATGCATCTGCTTGTTTTGGGAGCTCTATCTCAATAATTTGCTTATTTATAATGTGTTTATGTGTTGCCATGTGTTGCTGTTACGGTCTATTGATTTCTTCTAAAAATCTGTGAAAAGCCTTGTCAAAAACTTGCATGGTTGACCTGTCTAACCATTCAATATATGCGGTGATGTGAGCAGGTGTTTCTGCTTGTATGGTATTCTCAACAAATTTTTTTAAAGCCTCATTTTGATACCGCTCCACCCAATTAGGAAGTACAAAAGTTAACTGAAGTGAATAGGGGTCTAACGGCATTGCGGTGGGCATCCATCGGCCATTAGTTTGTTCTTCTACAAAAGGTGTTGAGATTTCAAAACCTTTTTCGGTAACAGAGATCACCTCATGCTCACCATCATAATGTGCTGTTCCTGTAAGTTCAATATGATCTCCTTCTTGTAAATTATGTCCTCTTACAGTACAGAACGTATGTTTTTCCTTTGATTTAGAAGCTGAAAAGGAAACTACGGGTGCTGTTCTAATAAAATACCTCACATCTGGCGTACGTTGCCAAAAACCACCAAGAGTAGATTCCTGAAAAGAAACTTCTATATCAAAGGAATCTTCTGTTGCTGCCAGTATCTTATATATTCCATCGCAATGTTCGCTGCCATGAATGTGTATTTGCTCACCTTCTTTTAGGTGATGATTACTAGAAACACATCGTGTATGATTGGAATTTTCTATAGCTTCAAATTGGTTGATTTCGCTTGAACCGTACGTTACATTAAAAGAGTATGGATATTTAGAATGCGGGCGTAAAAGAATATGCTCCACCATATGAAAGCCTTCGGTTTCAGCGTCTCCCAGATTTCTGCGAGTATACTCTTCTATCCCTAATTTTCTTGCAATTCGCTTTTCAAGCCCAGAGATATTGTTGCTTTGCCAATATTCCTGTGTATAATCATACCCCTTGCCACGTCCTGCACTTACTAATGGATAGTCTTTAAGAAAATTGGACTTATCTGTAATGAGTTTTTTGTCTGTAGCATAAGGAACGCCAGAATCCTTCAATAACATCCCATAGCCTGTAAATCTCTCACTGAAACGAGCTAACAAATGATTAAGAAATTTGTTTTTACGCTTCAATCTTGCTACTGAATCTGATGTACTTTCTTTAAGATACTTTTCATAACTCTCTTTACTTTCTAAAACTTCTTCCAAGCCAGGAATACTATTCAATAGAGATTGACTAAAATAAGTACGAGTATCTTCATCATCAAAACTCATTAATTTTTTGAAATTGGCAACCTGAGAAAAATAATTTGCCAGTAACTGCTCAAAAAACACTAAATAGGAAGTTAACTGTTTTGATTGTGCTTTTCTTCTTTCTGGAGCAGATTCGGATACTTTTGATGCGCCAATACCATAATTTGCAGGAAATTGATTCTGAAGAGAATAATAGTTTTCTACACGCCTATCTTTGGTTTCTGGTATTATCACGTCCCGCTCTTGCAAAGATAACACCCGTGGCAAGCCTTGTATACTCTTTTGATTGTATAACTCCTTTACCCGCTCAGGATGTATAGTCACCTTAAGACCTTGTGATGTAAAGGAGACTTTCTTTAGTGTATCCTCAAAATTCAATACAGGAGTTTTGGTGGGGTCAAGCGGTAGTACCCAACTTTTAACGGTGTCAGACCCTGTAGCGATTAAAAAGTTATCTATGGTCAAGACCTCCGTTTCATCCATTATTTCTCGAATAATATCAGAAGCTTGAATTTCCTGTTTTCTCGTATGGCGTAGCAACTCATCTTCATCCATAAAACCATGAATAAGTTTTGGCCCCTCAAAGATTTCATCGGTTCTTTTTCCTTTTTTTAAGAGCTCTTGTAAGGTATAAAAAGGAATACGAGGCGAAAGGTGAGAAGCTACTCTATACAGTATATTGGCTACTAGTTGATTGATATCATCTACGGTATTGGCAATTTCTATAGTTCCTTGCAGGTTTATGGACTGCGTAGTTAAGATTTTAATCTCTTCAAAATCTTCGCACACCCCTCTACATGCTTGCAATCTGGACTTCACATGAGCTACTAGTTTGGCACCTGCTATTTCAACAGATTCATCTTTCTCTAGGAGCACATTATAAAGACCTTTGGGCACATTCTCCCTTTCATGATCCCCAATACGAGTAGTTCCCAAATTGTCTTGAGTTACTTTTTCAACCCAAGCATTTTTTACTCCAGTGACATCCATTACAATTTTACGTAGATCAAGCAAAGTGACTGGATTTACGGTTAATATGGTAGCAGGGCTATACAAATCAATGAATGAACTAGTAGTATCATTACCCAATAAATCTTTAATATCATAGTCAATACGATAAGCCAAATCTGTAATGGCGTAACACACTTGCTCTAAGATGGTAATCCCTGGGTCATGCGTATTGTGGTCTGTCCAAGAATCTCCACTCATTTGTTGTATGAGTTTAATGCCTTCTTCACGAAGAAAATCATAACTCAATGCTGAATCTGTTGGCAATGTTTTAGGTATAGTAATTGGCTTTGTCATGTTTTACTTTATTCTTTTCAGTTGAATCTATGCAATAATTACGTTAGGGCTTGAAGCAACATTCCTTCAAAACCCGATGAATAGTTATCAGAAACTCCTTTAGTTTGATGTATATGAACTTTGTCACCAACTTCCTGTGTTCCTGTCTCACCTCCTTCTGCTTGTATCGCCAAAGGGCTGCCCTCCTCTTTAACAATGCAATCTTCAGCCTGATTAATACTGGCATCCATAAAATCTGCAAATTGTTTTTCTGTAGGTTTATCATTTGCCTTGAAATACGCTTTGAGTTCTGTTCGGTTTTTTTGAAGGAGATCCATATTTTTTCTTTCTGTTTTCTAGATTAAAGCTTCATGATATAAGCTAAAACATAGTAAGGAGGTCTGTTTTCGTGTGACTTGTTACCTCCTGTTTTGTTTGTTACGAAAGAATGGGTATGAACACCTGCGAATGCTGTATTTCTAGTGAGTGAGCCATAATAATCATTGGAGCTTCCTGTTCCGGTTCCATCTCCTTTTTTTGTCGCACCTGTAAAACTGTGTCTATGATTACCCGAGTCATTAGTAGTTCCCGTGTGATGGTGTGAAGGGAGTTGCTCTGTGGTTAGGGTTACTTTTTCTAACCCTCCTGTTTTTTTTATTTCATTGTAGTCCTTATTTTTCTTATCAAGTCCTACAATAAATCTTCCGGATAAATTTGGAGTTCTATTAGTTCCATCACATAAAGCCCATCCTTTGGGAATATCTATTCCAGACCACAGAGAGATCAATCCTTTAGGAAGCCGAGTATCTATATAGGTTTTTACAGCTTTTTGTGAGGGTACTTTTTCATCGCTTGCTGCTTCATTGCCCAAATCTTGATTGGCTGCAACAGCCTTTATGTTTTTTGAGGTAAAGTCTCCGTCAACATTTAATGATCCCTTTATAGAGACGCCTTCTTTTTGAGTGACTTCAAGAATTTTGGTGTGCTGACGAGTGGTATCAATTACCGAAAATAAAGAGGAATCGTTATTACCCCGTACAGTTAGTTTAGATTCTGGATCTATGGTACCCACACCTACACTGCCGTCTCCTGATTTAATAAACAACCGGCTCTCTCCTGTGGCATCCTTAATGTTCAACCCAGATTGATTGCTATTTGGATCCTCTGATTTTATCCTCGGGTTAAGATTAAATGACCAGTTTGGGCTTTTATTTCCAAAACTTGTGTATAAATCTAAAATTTCCTGCGTCCCTACATCTCCTCCTTCAGCTTGTATTGCCAAAGGGCTGCCTTGTTCTTTGATAATGCTATCTTCGGCCTGATTGATACCCGCATCTATAAAATCTGCAAATTCTTTTTCTGTAGGTTTATCATTAACCTTGAAATACGCTTTGAGTTCTGTTCTATTTTTTTTGTTGATTTCCATATTTTTTTACTTTCGTTTTTCTACATTTTTTATAATTCGCTTAAGGATTGTGTTAAGTCTTTTGCCACTTCAAAATCCAGTTGAATCTGCATGTAATTGATACCTTCGAAGCTATTTTCATCATAGCCGTTCTCATCAACAATATCAATGAAATGTGTTGCTCCTGAGACCATTACTGTATCTGGGCGAGATGGCACTACAATGGATTTACCATTATTAATGCTTCTAACATCTGTAAAGGTTTTTCCATCTTCACTTTGAAATAATTTTAAATTGGCTACATAATCTATATACGGTCTTTCTGCAATAAAGTTTATAAGTACACTGGCATGAAGATTACCACCTATCCTAATATCGCTATCTTGATTATATGCCCATGGAGATAAAAATTGTTTGATTTCATCAATCAATTTTTCTTTGTAAAAATGGGTATCGTATTCTGGATTAAATTGTACAGTGCATCTTGTTAAGATCTGTAAATATGACGGATTATGTACTGCTATTTCTGCAGATGCCGGAGAATGGTTATCTAGAAATTTTCTAATTTGAAAAAGTGTATCTGAGGCTACTTTTGGTGCAAATGGATTAAAAGGCAAATTTTTTCTAATATCTGGTACAACAACAATAGCTACTTTTCCTAACTGATCTGTTGAAGCAAGGCATTTTACCTTATATACCTGAGGGAATTTGTCCAGTACCATATGCTCATAGTCCCATGTAGTAATTGCTCTGTTTTTATGTCTGAGACGTTCACTTAGGCGTTTGTAAAATATAGCCCCCTGTTCTGCTGGTTTCCCTTTACTAGAGGTATAGGGTTGGGTTATGTTTTTTATTTCTGGGATAGGCGCCAAGGTTTCTGAAATAGTGTTGGGAGCCAAGGGATTTTTAAAATGAGAAGGACTTACCACCTCGCTAGCAAGCGTTGCACTAATGACTTGAGCGCTTATCGCTATGGTGTCTGATATTCCCGTTATATTAGCAGAAGCACTTACTTTAAGCCAATGTAACGCATCTGATAATAGCGTGCCACCAGTTGTTGCATCTCCAGGAATCCTGATCTGCATAATCCCCGTATTTACCAAACCATTGGTGGTATCAGATAAAATAGCTGCTGTTGCTAGGGGTATCCATTCATTGTTTCTCAGGTAGCACCATTGAATGGCTGGTTTTTCTACATCAGGATTTGCACTTCCTTCTGCCATTTGAAACAAAACAGAAAGCACCTGAGGTGTTGTGAGCTCAGCAATTCCCAAATAAAGAGTTCCCTCATCTTTATATACGGGTAATAAACTAGGTACTTCCCCCGATTTTAACTTCTCAAATCCAAACGGATGGAGATGGTACAATGTATGGTGGTTATTTGAATCTGTTGCTTCTGGCAAAATTAACGTCTGTGCGGTATAACCTAGTTGTATACGCTTTGCCTTGGGTTGATAAGGTGTATTTATTTTGAGTTTTTTTATAGCCTCATGTTCAGAAATTGCCTGCTGTACAAAAAGGGTATTGTAAAGGGAATGTTGAAAATCTAGCGGATCAAGCTCTAGCTTAAAATAGCGATCCCAGTCTGTGACATCATCTTTTCCTTCAGCGCTGATCTCAGGCATTTCTAGGTATTGATAATTACTCATTTGTAATAGCTCAGAAATCTTCTTATTAGATGTTTCTCCATCAGGTGAAAATAATTTTAAAGGTGAAATATGTTTTTCGGCATTGTTTTCACAGAGATATAGCTGGGCTACAAAATCATCATTCGTTTTAATTGTATAGGCATTTTCATCAAGGGTTGCATTATCTGCATCTACCAACCAATAATTTTTATAATACTCCTTGAAATTTTCTGGATGCTTTATCCATTTTAGATCAAGATTCAAAGTAGACAACTTCTTTTGGGAAATTTCCTCATTGGCGATATATAAATTGTTCCCTATTTCGGGTTCAAATCCAAACGGTTCAAAGGGTTTCTTAGCATCAATGGTATTTTGGTCATTTTGCAGAACAATATTTTTTAAACCATCAACCTCTACGTTTAAGAGCACTTTATGCAGTGCTAACTGCATTAGCTTTTGATAGCTACTTTGGTAATTTTTTCTGCCTTGTAAGCCTTTTAAATGATGACGCAATAGAAATACCAATGTGGGTTGCTTACTCTTTATAAAGCCATCAAGATTTGTATTACTAGCTGGTGTCATCACTGGCAGATCCTTCTCTAGGAGATCAATAACTACTTTAAGCGTATTTGGGGATACTTGACTAGCTGGGAATTTTTGAATCGTGTTTCCTATTTTACTGATACTGCCTATGCTATCTACGTCTAATTCATTTGCAGATCTAACCTTGGTAATTTGGTACAGGTGTCCATCATCTTTGCTACCATCATTATCTGGAAAGAAGAGGTATTTACCCAGATCTAATTCATCAAAGTCTTTTTGTTTTTTTGTAATGATCACCCGTGAGTTATCATTCTCTAAAGAAACGTTGTTAGCACCGTATTCGCTTTCAGGTTGCCCAGAAATATAGTTCCCAAACTTAAGGGACGTTTGCGCTGGTTGAAACCATTCCTCTTCACTGCTTAGGTACACATCAAATGTTTCTTCTCTATTGTTAAAAATAGATTCGAATGCATCAGACTCACTAATCGCTAGTCCAAAATCTAGCAAAGCAGTAATGGTTCTTTTACCTTCCTTAAGCAGTAAAGTAGGCGAACTGATGGCAAACCCCAGCTTTGCAGGGGGTAATTGCTGATGTATGTGGGGTTGTTTATTACCAAAGGTTCTGAAACGATTGCTTTCATCTTCATCTCCATATTGACTAAAAGCAGTGGTCTTTGCATCCTTATTAGCATAGACATCTAACGTTTTTTCTAAAATAGGTGCAGGAATGGATATACCACGTATTTGACGATTTATGAGTTCTAATAATCTATATACTTTATTCCAGTCTTCTTCTTTCGCCCTTGGATGAGTACTGGTTCGTATTATATGGATAAAATCCAGTTCTTTTAATTTAAGCTCTTCTTTGATATATTCTGAAGCTTCGTTACTGACATTTACATTAGAACTCTTAAAGTCTTCAAAAACATCGGTAAGTGAAGCTTGATTGCCTTTATACAAAGGCAGATCATCTCCAGGATTGGGATTTCCATATACCTGTTTCAATACCGTGTCAAAACCTTTTTTAGTATGGAGTTCTTTTAGTTGTAGCTGTCTTTTATGCTTGGTTTTATTTTTGTATCCTGAGTCCAAAATAGTATATACTTCTTCCCAATCTGTAGGGATGCCATCTTTTTCCTCTTGGTTTTTTTGAAGGATACGTTCGAATTCTTGAACCGAAAGAAATAAATGTGTTGTTACATAAGATAGTGCATTGGGATTGCGGCCTTTTATCAGTGGTTCTAGTTCAAAAATAGTAGCTACTCCCTCAGGTAAATCAGGGAGTGGATCTCCTGGGTTTGGATGCCCAAGCGCCATTTCCATCATTTTGATAACTCCGCGGTGAGGCGTATTCCTGTTATTAAGATGTACATCTTTAATAGTAAGCCGCTGTTTGTCTATAAAGACATTTTTTAATTGTGCTATTTTAGCCTTACTAACAACGGTATCTTTATCTGTTTTATAATGCAATTTATTGCCTTCTTCATCTACTCCTGCTAACAAAACGGTGTCTTTTTTTATTTCTAAACCATCTATGTTTTCTATGAGTTCAAATAAAATATTTACTACATCTGGAACTGCATTTTTGGGCGTAAGTCCCAATCGTTCTCTAAAGTAGAAGTCAAGATGTTTTTGTGTCAATCCATTAATTTGAGATTTGACATGATTGAGCAATTTTAAAAAGGTTAGAAAAAGAACCACATGTGGTTGTGATAATCTATGTTGTTTTTTCTCGTCATTTAAAAACCGATCTGGGTCTTCTACATAAGCTGCCAACTGATTTGCCCATTGTTCGCGCAGAATCTTCTGTTCAATGGGTTGTTTGGAAATGTAATCTACACCGTTTTCAACTAAAAATGAATCCCAATAGATGCCAGATTTGGACTTGTTAGTTTCATCAAAAAAGCGAAGTTCTTTTGCCAAGGCCTGTGCATCGGTAATTAGCTCCTTGATACTACGACCTTCTACCTGAATGTAGTCTGGATGTAGGGCTTCTACATCCCTATCTTGTTGACTGGTACCATCTCTAAAAAAGAGATGATGAGATTTTAGATTCTTGATCATTTTTTATGCAACTGATTTTGATTAGGTAGCTTTTATTTTAGAATTGCTAGGTATTAATTTTCCGGTACCTATGTGCATAGGCAAAGGGTCTGGTAAATTTGCAGGAGGTGGCTGTTTGGCTGGGGATTTAACTTCAAAAAGCGCTATGAATAATTTTCCTTTTAGGATAAGACTTTTGTTCCCGCTTTTGCTTTTTTGTGTTAACTGATTGGGCGCCAAATTATTTATTTTTAAGGTGCCAGAACCGGGTATTGTAAATGGCGGGATTATATAGGAACAATTGGCTATTTCTACTTTCTTTTCATCTCCTTCTACACAAACTTTTTTGCCATTGATGGTTGTCTCTCCAGACCCCTTTATAATTGTTGTGGGCATAGGAGGTAACAAGGTAATAGCACCTATGGTAGAAAATTGAACTGTATCACCATCCATAATTACAAGATCTGTCATGATTATTTGTTTTTTAGAGGAGTACGCCCCGTTAAATGGATGCTTCGTTTATATAAAATGGATATACCAAATTAGAGCGGGTATTGGTCATATGTACCGTATAGTCAATAGAAATGGTGATTAAACCATTTTCGGAATCTGAATTTTCAAGGGTAATAGCATCTACTAATATCCTTGGTTCATGATTTAGTATTGCATCTGATACGGTGTTGCGTATATCGTTGATCACTCCTTGACTTGTTTCCTCAAATAAAAACCTGTTGAGGTCACAACCAAATCCTGATTGCATAATGCGTTCTTGCAGTGTTGTTGATAAAAGAATTTGAAGACTCTGTTTAATATCATCAACTCCCTCTTTCATCTCTATTTCTGCTCCTTGAGCATAAAACTCTGGAGGAAAAGACCAGCCTCTGCCTAAAAATTTATTTTCCATCTTTTTTTGATCTTGTGTTTTCTAATTCTCTTTGATTTTCGATAGGATTTTCTGAGGCACTTGTTTTTAGCTGAGAAGCTCCTTGCTGTTGAATTTTTTGAACTAGATCTACTACTTTTATATAGGGTTGTTGACCTAAACCAGCTAGTATTGTATTGGTCTCATCTAGTGTCAATTCTAATTTTATAGTTTCCATGTTCTTTTTCTATATTAAATCTACTTTACTTCCTTTGATGCTAACATTTCCTTTTGCTTCAATATTCAAATTACCTTCACTTGTAATTTGACAGTCTTTGGCACTTATAATCATAACTCCATCTTTACTGAGTTCTACCTGATTGCCATTGGTATCAGATAGGTTTATAATTTTCTGCTTTTCATCAATACTAATCTGATTTTTCTCTGATGTAGACAGCGTAATTACTTCTTTGTCCTCATCAAAGAGTAATTGGTATTTTGATTTTGTAAAAATTCCTTTTTGACTATTTTTTTCATCGAAAGGGATGGGTGCTTTATTCACTGCGCTATGCATAGACCCTAGAATAATTGCTTGTCTGGGATCGTCATTCAAGAAACCAACAATTACCTCATCTCCTTTTTCTGGTTTAAAAAATATTCCGCTCTCAGCACCAGAACCTATACTAGCTAGGCGTGCCCATACAGTATCTTGATCTGCACCTAAAGCTGGAATCGTCACACGAACCTGAAATGGATGGTTGGGATCTTTTTTATGTGCCATAACAATCCCTATTTGTAATCCATTAATACCGGGAAGTAAGCCAGCAGCTTTGGTGTCTGTTACATTTGGTCTTGCAGAAAACCAACTAGAATCCATGCCAATTTGTAAATGGGTAATCCAACCTTTTGGAGTCACTTCGTGTCTAACTCCAGATATAATATTCTTTCCTGTAAAGGTCTTGCCTAGCCCCTCTATTAAAATAGTTTCTCCTACCTTGACCTTTGGAGTTCCTGGGATTTTGAACCAACCTCTAAAAAATGACAATCTGGATTTAACAATTTGTGAATCAGACCAAGCCTTAAGTTCTTCAGGGCTCATTGCCGCAGCATGAATTAATGTTATTTCTTCTGTTCCTGCTGCCGCTGCGATTTTAGAAATCTTATAATCTCCTTGCGCTAATTTATATTCATCTCCTTCAACTGGTTTTGTAAGTCTTTGTTTGTTGCTATCCCAAGCCACGGAGGTAACGGTAGGGTATTGGTTAGTGGCGTTTACTTTTAGGTCAAAATCATAAATTTCGTCGTTCCCTAACTCTAACTTAAATAAGGAATCTTTTTTTACCGTCTCTTTAAGTATGGGTTTAACAACAGAGATTACACCATCATTCGCACTCACCAATTGTCCATTAGCTTCTGCTCTTGACACCATAAAATCCCAATCTGTGGCAGCGTATTGAATCATCTGAGGGTGGGTTACTTTGGTAGCTGCCATTGTTCCCTCTAAACCATTTTGTTGTATTTGTGCTATTATAATATCACTATCTTTTTCATTTGTATATACCGCATTTTTACGAACATTGGTCATTCTAATAGCCTCATCACTCATGAGAATGGTTAGTGTGGTACCAAATTTGTTTAACTCCAAGGATTGATCCATAACCATTCCAATAAATATGGTGTCTTCATTTTCAGGTTCACCCTCATATTTCAAAGCGATTTCTATTTTTTTACCTGGTTCAAAAAAACCCTCATCCAGTATTTTGAATTCTTTTTTAGAAACATCTCCATCAATTAATCTCAACTCGGCTACTGGAATTTTATTAAATTCTTTGCTCACATCAATGGACAGAAGTTCATAATCACTTTCCATTTCTTTCCCCTCACTTTTAATAGTTGCTGTAACTACTGCCATGGTTTACTTTTCTATGGGGGGGAAATAAATTTCCTGCCCCGGTTTTAGGTTTCTAAAATCATTTAGGTGATTCGCTTTTGCTACGAATACGTAATATTGAGCAGCGCCATAAATTTTTTCGCACATTAAAGGCAATTGGTCATGCGCGCCTGCTACTCTATAGTGAGTGAGGTCTGGAGAACTTTTTCTTTCCTTTTTGAGTCGTTCTGATTTTTCCAGATCTCCAAAAAACTGCGTGTCTAATTCTGCACGTAATGGAATACCACTACTATTGAATAAAGAATAGTTTATACTTACAGAACCCAAACGGCACTTAAATAGGAGGTCTCCCCATTTTAATGTTAAATACCTAGGCTCATGAATTTTGCCGTCCATATCACTGGTGATTTCCAAAAAACGCTGCACCTGTTTGTATACATCATCATGCCCTCTACCAATAATATTGGTCAATCCAAAAGTGCTTACTCCGCTGCCATCCAAAATAATCTTAAGATTCAATTTTTCTGGTTTGCTCATCGCGTATCTGGCCGTTCGCCCACTGGTATTTATACCTTGTTTAGTATCGTATACATTTTGATAGGAGAGGGAATACGACTCTGGGTTAAACATGGCCACAAACTTTTCTCCTTTACCAGTTCTCTCTGCTTTTTCATAACTTACGATGGTAAGTTTTTCAAACTTTAAAAAATTAAATGCCATCTTACCTACGGTTTTTCTTATCTAAAATTTTTAATACTTGATGGACACATTCTTCCACTAAATTCTCTTTTTCAAACGTGGAACCTTCAGAAGATTTACCAGATGCCTCTTCGTCTGTCAATACAGCTCTAATTACGATTTCTTTAATCTCTACGGCCATTTTATATCCTTATTATTTGAAACCGAGTATAGGCGAGTTCCATGGTGTCTATTGCTACCGAATTTGACTGAGCATCTAGATCAGACATGGACCATTTTACAGGGTACGCTTTAAAAAAAAGCCATGCGCCTATAGGGTTGCCAGCCTCATTAAACTTGGTAACCAACACATTTGACGGATAGAATTTGAATCTAGAAAATGCCAGATTAAACTCAATGTTTAGAGGAGAAGGGATAAGGCTAGCGATATAGCCCCGCTCTAAAACCAAATTGCTATAGCTAACCCTGCTTGGTAGGCGATGCGCATGTAGGTTTTGTCCTCCTTCATTGATGGTTTCTAATTGCACTTCGGTACTAATTCCACTCACGCGTTGGAATCTAATATCTATAGGGTTGGGTATCAATCCTCCCGCGAAGAAAAAGACCCCAAACCTATGTGATAATTGGGGGGTTGCATCTGCAAAATTTATATTTTCTAAAAACTCTGACATCTAAAAATCATTCGTTATGTGTAATCCTTAAATCATGGGCAATCAAATCCAAACTCTCTACAGCAATATCATTGGTGTTAGCGCTAAATGATGGAGCATCCATTTTGAAGGGCAGTGCTCGGGATACATCCCAACTCACTGCCGCTGTACCAGTTTCATCACATAGCTCTATCCTGATGTCTTTCTTCTTACCGGCCTTTATCCATTCATAGAAATATTTTCTTTTTTTGACAAGACCTCGTTTTAGGGTAATATTGATAGGTTTACGCTGCCCCCTAATTAGGTGGTCACCTGTTATCCAACTGAATCCGTGCCTGTACAATACGTGCTCATGATCAATTTCCAGACCTGAAACATCTGAAAAAGACATGGTTTCATTTCCATCAATAATTACCCTGTAGTTGTACACCGGGAGCGGATAATTTTCAATAATATTTTGTTTATCTAGTGCCATAAAAGATTATTTTATAGGTAATGAATTATCGGGATAAGCAGAACCGGAATTATGCTGTTTCCTCCATAGTCACTCTAAGAGCCATAAGGTCCATAGATTCTATAGCTACCTCGTTAGAGTTGGCATCAAAGGATGGAGCCGATAGTTTTGTTGGAAATGCATCAATTACTTTCCAGTTTACAACGGTGTTTCCTGTCTCATCTAAAAGATGAACCACAATATCTTTTTTATCTACACGGTTCAGCTGGATATCATTGATCCAATTATAAAAAACCGGAATACTTTTTCCTTTTACAAATCCCTTTTTTAGAGTGATATTCACCGGTTGTATCTGTCCTGGCATATACATGATATTAGGCCCCACTTTACCGCCAGAAGTGAAACTTTCTTTGTAGGTAATAGATTCAAATGAAAGTTCAAGACCTGATACTTCTGAGAAACTGAATGATACGCCATCAATATCTATTCTATAATTATAAATGGGTAATGGATAATCTGTTTTGATTTGTTCTTTTGTTAAAGCCATCTTTTTATGTATTAATATTTTACAATTGAATTATTTAAATTAGGTTGCCCTTTTACACCTGAGGGAGTGCATTAGAAAATCTATTCTTGTTTAAATGAAAATGACGAAATTCTAATGCATCCACCAGATTATACTTCCTGTAGTTTATGAGAGAATTTCAGAATAATAAACTCTGCTGGACGCGTAGCGGCAATACCAATCTCTATAATCATTCGTCCTTCTAGAACATCTTGTTGTGTCATGGTTTTACCCAATCCTACATTTACAAAATAGGCCTGCTCTTCTGTAGTACCTACTAAACCGCCTTGTTGCCAAACGTTATACAAAAAGCTTTCTATCATTGCTTTTACTTTTAACCAAGTTGACGGATCATTGGGTTCAAAAACAGCAAAATAAGATGCTTTTTTAGTAGATTCTTCAATCATGTTGAATAATCTGCGTACCGAAATATACCTCCATTCATTGCTGTTTCCTTCAAGCGTACGTGCTCCCCATACCAAGGTGCCCTTTCCAACAAAACTACGGATGGCATTTATAGATTTTCCTGAAGTAGCATCTACATTGAGTCTTTCTTGGTCATTAGAGGTAATTTTCACCACGGGGGCTATGATTGCATTTAAGCTTATGTTGGCTGGAGCTTTCCACACACCTCTTTCTCGGTCTGTAGTAGCATAGGCTCCGGCAATAGCTGCACTGGGAGGTAAAATCATTTTTTCTTTTGCCAACTGATTGACGATTTTGTTGTACAAGGCAGACTGCCCTCCTTTATAGGACTCTAAACTTTCTGATTCTCCGTTTTTAATTAATTCTTGACCTGCGGTACCTGCGGTCTGATTAACGATACTGCTGTCATCCAATACTACCATATCAAAGCCCTTTTTATCAGTAAAAGCTTCCCAAGCTTCAACAATACTGCTAACAGCTAAACCAGCATCAGGTACATTTTTTATACTCAACAGATTGCTCCCTGATACGGAAAATTCAAGGGTTGTTCCACTTCCTCCGTTTATTCTAAACTTTGGGGTTTCAGAATCACTACCAGAATAGGTGATTTTAATTCCTTGATACTCAACTTCAAATCCGCTATCTTCTGTAGATGTTAACTGTTTCACTGTTACATCTGCGTCCTCATAATTATAGGTAAGCGAGGTTTGTAGATACGGAGTATAAGCCGCTCCATATTTCAAGTTGTTGTTACCAATTCCATCTCTAAAATTAGTTCCACCAAGGTCGTCTTTCTTGATATCAAAAATGCAAAACCTGTCTTTTAGTTCGTTACACTGCATCAAGGCTTGTGTGCAAATTTCATGATAATCATCTGCGGGTAATTTTGTAGCTTCTCCTAGCATTATCAGGGTGGGCTCATCTTCTTTACTTAATGCTTCAAGACCTTTTAGGAATGCATCCTTCGCTTTTGCTTCAGAATAATCTACATAGGAACCGATAGAAATAACATAACAATCGCCTCCTCCATTTTTGAAATAGAGGTCTAATGCATGGTATAGGGTGCTTTGAGGGGGTGTTACTTTTACTCCTGTAATAGCGTCTTTGTTTTCTACCTCTACTACAAAAGAAGCTGATTGCGCTTTTCCGAATATTTCCTTGTACTCTAGTAAAGTAGAAATTCTTACAGGTCTTAAAGACGCATCGTCTTCTTCTTTATTTTTTGGAGCTTTTTCGGTATACCCAATAAAAGCGGGAACCGCGGTAGATACACCTGCTACGGATGGCGGTAAAAGAGGGATTTCCTCTGTATACACATCTGGTGTTAAATAATTAGACATATTAGATAGTTTTTAATGTTTAAACTTTATTTAATTGATTTTAATAATTTGAATACCCTTATTCCTTATGTCAGGATTGGACAGATGTTTAATAATGATATGGTCATTTTTGAGCAATTGAATATTTTTTAAAATTTTATTGCTATAGTTAATTGCTATAGTTGACTCAAAAACAAATACTTGTTTCTTAGGAAAATTTAGCATCAATGAATTTGCTATTTTATCAGATGCCTCCTCTTGATTTTTTAACTCAGTAAAGGTGAGCTGTTCACTACGATCTTTGATTTCTAGTTTTGTAGTTTCTGTATTTGATAGAATGTAATATTTCCATTTTACCAATTTTGGTTTGAATACTACCTGATAGAGCGGAGGCTGCTTATCAAGGTCAAAATTCACCTTATGGAGCCCTATTTTTATTTTTGCAATAGCGGCATACCCATTCAAAATTTGATCTCCGGTGATTTCAGACACTGTCAATTTCTCACTATCATTTTCAAGTTGCTCATTGGTGAAAAGTAAAATGTTACCAGAATCAGCCATAGATGTATCTGTAACTTCACCAAAACTGCCAGTGGTAGGAAATACATCAAAACTAAGTGCATCGCCTAATTTTAAAACTGGTAATCTATCTCCTTCTGAATCTACTGGCACCAAGATTTTTAGTCCTTTTGCCGTATTCTTCACCACAAATTGTTGTTTCCTTAAGAACTTTAAGGTGGATGCCTCTGGGATAACCACCAGCTCCATCTGGTTATCAGAAAAATAGGGATGATTAATTGCTATTTGAAAGAATTCTTTGTAATTCATTTGTTGGCCTTTTCAATAGTATTAAGACTAATTTCAGAAGTACTTTCCCCAATAAATTCAACACTAAGATCATCTATAAAAGATAACAGGCGTATTCTATACAAAACAGACGGTAAGTAGGATGTGTTTAAAGAATGCCATACTTGATTTTGCTCTTCCAGAGGAAGCGAGATCAATTCAACCGTTAATTTCTCTATGTTTTCTTCAGAAAGTTGAGGTGCGTTTAAAGGGGTTAAAGCCCGGTTTACCTGAAAAAATTTAATTACATGAGAAAGAAACTTAAGCGCTTGATTGTAATCACTAAACTTTGATACAAATAGCACCTGTAATTCAATTCTAATTTCGGGATTAATCTGAGTTCTAATGCCGTTCTGAATGATGCCTGCATACTGATCAGCATTTCTAAACTTTCTATCTTCTGAAATATTAATCAGAAAAGGGGTAACCTTATCATTCGTAAAAGATACCGGATCATTATTATTCGTATTAATAAACTCAACAACATTTAATTCTGTGGTTCCTAGATTTTTAAGATATTCATTGAGTTTATCTTTTAAAACATTTAATACTACATTAATCATTATATCTACGCTATTAACTTTTGAAAGTTCAAAGGTAGCGGGCAATGTTATCTCAAGGCTAGAACGGGTTCGCCAAATCTGTAAAGATTTCCGACAATAGTGGTGTGCAAAATCGACATGCTATCACATTTCCGACATTAGGACGTTTATTGTGAGAATTGTGATGCTATTTGCTAAGAAGACAAAGGCAAGAAAGAGCTACGGTAGCAGTCCTTGAAAAATGCAGCCTTATTTAAATTGTGCATTAATTAAGAATCAATCTTTTTTTCAAAATCGGTTGGTTTTATCATAGAAATCACGTTACTATAATTATAAAATGCTAAACTAATAGCGTAGTCCAATGGATAGGAGATGAGCAAAATATGTGTGGAATGGTAACATTCACGTTAGGACATGAAATAAACTGCTATAGTTTTGTTATATCCAATCTAACATATTAAATTGCGTAGATAGTATGATTATCTAAACATTAAAAATATGGCTACAATTAGAAAAACAATAACATTTACTGAAAAACAAGATAAATGGATAAAATCACGAATTACGATTGGAGAATATACTAATGATAGTGAATACCTTCGTGACTTAGTAAGGCGTGACCAGGCAAAAAATGAAAAATTTTCAGCTCTTAAGATAGCTATAACGGAAGGTATGGAAAGTGGTATTAGTGATAAATCTGTTCCAGATATTATGAAAGAAGTTGAAAAACGTATGAAAGCAGATGGGCGTTTATAAAGTGTTTGTAAAGGCTGAAAGTGATCTTATTAACATGTATGAATATGGAATTGAAACATTTGGATTAAAACAAGCACAAGCATATTTATTTGGAATACACGATATCTTTCAAGTTCTATCAGATAATATCAACCTTGGATGTGATGCCTCTGAATTTATTTTGTCTTTAAAAAGGTTTTCTTATAAATCACATACTATTTTTTATTTGGCTACAGATATTGATATTTTGATTGTACGTGTGTTAAATCAAAGTATGGATTATGAAAATAATTTATAGCTACAGATTTTTATTTACATGATGACCATAAAACTCATAGGTTGTAATGTTACAAAGACATTTTAGATAACGTTTGATTATCATTCTTTTTTGAATAGTAATGCCTTGCGTGGCGCCTGTCCTGAGCTTTTTAGCGTAGGGTAACTTTGCTTTATTCACAGAGATTTCTATTTTGTTTATTTGAGTTCATGAATCTCGCCGTCTCGATTTGGTTAAAAGCAGGGCAGAGCGTTAAAAAATAGTCCTGTGGACTATTTTAGCGAATGAGCCAGCTGGCGCTTTGGCTTATTACAGTTTATTGAAAAAAATTATTCTAAGATGTTAATGGAACACTCTTTGCCCGAAGCTAGCCTGTCCTGAACGTAGACGAAGGGATAGGAGCGTAGTGGAATGTGTGTGGAATGGTTTTATTTCTTACCTGTTGAATAATTAACTCTCTTTTTAAAATCAATAATCTCATCTTTCAATTTCTTATTAGCACTTTCAATTAGCTCATTTTGAAGCTTCGTAACTCTAAGTAAATCGTGAATTGCATTCAAATTGTCAAGTTGAGTATATACTACTCGTTCTAAATCTGCTTTTGTATATCTTGAATTACCCATAAATTATATGTTTTTAAGATTAAATGTTTCGTTTTTCGGAACAAATAAATACTTATTCGGACAATTTTCAAAATACAAGTTTAGATTTTCGGATAAAAAATACTGAATAAGTAAATTTATTTTCTTAAAAACGGATAATAATGACTGAATTAGGATTATATCTTGCTAAAAAATCTGTAAATCGTTCTGATGTTTCTAGAAAAACTGGAATTAGTAAAACTAGGTTGAGTGAATTGTCTAATAATAAAAGAACAAAACTTAGGGCGAGTGAGTTATACCTGATAGCACTGGCTATTGATGTAGAACCTTGTGAAGTTCTTAATGTGGTTTGTGAAAATTTAGAACTTAAAAAAATTGATTAATGCAGGATAATTACTACCACAACACAGAAGTACTTAATGTAAATGGATATGAGATTTATTATACAAGGTTTTCAGATTCTATTATAAAAGACCATTTCTCTGAAGCTGTAGATGACTTACAAAATATATTAGAAGCTTTTGAAATTAAAGAAGAACAAATAATAGCAGGAGGTGGTGGCTTAAGTTCCATTACACAAAGTTTAAGAGATAAACTTTATGAAAGAGGTTGGGGAAAAATTAATATAACAAGTGAACATAAAGTTAGAGATAAAGTTCTTACTTCCGAAAGTCACGAAATAGATCATTATAAGGAATTCGATAAAGGAAATATTGGTTTAGAGATTGAATGGAATAATAAAGACCCTTTTTTTGATCGCGATCTGGAAAACTTTAGGAAATTACATCAATTAGGAGAACTTACTCTTGGAATAATAATAACAAGGGGAGCAACATTACAAGAAGAACTTTTGAATGTTTTCCATAGATTTTTAATTAAAATATACCCTTTTGATATAGATGGATTACTAGAGTATATTAGTCTATCACGGAAAGATCAAGCTATAATCAAGAAGTTATTAGAACTACCCCAAAAAGAGGCTTTAGAAAAAATTGCTAAGAAGATTTATACTTCTAAATATGGAAGTACAACTACACATATGGGTAAATTATTATTAAGAATAAATAGAGGAGTAGGAAATCCGTGTCCTTTTTTATTAATAGGCATAGGAAAAGAAAGTTTGATTTAACAAATTACTGAATGAAAATAAAACTTCTAAATTGGAGTAATGCATTGGAAATATTAGAGCATAAAAGCTCTATGAAATTATTAGATTTTGTTAAAGAAACTGTAAAAGATGCACCTCATTTTTTATTTAAAGGTAAATCCGAATCCAATTCTGCCAGTAATAAAATAGATACTTGTCAAGAACACTTAAACTGCTATTTCGATTATAAATTATATGAAAATGGATGGGATATTCAACCATTTATAGGTATTGGCGAAAATAATGATGATAAAGAGCCAATAAAGTTAAAAGCTGATTTTAGAAAAACTATTAACAATCGTTTTTTCCAAATAGAGGTTCAATGTGGTAATAATTCAAGATTTTATGCAGATTTAGTTAAATTTCAAATGGCGTGGTTACAAAAGTTGACAGATGTTGCTATTCTAATAGTTCCAATGAATAATTATGCACTTAGAATAGGGGAAAATATTTGCAATTATGAAAGGTTAGAGAGAGAATTACCTTATTTGAGAAATGTTTTACAGTTACCTATTTTAGTTATTGGCTTTGAGCCAGATAAGACTAATACCGAATATGATCTTAAAAAAATGGGATATTCTATTTTGTCTGATAAGAATAAAAAGGACAAGGATAAATATGCTTATATAAAGAAAAAGATCAACAGAGATAGAAATATTCAAGCAATATTTACAGGTATTCCCTTAAAAAATATTAATGATAATACCCCCGTAGATAAATCAATAATCCCTAAGAGAAAATAATCAACCGAGTTTATTTGATAAAAACAGACTTGATTTTTTTTGTCAAGTTTATATTTATCAATATGTTTGTATTATGAAAACACTTGGCGAACTCATTAAGGAATTAAGAGAACGTGAAAATCTTACTCAAAGAAAACTTGCTTATGAGTTAGATATTGATGTAGCTGTTCTTAGCAGAATTGAGAATGAAAATAAATTTCCAAAAAAAAGAATTGACGAAATAATTTCTACTCTTTCTCAATTATTCGACATTTCAAAAGAAGAATTAAAGAAAATTTATTTAAGTGATGAAATTACTTCAATTCTAGCTTATGAGGAAAATTATGAGAACATATTGAAAGTCTGTGAAGAAAAAATAAGTTATACAAGAAATAAGAATTTAATCCAAACTGAAATAAAATTTAACGATGGCAGCAATTGATTTATATAGTGGAATAGGAGGTTGGACACTTGGTTTTAAAATGGCAGGGATAGAAGTTGCTTCATCTTATGAGTGGTGGAAAGATGCCAATAATACACATAATAAAAACTTTGGATCGACACATAATGAAAGGGATATTAGAAAATTGAGATTGGAAGATTTACCAAATCCAGACAGTATTGAATTTGTCATTGGCAGCCCTCCTTGTACTCAATTTTCATATGCGAATAGAGGAGGAAATGGCGATATAGCAGATGGGTTAATTGATATTCATAAATTCCTTGAAGTGGTTGAATATTTAAATCCTAGATATTGGGCAATGGAGAATGTACCTAGAGTAGCAAATATTTTGAAAAGGGAAATTCAAGAAGATGGTTCTTTATATAGGTTTACTCATCTTTTTGCTAACGATGGAATCAGAGTTTATGATTCTTCTGATTTTGGAGTTCCCCAAAAAAGAAAAAGGATGATTGCAGGTAATCTACCTTTTGATTTACTAGAATCTTATAAAAATTTCACTCCAATTTTAACTATGGGTGATATTTTAGAGGCATTAAATGGAGACACAATTACTGATCCAATATATGGAACTGTTCTAAATAGAGAGGAATTAACTGATCACATCAAAGAAATCCCTTTAAGTGCTGAAGAAGCTAGAATTAATGGCGATGCCAAATCATATCATACAGTTTACAATAAAATGAGCTTTCCTGATAGATGGGAAAAGCCTTCAAGAACAATTACTGCTTTATGTACCAGAGTGTCTAGAGAAAGTATTATTATAGAAGATGAAGAAGGTGATTTAAGAAGGTTAACTGTAAGGGAAAGAGGTTGTTTACAATCATTCCCTATAAATTATCAATATTATAGTAACAGTTATGGAGGAAAATTAAAAATGATTGGAAATGCAGTTCCTCCGGTTTTGACCTTTTATATAGCTCAAAGTATGTTAGAAACTGATGTTGAAAATTTAATTTTACCTAACCAAGCTAATAATCCAATTGTTATTCCAGACGAACTACCAATAATTCATACTCCCGATAATCGTGGAGCAAAATACTCTTGGAGTAGATCATTTTGGTTAGCTATACCTGGACTTAGGTTTGGTAGTGGTGTTAGATTTGAATTAAGAAATTATCACGATAAAAGAGATAAAAGTTCATCTTGGAGAATGAATTTTTTCTATGGTAATTCAAAGAATATTAAAAAGAAAGAGTTAGGCTTATCTTTATTTGAACGTGGCTCAACCATTATTAATGAATTAAATGATAACTCTTTAAATACTTTAATTCAAGAATTTATTATGTTTTGCAAAGCTATAGACATCATCGGACTTCAACAGAATTGGACAAATAAGGATCGAGAAAGAAATAATCCAATTGATTTAATTGATAGAATAGGGGAGTTTTCAAGTAGTTTTAAGAATATTTTAGAAAAAGAGAATATTAGTCAAACAACTTTGCTGAATTTTATTGAAGGTGAATTAAAAAATGAAGAAGGAAAGATTGATAATAAGAAATTATCAGATGAGCCTATCAAAGTTTTTATAGGTTTAATCCTTGGAAGTTGTTTTAATGCAATAATGGAAGGTAAAAGAGTTCAATTAGAATTTCCATTAGCTGTTTAATATTATGTAAAATAGACTCTGTGTTTTTACACGGATGAAGCGATGGCAAAACGGTCTCATAAAACTTTGGCTAAAACACGAGATATAACGATTGCTCCAGTGGAGGAATTATTATAGCTGCGAGATGATGTGGCTGGAAAATGAGCGTGTATATTTTAGAAGTTTATAAACATTCTTGTCATCGTGCCAACTCACTCAAAATTGAAAAGATTAAGAATCTTTTCAATTTATGCCGTCTAGAATATAACGATTGAGCTATACATTGTTTCCAAAGTTTTGTGTAGTCTTGTCCATAGAATACGTGAGTTAATTATAGATACATAATGTTTTAAAAAACGCTGCGAAGCAAACCGCTTAATAGTTTAATGAACCAAGTTCCAATTATTATAATGAAAACGAATGCTTCTGGTAGATCTAAATTTACATACCAAATTTTACCCTTAGAAAAAGCCAAAATGTTGTACCTAAGAAATTAAAAAAAGCCTCAAGTTACCTTGAAGCTTTCTTAGTAGCGGGAACTGCAATTAATTCTTTAGTTTATTATTAAAATGAATGACATAGGTTACATTAAAACCAAAATTAAGATTAGGGTTCTTAAAATTAAAATTATTTGGTGTTTGAGTAATAAAAGTATCTTCAACCATATTTCTGGCATTAGTAAGCATAAATTGTAATAAAATATCTCCAAGTTCCCAATTTACTCCTAGTGCAAAAGGATCATATGTTTCAATTGATTGAATAGGATTTAAGGTATGATAGTATTCTGATACTATGGAGAGATGAGGGCCTATTTTATAACGAGCACCAAAACCCATTGCAAAAAAGTTCGCATCATCTTCATCTGAAAAACGGAGCCCTTTATGTATAAATGTTGGGGATATTTGAAATGAAAAATCTGAGCTGATTTTTCTTGAAATCAATACTTGAGATGTAAAAGAAAATCGGTTTGCAAAATTATCTCTATTAATAGAACTAGTTATTCCAGAACTATTATAACTAGATCCTTGAAATAGCGTTATGCTAAAAGGTGTCGCTTTGGCTCCTTTTCTTTGTGTAATTAATTTATACTTAAGAAACCCATCAAAAAGGCCATCAAATGTTGTCGCCCCAATACCAAAAGACAGCTTATCAGACACACCGTATTCTAGGGCAAACCTAGAACTCATTTTGTCTGCTACAAAACTTTGAGAACGCGGTGTTGGCAGGTTCCAAAACCTATTCGTAATAAATATTTCTAATATTTGTTTGCTTCTTACCTCTGTTGAATGTCCTAATGCTATTCTGGTCATTTTAAAACTAGGTGTAATATATCCTAAAGTATCTTTCTGTTCATTTTCCAGAATCCCTAAAAGATTTTGTGACTTACAAAGGTTAATGTACCCTATCAAAAATATACAGATGAGTATTATATTTTTAATCTTCATATGACTGATATTCGAATTTAAAATTTACCTCAATGCGCTTTGCAATATTTCCTGCCAGTAATGGTGGGATATTTATGTTATAGTCACTAACCAAGGTTTCAAAAGTGCCTGATAGCCTATATTTATCATTAATTTTTTCAATTTTCGTTTTTATTTCAAGTTCTTTTGAAACACCATGCATGGTAAAAATACCTTTTACAATTCTTGTTTGTGTGCCCTCAATACTTGAATCAAATTCTACTATTCTCCCTTCAAAAGTTGCTTTAGGATATACATCAGATTCTATATAACTTTCATTGAAATGTTCTTTCATTAACGCTTTTTCAAAAACAAAGGTATTCATGAGAATGCTAATAGCAATATCACCTTTTTCAAGATCTATGATACTAAGAACCTGATTGTTCTGAGCTTTAATATTCTCTACTGATGTATAGGAGAAAAACGAAACCTGTCCCTGTCTGGTAATGATTTTATCTCCCTTATCAATAATAAAAATATTGCTAATAAATAATAGCGCTAAAAGAAATTTATTCATTAGTTAATATGATTAGAGATGACGCAATGTAAAATAATGACATCCTTTAAGGAGCCCTTTAAAATTCCTTTTATTGTAGTTGTATCACCTAATTTTAGACTATGAATAAGCGAATCTTGACCTTTTTGCATATCACATATTAGTAAGGTCTTGCTTTGTTCTTCACCCCTTAGAATAATAGTATTCCGGTTATTTAATGTATTGATATCTGAAATAACTCCTCTTACAACCACCACCTTATCTCTATAATTAGAAGTATTTAAGTGGAGTGTTTCAATAAGCTCATCCACTTCAAAATTCTTTGAGGGTTGTGCTTCAATTACGAGTTTACCAGAATTATCTGCGCAACTATTTAGTAATAGTAAAAGCACAAGCGCAATTATCAGTAACCCTATCCTAATAGTTTGTTCTCGTATTTTTAACATGTTTGGCATGGTTAACAAAGTTAATTACTCTTTTCTTTTGTTTGATGATTTACACAAAAAATAATCCCCAAGATGTTTGACCTTCTTAGGGAATTATCAACTAGAATTAAAACTCCCCCAAGTTTTAGTCAATTATTGTTATAGTACCCGTCATTGAGTTATGAAACTCGCAATTATAAAATAATGTATTTGGAGCATTTTCAGGCACGGTAAATGTTATCGTACCTTCAGATATTCCATTGTTAGTGACACCGTTATCAAAAGCATTTGTTGTTCCTGTACCTTGTACCGATTTAATAATAAAAGGATGGCCTGGTGTAGACACACTAAAGGTATAGGTTTGCCCCCTCCTAAAAGTGAAATTTGTATTGGCAACATCGCTAAATCCGTTGCCACTAAATGTATAAGATGTTGCTCCATTATTGCTTACTTGAAAAGCGCTAGTAGCATCTTGATCAACAATTCTTATTCTACCATTCATTGAAGCATGGAATTCGCAATTGTAAAATAAAATATTTGGTGCATCACTTGGTACTGTAAAAATAATGGTTCCATCTGCTGTTCCGTTATTGGTAATACCGTCATTAAATGTATTATCTGTACCTGTACTATTCACTGATTTTATAAGGAATGGATGGCCTGGGCTATTAATAATAAACTCATACGTGTTACCTCTAGTTAATTCTAATTCCGGGTTTTGCACATCGGTAAACCCAAATACATAGGCAGATGCTCCCACATTACCAACCTCAAATACTTGATCTGTGCTATTTGTAGGTTCAGGGGCTAATTCTGTATCAAGATTTAAAATGGGCCAAATACCCGCCTGTGGGAAGCCTACTCCAAAATTATCACCTCTACTGTCATCACCTCCAAAATTATATAGTGGCCAGCCTTTATAGGTAAGTTGTGGTGCTCCAAAGACATCTATTTCACCAAATTCATCAATGTTTAGTGCACTTGGTACGTTTTGTATGTTTGTATGAAATATAGGCCATACGCTATTATTAGAAAAATCATCTGCCGTAAAATTGTTTCCACCATTTTCATCATTTGAAAAATGGTAAAGCGTATTTCCACGATCATCAGTAATATAGAAGGTGTCTTCATCACCTAGTTCAAAAGCACTATTTAAGTTGGTCTCATTACCATCAACATCTCTACCTATTAATTGAGAACGCACCAACATTACTGAATAATCTGGCTTACCAACAAACCAAACACCACTATTGCCATCACCATTAATTTGCCCTGATTGTGTGTCATTTGCAAACGTATACAGTGGCCAACCTTTGTAAGTAGTCTGGCTTAGACCATCGCCTCGGGTAATAGTACCAAAATCTGAGGTACTCAAACCATCATCTAAGGTTAAATTATCAGTAAAAAAAGCAGGCCAAGCATCAGCACAATTAGCAAGACAATTAGCATCGCCCTTTGCATCGGGAGCAAAAAAATAAAGTGTAAATCCTTCCGCATTAGTAAGTACATTTCCAAAGGTAGCATCAGAACGCAGTCTTACAGAATTTTGGGTGTCAGGCTGAGTATCTGGATTGCTAGATCCGTCATCGTCACTACTACAGCCCATTATAAATAGACCAAGTGTTAAAAAAAAGAAAATCTTTGTTGTTAATTTTTTCATTATTATTTGTTTTAAATAGTTTATGGTACAAATGACGAATTACTTAACGCCATCTACCGTATAAATCTTGCTGAAGCCGAAAATTTAGCTTTAAAAGGGATTGTTTTTTATCAAAATATTGCAGACTATTAGTTATAACACCTTTTAGCATCTACAAGCAGATTTTAAAAACTGTGGGATGTTGATACGTTCGCCTTTTTCAGGGTATCCAATCTCAGATAATACATTTAAAGCAATAGAAAGTTTATTTGCTTTAATGAAATTGAAGGTGATGAGCGACTCTTTTGGGTATAATTGCACATTTTTAATATCTTCAATCACCTGTAGTTTCTTTTTAATACTTATGGAACAATTATCGCAAAAGCGTTGTCCTACTTCTATTCTCGCTGTTGATGTCATAGTTTTTTATTTTAAGATTAAAATACTCTGGACAAATTAAATCCAAAGAAAATATCACCTTTCCCCCAATCGCCTGTTCCTTGCCCTAAAAATCCATTGGTATTCATAGGCTGCGCATTCGTAAAGTGAAGCTGAAATACGTGGCCTCCGGTCTCTAAATCAAATCCTATTGATAGTGGATTCTTAAATGGTGACGTAGCTGCTCTGTTTAAGTGCAATCCGTAATCAAAATTAATGGACCAGCGTTTCGTTAGTTTTTGTCTCCCACCAAAACCAATTACATATTGAGAATTATCTTGTGCATCAATATCTACATAGTTATCATGAAAAAATGTAGGCATTAATTGCAATGAAAAATTTTGATTGAACTTTTTTGAAATTAATAATTGGGTAGTATATCCCAATCTGTTTTTAAATTCTAAGCCTGGTAATATGGCTTTATCCAAAGAGGTGTTAATTAATAGATTACTGGAGCTTACAACGGTAAATGGAGCTCCCCCCTTTTTTTCACGAACTAGCCTTATTTTTAAGGAGGATTCATAAATTTTTCTAAATGAGCTCCTTGAGATACCAATATTGATAGCATCAGTAAGACCGTAAATAAGGTTTAGTCTAGTCACAGCTTGATCCAGACCAAAGAAATCTTTAAGCCCAGTTTCTAAAGATCCGAATCTATGTGATACCACAAAATAAAGCTCTTTCTTGGATACCATTTTTGTGGATTCAAAATTCACTATTTTCAGTCCTTTAAACGCGGCACCTTTATAGTCTTCTTGAGGTTCAGTATCTATTTCAGACAATAAATCGTCTTGTGAAAATATGAGTGTAGGTATAAATAAAAGTAGTATGTATAAATATTTCATTTGTGGTTATTTTAGTATGGTTGCTTGATCAATTTTCACCATTTCGAGAAGCTCATCATAGCCTACACAACGTCCTTTTATTGTTAGGGTCTCTCCTTTTTGTAATTTTATATTTTCGGGAGCGCTAAAACCTACCTGTATGCGGTAGTTTAAGACAATATCTGTGTCTTCAACGGAGGTTATTTTACCTTTTAACTCAATTACCTTGTCTAAATAATTAGTGGTAGCTAAGGTTTCATTCTCTTTAAAATGTATGTAAAATGTTTCTGCAGATAGGTTAACTGCAGTTTTTTCGTTAGCGATGTCTCGGTGCTTAGCGTTAAAGACATAATTATATCCTAAACCACCAACCGTTATAGTGATAAGAAACAGCACCGAAATTATTATTTTCTTTTTCATCATTTTTGAATGAGTTTAAAATCTAAGGACACTATGATATCTTTTGCAATTTTGTTTCTTACGATTTTTGGAATTTCAATGTCAAAATCAGCAGGAGCTACCTTGAATGCCCCTTGCATGATTATTGAATTGCCAGATTTTTTAATAGCAAGTGTCGTACGGATTTCCTTTTCTTTTCCTCGTATTTGTATTTTTCCATCAATAGTCGTACTCGTACTATTTTCAGATACATCCAAAATATTAAAACCTAATAATCTCCCTTTGAAAGTTGCTTTTGGATAGCTTTCTGATTCAATATAATTTTCATTAAAATGCTCTTCCATTAGAGAGTTTTTGAACCTAAAACTTTTCATAAGTGCCAAAGATGCCACCTCGTTTGTTTCTGCATTAAATAGTACCGTAACAGATTCGTTGGTAGCCTTTACGGGTTCAAAAGTTTTTTCAGAAGCTTCAAAAGTTATCTTGCCTTTTTTGTCTATATACTTTTGCGCTTGTATAGACGTATTTATAGCGCAAATAGCTATCATCAACAGTACTATTGGTTTGATTGTTTTCATAGATGTTGTTTTAATTAATTAAATTTTCGTTTTAGTAGTAACAAGAAGAGTATCGTTTGTATCTTAATTTTCTGGTTTTCCGTTAGCTATCCATTGTTCAATTAAGTCTATTGTGGTTTGCGGCAATCTGCCAGAAGGTGGCATAGCACTTGGTGTTCCACTTTGTCTGCTCATAGCATTTAAGATACCATTAGCTCTTTGACTTACCTTACTAAAATCATCTAAGGCAAAAGGTGCCCCATTCACTGGCGGATTGGCGTGGCAACTAACACAACTGCTTTGCATTATCGGGCGAATGTCATTGGTATAATTCACTAAGACATTGGGATTGTCATCATCTGATTCTTCAGTGATTTCAGTTAAGTCGTTTTCGCTATCATAGCTACAGTTGTACATACATAAGGTTAATAGAATTAAAATAATGAGCTTAGTTGTTTTCATTTTGATGATTTTTATGAATAATGAGGGCTTATTGACTTTTGAAAAAAAATTGTAGTAGTCTGCCAAAGGTTGTGCTATCAGTTCAAATGCTTGTATGTTTCCAGCATGCTACTCTGCAATACTACGTTCTAATGGCACCCTGTGAAAAAGAAACTTCCTCAAGACGAAAAAATGGGTTTGAAAATGAAAAAAACTGCTTGAATGATCTAACGATTTTCTTTAAATAGGAATGATATCCTATTTAAAGATTAAAATCTGTACTCATCTTTTTTGTAAAAAACATGATAGTACGTTTTGTAATAGCTTTAGCTTTCAAATTTTATATATTGCAAATAATTTTTATAAAAAGCATGCGTAAAGACAAACTTTATCTCCTAACCTTTTTATCACTCTCGCTATTTTTCTTAATGATATCGAGTGTTGCTATTAGGTATTTTGTAAATGCGGCAGTTGATAAAGTACTTGAAACTCAATTAGAATTTAGCAAACGGGAAGCAAAACAAGTAGCTATGTTAATTGGACATCAACTGGAGAACGGAATTTCTAAAGAGAATACTATTTTGGGTATACAGGAAAGTATTGAAAACTCTAATTTAGAAGCTGGTTTTGTGAGTGTTTTTGATTGGTCTGGTGTAATTATATGTCATCCTGATGTAAAACTGATAGGGCAAAAAATAAGCCCTGGAGCATCTTTTGTATCCTCTGTTTCTGATGATTTAACATCTGAGGATTTGTATGATCTGCTTCAAAAAACTGAAGCTATTGAAACACCGCCTGATTCTGGTAACGCTAACGCAAAGTCTGAAGTAGTAAACCTCTATCCCATTAAAAATTCAGATTGGATTGTAGCAGCTCATGCTAATACCTATAAAGTATCACAACAAATTAAAGCCATTAGGAATAATTTTCAGAATATTTTATTAGTCATGGGACTATTGTTTATTCTGTTTTCAGTGCTCATAATGAGATTAATTGGGAGTAAGTATGAACAGAAACTTGAAATAAAAAATGAACAGCTTTCTGATGAGCTAATTAACCTGTCTAAGTTAAATAGAGCCGTAGACACCTATCAACAAAAAGTGATTGATAGCCCTATAAACGATGATGATACCGATAACGCTGCAAAAAAGAGAATTCTAACCTACGTGAGAAATGAACTCTTAACGATACCTACACAAGACATTGCTTTTATTTATACCGATACTGGAATCACCTATGTGATGTGCCATGATGGCAAACGCTCTGTCTCAAACTCAAGTTTAGATGAGTTATTTACGAATTTAGATGACACTTATTTTTTTAGAGCAAACAGACAATTTATTATTACCATATCTGCAATCGATAAAATTGTACGATATGGTAATAGTCAACTAAAAATATTAATTAATCCAAAGTCGGAAGTTGATATTATAATTAGCAAAAATAAAGCTGCTGAATTTAAAAAATGGCTAAATCTCTAAGATGATAGATATTTTTGAGTATAGAAGGAGGTCAGAATAGTTTAAATAAATTAAATTTCAGCACGAAGTTGGGTGCATTTTCTAAGGTTTTCAGTTTGCATAAACGATGGTCTTAAAACCGAAACCACATGTAAGTACAAGGGTTTTCTTTGTAGCGGGAACTGCCCCGTATTCTATAGATAAAACAAATTTAATTTGATTTTTATGAGCCCGACGATCAATTATTTTTCATGCAGAAAACCAGGAAGTATTGGTAATAAAAAAGCCTCAAATTTCTCTGAAGCTTTCTAGTAGCGGGAACTGGACTCCCTTCGATTACACTCAGGATAAACTTCTCGTCCAGTTCATTTTTCTGTAAAATAAAAAAAGTCAAAACAATAATGCTTTGACTTTTCCTTAGTAGCGGGAACTGCCCCGACGCATCGGGGGAACCAGTGACCTTATTAAATCAAAAAAGCCTCAGATTT